>NZ_JWMA01000041.1 GCF_000812465.1 Cupriavidus sp. IDO | reverse complement strand
ATCGCCCCGATCGCCATGGAAGAAGGCCTGCGCTTCGCTATCCGTGAAGGCGGCCGTACCGTCGGCGCCGGCGTCGTGGCAAAGATCCTCGACTAAGCTGTTCGATAGCGAACGCGGCACCAACCGGCCGCGTTCGTTGCCAGAAGGGGTTGGCGCAAGCGTCGACCCCGAAGTTGTTTTAGGGGTATAGCTCAACTGGCAGAGCGTCGGTCTCCAAAACCGAAGGTTGGGGGTTCGATTCCCTCTGCCCCTGCCAAATCAATCAGCCGCGTCGCGAGGAGCAATCGTGACGCGGCTTAGTCTCGTTTGCGAAACATGGCCAATCCCAATGTTGAAACCGTGAACGCCTCCAGCGGCAAGTGGATGCTCGGGGCTGCGGTGCTTCTGGTGGTTGCCGGCGTCATCGGTTTCTATGCACTGGCACAGCAACCGTCTTACGTACGTGGCGCCGCACTGTTCGGAGGTATCGCTCTCGGTATCGTCGTTGCCCTCGTGTCTGTACCGGGCAAGGATTTCATCGGGTTCGCCAAAGAATCGTATCGGGAAGTTCGCAAGGTCGTCTGGCCGACGCGCAAGGAAGCCGGCCAGATGACTGGCCTGGTGTTTGCCTTCGTGGTGATCATGGCGCTGTTCCTGTGGTCGGCTGACAAGCTCATCGAGTGGGTCATCTTCTCGCTCGTACTGGGCTGGAAATAAGAGGTAGCACATGACGGATAACGTTCAGCAGGAAACCACCGCAGCCGAATCGCCTTCGTCGAAGAAGCGCTGGTATGTCGTGCACGCCTACTCCGGCATGGAGAAGAGCGTGCAGCGCGCGCTGCAGGAACGCATCGAACGCGCGGAGATGCAGGACAAGTTTGGCCGCATCCTGGTGCCGTCCGAAGAAGTCGTGGAAATCAAGGGTGGCCACAAGTCGGTCACCGAGCGCCGTTTCTTCCCGGGCTATGTGCTCGTGGAAATGGAAATGACGGACGAGACCTGGCACCTGGTGAAGAACACCAGCAAGGTGACCGGCTTCGTGGGCGGGGCACGCAACCGCCCGAGCCCGATCTCGCAGCGCGAGGTCGACAAGATCATGACCCAGATGCAGGAAGGGGTCGAGAAGCCGCGTCCCAAGACGCTGTTCGAAGTGGGTGAGATGGTCCGCGTCAAGGACGGCCCATTCACCGATTTCAACGGCAACGTCGAGGAAGTGAACTACGAAAAGTCGCGTCTGCGCGTCTCGGTCACGATCTTCGGGCGCGCAACGCCGGTCGAGCTGGAGTTCGGCCAGGTCGAGAAGGTCTAAGGATTTGCTGGCCGGCATGCTTGACGGCATGCCAGCCCGCATCGGCAGCGCCGCAAGGCGAGGCCAAAGAGGAGCGCGAGGCGATGCCGACGGCATGGCGACAGCGCGTTACGACTCAACAGGATTGTTTCCCGAAGCGGAGCGATCCGGATTGGAGTAAAGATGGCCAAGAAGATCATTGGCTTTATCAAGCTGCAGATTCCGGCTGGTAAGGCAAATCCCTCCCCGCCCGTTGGTCCCGCACTGGGTCAGCGTGGTCTGAACATCATGGAGTTCTGCAAGGCGTTCAACGCCCAGACCCAAGGCATGGAGCCTGGTCTGCCGGTGCCGGTGGTGATTACCGCCTTCGCCGACAAGAGCTTCACGTTCGTGATGAAGTCGCCCCCCGCGACCGTGCTGATCAAGAAGGCAGCCGGCGTGACCAAGGGTTCGCCGAAGCCGCACACGGACAAGGTTGGCAAGATCACCCGCGCCCAGGCTGAAGAAATCGCCAAGGCCAAGAACGCTGACCTGACCGCCGCCGACCTGGACGCCGCCGTGCGCACCATCGCTGGCTCGGCTCGTTCGATGGGCATCACCGTGGAGGGTCTGTAAATGGCTAAGGTTTCCAAGCGCGTCGCCGCCAACAAGGCGAAGATCGAGCGTACCAAGTTCTACCCGATCGACGAGGCCCTGGGCCTGGTGAAGGGCTGCGCCTCGGCGAAGTTCGACGAATCGATCGACGTGGCCGTGCAACTGGGCATCGACGCCAAGAAGTCGGACCAGGTGGTTCGTGGCTCCGTGGTGCTTCCGGCTGGTACCGGCAAGTCGGTTCGCGTGGCTGTGTTCGCGCAGGGCGAAAAGGCCGAAGCCGCCAAGGCAGCTGGCGCTGACATCGTCGGCATGGAAGACCTGGCCGAGCAAGTCAAGGCCGGCAACCTGAACTTCGACGTCGTGATCGCTTCGCCGGACACGATGCGTATCGTCGGTACGCTGGGCCAGATCCTGGGCCCGCGCGGCCTGATGCCGAACCCGAAGGTTGGCACCGTGACCCCGGACGTCGCCCAGGCTGTGAAGAACGCCAAGGCTGGTCAGGTTCAGTTCCGTGTCGACAAGGCCGGTATCATCCACGCCACCATCGGCCGCCGCTCGTTCGAGGACACCGCCCTGAAGAGCAACCTGTCCGCACTGCTGGAGGCGCTCGTCAAGGCCAAGCCGGCGACGAGCAAGGGCGTGTACCTGCGCAAGATCGCTGTTTCGTCCACCATGGGCGTTGGCGTGCGCGTGGAACAGGCTTCGCTGTCGGCCTGAGCTGACGGCAATGGCTGACCGGACCCGATAACATCGGTCGGCCGCGAATTGAAGATCCCGGCGCAAGCGGGGATCGCTCCGGAACCGGTCCTGCCAGGCGGCAGGGCAGGAAGAAGGAGCAAGGCTTTGGGCAGTGGCGGCAGCCGGGCACGTTGTGTTCAGGCAGTTGCCGCTGGTTATCAAAGACCGCTGGTGTCCACATGACCGCAGTCAGGGATGTGGGCTTAATCGGCCAGGACGTCCAGGCGGGGCCTTGTGCCACGCATGACGAACCCCGGACAACCAGCGCAGATGGCGCACCCGAAGGGATTGATGAATCCGGGCCTGTCCCGGGTGATTCGGGCCAATCGGACGCCGTTCGTTTGGACTGATGTGCGTACTCCGGCAGATCCGGAGGACAAGCATCGTTTTGGAGCTTAACCGTGCCACTCAATATTGAAGATAAGAAGGCCGTCGTTGCTGAGGTTTCGGCGCAAGTCGCCAAAGCCCAGACCATCGTCGTGGCCGAATATCGCGGCATTACGGTTGGCGATCTGACCAAGCTGCGTAGCTCTGCCCGTCAGCAAGGCGTGTACCTGCGTGTTCTGAAGAACACGCTGGCCCGCCGCGCTGTGGAAGGTACGCCGTTTGCAGGCCTCGCAGAGCAAATGACCGGTCCGCTGATCTACGGTATTTCCGAAGATGCAGTGGCCTCGGCCAAGGTTCTGAACGACTTCGCGAAGACCAACGACAAGCTGGTTCTGCGCGCAGGTTCGTATGACGGCAAGGTTCTCGATGCTGCCGCCGTGAAGGCGCTGGCTTCGATCCCGAGCCGCGAAGAACTGATTGCTCAGCTGCTGGGCGTGATGCAGGCACCGGTGTCGGGCTTCGCCCGTCTGCTGGCCGCTCTGTCCGCCAAGAAGGCCGAAGGCGCTCCCGCGGAAGCGGAAGCTGCCGGTGCCTAAGGCAATCCAGGCCTCGCACTTACCGATCGCAATACCGATACCGAATCAAATCTAGGAGTATTTCAAATGGCAATCACCAAAGACGACATCCTCGAAGCAGTAGGCTCGATGTCCGTGATGGAACTGAACGACCTGGTCAAGGCGTTTGAAGAGAAGTTTGGCGTGTCCGCCGCTGCCATGGCCGTGGCTGCTGCCCCGGGCGCGGGCGGTGCCGCTGCTGCCGAAGAGCAGACCGAGTTCAACGTGATCCTGGCCGAAGTCGGCGCCAACAAGGTTGGCGTGATTAAGGCTGTTCGCGAAATCACCGGTCTGGGCCTGAAGGAAGCCAAGGACCTGGTCGATGGCGCACCGAAGCCCGTCAAGGAAGGCGTGGACAAGGCTACTGCTGCCGACGCCAAGAAGAAGCTGGAAGACGCCGGCGCAAAGGCCGAAGTCAAGTAAGCAATGCTCGCGTGCCTCCGCGGCACGCGAATGGGGCTGGCAAAGGGAGATTTCCCGGCGCCAGCCTTTTTGCGCTTGTGCGAGTGTATTTTATTCTCCACTCGGCACAAGAAAATGTGATGTAAGCACTGCGTGGCAGGCGGAATTTTCCGTTGCCTCAGCAGAAGCCAAACATCAGTGGCACACTAAGTGGTTGCTGCTGATGTTTGTCTTCTGAACCGACTGCAGAAGACAAGTTTGGTCGGGTGTCCCCCGGGTGAGTGCAGGCATTGCGCCAAGGCAATGACCACACCGCCCGCAGCGTGCGGACACCGTCAGCCAGAGGTTGGTAGCGGCCAACCGCCAAATCCCCTCCCAGTCGCTGAACACCTCAGGCGCGGCCAGGTCCAGCCGCCCTGCGATGATTCGGAGATCCCATGGCGTACAGCTTCACCGAAAAGAAGCGCATTCGCAAAAGTTTTGCGAAGCGCGCGACGGTTCACCAGGTTCCATTCCTGCTTGCCACCCAGATTGAATCCTACACCCAGTTCTTGCAAGCGGATACGCCGCCCGCGCGTCGCAAAACCGAGGGGCTGCAGGCTGCGTTCAGCGCGATTTTCCCCATCTCATCCCATAACGGGCTTGCCCGTATGGAGTTTGTCTCGTATCACCTGTCCAACCCACCGTTCGACGTCAAGGAGTGCCAACAGCGTGGCCTGACGTTCCATTCGGCCCTGCGTGCCAAGGTTCGCCTGATCATCAACGATCGCGAGAACCCGGGCAAGGTGAAGGAAGTGAAGGAACAGGAAGTGTACATGGGCGAAATTCCGCTCATGACTTCCACCGGTTCGTTCGTGATCAACGGCACCGAGCGTGTCATCGTGTCCCAGTTGCACCGCTCGCCTGGCGTGTTCTTCGAGCACGACAAGGGCAAGACGCACAGCTCGGGCAAGCTGCTGTTCTCGGCACGTATCATCCCCTACCGCGGTTCGTGGCTGGACTTCGAATTCGATCCGAAGGACATCCTGTACTTCCGCGTCGACCGCCGCCGCAAGATGCCGGTGACGATCCTGCTGAAGTCGATCGGCCTGACGCCGGAACAGATCCTCGCGCACTTCTTCGTGTTCGACAACTTCACGCTGCAGTCGGAAGGCGCGCAGCTGGAGTTCGTGCCCGAGCGCCTGCGCGGTGAAGTCGCGCGCTTCGACATCCTCGACAAGAACGGCCGCGTGGTGGTCGAGAAGGACAAGCGGATCAACGCCAAGCACATCCGCGATCTGGATTCGGCCGGCACCAAGCTGATCAGCGTTCCGGAAGACTACCTGCTGGGCCGCGTGCTGGCGAAGAACATCATCGACCCGGATACCGGCGAGGTGATTGCCAACGCCAATGACGAACTGACCGAAACGCTGCTGGAAAACCTGCGCGAAGCCGGCGTCAAGCAGATCCAGACCCTCTACACCAACGACCTGGATCAGGGCCCGTACATGTCGCAGACCCTGCGCGTGGACGAGACCGCCGACCAGACCGCTGCCCGTATCGCGATCTATCGCATGATGCGCCCGGGCGAGCCGCCGACCGAAGAAGCTGTGGAAGCGCTGTTCCAGCGCCTGTTCTACAGCGAAGAGTCGTACGACCTGTCGCGCGTTGGCCGCATGAAGGTCAACAGCCGTCTGTCGCGTCCGAGCGGCGAGGGCAGCATGGTGCTGCAGGACGAGGACATCCTCGAGACCATCAAGATCTTGGTCAACCTGCGTAACGGCAAGGGCGAAGTCGACGATATCGATCACCTGGGCAACCGTCGCGTGCGTTGCGTCGGCGAACTGGCCGAAAACCAGTTCCGCGCCGGCCTGTCGCGCGTGGAGCGTGCTGTCAAGGAACGTCTGGGCCAGGCCGAGACCGAGAACCTGATGCCGCACGACCTGATCAACTCGAAGCCGATCTCGTCGGCGATCCGCGAGTTCTTCGGTTCGTCGCAGCTGTCGCAGTTCATGGACCAGACCAACCCGCTGTCGGAAATCACGCACAAGCGTCGTGTTTCCGCACTGGGCCCGGGCGGCCTGACGCGCGAGCGCGCAGGCTTTGAAGTCCGCGACGTGCACCCGACCCACTACGGCCGCGTGTGCCCGATCGAAACGCCGGAAGGTCCGAACATTGGTCTGATCAACTCGCTGGCACTGTACGCCCGCCTGAACGAATACGGCTTCCTGGAAACGCCGTACCGCAAGGTGGTCGACAGCAAGCTGACCGACCAGGTCGACTACCTGTCCGCGATCGAGGAAGGCAAGTACGTGGTGGCGCAGGCCAACGCGACTGTCGATGGCGAAGGCAACCTGATCGACGAACTGGTGTCGTCGCGTGAGGGCTCCGAGCGGGAAACCCGCATGGTGACGCCGGACCGCGTGCAGTACATCGACGTGGCGCCGTCGCAGATCGTGTCGGCCGCTGCCTCGCTGGTGCCGTTCCTCGAGCACGATGACGCGAACCGTGCACTGATGGGCGCAAACATGCAGCGTCAGGCCGTGCCTTGCCTGCGTCCGGACAAGCCGTTGGTCGGCACCGGCATCGAGCGCACCGTTGCGGTCGACTCGGGTACTGCCGTGCAGGCTACGCGTGGCGGCGTGGTGGACTACGTCGATGCGATGCGTATCGTGATCCGCGTGAACGACGACGAAGCCGTGGCCGGTGAAGTCGGCGTGGACATCTACAACCTGATCAAGTACACGCGCTCGAACCAGAACACCAACATCAACCAGCGTCCGATGGTCAAGGTGGGCGATCACGTGGCCCGCGGCGACGTCATTGCCGATGGCGCCTCGACCGACCTCGGCGAGCTGGCGCTCGGCCAGAACATGCTGGTGGCGTTCATGCCGTGGAACGGCTACAACTTCGAGGATTCGATCCTGATCTCGGAGCGTGTGGTGGCCGAAGACCGCTATACCTCGATCCACATCGAGGAACTGTCGGTCGTTGCCCGCGACACCAAGCTGGGACCGGAAGAAATCACGCGCGACATTTCCAACCTCGCCGAAGCGCAACTGGCGCGTCTGGACGAGTCCGGCATCACCTACATCGGTGCCGAAGTGGAAGCCGGCGACGTGCTGGTGGGCAAGGTCACGCCGAAGGGCGAGACCCAGCTGACCCCGGAAGAGAAGCTGCTGCGCGCGATCTTCGGCGAGAAGGCTTCGGACGTGAAGGACACCTCGCTGCGCGTGCCGTCGGGCATGAGCGGCATCGTGATCGACGTCCAGGTCTTCACCCGCGAAGGCGTGACCCGCGACAAGCGTGCCCAGTCGATCATCGACGACGAACTGAAGCGCTACCGCCTGGACCTGAACGACCAGCTGCGTATCGTGGAAGGCGACGCGTTCCAGCGTCTGGAGCGCCTGCTGCTCGACAAGACCGTCAACGGCGGTCCGAAGAAGCTGGCCAAGGGCGCGAAGCTGACCAAGGAATACCTGGCAGACGTCGACAAGTACCACTGGTTTGACATCCGTCCGGCCGACGAGGAAGTTGCTGCGCAGCTGGAAGCCGTCAAGGAAGCCATCGAGCAGAAGCGCCACGAGTTCGACCTGGCCTTCGAAGAGAAGCGCAAGAAGCTCACGCAGGGCGACGAACTGCCGCCGGGCGTGATCAAGATGGTCAAGGTGTACCTGGCCGTCAAGCGCCGCCTGCAGCCTGGCGACAAGATGGCCGGCCGTCACGGCAACAAGGGTGTCGTGTCCAAGATCACCCCGATCGAAGACATGCCCTACATGGCTGACGGTACGCCTGCCGACATCGTGCTGAACCCGCTGGGCGTGCCTTCGCGGATGAACGTGGGCCAGATTCTCGAGACGCACCTGGGCTGGGCCGCACGCGGTCTGGGCGAGCGCATCGGCAACATGCTGAAGGCGCAAGCCAAGGCAGCCGAAGTGCGCAAGCTGCTCACGCAGATCTACAACGAGAGCGGCAAGGTCGAAGACCTCGACAGCCTGTCGGATTCGGAAGTCCTGGAACTGGCCGAGAACCTGAAGAAGGGCGTGCCGTTCGCGACGCCGGTGTTCGATGGTGCGCATGAGGACGAAATCCGCCGCATGCTGGACCTCGCCTATCCGGAAGAGATCGCGAAGGAGAAGGGCCTGACCCCGTCCAAGCAGCAGGTCACGCTGTTCGACGGCCGCACCGGCGAAGCGTTCGAGCGTCCGGTCACGCTGGGTGTGATGCACATGCTGAAGCTGCACCACCTGGTCGATGACAAGATGCACGCCCGTTCCACCGGCCCGTACTCGCTGGTGACGCAGCAGCCGCTGGGCGGTAAGGCCCAGTTCGGTGGCCAGCGTTTCGGTGAGATGGAAGTTTGGGCACTGGAAGCCTATGGCGCCTCGTACGTGCTGCAGGAAATGCTGACGGTCAAGTCCGATGACGTGAACGGCCGTACCAAGGTGTACGAAAACATCGTCAAGGGCGAGCACTCGATCGACGCCGGCATGCCGGAATCGTTCAACGTGCTGGTGAAGGAAATCCGCTCGCTGGGTATCGACATCGACCTCGATCGCTACTGATCGGGCCGATGCGGGTGCCGGCTGCGGCCGGCACCCTGTCGACACAACAGCAGAGCAGGATTTCCCACAGGATGAATGCCGCGGCGCCGAAGAGAGTTCGGTGCCACGGCGAAACAAGGAGTTGCAATGAAAGCATTGCTCGATCTCTTTAAGCAGGTTCAGCAGGAAGAGCAGTTCGACGCGATCAAGATCGGCCTGGCCTCGCCCGAGAAGATCCGTTCGTGGTCGTACGGCGAAGTGAAGAAGCCGGAAACGATCAACTACCGTACGTTCAAGCCGGAACGCGACGGCCTGTTCTGCGCCAAGATCTTTGGCCCGATCAAGGACTACGAGTGCCTGTGCGGCAAGTACAAGCGCCTGAAGCACCGTGGCGTGATCTGCGAGAAGTGCGGCGTTGAAGTGACGCTGGCCAAGGTGCGCCGCGAGCGCATGGGCCACATCGAACTGGCCGCGCCGACCGCGCACATCTGGTTCCTGAAGTCGCTGCCGTCGCGTCTGGGCATGGTGCTCGACATGACGCTGCGCGACATCGAGCGCGTGCTGTACTTTGAAGCATTCGTGGTGCTCGAACCCGGCATGACCCCGCTCAAGAAGAGCCAGATCATGTCGGAAGACGACTACCTCGCGAAGTGCGACGAATACGGCGAGGGCGAGTTCGTCGCCATGATGGGTGCCGAGGGCATCCGTGAACTGCTGCGCGGCATCGACATCGAGAAGCAGATCGAACAGATCCGCGCCGAGCTGCAGGCCACCGGCTCCGAAGCCAAGATCAAGAAGTTCGCCAAGCGCCTGAAGGTGCTCGAGGCCTTCCAGCGTTCGGGCATCAAGCCCGAGTGGATGATCCTCGAAGTGCTGCCGGTGCTGCCGCCCGAGCTGCGCCCGCTGGTGCCGCTGGACGGCGGCCGCTTCGCGACCTCGGACCTGAACGACCTGTACCGCCGCGTCATCAACCGTAACAACCGCCTGAAGCGCCTGCTGGAACTGAAGGCGCCTGAGATCATCGTGCGCAACGAAAAGCGCATGCTGCAGGAAGCGGTTGACTCGCTGCTGGACAACGGCCGTCGCGGCAAGGCGATGACCGGTGCCAACAAGCGTCCGCTGAAGTCCCTGGCCGAAATGATCAAGGGCAAGGGCGGTCGTTTCCGTCAGAACCTGCTGGGCAAGCGCGTCGACTACTCGGGCCGTTCGGTCATCGTGGTGGGCCCGACGCTCAAGCTGCACCAGTGCGGCCTGCCCAAGCTGATGGCGCTCGAGCTGTTCAAGCCGTTCATCTTCCACAAGCTGGAAACGATGGGCATCGCCACCACCATCAAGGCGGCGAAGAAGGAAGTCGAAAGCCAGACGCCGGTGGTGTGGGACATCCTCGAAGAGGTCATCCGCGAGCACCCGGTGATGCTGAACCGTGCGCCGACGCTGCACCGCCTGGGTATCCAGGCGTTCGAGCCGGTGCTGATCGAAGGCAAGGCCATCCAGCTGCACCCGCTGGTCTGCGCGGCGTTCAACGCCGACTTCGACGGTGACCAGATGGCTGTTCACGTCCCGCTGTCGCTGGAAGCGCAGATGGAAGCCCGCACGCTGATGCTGGCCTCCAACAATGTGCTGTTCCCGGCCAACGGCGATCCGTCGATCGTCCCGTCGCAAGACGTGGTGCTGGGTCTGTACTACACGACCCGCGACAAGATCAACGGCAAGGGCGAGGGCATGACTTTCGCCGACATCAGCGAAGTGATCCGCGCCTACGAGAACAAGGAAGTCGAGCTGGCTTCCCGCGTGAACGTGCGTATCACCGAGTATGAGCTGGTGGACAAGGACGCCGCCGGCGACGCCCGTTTCGCACCCAAGATCACGCTGCAGGCCACCACGGTCGGCCGGGCGATCCTGTCCGAGATCCTGCCGAAGGGCCTGCCGTTCTCGGTGCTGAACAAGCCGCTCAAGAAGAAGGAAATCTCGCGCCTGATCAACACGGCATTCCGCAAGTGCGGTCTGCGCGAGACCGTGATCTTCGCCGACAAGCTGCTGCAGTCGGGCTTCCGCCTTGCCACGCGCGCCGGTATCTCGATCGCCATCGACGACATGCTGGTGCCGCCGCAGAAGGAGAAGATCATCTCCGACGCGGCTGCCAAGGTGAAGGAATACGACAAGCAGTACATGTCGGGTCTGGTGACCGACCAGGAACGCTACAACAACGTCGTGGACATCTGGGGCGCCGCCGGCGACCAGGTGGGCAAGGCGATGATGGAGCAGCTCCAGCACGAAGACGTGGTCGACCGCGAAGGCAAGACCGTGAAGCAAGAGTCGTTCAACTCCATCTACATGATGGCCGACTCGGGCGCACGGGGCTCGGCAGCGCAGATCCGCCAGCTGGCAGGTATGCGTGGCCTGATGGCCAAGCCGGACGGCTCGATCATTGAAACGCCGATTACGGCGAACTTCCGTGAAGGCCTGAACGTTCTGCAGTACTTCATCTCGACCCACGGCGCCCGTAAGGGTCTGGCGGATACGGCACTGAAGACCGCGAACTCGGGTTACCTGACCCGTCGTCTGGTCGACGTGACCCAGGATCTGGTCGTGGTGGAAGACGATTGCGGCACCTCCAACGGCGTGGCCATGAAGGCCCTGGTTGAAGGCGGTGAAGTGATCGAAGCCCTGCGCGACCGTATCCTCGGCCGCGTGACCGTGGCTGACGTGGTGAACCCTGAAACCCAGGAAACCGCGATCGAAACCGGCACGCTGCTGGACGAAGACCTGGTCGACCTGATCGACGCCCTCGGCGTGGACGAAGTGAAGGTGCGCACGCCGCTGTCGTGCGACACGCGCTACGGCCTGTGCGCCAAGTGCTACGGCCGCGACCTGGGCCGCGGCGTGCTGGTGAACTCCGGCGAAGCGGTGGGTGTGATCGCCGCTCAGTCGATCGGTGAGCCGGGCACGCAGCTGACCATGCGTACGTTCCACATCGGTGGTGCGGCATCGCGTGCGGCAGTGGCATCGAGCGTGGAAGCGAAGGCGACCGGTACGGTCCGCTTCACCGCGACCATGCGCTACGTGACCAACGCCAAGGGCGAACTGATCGTGATTTCGCGTTCGGGCGAAGCACTGATCACCGACGACCACGGCCGCGAGCGCGAGCGCCACAAGATCCCGTACGGCGCCACGCTGCTGGTGCAGGACGGCCAGGCGATCAAGGCCGGCACGCAACTGGCGACCTGGGACGCACTGACTCGTCCGATCGTTTCCGAATACTCGGGCACGACCAAGTTCGAGAACGTCGAAGAAGGCGTGACCGTCGCCAAGCAGATGGACGAAGTGACGGGCCTGTCGACCCTCGTGGTGATCGACGCCAAGCGCCGCACGGCTGCCACCAAGGGCCTGCGCCCGCAGGTGAAGCTGCTCGACGCCAACGGCCAGGAAGTGAAGATCCCGGGCACGGACCACTCCGTGACCATCGGCTTCCAGGTCGGCGCGCTGATTACCGTGAAGGACGGCCAGCAGGTGCACGTGGGTGAAGTGCTTGCACGTATCCCGACCGAGTCGCAGAAGACCCGTGACATTACCGGTGGTCTGCCGCGCGTGGCCGAGCTGTTCGAAGCGCGTTCGCCGAAGGACGCCGCCGTGCTGGCGGAAGTCACCGGTACCGTGTCGTTCGGCAAGGACACCAAGGGCAAGCAGCGTCTGGTCATTACCGACCTGGACGGCAATGCCCACGAGTTCCTGATCGCCAAGGAAAAGCAGGTGCTGGTGCACGACGGCCAGGTGGTGAACAAGGGCGAAATGATCGTGGAAGGTCCGGCGGACCCGCACGACATCCTGCGCCTGAAGGGCATCGAAGAGCTGGCGCACTACATCGTGGACGAAGTGCAGGACGTGTATCGTCTGCAGGGCGTGAAGATCAACGACAAGCACATCGAAGTGATTGTTCGTCAGATGCTGCGCCGCGTGCAGATCGCGGATGTGGGCGACACCAAGTTCATCCCCGGTGAACAGGTGGAGCGTTCGGAACTGCTTGACGAGAACGATCGCATGATCGCCGAGGGCAAGCGTCCGGCCATCCACGAGAACCTGCTGCTGGGTATTACCAAGGCGTCGCTGTCGACCGACAGCTTCATCTCGGCGGCATCGTTCCAGGAAACCACCCGCGTGCTGACCGAAGCCGCGATCATGGGCAAGACCGACGACCTGCGTGGTCTGAAGGAAAACGTGATCGTCGGCCGTCTGATCCCGGCCGGTACGGGCCTGGCCTACCACCGTGCCCGCAAGGCACGCGAGGCGGCCGAGCGCGAGCGCGCCCAGGCGATCTCCGAAGAAGAGCAGTCGCTCTTCATCGAGCCGCCGGTGGTGCAGGCCACCGCGGAGGGCGAAGGCGACGCAGTCTGAGCCACATTGCAGTAAGCTGAAAAGCCCCGGCCATCGTGCCGGGCTTTTTTTCGTCCTGCATCCGATGCGGCACGATGTGTTGGATTTTGATCCGCCCGTGCCGACGCCTGCCCTTCGTCAAGAATGGAATCATTTCCCGCGCGGGCTTAGTGGTATGGTTACGCCTTTCCCGGCTTCCCCCTTTCCGCTGTCCGTATGTCGCGCGCTCTGGCGATCCTCAAAGATGTCTTCGGCTATCACGCCTTCCGCGGGCGGCAGGCCGAGATCATCGACCACGTCGCCGAAGGCGGCGACAGCCTGGTCCTGATGCCGACCGGCGGCGGCAAGTCGCTGTGCTACCAGATCCCGGCGCTGCTTCGCCAGCGGGCGGGGCAGGGGATCGGCATCGTCGTGTCGCCGCTGATCGCGCTGATGCAGGACCAGGTCGCGGCGCTGACCGAAGCCGGCGTGCGCGCCGCGGTGCTGAATTCCACGCTGACCGGCGCCGAAGCGTCGGCGGTCGAGCGCGACGTGCTGGCCGGCCGGCTCGAGATACTCTACGTCGCACCCGAGCGTCTGATGACGCCGCGCTTCCTCGACCTGCTCGAACGCACGCGGGTCGGGCTCTTCGCCATCGACGAGGCGCATTGCGTATCGCAGTGGGGGCATGACTTCCGGCCGGAATACATCAAGCTGTCGGTCCTGCACGAGCGGTTCCCGTACGTGCCGCGCATCGCGCTGACCGCCACGGCCGATGCGCTGACGCGCAACGAGATCATCGAGCGGCTGGCGCTGGACGAGGCACAGGTCTTCATTTCCAGCTTCGACCGCCCGAATATCCGCTATCGCATCGTTGAAAAGGACAACGCGCGCCAGCAGTTGCTTGCCTTCATCAAGGCGGAGCACATGGCGGCCGACGGTACGCACGACAGCGGCATCGTCTATTGCCTGTCGCGCAAGAAGGTCGAGGACGCCGCCGACTGGCTGAGCGGACAGGGCATCAATGCGCTGCCGTATCACGCGGGCATGGATGCCCAGATCCGCCAGCGCCACCAGGCGCGTTTTCGCGAGGAGGAAGGGGTGGTGATGGTGGCCACCATCGCCTTCGGCATGGGCATCGACAAGCCCGACGTGCGTTTCGTGGCCCACCTCGACCTGCCCAAGAGCATGGAAGGGTACTACCAGGAAACTGGCCGGGCCGGCCGCGACGGCCTGCCGGCCAACGCGTGGATGGCCTACGGCCTCGGTGATGTCGTGCAGCAGAAGCGCATGATTGACGAGTCGGAGGCCGATGAGGCGTTCAAGCGGGTTTCCTCGGCCAAGCTCGACGCGCTGCTGGGGCTGTGCGAAACCGCCGGCTGCCGGCGCGTGCGCATCCTCGCGTATTTCGAAGAGACCAGCGAGGCGTGTGGCAACTGCGACACTTGCCTCGAGCCGCCGGCCACCTGGGACGGCACGCGCGAGGCGCAGATGGCGCTGTCCTGCGTCTATCGCACCGCGCAGGCAAGCCGCATCCATTTCGGCGCTACGCACCTGATCGATGTCCTGCGCGGCAACGCGTCGGAGAAGATCCGGCAGTGGGGGCACGACAAGGTCTCGACCTTCGGCATCGGCAAGGACCGCTCCGTGCACGAGTGGCATACCGTATTCCGCCAGCTGATCGCGCAGGGACTGCTGATGATCGATCACGGCGGCCACGGCGCCTTGCTGCTGGGCGAGGGCGCGCGCGCGGTGCTGAAGGGCGAGCGCCAGATCATCCTGCGCCGCCAGGCCAGCAAGCCGGGCAAATCCACCGAACGCGCACCGCGCGGCAACCGCACGGACCACGCAGCCGACATGGATGCCGACGCCCTCGCCAACTGGGAGGCCCTGCGCCGCTGGCGGACCGAAGCCGCGCGCGAACACGGCGTGCCGGCTTACGTGATCTTCCACGACGCCACGTTGGCTGAGCTGGCGCGCACCGCGCCGGACTCGCTCGACGAAATGACCGGCATTCCCGGCATCGGCGCCTCGAAACTGGAGCGTTACGGCGACGCCATCCTGAAGACGCTACGGTCCGTGTAGCCGCTGCAGGTAAACTGGCTTGACCGTTTACCTTTTGGCTGCTAGGATGCCAGATTCGAGTTTTTGGCTTTGGATTTCGCTCGCCCGTCGGAATTGTGACCATTGGTTCGCAGCCGACAAGCCTTTCGGACAGTTTTGTGACAGTTCGGTGGCGGCAGACGCGGGATCCCGGTGGAACTCGCGCTCTTTGGCATGTCTGTTTATCCACAGCCCCGTCCCCAGAGCGCCCGCTCACCTCTCCCGCCCAAAACCCGTAGTTGCCTTTCTTTCCGGTCTTCGCCGGGATGAAGGGTGTTTTTCGTCAAACCAAGCTGGATTGAACAATGCCAACTATCAACCAACTGGTTCGCAAGCCGCGCGTCTCTGAAGTCGTCAAGAGCAAGAGCCCGGCGCTTGAGAACTGCCCGCAGCGTCGCGGCGTGTGCACCCGCGTGTACACCACGACGCCGAAGAAGCCGAACTCGGCACTGCGTAAGGTCGCCAAGGTGCGCCTGACCAACGGTTTCGAAGTCATTTCGTACATCGGCGGTGAAGGCCACAACCTGCAAGAACACTCGGTCGTGCTGATCCGCGGCGGCCGTGTGAAGGATCTGCCGGGTGTGCGTTACCACATCGTCCGTGGCTCGCTCGACTTGCAAGGCGTGAAGGACCGCAAGCAGGCTCGTTCGAAGTACGGCGCGAAGCGTCCGAAGGCGGCCTAAGCTATAGCAGCCTGGGTCGGAAAGACCCGAAGCAACAAACGATAGCCTGTGGCGCGAGTCATGGTGCTGTCACCAGGCGGCGGTACAACGGAGCGTTTTTTGCGCCGTGCCGTCGAGTAAGTGGTCACCCGGCGAATTTGCTGCAAATGAATGCAAGCTAGTTGGTGGCCGGAGAGCGGGAACAACTGACCGCGCTCTCAACTGAATCTAAAGGAAAGAAGATGCCACGTCGTCGTGAAGTCCCCAAGCGGGATGTTCTGCCTGATCCGAAGTTCGGCAATGTTGAAGTTGCCAAGTTCATGAACGTGCTGATGCTGGACGGCAAGAAGTCGGTTGCCGAACGTATCGTGTATGGCGCGTTCGACCAGATCGAGAAGAAGGCAGGCAAGGCCCCCATCGAAGTGTTTTCCGTTGCCATCAACAACGTGAAGCCGGTGGTGGAAGTGAAGAGCCGTCGCGTGGGCGGCGCCAACTATCAGGTTCCGGTCGAAGTCCGTCCGTCGCGTCGTTTGGCATTGGCGATGCGTTGGCTGCGCGAGGCCGCGAAGAAACGCAGCGAGAAGTCGATGGCGCTGCGCCTGGCAGGTGAGCTGCTGGAAGCATCGGAAGGCCGTGGCGGCGCGATGAAGAAGCGCGACGAAGTGCACCGCATGGCCGAAGCCAACAAGGCGTTCTCGCATTTCCGCTTCTAAGCGCGCGATAGCGTTTGTTGGTTGCCGGGCGGGCTGTGTTTTTACACATCTCGCCCGTTTGTGTTAGGGGCGCGGGCCATGAGATGCCGGCGCCTCACGGACGAATAGAGGATTAAAGTGGCTCGTAAGACTCCTATTGAGCGCTACCGTAACATCGGTATTTCGGCTCACATTGACGCGGGTAAAACCACCACGACCGAGCGGATCCTGTTCTACACCGGTGTGAACCACAAGATCGGTGAAGTGCATGATGGCGCGGCCACCATGGACTGGATGGAGCAGGAGCAGGAGCGCGGCATCACCATCACGTCTGCTGCGACCACCGCCTTCTGGAAGGGCATGGGCGGCAACTACCCCGAGCACCGCTTCAACATCATCGACACCCCGGGCCACGTGGACTTCACCATCGAGGTGGAGCGTTCCATGCGCGTGCTGGACGGCGCGTGCATGGTGTACTGCGCCGTGGGTGGCGTGCAGCCGCAGTCCGAAACCGTGTGGCGTCAGGCCAACAAGTATGGCGTGCCGCGTCTGGCATTCGTCAACAAGATGGACCGTACCGGCGCGAACTTCTTCAAGGTCTACGACCAGCTGAAGACCCGCCTGAAGGCCAACCCGGTGCCCGTCGTGGTGCCGATCGGCGCTGAAGACGGCTTCCAGGGCGTCGTTGATCTGCTGGAAATGAAGGCGATCATTTGGGACGAAGCCAGCCAAGGCGTGAAGTTCGAATACCGGGACATCCCGGCTGAGCTGCAAGCCACCGCTGACGAATGGCGCGAGAAGATGGTCGAGTCCGCCGCCGAAGCCAGCGAAGAGCTGATGGAAAAGTACCTGGGCGGCGAAGAGCTGACCCGCGCTGAGATCGTCAAGGCGTTGCGTGACCGTACCATCGCCTGCGAAATCCAGCCGATGCTGTGCGGCACCGCGTTCAAGAACAAGGGCGTGCAGCGTATGCTCGACGCTGTGATCGACTTCCTGCCGTCGCCGGTCGACATTCCGCCGGTTACGGGCACGGACGAGGACGACAGCGAGAAGAAGCTCGAGCGCAAGGCTGACGACAACGAAAAGTTCTCGGCACTGGCGTTCAAGATCATGACCGACCCGTTCGTTGGCCAGCTGATCTTCTTCCGCGTCTACTCGGGCAAGATCAATTCGGGCGACACCGTGTACAACCCGGTCAAGAGCAAGAAGGAACGCCTCGGCCGTATTCTGCAGATGCATGCCAACCAGCGCGAAGAAATCAAGGAAGTGCTGGCCGGCGACATCGCCGCTGCAGTGGGTCTGAAGGACGCCACCACAGGCGACACGCTGTGCGATCCGGCTGCACCGATCGTGCTCGAGCGCATGGTGTTCCCGGAGCCGGTGATCTCGCAGGCCGTCGAGCCGAAGACCAAGGCTGACCAGGAAAAGATGGGCATCGCCCTGAACCGCCTGGCCGCTGAAGATCCGTCGTTCCGCGTGCGTACCGATGAAGAATCGGGTCAGACCATCATTTCGGGCATGGGCGAGCTCCACCTCGAAATTCTGGTCGACCGCATGAAGCGCGAATTCGGCGTGGAAGCCAACATCGGCGCGCCGCAGGTGGCCTACCGCGAAACCATTCGCAAGACGGCCGAAGGCGTCGAGGGCAAGTTCGTCAAGCAGTCGGGCGGCCGCGGCCAGTACGGTCACGCTGTGATCACGCTGGAACCGCAAGAGCCGGGCAAGGGCTTCGAGTTCATCGACGCCATCAAGGGCGGTGTGATTCCTCGCGAATACATCCCGGCGGTCGAAAAGGGTATCGTCGACACGCTGCCGAACGGCATCCTGGCTGGCTTCCCGGTGGTGGACGTGAAGGTCACGCTGACGTTCGGTTCGTACCACGACGTGGACTCGAACGAAAACGCGTTCCGCATGGCCGGCTCGATGGCTTTCAAGGAAGCCATGCGCAAGGCCAGCCCGGTTCTGCTCGAGCCGATGATGGCCGTGGAAGTGGAAACGCCGGAAGACTACACGGGTACCGTGATGGGCGACCTGTCGTCCCGCCGCGGCATCGTGCAGGGCATGGATGACATGGTGGGCGGCGGCAAGATCATCAAGGCCGAAGTCCCGCTGTCGGAAATGTTCGGTTATTCGACGTCGCTGCGCTCGGCCACGCAAGGCCGCGCCACGTACACCATGGAATTCAAGCATTACGCAGAGGCACCGAAGAACATCGCCGAAGCCGTGATGACGGCCAAGGGCAAGTAATTCCAAAAGTTTGCCGCCGCAGCCACTCGGGTGCGGTGGTGTGATGAATCGACAAGACTGAATTCCATTAGGAGCTGAAAATGGCAAAGGAAAAGTTCGAGCGGACCAAGCCGCACGTGAACGTTGGTACGATTGGTCACGTTGACCATGGCAAGACCACGCTGACCGCAGCGATC
>NZ_JWMA01000197.1 GCF_000812465.1 Cupriavidus sp. IDO | reverse complement strand
CGATCTGCCAGCGACGGGTGTAGCACGCAGCGATATCGGCTGGCTTGAAGCGTCGGCGATCCCTCAGGGAAGTCAGCAACACTCGTTCGCGGCCGCGCGAGTCGATCGTTCGGATGGCGCGCGCCTCCCAGAATTCAGGCAATTCAGGGCACTTCTTTCGCGCTTGGGGTGACACGCGCATGCGCACTACGGCATCGTCGGGCTTGCCCTCGACGACGTCCCAGCGCGTGTTCGCCTTGGCTGGGATCACGAAGTGCCGATTGTGGCCGCCGGTGGTGAGTCCACACAGGATCTCGGCGGCCAGAAAGCCCTTGTCGAATACAGTAATCGAATCGTCTGGGATGCGTGGTACGAGCTGCTTGGCATACAGCATCTCGTTGGAGTCGTAGCGGCCGAACTCGATGTCGCGGATCAGATGCGTCGGGATGGCGGTCAGCGTGACGGCGCGCACCTGCGGATAGCTCGCCAGCTTGCCGCTCGGATAGACCTGGGCGCCGAAGTGCTCGCGATTGGCCGGGCTGTCAGCGGTACGAAGGATAGTCCCGTCCATCGCCAGCAGATTCAGACCCTTGAACGCATAGCTGGGCGCATCCTGCCGGCTCCAGGCACCAGCCGATTCGTGAAACAGCCATGCCAGAGGGGCGTATCCGGTGCGTTGTCGCGCTTGCGCGACGGCGCTCTTGCTGACAAACGGGGCTGCGGCCGAAGGAAGCGCCAGATCGAGATCATCGACAATCTCGCTGATTGACTGATGCCGGTACAGGGCCAGCGCGATCACCAGCCAGACCACCTGCTCGGCGGGCAAGCGCCGGCGCCGCAGGCTCGCCGTACCGGTGGCGCTCACCGCCTGCTCAACCCACTCGTAGGGCAAATGCTGCCCGAGCCGACCAAAGTCGGATGGTTGCTGGGCTTCGAGTAGATAGTTGAGGTGAGCGGATAACACGGCGCCGCAAAGTTAACATTGCGGCTCACGGTTTACAACTGCTTCTGCGGCTAACAA
>NZ_JWMA01000040.1 GCF_000812465.1 Cupriavidus sp. IDO | reverse complement strand
CCTAAAAACCCCATCTATTGACACCGGGAGTCATATCAACGCGTTTTTGGTTACTTTTGTCGCTCGGACAAAAGTGACTCGCCCGGCAGGGCGAAACCGGCCGTCGACCTGCGACAACGCCCAACCGCAGCCACAACCCTCAGGCACATCAGCCCCCAACCCCACAAATCAGCGAAGAACCCAAAAAAAAAAGCCGGAACCCCGTAACCCGAAGTCCCGGCTCGCCAATCTCCGGAGTGCGTCAAGGCAGCACCGCATGTTGCTGCCACACGCGCCCGGATAGCTGCTGTTTACGGTTGGCGCTGGCCCCCTTGATGGCCTTGCTGACCGCCTTGTTGCGAGCCACCGCGGTTCTGCTGTTGCTGCTGGCCCTGTCCCTTGTCTTGGTTGCCCATCTGGCCACCGCCTTGCTGCTTCTTGTCCTGGTCGCTACCTTGCTGGCCGCCGCGTTGGCCGGATTGCGACTGGTCTTGCTGCTTCTGGCCTGACTGCGATTGGCCCGGTTGCTGTTGCTGCTGTCCCATTACTGTCTCCATGACGCGGCGGACTTGCCGCATCGCCATACCCGCAATCGGCGTGCCAGCGCCCGAGGCGCCCTGGATAGCGCTTGCCAGCGTGGCAGACGCAACATTGGCGCGTTTGTGCGCTGGCCGGAATTACAAATCCCTGCTCCGAATTACACGCATTACGGTGTATCGGGCGAGTGACATTCGCGGCGGTTCACCACAGCGAAGGGCGGCTTGCCGGCAGGTACGTTCCTTGCGGTTCATGTTCATGCGGTTCACGAGAACCCGTGGTCGCGATGCATGCATCGCCCGCAAGTCACCTCGTGTGGCGCCTCATGACGAACCGTGTAACCACACCATCAGGAGAGAGCGATGAGAATTCCTGCACGTACCCTGCGCATGACTTGTGTCGCTGCTGCACTGGCGGCGGCTACCGGCGGCGCGTTTGCGCTCGATACAGGCGGCTTTATGCGCGTCGCCACTGACACCACGGCTGCGCCCCCCAACTCTGCCCCTGGCATGCCGGGCCGCGCCGAGGGTGACCACGATCAGCGGCCTGCGGCTGCCAATGACATGAGTGCCGAAAAGGCCAAGCAAGGCGTCAGCGACGGCACCATCACGACCAAGGTGAAGACCAAGCTGCTTACCACCAAGGACCTCAAGTCCACGGGCATTCACGTGAAGACCAAGAACGGCACGGTCAATCTGACCGGCTCGGTGCCGACCAAGGAACAGCACCAGCTTGCCGTGGATGCCACGCGCAGCGTGGAAGGTGTGAATTCGGTGAACGACGAGCTGAAGGTCCTGTCGCGGTAAGCCGCGGCAATCTGCCGGGACATATTTGGCAGGGCAGGCTCACCTGAGCGGCACGAGAGCCTCGGGCCATGATCCGGCCTTGAGGCTCTCGTGCCGCTCTTTCTCGTTTTCGCGGTCAGCGCGTGTCTGAGAGTGAGAGCGTGAAGTGCGGGGCGGGCCCGCGCCTCAGGCGTGCTTGCGCTTGGCCGCCGGCCGGCTGGTGCTCCCTGCAGCCTTGCGTGCCGGCGCGGCGTGCGTGGTGCGCCTGGCAGGCGCGTGCTTTGCCGTGGCGCGCTTGGCCGCGGTCTGCTTCTTCGCGGCGGCGTGCCGGGCCGGCGCCTTGCGGCGCGCCCGCCCTTCGTTGTCGCTGCCTGCTTCGTCCTTGCCGCGGCGGTTCAGGCTCTGCTTGAGCAGCGCCACCATGTCGATGACCTTGGCGCCCTGGCGCGGGGCTTCCGGTTCCTCGGCTGCCGGCGTGAGCTGATGGGTCTTGCCGGATTCGATCTTTTCTTCGATGCGGGCCATGAGGTCGTCGCGATAGGTATCTCGGTACTGCTCGGGGGCCCAGTCTTCGCTCATGTCTTCCACCAGCTTGGTCGCCATCTCCACTTCGCGCGCATGCGCGCCTGTGGGCTTGCCGCTGGCAGGCTTGGGCAGATGCAGCTCCGACATCGACAGCACCTCGTCGGCAAAGCGCATGGTGTTGAGCACCAGCGCGTTGTCATGCACCAGCATCGCGGCCAGGTGCTGGCGGTTGCGCAGCACAACCAGCGCCAGCGCGGCGCGGCCGGTGCGGCGCATGGTTTCATGCAGCAGCGCATAGCCGCGCTCGCCGCGCTTGTCGGGTTCGAGGTAGTAAGGCGTATCGAAGTAGTAGGGCGGGATCTTCTCCGCCTCGACGAAGCTGACGATATCCACCGTCTGCGTGGCCTCCACATTGGCCTGCCGGAAGTCTTCCTCGTTCAGCAGCACGTATTCGTTCTTCTCGTACTGGTAGCCCTTGACGATGTGCTCCTTGTCGACCGGCTTGCCGGTGCTCTTGTTGATGCGCTGGTAGCCAATGGGCGCCATGTCGCGCACGTCCAGCAGGTCGAGGTCGATGGTCTGGCTGCGTGACGCCGGCCGCAGCACGACCGGGATGTTGACGAGCCCGAAGGTTATGGCGCCTTTCCAGATGATGCGAGACACGATGGAACTCCTTGCACTGCCGGGATCGCGCGCTGCGGAGGAGGCGGCGGCAGATCGCCGGGAGGCGGATCGGTGACGGGTTCGGGCGGTCCGGGCGGAGGCTCGGGCGGCGGCGTGTCCGGCTTGTAGGGGGGGATGTCGGGGTCGGGCGTGATATGCACGGGGTCGGCTCCTTGCTTTCGGTGATGGGTTGCCGGACGGCAAGCTCAGGCGTCGAGCCCGTCGAGCAGGCGCGTCAGCGCGTCGAGGTTGGCGGGTTTGACAAGGTGCAGGTCGAACCCCGCTTCGAGCGTGCGCCGCCTGTCTTCCGGCTGGCCGAAGCCCGTCAGCGCCACCAGCTTTGCGCCGCGCAGTTCCGGTAGTGCGCGCAGGCGCCGCGCGGTCTCGAAGCCGTCCATGGCCGGCATGCCCAGGTCGAGCAGGATCACGTCGGGGCGCACGCTGGCCGCGCGCGCCACCGCGCTCTGGCCGTCCGGAGCGGTCACCACGGTATGGCCCAGCGTCTGCAGCGTCATGGTCATCGCTTCGAGCGCATCGATGTTGTCGTCCACCAGCATGACCGTGCGCGGCGGTCCGCTGCGCGGCACGCCCATCCCGCTGGGCGGATGCCAGTTCTGCCAGGGCTCCACGGGCAGCACCACGATGAACGTGCTGCCTTCGCCGGGGCCGGGACTTTCCGCGTGGATGCGCCCGCCATGCAGGCGCACCAGCTTCTGTACCAGCGTCAGGCCGATACCGGGGCCATCCAGCAAGGCCGAGCCACGCTGTGCCTCGGCGTTGGTGTCGCCGCTGCCGTGTTCCGGTGCCAGCGGGTCGAACAGCTGCCGCCGCATGGCATCGGACAACCCGGCGCCGTTGTCGCGCACGCGCACGGTGACGTTGCCGTCCTGCGTGGTGGCCTCCACGCTCACCTGTCCGCCCGCGGGCGTGTAAGTGACCGCGTTGTGCAGCAGGTTGCTGAAGATCTGCGTGAGCCGCACCAGATCGCCCCGCACCGGCAGCGGCTGCTCCGGCAGCGAGAGCCGCAGCGTGTGGCCATTTGCTTCCAGTAGCGGGCGAACGGTTTCCACGGCCGTGTTCAGCGCCGAGCGCAGTTCCACCAGGTCCTGCCGCAGCGTGATCTTTCCCTGGTTGAAGCGCGAGATGTCGAGCAACTCGTCAACCAGCCGCGTCAGGTGATGGAGCTGGCGTCCGATCACGTCGCGCGCGCGGAACATGTCCTCGCGCGAGGGCGAAAGCTGCTGCAGCAGGTCGGCGGCGCTGCGCATCGGTGCCAGCGGGTTGCGCAACTCGTGCGCCAGCATGGCGAGGAACTGATCCTTGCGGCGTTCCTCGTCGCGCAGCGTGCGCAGCGCGCGGTTCTGCGGGGTGACGTCCTGGCAGATGCCCGCTACGCGCAACGAGCGCCCGTCCGCGCCGGCCGTGCTGCGGACCGGGAATGCGCGCGCGCGGATCTCGCGAATCTCGTTGCCCGGCTGTGTCAGCTGGAATTCGATATCCATCCTGCCGCTGCGCAGCATGTTCATGAAGGCGGCTTCCAACCTCGGCCGCTCTGCCGGCGGTACACGATCGAGGCAACGGCGCGGATCTTCCAGGACTTCTTCTGCAGTGTGGCCGAGCAGTGCGGCAAACGAAGGACTGACGAACAGCAGCCGTTTCTCGCCGGGATCCAGGATCCACACCACCTCAGCCAGCGATTCGGCCAGCTGGCGGAACATGTCCTCGCTTTCGTGCAGCGTCTGGGTTGTGCGCCGGAATGCATCCTCGGCCCCGCGCAGGCGCAGCAGCGAGTTGATGCTGGCCAGCACTTCTTCCGGTTCCGCGGGTTCCACGAGATAGCTGTCCGCGCCGCAGTCCAGCGCCTCCACGCGCTGCCTCGCATCGGCCAGCCCGGTTGATGTCAGCAAGATCAGCGTGCGCGCGGTCTCGGGATCGCCCTTGAGCAGCCGGCAGACTTCCAGGCCGCTGATATCGGGAAGCTTCATGCCAAGCAGTACCAGTGCCGGCGCATGCTGGCGTACCAGCGACAGCGCCGCCTGGCCGGTGGCGGCTTCGAGTACCGAGAAATCCGCTCGGTGCAGGATTCGGCTCTTGACGTAGCGAGGGCCGTCGCGATCCTCCACATTCAGGATCAGCGGGCGGCTCGTGGTGGCGGGCGTATCCATGGCGTTCAGGCGCTATGCGCCCCGTGCGTGGATGCGGCCGCGATTGCAAAAATTACCGATCGCTCCGATGCGTGTTTTGTATGCCCTACACGAATGGCTGTCTTCACGATGTCGTTCCCCCATGGCGATACTGCGTTTGCGGCCGTTCACACTCATCGGATGGCCGTCCTTGGCAAGGCAATGGCAAGAGGCGTGCCGGTTGGGTTGTGCACTTGCAAAGGGCGAAGCGGCGCGCCTCCAGCTAGCGGCGCTCCGCTTCGCCGCTGTGGGCTTGGGCGCTGGGTGCAGTGCTGCCGTGTGGGCCGGCCATGGCGAGCAACAATGCGCCTGGCAGCAGCAATTGCCGCAACGGACGCATCGGGCGCGAAGCCAGTGCGCCATGGGGGGCTCGCAGCCGGGGCACCGCGAGCAGTCGGCTGAATCGGTAAGGCATGGTGTGTTCCTTCTCGCCCCACCCGAAAAGAGGGTGCTCTTGCCTGGAAGTGGCAAGAAGCGTGCCGCAGCGTCAGCCGCGCGCCAGGCGCGATGCGGCGCGCGTAATGGCCTGCCGCGTGTCGGCGTATCCGGCCCAGGGATCGTGCGACTCCAGTTCCCCGAGCCGCGGGCCGACATTGGCGACGTTCCATTGCTCGGCGCTGCGCAGCCCGTCCAGTTCCTCCCATGCGAGCGGGATCGACACGCCCAGGCCGGGGCGCGCCCGCGCCGAGAACGCGGCGACCGTGGTGGCCCCGACGCCATTGCGCAGGTAATCGATGAAAATCTTGCCAACGCGATTGCGCGCGCCGCTCTTTGCGACAAAGCGCTGCGGGATGGTTGCGGCGATGTGCAGCACCACCTTGTGCGCAAAATCCTTCACTTCGTCCCACCCCGCGCGTGGCGTGACCGGCACCACCACATGCAGGCCCTTGCCGCCGCTGGTCTTCACGAAGCTGGCCAGGCCGAGTTCGTCGAGCAGCGCCCTGACCAGCGCGGCGGACTCGCGCATGTGCGGCCATGGCACGCCTTCGCCAGGGTCGAGATCGAAGATGATGCGGTTCGGCTTGTCGATGCTGCGCTTGTTCGCATTCCACGTGTGGAACTCCACGACATTGAGCTGCGCCGCGCCAATCAGCCCCGGTGCCGACACGATCTCCAGCAGCGCCGGATGCCCCGGCCACAAGCTTGCGTCCAGCACGTTGATCCCTTCGACCTGCAGGGTGTCGCCGTGCCGCTGGAAGAACTGCTGCCCGTCCACGCCGGCCGGGGCGCGCACCATGGCGATCGGGCGTCCGCGCAGGTGCGGCAGCATCAGCGGGGCGACGCGGTCGTAGTAGCGCACCAGCTCGCCCTTGGTGATGCCGGTTGATTTGTCGATCACGCGATCGGCATGGCTGATGGCCACCTTGCCGGCTGCGGCGGCGGGCTTGCCCTTGCCGCGCTTTGCAGCTGCCGGCTCCCTGGCCTGTTCGACGGAGATCCCGCCTGCCGGCTTGTCGGTGCGCAGCCCGTGGAACACGGAATGCCGCACGCGCCCTTCGCGCGTCCAGGAACCGAAAGACACTTCGGCCACCAGCTTCGGGCGCACCCAGTGTCCCTTCACCGATACGGGCAGCGCATGGAAGGGCGGCTTGTCCGCCCGCAGCGCGTCCAGCTGCGCGCGCAGCTTGCCGAGCGTGTGGGTATCGAAACCGGTGCCGACATTGCCCGCGTAGCGCAACTGTCCGCTGGCATCATGCACGCCCAGCAGCAAGGCACCGATGCCCTGGCGGCTGCCCTTGGGATCGGTGAAGCCGCCGATCACGAACTCCTGGCGCAGCGTGCATTTGAGCTTGATCCAGGTATTGGTGCGCGCGCTGACATAGGGCGCATCGGCCCGCTTGCCGATGACGCCTTCCAGCTTCATGCGGCAGGCGGCATCGAGCATGTCCGCGGCGCTTGCCTCGAATTCCTCGCTGAAGCGAAGACGCGACGCCGTACTGCTTTCGAACAGGCGCCGCAGCAGCGCGCGCCGCTCCGCCAGTGGTACCTTGCGCAAGTCATGGCCGGCATAGAACGGGAGGTCGAATACGAAGTACTGGATGGTGTCGACATGCGCGGTCTCGAAGGCGTTCTGCAATGCCTGGAAATCCGTCTCGCCGTGCTTGCCCATCACCACGATCTCGCCATCCAGCCAGCCGTCCGGCAGCCCGAGCGCGCCGACTTCCTTTGCGAGCGCCTTCAGCTTCGGGGTCCAGTCATGACCCTGCCGCGTGAAGAGCCGCACATCGCTGCCGTCGATGCGCGCCAGCAGGCGGTAGCCGTCGAACTTGATCTCGTAGCGCCACGCATCGCTGTCCGCGGGGGCCTGCTCGACCAGCGTTGCGAGTTGCGGCGCCAGCGCGAGCGGCAGCTTTGCTTTGACCGCTCCTTGCGGAAGCGCTAGCCCGGTCCCGGATTTCCCGCGGCCGCTGGCGGTGGGCGTGCCGGCGGCTTTCGCCGTCTTGCGCGCGGCGCTGCGGGCGGTCCCCGCGAGCACGCTGTCCGGCAACGCTTCCACCACGTCGAACGCGGAGGCCGGCTGCGCGTCTTCGTCGCGCTCCTTGATCAGCAGCCAGGCGTCCTGCTCCTTCTGCCGGCTGCCGTGCATGCGCACCAGGGTCCAGTGGCCGTGCAGTTTCTCTCCGCGCAGCTCGAACTTCAGCTTGCCGGCGCGATAGGCGGCGTCCGGATCGCCCTCGGGCACCCACACGCCGCGGTCCCAGACGATGACCGTGCCGGCGCCATAGTGGCCCGGCGGAATGACGCCTTCGAAGTTCGCGTAGTCCAGCGGGTGATCTTCCACATGGACAGCCATGCGTTTGTCGGCGGGGTCCAGGCTCGGGCCCTTGGGCACGGCCCAGCTCTTGAGGGTGCCATCCAGCTCGAGGCGGAAGTCATAGTGCAGCCGCCGCGCCGCATGCTTCTGGATCACGAAAGAGAGGGCGTGCGCGCGCTGGCGCGTGCGCTTTCTTGCGGCCGGTGCGCCGCTCGGTTCCGGCGTTGCGTTGAAATCTCGCATGCGCTGGTACTTGCCCAGCGCGCCGGCGGATCGGGTGCCAGCGGGCTTCCTGGCTGGCGCGCGCTTCCGGGCGGCGGCAGCGCGGCCGTTGTCCGGTTCCTGTCGGGTAATCCTGGCCATGGCGGTGCCTGCTGGTAGGACTTGAATGGATTCAGCTTATGCAGTGCATGGCGTGCCGGAAATCGGCGATCGTCCTACAGACAAAGCCCTGTGGACCGCATGTGGTTCTTACCGGCTCTTGTAAATCCTGGTGCTGCGTGCGCGGCGCGGGATGCGGATCGCTGCCGGGAACACTCCTTGCGTGATTGCGGCTGGTACAGATGAGGGGCCGGCAGCGCGCCCGGATGCCGGCGCCCTTGTCCACGGCGCCGCGGCGCTTGTGCCATACAAGCCGGGCAGGAGGCAGCAAGCAGATGAAACCATCTCTGAAGAAGATCGGGTCGCAGACCATCGTCCTGACCGGGGCCAGCAGTGGCGTAGGCCTGGTGACCGCCCGCAAGGCGGCCGCCCTGGGCGCCAAGCTGGTACTGGTGGCGCGCAGCGAGGAGTCGCTGCACAAGCTGGCCGAGGAACTGCGTGAAGGCGGCGCCGAGGTGATCACGGTGCCGGCCGACGTCGGCAAGCAGGAAGACGTCGCGCGGGTAGCCCAGGCCGCGATCGAACGCTTCGGTGGCTTCGACACATGGGTCAACAATGCCGGCGTTACCATCTTCGGACGCCACAGCGACGTACCGCTGGAAGACCAGCGCCGGCTGTTCGATACCAACTACTGGGGCACCGTGCACGGATCGCTGGCCGCGGCCGCGCATCTGCGCGAGCACGGCGGCGCCATCATCAATATCGGCAGCGAGGCGTCGGACGGGCCGCTGCCGCTGCAAAGCGCCTATGCCGCCTCGCAGCACGCGATCAAGGGCTTTACCGATTCCCTGCGGCTGGAGCTGGAGCAGGAAAAAGCACCAGTATCGGTCACCCTGGTCAAGCCGGCCGGGCTGGAAACGCCGCTGGTGACGCATGCCAAGAACTTCCTTGACGTGGAACCGCGGCTGCCGCCGCCGCTGTACGATCCGGCACTGGCCGCCGACGCCATCCTGTTCGCCGCGGAACATCCGCGCCGCGACATGTTCGTCGGGGGTGCGGCCAAGGCGTTCTCGGCAGCGGCGTATCACGCGCCGCACACTTTTGACCGATTCATGAGCCGCTTCATGGGCCGCGCGCAGCAAAGCCGGCATCCGGCCGGACCGATCGATGACAACGCACTCTATGGCGGCGGCAGTGGCATGCAGGAGCGCACCGGCAACCGCGCCGCCCTGCAATCGTGCCCTTACACCAGCACTGCCCGCCATCCTCTGCTGGCCACGGCGCTGGTGGTCGGCGCTTCGGCCGCCATGGCCGCGGTCCTTCAGAGCCGGCGCGGGCGCGGCGGGCCGGCGGGATGACCCGTATGATGCACCTTGCGCCTCTTTTCTCCTTCCTCGCCTGCTGAACATGCGGCGTACAGGCCGCCAGCGCCTATCATGGAATCGCTGCGTGCCGGTTCGTGATAGGCGGCGCGGCTCCGCTTCGGGCGCTGGCCGGACACGCCTGCGCATGCAGCGCAACTGCCAGGCGGCGGTTTCAAGATGATCCTGGGGTCATCGCCGGCAGCGGCGAACTCGCAGGCCGTACCGCGTGACGCCTGCTGCATCCTGGAACTGCCTTTGAGGAAAGGAGCGCATTTCCATGTCAGAGCCGCGCCCGGCAGGGAAAACGGTCGCCGGCCACGCCACGGCGGCGGCGATATCGAGCGGCAGCATCAAAGCGGACGGCGCGGAAAAGAGCCTCGCGAGCGCGCACCCTGACCCGCAGAGGCGCTCGCCGGCTTCGGACCCTGAAAGCGAACGCTATCGAGAGATGCTCGGCGCGCTGGAAGGCTGCGCCGTCTTCGCGATTGCCGCCGACGGCCATGTGCAAACCTGGCCCGAGCCCGCGATGCGCCTGTTCGGCTACACCCCCGCGGAGATCGCGGGCGGGCATTTCTCGTGCCTGTTTACGCCCGCCGATATCGAATCCGGTGTGCCACAACGCTGGCTGGACGCCGCCCGGCAGTCAGGCAGTGCGCAGGACGACGGCTGGCGGGTGCGCAGCGACGGCAGCCAGCTGTGGGCGGCCTGCGGCATGACCGCCATGGCCGACGCCAGTGGCGCCGTCAGCGGCTTCGTGGTGGCGAGCCGCGATATCACCGTGCAGCTCGCGGCGGAAGAGCACGCGCGCCTGGCCGACGAGCGGATGCGGTTGCTGGCCGAAACCGTGCCTGGGGTCGCCGCATGCGAACTGAGTCCCGACGGCGAAATCCGCAGCTGGAACGCGGGCGCGCAGGAGATTACCGGCTACCCGGCCGAAGAGGCGATCGGGCAGCCGCTGTCGATGCTCTACACGCGGCAGGACGTTGCTAGCGGCCACGACCGGGCGGGCCTGGAAGCCGCACGCGCGAGCGGCCAGTGGGAGGGCGGCGAGCGCCTGGAGCGCAAGGACGGCTCGGTGGTGCGCTGCCAGACGCGCATCGCGCTGATCCGGGATGCGGGCGGATGCCCTGCCGGCATGCTGTGGACGGCCCGCGACGTCAGCGATGCCCTGCGGCTGGAAGAACTGGAGTCTGGCAACCGGCGCGTGCAGTCTTTCCTCGCGATTCTTGCGCATGAACTGCGCAATCCGCTGGCGCCGATCCGCAATGCGGTCGATGTGATCGCGCTGACGCCTTCGGTCGATGTACGCATCCAGCGCTGCGCCGAGATCATCGATCGCCAGTTCCACCAGCTCGAACGGCTGGTCGATGACCTGCTCGATGTGGGCCGCGTCACGGCCGGCAAGCTGAAGGTCGAGCTGACGCCCACGGCCTATAACGACGTCGTCACGGCCAGCATCGAATCGATCCGCCCTGTGCTGGAGTCGGCCGGCCAGCAACTGGTGGTGTCATTGCCGCCGGAGTCGCCGCATGTGTCCGCAGATGCGGCCAGGCTCGGACAGGTGCTGATCAACCTGCTCAGCAATGCCACCAAGTACACGCCGCGCGGCGGCACCGTCGCCGTCCACGTCGTGGTCGAAGACGGCAGCGTCGTCACGACTGTATCCGACACAGGCCAGGGCATGGAGCCGGCCGCGCTGGATCGCATCTTCAATCTTTTCTCCCAGGAAAGCGAGGGCGTCAGCCGCGGCGGGCTGGGCATCGGGCTGGCGCTCGCCCGGGCCGTGGTCGAAGCGCACGGCGGGGCGATCCAGGCCGACAGTCAGGGGCCGGGCAAGGGCAGCACCTTCACCGTGATCCTGCCGCAGGTGGCGGCGTGTGGCGAGCCGGCGGGGCATATCGATGCCGATACCGGACGCAAGCGGCGCGTGCTGATCCTCGACGACAACCCTGATTCCGCCGACAGCATGGCCGAGCTGCTGAACCTGCTCGGCCACGAAGCCCGGCCGGCCTACACCGGCTCGCAGGCGCTTGCGCTGGCAGCAGAGTTCCTGCCCGACTGCGCGCTGCTCGACCTGGAAATGCCGGACATGAGCGGCTTTGAAGTCCTGGATGCGCTGCAGGCCATGCCTGCCGGGCAGTCGATGCTGTTTTTCGCGCTCACGGGGCGCGGCACGGCCGACGATGTGCGCCGCTCGCAGGAAGCGGGCTTCCACATCCACCTGGTCAAGCCGCTGAGCATCGAAGCCCTGCGCCGTGCATTGTCGATGCCGGTAGTCCAGTCTGTACAGGGAGGCGCGCGTCAGCCGGAGCGGTAGACGTCGAGCCGGTTGTAGAGCGTCTTCAGGCTGATGCCGAGTGCCTTCGCGGCCTGGCGCTTGTCGCCGCCAAAGCGCGCCAGCGTTGCCATGATGATTTCGCGCTGCGTGTCCGCCAGCGTGGTGCCGACGCGCACATTGACCACGCCATCGACGGTGGTCGGCCGGGGCGGCTGAGTGGCAAGGTTGGGATTGCCGATCTCGACCACCTTGTCGGCCAGGATGAAGGCGCGGTACACGGCGTTCTTCAGCTCTCGCACATTGCCCGGCCAGTCGTAGCGCGCGAGCCGCTCGATCGAGGCTGCGGAGAACGCCTTGTCGGTCTGCTCCATCGCGTTGTACTCGGCCAGGAAGTGGCGCGCAAGCGGCACGATGTCGTCGGGACGCTCGCGCAGCGGCGGAATGTGCAACGGGAACACTGCCAGCCGGTACAGCAGGTCTTCGCGCAACTGGCCGGCCCGCACCGCCTCCAGCGGGTCGCGATTGGTGGCAGCCAGGATGCGCACGTCGCTGACGATCAGGGTGTCGCCGCCGACGCGGTGGAAAGTGAGGCTTTCCAGTACGCGCAGCAGCTTGATCTGCATCTCGAGCGGCATCTCGGTAACTTCGTCGAGGAACAGCGTGCCGCCTTGCGCCTGCTCGAAATATCCCGCCTTCTGCTCGATGGCGCCGGTAAAGCCGCCTTTTTCGTGGCCAAACAGCTCGGATTCGATCAGGCTGGGCTGGATCGCGCCGCAGTTGACGGCGATGAAGGGGCCGTTGCGGCGCGCGCTGCGATCATGGATGGCCCGTGCCACGACCTCCTTGCCCGATCCGCTTTCGCCCACCGCCAGCATCGTCACATCGGTGGCCGCGACACGATCGATCTGGGACAGCAGCCGCTGCATGGCGGCAGAGGTACTTTCCCATAGCAGGGAGACCTGCGCGGGAACGGCGCGGCGCGGCGCCGCCTCGCTGGCGTGGGGCGCGGCTCGCCTGGATGGGCTGGTGGCGCTGGTCGGCACAATGCGGCCCTTGTCATGAGAAGTTCCTATGCTAGCCTTTGCCGTGGGGCCTTGCCAGACAGGCGGCGCAGCGCGCGGAAACTTCCGACACCCGTGTCAGACGGACACCGGCAACGATGGAACCGGCCCGCACTTAGACTTTCAATACCTGAAGACCCGTTGCATGCCTGGATGCCTGCCGCGCGATGCAGCATTGCGCCGCAGCAGGCCGGGTTTGCTGTGTCCGCCGCTGTTTTTGATGTGCAGGCCCGCTGGCCGGGCCGTCAGAGATTCCATGCCGCATATCCTCATCGTCGACGATGACGAGAACGCCTGCGCCGCACTTTCGGAAATCGTCGCCATCGAAGGCTTCACTTCCGCGACCGCCGGCAGCCTGCGCGAGGCTCGTCTCCAGATCGGCTGGCATATGCCAGATGCCGTACTGGCGGACCTGCGCCTGCCGGACGGCAACGGGATGGAGCTGTTCTCGGAGCTGGGCTCGTCAGGCGTGGAAGTGATCCTGACGACGGGCTATGCGAGCGTGGAGAGTGCCGTCGAGGCGCTGCGCGCCGGTGCGACGGACTACCTCGTCAAGCCGATCAACGTAGCGCGGCTGCAGACCGTGCTCCGGCGGCTAGCCACCACGGGCGAGCTCAAGGCGGAAATCCACTCGCTGCGCGGCGAACTGCGCCGGTACGGACGCTTCGGGCGGCTGCTGGGTGGCTCCGAAGCCATGCAGGTCGTCTACGACCAGTTGGCGAGGGTGGCGCCAACCGAGGCCACCGTGCTGCTGATCGGCGAGAGCGGCACCGGCAAGGAGCTGGCCGCGCAGACGGTCCATGAGCTCTCCTCGCGCAGGCGCCAGCCGTTCCTGGCCGTCAACTGCGGCGCGATCTCGCCCACGCTGATCGAGACCGAGATGTTCGGCCACGAGCGCGGCAGCTTCACCGGCGCCGACCGGCAGCACAAGGGCTACTTCGAGCGCGCCGACGGCGGCACGCTGTTCCTCGACGAAATCACCGAAATGCCGGCCGAGCTGCAGGTCAAGCTGCTGCGCGTGCTGGAAACGGGCACCTTCATGCGGGTCGGGACCAACCGTGAATGCCATGCCGATGTGCGTGTGCTGGCCGCCACCAACCGCAACCCCGAAGAGGCAGTTGCCGAGGGCAAGCTCCGCGCCGACTTGTTCCACCGTCTCAACGTGTTCCCGGTGGAGCTGCCGCCACTGCGCGCGCGCGGCGATGACGTGGTGCAGATCGCCAACACCATGCTGGAGCAGCTCAATGCCGAGCAGGGCACCCAGCGCCGCTTCGCGCCGAGCGTGCTTGACAGCCTGCGCATGCATGCGTGGCCGGGCAATGTGCGCGAGCTGCGCAACTTTGTCCAGCGCGCCTACATCATGGCTGACCAGGATGTGATCGCCGAGGTACAGGTGCCGCTGCAGGTGGCCGCTACGCAGGCGGCGGGCACGGCGGTAGTGTCGGTACCCGTGGGCATGTCGCTTGCGGATGCCGACCGGCAGCTGATATTCGCCACGCTGGAGCAGTGCGCGGGCGTCAAGAAGCACGCCGCGGAGATCCTCGGCATCAGCCTGAAGACTTTGTACAACCGGCTGGAAGATTATGCAGCCAAGGGCGAATTGCCCGAGTGGCTGCGGGCTTCGCGCGGCAACGATAACGGCACCAACGCGCCAAACTGACCGGCCCCTCGGACCGCTCTGCGACCAGCCTGGACGGGCTCCCACCGCGTGTGACACCAGCGTAATCGCCCCGGCGCGGCGGCCACGCAGCACGCTTCTTGCATAAGTACGTCCAGCAGGTAACCCGGCCGAGAACCATGACGCAGCACCCACCGCCCTCCGGTACGCCGGACGCATCCCACGATCTCTCCGCCTGCAGCTCCGCTACGGTTGATCTGCAGACTGCGGTGACATCGCCCGCCGTGCGCAGCGTGGTCGAGGTGGGGACGCTGATCGAACAGTCCGCCCATGACCTGCGCTCGTCGCTCAATGCCATCCAGAGCTGGGCCTATGTCCTCGAACGCGCGGTCGATGCGGCACCGCCGCCCGCGCAGCGTGCGCTGGACGGCATACGCTCGGGCATGCAGCAACAGCAGGCGCTGATCGAGGAAATGGAGGAAGCGGTACGCCTGCTGGCCGATGAAAATCCGCCGCAGTGGCAGCAGCTGGATCTGCTCGCCGCGATCGACCAGGCCATTACGGATCGCCGCCCTGCGGCAGAAGCACGCGGTGTGCTGCTGCCACCTGTGGAGACCGACGGCGCGCCGCAGGGATCCGCCTACCAGATCGATGGCGACATGCCCCGCCTGGTGCCCCTGCTGCGCCATCTCCTCATGCACTGCATCTGGCGCGCGCAGCCCGGCGGCTCGGTGGGCGTGCATCTGAGCCACGAACCGGATCACGTCAAGCTGCGCATTACCGAGAGCCCGCCGCTCGATCGCGAACGCAGCGCCACGCGGCTGAACGCCTTGTCCGATTTCTTCGGGCGACGCGTGCCGGGGCAGAGTTCGCAGACTTCACGGCAGAGTGCCGCGCTGCTGCTGACGCGCCGCATGATTGAACTGCATGGCGCGAAGCCCGGCGCCGAAAGCCTGGACGGAGAGAACGAGAAGGTCACCATCTGCATCTCCGTGAGGTTTCCGCGCCACGCCGTCCTGGCGTAAATGTCGGCTGATATCCGGCAGCCTGCTTTTTCCTCCTGTAGTTTTTACCGATACGCGCACAAAGTGCATGCCGCGCCCGGCGTAACGGGCAAGCTTTGCGAACGCGACGGCGCCCGCACAGGCGTCATTGTGCGGCCCGCATCGCTACATGCCGCCGTATATGCTCGCTGGCCCGCCAATTGCAATGGTTGTGGCAATCCCATCCAGGAGGAACCCGCCATGCCAGACGCCCGCAAATCATCTAAGGCCGCGCCGGCGGCTCACAAGCCGTCGAAATCGCGTGCCGACAAGTCACGCGCAGCGCCCGCCGCGCGCCCTGCCGCAGGCAAGGAGAAAGGCGCCAGGAAGACTTATCAGGCCGCCGTCGACGACTCGCTGGAAATGACCTTCCCGGCCAGCGATCCGATCTCGCCCAGCGCCGCCATGCATGCGGAAAAGAAAACACAAACCGCGCGCGACGATGTCGACTGGAAGCTCAGGCACGGCAGTGAACACCAGCCCGCCGGCGCCAAGCCTGCCGGCCACCGCAAGGGCGCCACCGGCCGCAAGTGACCGCAACCACGGACCCCAGCCTAAACAAGGAAGGAGCGAGCATGTCGTCGATCATTGCCGGGCGCTTCGATAGCTTTGCGCGGGCGGAGACCACCGCCAGCCGCCTGCGGGCGCAGGGCCTCCCCGAGGAAGACCTCAGCCTGTTCTATGTCAATCCGCCCGGCCAGCACGGCGCCTATCCGATCGGTGGCGACCATGCCGCCGATTCGGGCGCACGCAGATCGGGAACCGGAGCCATCGGCGGCGTGGTGATCGGCGCGGCGATCGGCGCCCTGGCTGGTGCCGCCACGGTGGCAGCGCTGTCTGCATTGCCGCCGTTGTCGGTGCTGATCGTGGTCTTTGGGGTCGGGCTCGGCGCCTACCTGGGCTCACTGGCAGGTGCGCTGGCGCTGGCGCGCGATGGCGGGCGCAATCCGCGCACCGGCCAGCCGCCCGTTCGCAATGCAGGCGTCCTGCTTGCCGCGCACGTCACGCACGCGAACGACGAACTGGTGGCGGACCTGCTGCGCAAAGGCGGTGCGAAGGATGTGGAACGGGCAGACGGCCGCTGGAGCGAAGGCCGCTGGATTGACTTCGACCCGCTGGTGCCGCCGGTGCCAGCGGAGCCGGAGCCTGAACAACGCGCGTGAGCGCATCGCTCTCGGCATGCGACCCATTGCATCCGCCGGACAGAGCTTTCTGCAACCAAGGAGTCAGCCATGAAGTCAGTCGAATCACGCACTCCTGGCCGAGAGCCAGGCGCCTCCATCGTTGGCGGCATTGACCAGAATTCTCCCGGCCCGGGCCCGTTCGTGATGGCGGCCGACACGCTGGAAGGCAACAAGGTGGTGGACCCGGCCGGTGAGGACATCGGTACCATCGACCACATCATGATCGACGTGCTCGGCGGGCGCGTGGCCTATGCGGTCATGGCGATGGGCGGTTTTCTCGGGATCGGCGAAAAGCTGTTCGCGCTGCCGTGGTCCGCGCTCACGCTGGATACGCGGCGCAAGTGCTTTGTGCTCGGGGTCGAGAAGGACCGCCTGAAGGCCGCGCCGGGCTTCGACAAGGACCACTGGCCGAGCATGGCGGATTCGCAGTGGGCCACCAGCATTCACGAGTACTACGGCATATCGCCATACTGGGAATCCGACCGCTACGATCCGTGGGGCTGATATCCCGGGGAGCTGCGAAGCAGCGAACAGGGTGGGAGCGAGAGGGAAGGCCGGCGGAGTTTCCGCCGGTTTTCCTGTGCTTGCGGCGCGTGAAGGGATGCGGCTTTCGCAATCCGTCGAAGCACCCGAAGAGCCCGGCAGGCGCCAGCGCTCAGACCTTGTGGTTGATCTGCCCGGACGGACGCCCGGCCGGGTTCGCATCGGCGCCGCTGGAAGGCGGCTGGCCGGGCGGCTCGACAGGGGCAGGCTGCCGCGTCCGCAGCGCGTTGTGCACGCCCAGCACGCCGGGGCTGACCGCCGCGGCTTTCTCGATGCGCTGGGCGATGTACTGATCTTCGACACAACCGTTGAGCAAGACCCTCCGGTCGGCCACCGCTACGGTGACACCCGCGGGAAAGATCCCGCCGAACGCTTCGGTGATGCGCTCGCGCACCTGCGTGTCGAGGGTCTGGTCCGGCGATCCGGTTGCATCGGCAAAACGTGGTCCGGTCATGGTTTCTCCTTTGAGCGGCTATCGCGCCGACGGTGCGTGCAAGGACAGCGCAAAAAGCATTCCCGCCGCCGGAGTGCCCGCCAGCGCTGGCGGGAGCGCCGTACGCGGTATGCGTCGTGTGAAGGTCTTGCGTGCGGTGCAGAAAGGCGCGCTGCGCTATCGCACCGCAATGCGGTGGCGGAGTGCAGCCTGCGTTGTAGGACAGCGCCCGCTGAACCATTGGCGGCGCGCTCCATACAATGTAAGCAGCGCATTGCCGGCGGCGGCAGCCAGCCAACAGCCAGGAGCGGAAGATGAGCAAGCCAGCATTTAACGTGCATCGGATCGACAGCGCGCCCGCACTGCACAGGGAGCATCCCATTCTTCATGCCTTCGACCGCCTTGCCGGGGCGGCCACGCGGCAGTTGGGCTCGGCCACGGCATTCGTGCTGGCGGTTGGCGTCGTGGTGGCGTGGGCGCTAACGGGCCCCATCTTCGCCTTCTCTGAAACGTGGCAGCTCGTGATCAATACCGGCACCACCATCATCACCTTCCTGATGGTGTTCCTGATCCAGCAGAGCCAGAACAAGGACGCCGTGGCCGTACACCTGAAGCTCAACGAACTGCTGGCCTCGCACAAGGAAGCCAGCAACATGCTGGTCTCGATCGAAGAGCTCGACGAGGACGAGTTGCGCCAGCTGGTCATGTTCTATCGACAGCTGGCGCAACTTGCCGACGAGGAGGGCGGGCTCAAGTGCAGCCATTCTCTGGATGAAGCCCGCGAGAACCACGTGGCCAAGCACAGGGCACGTTCCGCGCGGCCCACGGGTGGCGGCGCCGCTGTGCCTGGCGGCAGCCGGATCCCGGCACATTGAAACGGGCGTCGATACGCTGCGAGGAGACCACCTTGCCAGACATCAGCACGCAACGGCGGGTGGTCCTGTATGGCTGCCCCGACTATGACGATGCCGGCAGCCATCAAGGCATGACGCTCGCGCAAATCGGCCGCAAGGTTGCCGAGGTGGTTGGCTATCCGTTCGCGGGTGCGTTCGAGACATGCGGCGAGAAACGCCCGGCATCTGCGAAGCCAAAGACCCCGCCGTTCTACTTTGTGCCGCTGGATACGGTGGTCGGACTCGATCAGGCTGCCAGGCTTGGCATTCACAGCGCGGCCGATCTGTTTGGCGGCGTGGTGCCCTTTGCCTTTATATCGACCAAGGCGATTACCCACGAACTGGTGGCACCAGCTGCCGCTGCGCCCGAGGGCTGGTGCGGCGGCTTCGCGGAACGCACACGGGACGCGGTGTTGCCCGGCTATACGGCATTCTGCCGCGACGCTGCGGCGCTTGCCGGCCGCCGGCTGCTCGCGGACGGACCGGTGCGGCTGAAAGAGCCATGCGGGCTTGGCGGCCTGGGCCAGCAGGTGGTGGAAGACGCTGCCGCGCTTGACCGCGCACTGGCGGCCATGGACCAGACGGCGCTAGAAGCGCACGGCATCGTGCTCGAGCGCGACCTGGACAAGCCGCAGACCTGGAGCGTCGGCCAGGTCGAACTGGGCGGACTGCGCGCCAGCTATTGCGGCACGCAGGATCTGACCAGCAACAACCGCGGCCAGTCCGTCTATGGCGGCTCGACACTGACCGTGGTGCGGGGCGGGTTTGATGCGCTGCTGGCGCAGCCTTTTCATGCGCACGCGCTGGCGGCGGTGCGCGCGGCAATGGTCTATCACGATGCGGCGCTGGCCTGCTTTCCGGGCATGTTCCTCTCGCGCTGCAACTACGACGTGGCAGCAGGACGCGCAGCGCAAGGCAATGGCGCGAAGGCCAGCGACCAGCAACTGCTCGGCGTGCTCGAGCAGTCATGGCGCGTAGGTGGCGCCACCGGTGCCGAACTGGCCGCGCTGGCGGCATTGCAGGCCGAACCGGAGCGCCGCCGCGTGGTGGCCTCGACCCGCGAAATCTATGGCGCCGGCGCGGAAGTTCCACCGGGCGCGGAGATCTACTTCCAGGGCGAAGACCGCAACGTCGGCGCATTGACCAAATACGCACTACTGGAGCCTGACGCAGATGGCAACGCATGAAGAAAACGTGGAAATCCAGTCCGAAGGCGGCAGCATCGCCGGCACGCTGATCACGCCGGCCACGAAGCTGCCCGGCGTGCTGTTCGTGCACGGCTGGGGCGGCAGCCAGCAGCAATACCTGGCGCGCGCGCGCAAGGTGGCCGGGCTGGGCTGTGTGTGCCTGACCTTCGACCTGACCGGGCATGCCGGCACCAGCGGCCAGTACGAGACCGTCAGCCGCATGCGCAACCTGGCCGATGTGGTGGCTGCCTACGATGTGCTGGTGCGCCAGCCCGAGGTGGACCGCAACGCGATTGCCGTGGTCGGCAGCAGCTACGGCGGCTATCTGGCCGCCGTGCTGAGCACGCTGCGTGCGCTGCGCTGGATGGCATTGCGCGCACCGGCGCTGTACATGGACGCCGGCTGGGAACTGCCCAAGCGCCAGCTGCATCGCGACCAGGACCTGGTCGCCTACCGCCGGCAGGTAGTGGCGGCCGATACCAATCGCGCCTTGCGCGCGTGCGCCTCGTTCGCGGGCGATGTACTGGTCATCGAGTCCGAGCAGGACCAGATCGTGCCGCATGCGGCCGTCACCAGCTACGTGGATGCCTGCGTGCAGGCGAACTCGATGACCTATCGCGTGATCAAGGGCGCCGACCACGGCCTCAGCGACGAGGAGAGCCAGCGCGCCTACAGCAGCCTGCTGGTGAACTGGCTGCGCGAGATGGTCACCGGCGCGCGTGCGGGTCCGGTGGCGGCTGAGCCTGCGGCACCAGCGTCGGCCCCGGCGGCCCATGACGATCCGTCAGTGAAGGGGCTTGAGCCCGCAGCGCCGGAAGCCGGAAGCGGCTCGGCGAATGCCGTGCCGCCGGAGACGCCTCACCCGGCGGGTACGACGGAGTCCGCGATAACAGCGGCGCCGCGCGGCGAAGACCCGTAGCACCGTTGCTTCCGGCATCCGGTGCCATCACGCTGAGGCGCCTGTCGTGGACATTACCCTGCCGCCGTCCGCTACCGATGACACTTTGCGCACGGTGCTGCGCGAGGTCGGATTGCGCTATGTCGACGACAGCGCGCCTGGCATCACGCGCCGCCGCTGCGGCGGCGGCTTCGCGTATCTCGATGCCAACGGCAAGCCGGTGCGCGACGCCGCGACGCTGGCCCGCATTGCGGCGCTGGCGATTCCTCCCGCGTATGAAATGGTCTGGATCTGCCCCGACCCCGCGGGGCATCTCCAGGCCACCGGACGCGACGCACGGGGCCGCAAGCAGTATGTCTACCACCCGGACTGGGGCGCGCTGCGGGATTCAGACAAGTACGCGCGCCTGCCAGCCTTTGGGACCGCGCTGCCGCGGCTGCGCGCGCGCGTGGCGCGCGACCTGGGGCGCAACGGCATGCCGCGCGAGAAAGTGGTCGCGGCGGTGGTGCTGCTGCTCGATGCCACGCTCGTGCGCGTTGGTAGCCCCCGCTACGCGCAGCAGAACCGCACCTACGGCCTCACCACGCTGCGCCGCCGCCACGCCACCGTGCGTGGCAGCCGCCTGCGCTTGCAGTTCACGGGCAAGAGCGGCATCACGCACGACGTGTCGGTCAATGATCCGCGCCTGGCCCGCGTCGTGCGCAGCTGCGCCGACCTGCCGGGCCAGCACCTGTTCAAGTACCGCGACAGCGACGGCGAGATCCGCGAGATCGGCTCGGCTGACGTCAACGCCTATCTGCAGGCGGCAACAGGCGGGGACTTCACCGCCAAGGACTTTCGCACCTGGGCTGGCAGCGTGCATGCGCTGGCCATGCTGCGCACGGCTAGCGCGGACAGCAGCGAGAGCGCGCGCAAGAAGCAGGTGGCGGAGGTCATCAGGGAGGTGGCGCAGCGCCTGCGCAATACGGTGGCGGTATGCCGCAAGTGCTACGTCCACCCCGACGTGATCGAGGCGTTCCTGAATGACGAGCTACGCGGCTGCGCGCGCGTTGCGACCATCAGCCGCCTGCGTGCGGATGAGGCAAGGCTGTTGAAACTGCTTTCGCAACGGGCGGCGGCGCAGTAGCCCGATGGGCTGCGTTATCGCCCTGCTCGCCGGACGGGACACGGAAGGCCGCCGACATAGCCCGGCAGCTTGCGCGCCCGGGCGCTGTGCGCAAGGCGGAAGCCGTGGGCAACCGCGACCGCGAAGTTGTGCCGGGTGTCGAGCGGGCCGTCGATATGGCGGCGAAAGAAGTCTGCCCAGCGGAAGTCCGGATAGGCTTGCTTGACCTTGCGGTATCCGCCTGCCAGCTGCACAAAGGCTTCCAGGCTGCGGTAGGGGTCGTCGCGCATGTGATGGACGGCATCCGGCAACTCGCTCAGGGGCCGGCGCTTGCCACGCTCGTCATAGGGATGAACCAGGTGGTTGGCGACCATATAGCGCCAGAATGCAGCCTCGGTCATCGTGCTCAGGTCGGCAAGCACCAGCGCGGGCACGTGCGACATGCCCATGTCGTGCCAGGCCCGCACCCAGTGGTGGTGATCCACCACATAGAGCGCCTGCTCCGGCCCAATCACGACGTGGACACGGTGCCGGTCAAGGAAGGCCGCGCGCCGGTCCGGTGGCACGCGGCGCGTGACGTGAATTTTCTGCGCAACGTGATAGGCGCCGATGGTGATCTGGGTGGGGCGCAGGACGTCAAGCGGCACCATCAGCTTGGCGCCCTTGCGCAAGGTACGGACGGTGCGCATGAGGACCGGGCGCGAACGCTGGGTCAGCTCTTGTTGAGAGTGCGGTCAGGGGAGATCGTTCCCGCCCCCATTTGCGATGCTTCGTCGCCGGTGCCCGAACCTGCCGGCCGCAGCACGCGCAGATGGTTCTCCACCTCCATCACGCCGAAGACGGCATCGGCGATTTCCTCGATGACGTACTTCTCGCGGCGTTCGCGCACGGTGCCGCCCAGCGTGACCGTGCCGCCGGCAACGTCCACAGTGACATCGCCAACATCCACATACGGGTTCATCGCCAGACGTTCGCAGATGTCTTCGCGTATGCGCTCGTCCGGGCGATGGTAGCCCTTGGGCCCGACCGGGCGGCGCGTGGCGGCGGGCTGGCCGGCGCGTTGGCGATAGCCCGGGTCGTCCGGATAGACGCGCTGCCCGCCGCCGTATGACTGGCCACCGCCCTGGCCGAGGTCGCTGAAGTAGCCGCCGCCGAAGCTGGGCTGGCCGCCGCGCTGTGCACGGTCGCGCTCCATGCCTTCGCGCCAGTGCATGGCGCGGCCGCCGCGGACTTCGCTTCGCGGGTCGTCTCCGGGATAGCTGCGTTCGCCGCGCTCACGGATGCGATAGCCAGCGTCTTCCGGTGCCGGCTGGTAGCCGCCGTAGCCGCTGCTGTACGGATGGCCCCTGCCACCCATGTCGGCCGCGCCATACTCGCGGCGGCCCCATTGCCCGCGCTGCTGGCCTGCCGGGGTGTCCTGCTGGTACCAGGAGCCGCTGCGGGCTTCGCGCTCGCCACGCCAGTCTTCGCCCCATTCCCGCCCCCAGTCTTCCGAGCCGCGGCCGGGCTCATGATGCTCGCGCCGCTCCCGGGCCTCCTGCTCGCGCTGGCGCTGTTCGTCGCTCTCCCTGCTGCTGTGACTGCGGAAACTGAACATATCTGCCTCCTTGTGATGTCGACGCCGGCCGACGGCGTGCCCGATAGCGCCGGGGCGACTGTCCATGGTCAACCCTGCCGCAATAAGCATGCCGCCTCGTGCATCGTCACCTGACAGGCTGTCGGCAGCATGGCGCGCAGGGTAATGCACCATGCGAGGTGTAAGTCTTGCTGGCCGATGTATCGGTTACGGCCCGGCAGGGCGCTGCAACGGCCGGTGCGCGGCATGAAACTTGCGCGGGGCAGCCCATCCGGTCATATCCAGGAGCGCGCCATGTCTACCCCCAAAGATCTGCCGCCGCAGCACCAGAGGCGCCAGCCTGGCCTGGAGAGCCGCATGCATCCGCAGCCCGACAGCGGGGCGGAGGACTATGTCGGCAGCGGCCGCCTGAAGAACAAGGTGGCACTCGTGACCGGCGGAGACAGCGGTATCGGCCGCGCGATTGCCGTCGCCTTTGCGCGCGAGGGCGCGGACGTCGCCATCTCCTATCTGGACGAGCACGGCGATGCGAAGGAAACCGTGGCGCTGGTGGCGGCCTCTGGCCGCAAGTGCCTGTCCATTGCCGGCGACCTCGCGGACAACACCCACGCGAACGCCGTGGCGCAGCAGGTGCTGCGGCATTTCGGCAAGCTCGATATCCTGGTCAACAATGCCGCCGAGCAGCACCCGCAGGAATCGCTCGAGGACGTCGGTGCGGAGCAGGTTGAGGCCACGTTTCGCACCAATGTCTTTGCGATATTCAACCTCACCCGCGCCGTGCTGCCGCACCTGAAGAAAGGGTCGGCCATCCTCAACACCACGTCGGTCACGGCGTATCGCGGCAGCGCGCACCTGCTGGACTACTCGGCGACCAAGGGCGCCATCGTGTCGTTCACGCGCTCGCTGGCGCTGCAGGTGGTCGAACGCGGCATTCGCGTGAACGGTGTGGCACCGGGGCCAATCTGGACACCGCTGATCCCTTCCACGTTCACGGCGGAGGAGGTCGCCGAATTCGGCAAGAAGACGCCGATGGGCCGTCCCGGCCAGCCGTTCGAAGTGGCCGCGGGCTATGTCTTCCTGGCCTCCGATGCGGCGAGCTATATCACCGGGCAGATCCTGCACATCAACGGCGGCGAAGTGGTCAATGGCTGACACCGGGTTTCGCGGCGCGTGTAGATCAGGGCCATCTTTTGAAAAAATTGCATGAGGCGCCACCCGCTCGCGCGGCCCGGCAGCAGGCTGGCGGGTCGGCGCACCTTTTGCAGGGTTGCGGAATAACTTCAATCTTCCTGGGAGCCATCATGTCACCCATCATTGCCGGACGATTCGAAACCCATGCCCAGGCCGAGGAAGCCGCTCGCGTCCTCTATTCACGCGGCTTCTCCGTCTGGGACGTCTCCATCATGTCGGTAGCGCAAGGCCAGCCCGCGAAAGCACCGGTCGCTGGCGTGATGCTGGCCGCCAGCGTCGGCAACGGCCTCGCCGGCGTGGCCGCCGATGTGCTGCGCGAGGCCGGCGCGAGCGGCCTGGAGCGCACCGAGGGGCAATGGGAGTGCGGGCAGTGGAGGGACTTTGATCCGGCGGCCAGCGGCGAGCCGCTGGACGAGGCTCAGGGCGAATACTGGCCGCGCCCGCTGGCGAGGGAGGCGGTCGCGGTGGAGAGCACCGGCAACGAAGACCCGGGCAGCGAACTGGAGCATTTCGTCGACCGGCAGCGCGCCAGCCATGATTGAAGGCGGCAGCCTGCGCGGCAAGGCCATCGCCGAACTGGCCAGGCTGCGGCCTACGCAACTGACGCTTGGCTTTGCACAGGTGCTGCAGAAGCAGGAAGTCACGCAACGGCACGCCGATCCGCACGATCGGGCTGCCTTGCGGCGCTTCATGCGCCGGCACCGCATCAAGACCATTGCCGGGCCTGGCGGCGCGCTGTTCATCGTGGATCATCATCACTGGGCGCGCGCGTGGCTCGAGCTGGGCTACCGCTGCGGCCCGGTGCGCATCCTGCGGGATCTCAGCCGCCTCAGCCCCGGCGCGTTCTGGAAGCGCATGCGCGCGCTTGGCCACGTGCATCCTTACGACGAACGCGGCCATCATCTCGATGTCCAGGCGCTGCCCGCCACCGTGATGGGCATGCGCGACGACCCGTATCGAAGCCTGGCGGCGTTCACGCGCGATGCGGGCGCCTATCGCAAGCCAGGCAACGCCTACGGCGATTTTCGCTGGGCGGCGTTTTTCCGGGAGCGTGTGGAGGAGGACTTCGGCACCATTGCCGGATTCGCGCTGGCGCTGACGCAGGCGATCCGGCTTGCCGGGAGCAGCGAGGCGAGGCGGCTGCCCGGGTTTTGTGGAGGAGGGGCGAAGAAGTGAGGCTTTGCCGGACAGGAAAACGCAGCAACCCGGGCCCGCGCGTGGCGCTATGGCCCGGGTGTCGCCTGGCGGTCGGTTCCGGGCTCAGGACCCCGAAACGTGCTTCGGCTTCCCCTTGGTCTTCGTCGATGCCATCTTGTCGAGTTCCTTCTCGCTCATCGACTTGTACATCGACTTCGACGCGCCCTTGAGCGACCCCGCCTTTTTGTCGCCGCGCTTTGCAGCCAACGCGGCCCCGGCGGCCTGCTGTTGCGCCTTGGATTTGGCTGGCATGTCAGTCTCCTTTCCGGTTGATGCAGGCGAGTGCTGCAAGCGCTACGAGGCGGAACACCACCGGTGCCCGCCTGTACGCATGCCTGCCTGCGTTCACAAACGGTCCTGCGCCGCTATATCCGGCCCAGCACCACGAGCAGTACCACGATCAGGACGATCAGCCCCAGGCCACCGCTCGGCCAGTAACCCCATCCTGTGCTGTACGGCCACGCCGGCAGCGCGCCGACCAGCAGCAGGATGAGAATGATCAGGAGGATTGTGCCGATTCCCATACGCATGCTCCTTGGACGTTGGCGGAAAGCCGCGTGGCTTCCGGTTTTCAAGCGGCCCTGGACACAAGGCCTGCCACTTGCTTTTCAGCGTAGGCCAGGGAGACCGGGAGTCCCTCCGGAAGGGGACTGATATCGGTGTAGGAATAGGACGACGCAGGGACGACGCAGCCGCGCCGTGCGGCGGTGCGAAACAGTCTGGGTGCGTGCGGAGTGCGGGCTCAGCCCGCTTCGGTCAGGCGGTGTTCCACCGCGTAGACGGCTACCTGTACGCGGCTGGCGAGGTTCAGCTTCTTCAGGATGTTCTGCACGTGGATCTTGACGGTGCTTTCCGCCACGCCCAGGTCGCGCGCGATTTCCTTGTTGCTTTCGCCGCGGGCCAATCCCTGCACGATCTCGCGTTCGCGCGCGGTGAGCCGCGCGGCGTCGTCGTGCTTAGGCGCCGCCGGCACTTGCGGCGCCCGGAACTGCGCGACCAGCTTGGCGGTCATGCTGTCGGAGATCACCGGCTCGCCGCCGGCGGCGCGGCGGATGGCGCTGGTCAGCGCTTCGGTTTCGATGTTCTTGAGCAGGTAGCCGCACGCGCCGCTGCGCAGGGCGGTGGCCAGCTCTTCGGCTTCCTCGGACACCGTCAGCACGATCACGGCGGTGTCGGGCAGGTCTTCCACTAGCAGCTGCAGCGCCTCCAAGCCCGACAGGCCGGGCATGTTCAGGTCCAGCAGGATGGCGTCGGGACGATGCTGCTTGGCGCGCTTGATGCCTTCCACGCCGTCGGCCGCTTCGTCGACGATCTCGAAATCGGCCTGCCGCTGCAGCAGCGCACGGATGCCGGAGCGGAACAGCGTGTGGTCATCGATGAGCAGGATGCGGATGGTCATGGCAGGGTTTCCTGGAGTCGGGTGGCAGTGTCGGCGTTGGCTTGCTGGTCTCCGCGCGGCAACAGCAGTTCGATGCGGGTGCCTGCGCCGGGGCGGCTTTCGATCTGCAGGCGGGCGTGCAGGCGCGCGGCGCGTTCTCGCATGATGTTCAGGCCGATATGGGCGTCGCCGCGTTGCGCCAGTTCGGCCGGATCAAAGCCTTCGCCGTCGTCCCGCACCACCAGCCGGAAATCCCGCCCATTGCTCAGCCGCACGGTTACGTGGGCCGCCAGCGCATGCTTGCGCACGTTGGACAGCGCTTCCTGCAGGATGAACAGCACCTGCAGCTGCTGCTCCGGATACAGGGGCAGGCCGTCGCCGCCTTCATCGATGATCAGCGTGGCCTCGGTGCGGCACTGGCGGCGGAAGCGCTCCACGGTCTCTTCCACGGCGGGGCGCAGCTCGCCCGGCATCAGCCGCGAGCGGAAGTTGTTCAGCAGTTCGCGCACGTCCTGGTAGCTCTCTTCCACGCCATGGCGCAGCATCGGCACGAGCTCGCGCGTTTCGGGCAGGTCGTCGCGGTCTACCGCATCGGCCAGCAGCTGCACCTGGAGATTGAGGAAGTTCAGGCCCTGCGCGATGCTGTCGTGCAGCCCCTGGGCGACGAGGTTGCGTTCCTCCACCACGGCCAGCTGGCGCGCGGTGGCGGACAGGCGCAGCTGCTCCAGCGCGGTGCCAAGGTGCTGGCCGAGCGTTTCCAGTAACTGCCGGTCCGACGCCGGCAGCTCGCGCGGCTCGCGGAAATGCAGGGCGAATACGCCGGTTGCGCCGCGCAGGCTACCGATGCGGAACGCCGCCAGCGCCTGGAAGCCGTCGCGCGTGCATGCCGATGGGTTTGCCGGTGCCGGATTGCCGGACGGAGCGGGCGCCTTGCGCAGGTCCTGGATGGCGACCACGGACTGCGTAGTGGCGTCGCCGCAATGGCAGGCGCTGACCGACACGCATTGCGGGGCGCCGGCAAGCGCTGCCGGCAGGCCGATCGACGTGACCAGCGGCAGCTTGCCGCGGCCGTCGTCGAGGGCGCGCACGCTGCCGCCGTCAGCGCCGAACTGCTGCATCACGCGCTGCAGGAAGCCGTTGCACATCGATTCGGCGTCGGTGGCCTGGTTGAGGAACGCGGCCATCTCGTAGAGCGCTTCCAGGTCGCGGTTCTGGCGCGCCAGCTCGGCGGTCTTCTGCGCCACGCGCGCCTCCAGGTCCTGGTAGACGTCCTGCAGCTCGCCGGCCATGCGGTTGAAGCCTTCGTTCAGCGTGCCGAACTCGTCGCGGGTTTCCACCGGCAGCCGCAGCGAGAACTCGCGCGCCGCCATGCGGCGCAGGCCGTCCTGCAGCCGCAGCACGGGCAGGATGATCCACAGATAAAGCAGGTAGATCACCGCCACCGTGCCCACACAGGCGATGGCGGCAAGGCCGGCCTGCGACAGGCGCAGCAGGTCGGTCTTGCGCGCGCTGTCGTGCTCGATCATGCCGACCAGGCGGTCGGCCTCCGCCACAAAGCCGGGCAGGGCATCGATGTAGGCGGATGCGACCAGGCCGCCGACCCTGCCGCCGTCCTGCGCGAGTGGCCTCAGCCGGTGCCGCCAGTCATCCGCGACGCGGTCGAGCTGCGCATGAAGGGCCGGCTCGTCTGGCAGGAACAGCGGCCTGGCCGGGTTTCCCCTGCGCAGCAGTGCCAGCGTGCCGTCGAGCGCGGCAATCTGGTCTTCCAGCGCATTCGGCCTGGCCGCCTGCGCGCGTGCCAGCTCGATGCCGATGCGATTGGCGCGCATGCGCAGGCTGCCGGCATCGTTGATGGCCGCGCCGGCGCCTTCCAGCTTCCATGACAGCCAGAGCGTGCAAGAGATCATGGCCAGCACGACCAGCAGCGATGCTAGCGACAGCGAGATGATCCGGGTGGACAGCCGGTGCCGCAGCGCGGGCAGTGTAGGCGCCTCGTGATCGGCGAGGTCGGGCGTGGTCAGGGACATAGGGCGGGGCTCGGGGGCGGAGGCTGCCTGAATTTTGGGTGCATGACCCGGGCCAGGACATGAGCCAGATCAAGAACTGCCGAAGTGCACGGCCGGGCGAGTGCCTGAAGCACCGCATTCCGGCAGATCGGAAGGGCCAGCAGCGGCCGCGCCGAAAAAATAAATCACGATGTGATATATCGGCCCCGAAATCATTTCAGGCAGCCGGTTTCACCATCCCCACCAGCCGGCGGGTCTTGCTATTTTTTCCCCGGTGAACTTATTCAGGATCAAAACCGGCCCGCAGGCCGGAACCTAGGATGCGTTGACACTGAACCGGAGAATCACAATGTCCACGGGAATCGAATCACTGGTGCGCCAGCGCCGCGGCTGCGACGATGTGCCTGGCCAGATGGAGATTGCCCGCGGGGAGTCGACGCCGTGAAAGCGCTGAACCTCAACTACGACCGTGCGCCGCGTCCTGGCGTGATATTCGGCTGCCTGCTGCCGGCGCCATGGCTGGGCGCCGCCGCAGGCCTGCTGCTGGCATTCGGGCCGGCGGACGGCTTGCCCGACAGGTTTGCTCCGCTTGCGCTGGCGGTGGCCCATATGCTGGCGCTGGGTATGCTGCTCCCGGTCATGATCGGCGCCCTGCTGCAGATGATGCCGGTCGTCGCGGGCGTGACCGTGCCCGGTGCAGGCTGGATGGCACCGCTGGTCGCATTGTTCGCCGCGGGCAGCGCGCTGGCGTTGACGACGGGATTTCTCGGCGGGAGTGCAACCGCGTTCCGTTGGGGGGCATGGCTGGGCGCACCGTTTCTCGTCATGGCAGGCCTGCTGCTGCTCGTGGCCGGCAGGCGCGTGGTGACCGTCGATGCCACCACACGTACTCTCGCGCGGATCGGTGCCCCGCTCCTGATGACGGCCTTGTGCGGCGGAGCGCTGGCTGGGCTGTTCGGTGGACTGTGGTCCCTGTCGCCAGCGCCGTTGCTGGCGTTGCATATGGCGTGGGGCCTGGGCGGCTGGCTCGCCGCGCTGGTGACTGGCGTGGCCACGACGGTCCTGCCGATATTCTGGCAAACGGCGCGCCTGCCGTCCGGCGTGGAGCGGTGGCTGCCGCTGGCGCATTGGGTGCCGCTGCTGGGGTACTCCGCTGCGGTAGCGGTGCGGCCGGAATCGCCGGCGCTGCCTGAGTGGGCCTTGCTGCCCTGGCTGCTGGTGGCCGCGGTCGTTGCCGGCATCGGACTCGCCGGCACGCTGAAGGCGAAGCGCCGGCACGATCCGGTCTGGCCTTTGTAGCCCGTGGCGTGCGCAAGCATGCTGGCCGCCGCCGTGCTTGCCGCAGCCATGCCCTTCGTGCCGGATAGCCAGGCTCCGCTGGCCTGGTGGATCGGCACGCTCGCGCTGATTGGCGGCGGCGTGCTGCCGGTGACGGCCATGCTCGGCAAGATCGTGCCGTTCCTGGTCTGGCTGCACCTGCGCAAGCTGCTGCCGCCACGCGCCCGGGTGCCTGCCATGCAGGCGATCATCGTTCCCGGCAGGCAGCGGTGGCAGGCGATGCTGCTGCTGGCGGCCTATTCCTTGTTGCTGGCTTTACCGCTCGCACCGGCATGGCTGGCACGCGCCGGCGGGCTGGCCTTCGCTGCCGCCAATACATGGCTGGCCGTACAACTGCTGACGGGCGCTGCTGTGCATGCACCGGATGCGCACACAGGGTGGGCTGCCGCCACGTGCGCCGCGCCCCGCAACATTGCCCGTCGAAGGAGGCCGTCATGGCTGAACCGATCATATTCGCGCGATTGCCGCTCTTTCGCGGCGTTGATGGCGATGTCCTGGATGCCCTGCGCGAGGCCGCGACGCCGCTGCGCCTGCGCAAGGGCGAGTTCCTGTTCCGACGCGGTGAGCCCTGCCAGGGTTTCTATACCGTCGTCGAGGGCCTGGTGAAACTGGCCCTGCCGTCGGCGCCGGGCAGCGAGCGGACGGTGGAGCGCGCCATCGAGGTATTCGGGCCGGGCGCCACCTTCGGCGAGGATGTGCTGTTCCTCAATACGCCGCAGGTCGCGGATTGCCAGGCACAGGCACGCACCACCGTGCTGCATGTCAGCAAGTTTGCGCTGTGGGGCGCGGTCGAGCGCGATCCGCTGCTGTCTGCCCGGCTGCTGCGCAACCTGTCCGGACGACTGCATACGCTGATGCGCGATATCGAAGCGGTCAGCCTGCAGAATGCCCTGCAACGCGTGGCGAGCTTCCTGCAGGAGCAGGCACAGGCCAGCCGGCGTACCTGGCTGGCCTGCACGCAGCGCGTGATTGCATCGAAGCTCGGCATTACGCCGGAGACATTCTCGCGCGTGATGAGCCGGTTCTCGGCGGAGAAGCTGGTGAAGCTGGAGCGGGGGAAGATCTTTCTGCTTGATACAGAAGGGCTGGCGCGGCAGGCGGCTGCCTGAAGCCGAGGGATATCGCAGCGCGCCACCGGGCGCGGCGGCGCTGCGCGGCAGATCAGTCTGCCAGGTCCAGCGGCGCCGCCATGCTGCGGTATCCGGCGTCGACGTAGCTGATCTGCCCCGTCATGCCGCTGGCAAGGTCGGACAGCAGGAATGCCGCCACGTTGCCGACTTCCTGGCTGTCGATATTGCGGCGCAGTGCCGCGGTATTTGCCACGTGTTCCAGAATCTTGCCGAAATCGCGAATCCCGGCGGCGGCCAGGGTGCGCACCGGGCCCGCCGAAATGGCGTTCACGCGCACGCCGCGCTCACCCAGTGCGGCGGCAAGGTAGCGCACGCTGGCTTCGAGCGAGGCCTTGGCCAGGCCCATCACGTTGTAGTGCGGCAGCGTGCGCTGCGCGCCCAGGTAGGACAGTGTCAGCAGTGCGGCGCGCGGCGCCAGCATCGGTAGCGCGGCGCTGGCGAGTGCGGGGAAGCTGTAGGCCGAGACATCATGCGCGATGCGGAAGCCGTCGCGCGACAGGCCGTCGAGGAATTCACCCGATAACGCCTCGCGCGGTGCGTAACCGATCGCGTGGACCAGGCCGTCGAGCTGCGGCCAGTGGGCACGCAGGGCAGCCAGGGCGGCGTCGATCTGCGCATCGCAGGCGACGTCGCAAGGGAATACCAGTTCGCTGCCGAAGCCCGCCGCCAGCTCGCGCACGCGCGCCGCGACACGCCCGTCGGCATAGGTGAAGGCCAGTTCGGCGCCTTCGCGCCGGCATGCGGTGGCGATGCCAAAGGCGATCGACCGGTTGGAGAGCATCCCGGTGATCAGGATGCGCTTGCCGTTGAGAAAACCCATAGGGATGTGTGGTCAGGAAATGGGAAGCAGCAATGTGCCACGCTGTGTCAGGCGGCCGCGGCCTGTACCGGTGATGCAGTAAGGGCAGCGGGCTTCTCGCCGGTGAGCAGGTAATGCATCAACTCCGCCACGGGCCGGATCGCTTCGCCGAAGGGCAGCGCGCCCTTGCCGCGGAAGAACAGGCCGCGCTCGACATCGCCGCGCACCGCTTGCGACAGTTTCAGATCGATGCAGAACTGGCCGATACGGGCGATGCCGTCGCGCAGGCCGCATGACTGCAGGCAGTCGAAGCCTTCCAGGCACTCGCGTACCTTGGCACGGCGCTGTAATTTGGCTTCGCTCGACAGGTAACGGCTGAGCCAGGGCGTGAGCACTGCGCGCGCCGGCAGCCCGGCCACGCTGGTGAATTCGCGCAACGATTCCGGGCGCGCGGTGGCCAGCACCTGCTTGAAAGCGGGGTGCGCATCGCATTCCTCGGTCACGGCGAACGCCGTGCCCAGCTGCACGGCGGCGGCGCCCTGGCCGAGCCAGTGTCGGACCTTGGCGTGGCTGTCGATGCCGCCGGCCAGGATCAGCGGGATGCTTTCCCAGGCCAGGCCCAGCGATGCGAACAGCTCGCGGCATTCCGCCAGCACGCGCGAGAACGAGAAGCGCGATTCGCCCAGCTCCTGGATGGCCGGCGCGCCGAGGTGGCCGCCAGCGTGGTTGGGGTGCTCGATCACGATGGCGTCAGGCAGCCGGCCCTTCTTCATCCATTTGCGCAGCACCAGCCCGATGCCGCGCGATTCGGACAGGATCGGAATCAGGGCAACCTTGGGATGGCTTGCGGTGAGCTCAGGCAGGTCGAGTGGTAGCCCCGCGCCCATCACGATGGCATCGGCACCGCTTTCGCAGGACTGGCGCACCAGTGCCGCATGCGAGCCGACTGCCTTCATCACGTTGACCGCGATCATGCCGCGCCCACCCGACAGCTCGCGTGCCGCCTTGATCTCGCGGTCCAGGGCAACCAGGTTGGCCGCTTCGATGCGCGGCTTGTCGCGCGTGCCCCGCGTCTGCGCGAGCAGGTCCGGATGATGGTGGCGCAGGTCGATGCTGGCGATGGTGCCCATGCCGTTCTGGCTGGCCACCGCGCCCGCGAGCCGGTGCGCGGAGATGCCGATGCCCATCCCACCTTGTACGACGGGCACCAGCCGGCGCCCGGCCAGCTTCAGCCAATGCTCTTTCATGAACGTCTCACTCAAATGATGCTGCCGCGTGCGGGCAACTGGCGAAGCGTGGCACGGCGGCGGCGCCCCGCGTTTGCCGCAGGTCAATGCCGCACCAGTGGATGCCCAACGGCCTACGCCGATTGGCATAGGCGGGCAGGCCCGGCTGGCACGGTCCGTTGCGATTTGCGCGCGATCAAGCCCGGGCGCGTGACGTCGCGTTAGCATCTCGGCTGGTCAGATCCCTGGGCCGGCAGCGGCCACCCCCGACATGAAGTCCTCCTTCTCTGATTCGCCGCGCCGGCCGCAGCTGGTGGCGCCGGCCGGCTCGCTGGCCGCCTTGCGCATGGCGCTGCAGCACGGCGCCGACGCGGTCTACCTCGGATTGCGCGACGCCACCAACGCGCGCAACTTCGGTGGCCTGAATTTCACCGAGGCCGACATTCGCACCGGCGTGTCCGAAGCGCATGCGCGCGGCGCCGAGGTGCTGTTCGCCATCAACACCTTTGCGCAGATGGGCGCAGTCGGCAAATGGCACCGGGCCGTGGACGCCGCGGCGGACCTCGGTGCCGACGCCGTCATCATGGCCGACGCCGGCTTGATGGGCTATGCCAGCCAGCGCCATCCGGACCTGCGCCTGCACCTGTCCGTGCAAGGCTCGGCCACGCATGCCGATGCCATCGAGTTGATGCGCGAACGCTTCAATATCCGCCGCGTGGTGCTGCCGCGCGTGCTGTCGCTGGCGCAGATCGGCAAGCTGGCGCGCCATACCAGCGTGGAGCTGGAAGTCTTTGGCTTTGGCAGCCTGTGCGTGATGGCCGAGGGACGTTGCTTGCTGTCGTCCTACGCCACCGGCGATTCGCCCAACAACAAGGGCGTCTGCTCGCCCGCGCACGCGGTGCGCTGGACCGAGCAGGACGGCACCATGCACGCCAGGCTGTCTGGCATCCTGATCGACAGCTATGCGCCCGGCGAGCCGGCCGGCTATCCCACGTTGTGCAAGGGGCGCTTCGAAGTGGAAGGCGAACGCGGCTATGTGCTGGAGGAGCCGACCAGCCTTAATGCGCTGTCGCTGCTGCCGTCGCTGATCGACATGGGCATCGCCGCCATCAAGATCGAAGGACGCCAGCGCAGCCCGCGCTACGTGGGCGATGTGGTGGGCGTGCTGCGCGCCGCCATCGACGCAGCGTGCGCCGATCCGGCACGCTTTGCGCCGCGCCAGGAATGGCAGAGCACGCTGGGGCGCCATGCCGAAGGAGACCAGGTCACGCAAGGCGCCTACGACCGGCCGTGGCGCTGACTGCGCCAACCGATAATTTCCCGAACAGGAGTGCGACTACCCATGGGTGCACCAATGCCTGAAACCTTTGTCCCGGCGCAGCAAGCGGCCGGCGTGCCGCGCTTCGGCATCGCGCTCGGTCCGCTGCTCTACTACTGGCCGCGCGAAGCCGTGATGCAGTTCTATGCAGCGGCGGCCGATTCGGCGATCGACCGTGTTTATCTCGGTGAGACCGTTTGCACGCGGCGGCATGAACTGCGCCACGCGCATTGGCTGGAGATTGCCGCAATGCTGCGCGAGGCCGGCAAGGAAGTGGTGCTGTCCACCCCGGTGCTGGTCGAGTCCGACACCGATATCGCCTGGATGCGGCGCGTATGCGAGCAGGATGACTACATGGTCGAGGCCAACGACCTCGGTGCAGTGCGCTGCATGGGCGCGAGGCCATTTGTCGGCGGACTGCACCTGAATGTTTACCACGCCGATACGCTCGCCTGGCTTGCGGGTCTGGGCGCCAGGGGCTGCGCGGTGCCAGTGGAGATGGATGGCGCCACGCTTTGCGCGCTGGCAGCGGGGCGCCCCGGTGGCGTCTCGCTCGAGGCCATGGTCTGGGGCCGCATGCCGCTCGCGTTCTCGGCGCGCTGCTTCACAGCTCGCCATCACCGCCTGCGCAAGGACAGCTGCGAGTTTCGCTGCCTCGACTATCCGGACGGGCTGGTCGCCGCCACCGGCGAGGGGCAGCCGTTCTTCACCCTCAACGGGGTGCAGACGCAGTCCGCCACCTGCCTCGACCTGTGCGGGGAAGCGGTGTCGATGGCGGCGATGGGCGTCGATATGCTGCGTGTCAGTCCGCATGCATCGGGAACGCTGGAAGTGGTGGCCATGCTTGCGGCCATACGCGCGGGCGAACGTCCTGCCGCTCCGAGCGGTATCACACCCGCCGGCGCGCAGCCCTGCAATGGCTACTGGCATGGCGCGGCCGGCATCGTGTGGGAGGCGCGGGTATGAGCGCGTTGAACTCGCTGATGGCGGGCGTACATCGCCGCATGCCGGCGCGCGCCCGCGCGCTGCCGCTGGTTGCCGCGCTGGAAATCGCGCGCCGTGCCGGTTGGCTCGAACCGCCGGTGGCGCTCGATGGGCATAGCTTCCTGCTGACGGTGGAAGATCTCGGGCTGGATGTGCAGTTTCGCTGCGAGGGCGGGCGCTTCCATACCGGCCGCCCGGATGGCTCCGCCCCCGCCCTGACGCTGCGCGCACGCGCGGTCGACTATCTTCGCCTGCTGGGCGGCGAGGCGGATACCGATACGCTGTTTTTCCAGCGCAAGCTGGTGATTAGCGGCGACACCGCGCTCGGGCTGGAAGTAAAATACTGGCTCGATGCCGCGCCGCGGCCGGCGTGGGTTAGCAAGGCGGCGGCGCGATTGGCGGCGTTCCAGGCAGCCGCGCCTGCGCCGGATATGCGTGTGCCCTGAGTGGCAGGGCGTTATTCGTCTTGCATTGTCTTCGGGCCTTCCCTGAAATGACCTTTCACTTGCAGCCCAGCCGCTTTGCCAGCTTGTGCAGGTTGCTGGCATCCACGCCCAGCTGGCGCGCGGCCTGCGCCCAGTTGCCGTCATGCGTGTGCAGCGCCTGCTCGATGCAGGCGCGCTGAGTCTGCTCAACGGCTTCGCGCAGCGTAGCGCCTGCGGGCAATTCCGGGCGTGCCGTAACGGCATGGTGGGAATGCCCCGTCGGCAACTCCAGCCCGTCCAGGTCCAGCAGGTCCGCTTCCAGCGTCACGATGTCATTCCGGTTCGCGCCGCGGCTCACGCAACGCAGCGCGGCACGGCTGATCACGTGCTCGAGCTCACGCACATTGCCCGGCCAGCGGTAGCGCCGCAGCGCATCCTGCGCGGCCCCGGACAAGCGCAGGCTGCGCATGCCGAGCCGCGCACGGTTGAGCTCCAGGAACCGGCCCGCCAGCAGCAGGACATCGTTGCCGCGCTCGCGTAGCGGCGGAATCGGGATCGGATAGACCGACAGGCGGTGGAAAAGGTCGGCGCGGAACGAGCCGTCGCGCACGTGCTCACGCAGGTTGCGGTTGGTGGCGGCGATCACGCGCACATTCACCCGGCGCGGGCGGTCCGAGCCCAGCCGCTGGATCTCGCCGTTCTGCAGCGTGCGCAGCAGCTTGGCCTGGATCGAGAGCGGCAGCTCGCCGACTTCGTCGAGGAACAGGGTGCCGCCTTCGGCGGCTTCGAATCGGCCCGGGCGCTCGCCGGTCGCGCCCGAGAACGCGCCGCGGGCGTGGCCGAACAGCTCGCTTTCGGCCAGCGACTCGGGCAATGCCGCGCAGTTCACGTGCACCAGCGGATGCCCGCGCCGGCGCGAGCGGCGGTGCAGGCGGTGCGCAAACAGCTCCTTGCCGACGCCGGTTTCACCAAGCAGCAGCACCGGCAGATCGGTGTCGGCCACCACCTCCAGCTCGTGCAGCAGCCCGGCAATGGCCGGGCTCTGGCCGATGATCTCGCCGTCGTCGGCCGGTCCTTCGTCGGGCTGCTTGCCGCGCGACAACTGCAGGGCGCGGATCTCGGCCTCCAGGCGGGTGGTGCGGATGGCCGCTTCGACGATCACGGTCAGCCGTTGCAGCTCGGCTTGCGCGGCGGCGTCGAAGGTGCCGACCGTCAGTGCGTCGAGCGTTAGCACGCCCCATGGCTGGCCTTCCACATGCAGGCTGGTGCCCATGCAGTCGTGCACCGGCAGCGGCTCGCCCACATGCTCGTCGATCAGGCCGTCGTACGGGTCGGGCAGCATGCTGTCATGGTGAAAGCAGGTGACATCGCGCCGCGCGAGGATGGCGGCAAGCCGCGGATGCAGGCCAACGGCGAAGCGGCGCCCGAGCGTGTCGCGTACCAGGCCGTCGACCGCCACTGGCCGCAGGTGCTCTTCTTCCAGCCGCAGCAACGCTACCGCACCGCAGCGGAAATGCGTACGTAGTCCGCTGACCAGCCGCTGCAGGCGTACCGCATGCGGCAGCTCGGTGACCAGGTCCGTCAGCAAATCCGGGGACATCGCGTCATGGTGATAAATACCGTTGGGGTTAAATTCACCATGGAAAGTATAGGGTAAATATGACCGTTGGATTTGTAACCCATTGATCCAACGCGGTTTTTATTTGGCACGGTCCTCGCGTAAGTCATGCATGCGTAACTTCAGACGGAGAACCATCATGACCCTGCAAGACCAATCCCTCGGCCAGCTGGCCCGCCGCATTCCCGGCGCCACCCGAATCTTTCACGACTACGCGCTGGATTTCTGCTGCGGCGGCAAGCACACGCTGCGCGACGCGGCGCAGGAAAAGGGCCTTGACGCCGCCGCCATCGAGGCGCGCCTGCTGATGCTCCAGGGCGATGCAGAGCCGGCAGAGAACGACTGGAACGTCGCATCGCCCGCTGCGCTGATCGCGCATATCCAGACGCGCTTCCATGACCGGCATCGCGAGCAGCTGCCCGAGCTGATCCGGCTGGCTCGCCGCGTGGAGCACGTCCATGGCGACCGCCCCGACTGCCCGCTCGGGCTGGCCGATCACCTGGCGGAAATGCAGGGCGAGCTGGAAGCCCATATGCAGAAGGAGGAGCAGGTCCTGTTCCCGATGCTCGCGCGCGGCTTACATGGCGCAGCCAGCGCGCCCATCACCGTGATGCGCATGGAGCATGACGACCACGGCGCGGCCTTGCAGCGGCTGGCGGACCTCACCAACGACATCACGCTGCCGCGCGCGGCCTGCAATACCTGGCGCGCGCTCTACCTCGGGCTGCGCACGCTGCGCGAAGACCTGATGGAACACATCCATCTGGAGAACAACGTGCTGTTCGAGCCGGTCCTGCCTGCAGCGTCCGCCGCAAACGACTGAACCCCGGTCACTCTCAACGACAAGCGAATCTCATCATGGGTCCCTATCGCAGACTCTGGCTCCTGCTGATCGCCGTGCTGGCGGTCACGTTTTCCCTGCTCGGCTACTACGGTGCCGAGGTCTACCGGCAGGCGCCGCCGATGCCCGCCAAGGTGGTCGCCGCCGACGGCCGGACACTCTTCACCGGTGAAGGCATCCTCGACGGCCAGACCGCCTGGCAGTCGGTGGGCGGCATGCAACTCGGCTCCATCTGGGGCCACGGCGCCTACCAGGCGCCGGACTGGACCGCCGACTGGCTGCATCGCGAGCTGACGGCGTGGCTCGATCTTGCCGCGCAGGATGCCTATCACAAGCCCTACGACAAGCTGGATGCCGCAGCCAGGGGCGCGCTGCGCGAGCAGCTGCGGGCCGAATACCGCGGCAACGCCGCAGACCCGGCGACGCGCGTGCTGACCGTCTCGAACCGGCGCGCGCAGGCCATTGCGGCCACCGGCGCCTACTACGACAAGCTCTTCTCGGATGCGCCCGAACTGCACACGAGCCGCGAGCACTTCGCCATGAAGGAGAACACGCTGCCGAGCGCGGAACGCCGCCAGCAGCTGACGCATTTCTTCTTCTGGACCGCCTGGGCCGCCGCCACCGAGCGCCCGGGGCACGCGGCCACCTACACCAACAACTGGCCGCATGAACCGCTGATCGGCAACCAGCCGACCAGCGAGAACGTGGTGTGGTCGGTGGTCAGCGTGGTGGTGCTGCTGGCCGGCGTGGGCTTCCTGGTATGGGCGTGGGCCTTCCTGCACGGACACGAAGAAGGCCTGCCGCAGGCGCCCGCGCGCGATCCGCTGCTGAGCTTCGCGCTCACGCCGTCGCAACGCGCGCTCGGCAAGTACCTGTTCCTGGTGGTCGCACTGTTCGTGTTCCAGGTGTTCCTGGGCGGCTTCACTGCGCACTACACGGTCGAAGGCCAGAAGTTCTACGGGATCGATGTCTCGCAGTGGTTCCCGTACTCGCTGGTGCGCACCTGGCACATCCAGAGCGCGTTGTTCTGGATCGCGACGGGCTTTCTCGCCGCCGGCCTGTTCCTGGCACCGCTGATCAACGGCGGCAAGGACCCGAAGTACCAGCGGCTCGGCGTGGATATCCTGTTCTGGGCGCTGGTGGTCGTGGTGGTGGGCTCCTTCACCGGCAACTACCTGGCGATTGCGCAGAAGCTGCCGCCCAACCTGAACTTCTGGCTTGGCCACCAGGGCTACGAGTATGTGGACCTGGGCCGGCTGTGGCAGATCGGCAAGTTCGCCGGCATCCTGATCTGGCTGGTGCTGATGATGCGCGGCATCGCGCCCGCCTTGCGCGCACGCAGCGGCGGCGACAAGAACCTGCTGGCGCTGCTGACCTCGTCGGTGGTGGCGATCGGCCTGTTCTACGGCGCCGGCCTCTTCTACGGCGAGCGCACCAGCCTGACGGTGATGGAGTACTGGCGCTGGTGGGTGGTCCACCTGTGGGTGGAGGGCTTCTTCGAAGTGTTCGCCACCACGGCGCTGGCCTTCATCTTCTCCACGCTTGGACTGGTGTCGCGCCCGATGGCGACGGCGGCAAGCCTGGCCTCGGCCTCGCTCTTCATGCTGGGCGGGATTCCGGGCACGTTCCACCACCTGTACTTTGCCGGCACCACCACGCCGGTGATGGCAGTCGGCGCGTCATTCAGCGCGCTGGAAGTGGTGCCGCTGATCGTGCTGGGCCACGAAGCCTGGGACAACTGGCGCCTGAAGGACCGTGCACCGTGGATGGCTGACCTCAAGTGGCCGCTGATGTGTTTTGTCGCCGTGGCGTTCTGGAACATGCTGGGCGCAGGCGTGTTCGGCTTCATGATCAATCCGCCGATCTCGCTGTACTACATCCAGGGGCAGAACACCACGCCGGTGCACGCGCATGCCGCGCTGTTCGGGGTCTATGGCTTCCTGGCGCTGGGCTTCACGCTGCTGGTGCTGCGTTATGTGCGGCCGGCTTACCGGCTCAGCCCGGGGCTGATGAAGACGGCGTTCTGGGGCATGAACGCGGGGCTGGTGCTGATGATCGGCACGAGCTTGCTGCCGGTTGGCATCATCCAGTTCCTGGCCAGTGTTGAGTATGGCACCTGGTATTCGCGCAGCGAGGCGTTCATGCAGCAGCCGATCCTGCAGACGCTGCGGTGGGTGCGGACGTTTGGCGATGTGGTGTTTATTGTTGGCGCTGTGTCGTTTGCGTTGCAGGTGGTGTTGGGGCTGGCGAATCGGCCGGCTGTTGCGGAAGCGGTGCCTGCGCGGCTGGAGCCGACAGCAAGGTAGTCGCCTGGGTTTCCGGGTTTGAGCCACCGCAGAATCGCCTCCTCATTCGGGAGGCGATTTTTTTTAACGGCCCTTCGCTGAAATGCGGGTGTGTGGGTTCTTGGATGCTCTGCTGTTTCGCCGGCGTAGCCGGCGACTCCCTTTTTGACTGCGCCAAAAAGGAAGCAAAAAGCGCCTTCTTGCCCGCCGGGCGGGAGTCTTATCGTAGCGTGCGCGGATTTTTGTACGGGTATTCGCTTCAGGGCATAGCTGGACTGCCTGCCGCGCAGATCGCCAGGGGCAACGCCGGGAACGGCGCTGTCCTCCCGACCTCGTGAGAGCGGAGTGGCTCCGTGATCGAGCGGCGTGCCTGCGGCAAGAGTCACAGCGCGGCAACCGTGGTGCGCGATGCAACTGCGCATGCTGACGGGCCTCAAGCTGCGTACCACTCCGCTCTCACGAGGTCGGGAGCACGGCCTGTCAATGCCTCGCGCCGTCTCGTCCCAACGTGGCAGGCATCGTAGCTATGCCCTGAAGCTCGTACCCGTACAAAAACCGTCGAACACTACGATAAGACTGGCCGTCCGCCGAGGACAGTAACGCGTTCTTTGGTTACTTTCTGTCGCTCGGACAGAAAGTGACTCGCCCTTCAGGGCGAAACCGGAACGTCGATCAACCACAGACGCAAAGCCGCAGGCAACCCACCACTGATGCGAATCAGCAGCCCCGCCACGACCTCATCCCCGCAATCCAGCGAAGAGCCATTTCTTTTGCCTCGTGAATCGTCAGTACCCGGCGTTCCGATCCACCTGATTCAGCAACTCGCGCCCATCGCGCGCACGCCGCAGGTTCTCGACGCATTGCTGAGCAACCAACTCATACGATGGGTCCGCCGCGATATGAGGCGTGGCTTCGATGCGAGGGTGATTCCAGATCGGATCGTCCGCTGCGGGAGGCTCCTTCGCAAATACATCCAGCGCCGCACCAGCAAGATGGCCGGCGTCGATCAACGCAATCAAATCGGCTTCGACCAGATGCTCACCGCGTCCGACATTGATGAAGAACGCGCCGGCCGGCAGCAGTGACAGTGTCTGGCGGTTCAGCAAGCCGTTGGTCTGCGAGGTAAGCGGCAGGGCGCAGACCAGAATATCGCTCTTCGAGAGCATAGCCGCGAATCCCTCATCGCCGGTGTAGTCAGTCACGCCGGGAATGCCCTTGCCGCTACGGCTCCAGCCAGCCACCGGGTAGCCGATCGCCGCGAACATGCGCGCCACCGCGCTGCCGATCTCGCCAAGCCCGAGCACGCCGACGCGGCAGCGCGAGAGATCGCGCCCGGGATGGCGCTTCCATTCGCCGCGCCGTTGCTGCTCGGCGTAGGTGCCGAGCCCTCGCGCATGGCGCAGCGCGGTTGCCAGCACGTAGTGCGCAATCCCGGTCTGCTGGCCGGGATCGACGATGCGGGTGACCGGCATGCCTTCGGGCAGGTCGGGCGCGGCCAGCAGTTTGTCGACGCCCGCGGTGGCGGCGCAGACCAGCCGCAGGTTCGGATACGTGGGCAGCACGCCGGGCTTCAGTCCCCAGGCGATGATGGCTTCTACCGCTTCCGGCGGCGCGGCTTCGCGGCCGTTCCACACCGGGATATCCGGCGCGGTGCGCTGCAGGGCAGCGGTGATCGGGCCGGCCATGAAGGAAGGCAGGTGTACGAGAATGGCCATGGTCAGATGCGGCTCAGTTGCGGTAGTCGGGGTTGATGCGGTCCAGGCGGCGCAGCAGCCCCGGCCAGGCGAGGTTGGAGCCCTTGCCCTTGGTGGCCTGGCGCGCCTGCTGGCCCATGTTCGTGCTGGCGGCTTCCGGCACCATCGTCAGCGGCGTGCCGCCGCTCTGCGCCAGGATCTGGATGCGGCAGGCGGATTCCAGCGTGTACATCGTCAGGAAGGCATCGGCCACCGTGCGGCCGCAGGTGAGCAGGCCGTGGTTGCGCAGGATCATCTGCTTGCAGCAGCCGAGGTCGGCCACCAGCCGCGCCTTCTCGTCCTCGCGCAGCGCCACGCCTTCGTAGTCGTGATAGGCGAGTCCGGTCAGCGCGAACATCGACTGCTGCGAGATCGGCAGCAATCCGGCCTGCTGGGCAGAGACCGCTACGCCATGCATGGTGTGCGTGTGCATCACGCAGCCGATCTCGGGGCGCGCTTCGTGCACCGCGCTGTGGATGATGAAGCCGGCCGGGTTGACGTCGTACGGCGTCTCCAGCACGGGCTGGCCTTCGTGATCGACCTTGACCAGGCTCGATGCCGTGATCTCGTCGAACATCATCCCGTAGGGGTTGATCAGGAACTGGTCGGGCGCATCCGGCACCCGCGCCGAGATGTGCGTGAAGATGAGGTCGTCCCAGCCAAAGTGGGCGACCAGGCGGTACGCGGCTGCGAGGTCGACGCGCATCTGCCATTCCGCATCGGACACGCGGTCTTTGACTGAGTCAACGAACTGGATCTGCGCCATGTGAAGGTCTCCCGGGCCATGTGGGTCAATGAACGGGGTGCATTCTGGCGTCACAGCGGGTGAAAGTCTGTTAAGTATTGGACAATCTCGGTTCCTGGAAGGAGGGCGATATGAAGGGCGTGGAACCCGACAAGACGCTGCTGCGCGGCGTGCTGGCCAGCGGCTGGCTGCGCAATGCGCCGGCCGCCGTGCTCGATGCCGTGGCGAAGGCCGCACGCCGCCAGCGCTTCAGCAGCGGCGCCATGATCTTTGCGCGCGGCGATGCGCCAACCAATTTCTGCATGGTGCTGTCGGGCCGCGTGCGCATGAGCCGCGTCAGCACCGGCGGGCGCGAGTCGGTGTATTCGGTGGTGGGCCGCGGCCGCTGGTTCGGCGAGATCTCGCTGCTCGACGGCAAGCCGCGCACGCACGATGCCATTGCCGTAGGGAACACCGAGCTGCTGGTGCTGGGCAGGCGGGAGTTCCACCGTATCCTGGCAGCGCATCCTGAGGGGATGCAACTGATCGTGCAGCAGATCTGCGCACGCCTTCGCGTGGCCTTCGACAACGCCGAGAGCGCAGAGCAGGCACCTGTGGATGCCAGGATGGCGGCAAGGCTGCTCGAACTCGCCGACCGCACGGACCACGTCGTGCACATCACCGCGGAAGACCTGGGCGACATGGTCAACCGCTCGCGGCAGACCGTGGCCAAGTATCTGCAGGCATGGGAAGAGAAGGGCTGGGTGCGGCGGCACTACCGGCAGATCGAACTGCTGGCGCCCGCCGAGCTGAAGCGGCTGGTCAGGGCGTGAGCGCGGTGTTGCGGCCGCCGGCGCTCATTCCACCACCGGCGGGAAATGCGGCCCCGGCCCTTCGCCCGCCAGCGTGTCCTGCGGATTGCGCAAGGGGCATTCCTTCAATGACAGGCAGCCGCAGCCGATACAGCCGTCGAGCTGGTCGCGCAGTTGCGTGAGCGTGCGAATGCGCTCGTCGAGATCTTCGCGCCAGCCTGCGGACAGACGGCGCCAGTCTGCCACCGTCGGCGCACGTCCGGCCGGCAGCGTCTGCATTGCCTGGGCGATGACTGCCAGCGGCAGTCCCATCCGCTGCGCCACACGGATGACGGCGAGCCGGCGCAGCACGCTGCGCGGATAGCGCCGCTGGTTCCCGTCGCTGCGGGTGCTGGCGATCAGGCCCTTGGTTTCGTAGAAATGCAGGGCGGAGACCGCGATGCCGGTGCGTGCCGCGACTTCACCCACGGGCAGCAGGTCGCTCTTTCGCACGGCGCGGGGAGAGGTAGCGCGGGGGGGGCTTGCGTTGGATACCATGGCTTTACCCGCTGGACGATTCCGGACCCACAATGCTAGCAGGGTCTGGCTTGACCTCAAGCTAAGTTGAGGTTGAATACTGGGGGCTCTTCCACTCCAGAGCCGCACCATGTCGCGAGCAGCCAGCAAGAGCAACGCCCTCACCTTTATCAATCCGCCGGGCTTGTATGATCCCCGTCCCAACGGCTATTCACACGTGGCGGTGGCAGAAGGGCCTGGCCGCATCGTCTATATCGCGGGGCAGGGCGGCGAGGACGCCGCGGGCGGGTTGTCGACGGATTTCCACCGCCAGGTTTCGCAGGCCATGAAGAACCTGAAGGTGGCGCTGGACGCCGCGGGCGCCGACGTCGGCGACGTGGCTCGCCTGACGGTGCTGGTAGTCGATCATTCCATGGACCGGCTGAAGATCTTCGGCACAGCCCTGCGCGAGATGTGGGGTGACCGGCCGACGCCTGCCTGCACCCTGATTCCGGTGCCACGGCTAGCGCTCGACAATATGCTGTTCGAGATCGAGGCGACTGCGGTGCTGACAGCGTGAAGCGCCATCGATCTCAGTGGAGCAGGAGCAGCGCGCCGCACAGCAGCAGCGCGGCGGTCCACAGCAAATCGAGATTGATCCAGCCGGTGCGCAGGAAGCCCACGCCGATGCGGTCGTACACCAGCAGCGAGATGGCGCTGATGGCGAGCAGCATCGCGCCGGTATGCAGCACGAGCGCAAGGATGGCGGGTGCAACGGCGCTGCTGCCGGCGATGGCACCCGACACCGGCGACACGCACAGCGGCAGCAGCACCGGCACCAGCATCAGCCCGGCGCCGTGCATGCCGGCCATCAGGAACGACCAGAACGCCAGCCCCGCCATGCCCGCCTGCATGCCCACGCGCGGGCGCATGCGATGGCCGCGCCAGACGTGCCAGAGTGCCCAGCCGATTAGCACGGCGCCGCCCAGCCTCGCGAAGAGGCGGGGATCGAGCATGCTGCCAAGATAGAGGGCCAATGCCACGAACACGGCCACGGCCACGGCGTGACCGATGGCGATGGGCAGCAGCGAAAGCAGCACCACGCGGCGCTGCCGCCGGTGCAGGCCGAGCGCCACCGCGAACAGCCAGCCCATGGCAGGGTTGATGCCATGGAACAGGCCGAGTGCGGCAACGGTCAGCCACGGCCACCATGCGGCCCATTGCACCTCGGCGGCAGGGCCGAACGTTGTAGTGATGGCGTTCAACGCTGCCTCCCGGCTACGGATAGCAGTAGGAATCCGACGAGCAGTCGCCGCCCTGCAGCCTGACCTGGTGCGGACGATGGCCCTTCGGCCAGTCAATGAAGAAGCGCTGGTCGAACGAGATCCCGCCTTCGGGCGCGGCGTCTAGCTTGACCATCCAGCCGTCGATGCCGTCCGGGTAGAACTGCGGGTCCACCGCACCATACAGCGAATTGGTGAAGTAGATCCGGCGCCCGTCGCGGCTGACTTCCACCATCTGCGGGCCGCCGTTCAGCGCGCCGTTCTTCGCGCCCGGATGCGTGGCGCGCGAGACAATGCCGCCAATGCGCACCTTGCCGGTGAGCTTTGGCGCAAACGGGTCCGACACATCGTATTGCAGCAGGTCGCCCGTGCCCCAGCACGACACATAGAGGAAGCGGTCGTCCATCGACAGGTCGATGTCGCTTACCAGCGGCGGCACCGCCTTGAAGCCCTTGAGCAATGGCGGCAGCAGGTCCGGGTCGGCGGCTTCCGCGGGAATGTCGATGACCTTCTTCACCGCCCACTTGTCCTTGTCGCGATACCAGGTCCAGATCGAGGACGACAGATCCTTCAGGCTGATCACGCAGTTGACGAAACCGTAGGGTTTGGTCGGATCGTGCGCCGGGCGCAGTTCGAAGACGAGCTGGTATTCCTCGCCGAAGTCGATTTCCTGCAGGTGCCTGCGTCGCGTGAAATCCCAGAAGTGCAGGCGGCGGCCATAGCGCGCGCCGAGCAGGATGTCGGCAACCAGGCCGTCCTCGACCATGTCCGGCGTGCCCCATTCGCTGGTGACCAGCGTGTCGTAGCCGAGGTGCCACCAGCCGTCATAGGCAAAGTACTGCGGTCCGCGCTCGACTTCCCATCGCCCCAGCGGCTCGAAGCTTTCGGGATCCAGCATCAGGATGCCGCCCGGGCCCTTGCCCTCGGCGTTGCCCAATGCCGTGACGTAGATGCCGCCTGGCCCGCAGTGCACGGTATGCGGCCGCGTGTAGCCGGTGCGCTCGGCCAGCGTCTCGGGCTCGATCACCTTGACGATGGCCGGATGCAGCGGATCGGGTTTGGTGTCGAGGATATAGATGCGCGACGAACGCAGGCCTGGCACCACCAGGTAGCGCCGCTCCATATGCGGGTGCGGGGCGTTGGGGCACAGGCAGGACGAACAGGCATTCCAGCCGAAGTGGTGCAGTTCGTCGCCGGGGTGCTGCATGGCGACCTGCCCGACGATCGTCGAATACCCGGCGGAGGCGGGATCCACGTTGACCACGGCGATACCGTCGGGCTGCTTTCGCTCGGGATCGAACATTGCCACGTAGGCGATGCCTTCGGCCGGCGCCTTGGCAGCAAGGCGTGGAGAGGGATAAAAGCTCGGGTCCGGCTTCCAGGTTGCCATGATGCGCCTCCGTGTACCGCGGGCATTCCAATATAGGACACATCAAGACGCAGGCGACGCAAGCCTCGTCAGCGTGTTCGGACTCCGGATGCGTGAAATTGGGATGTAAATTGAGAATTCACGCCTTTTGCATGAAATTTCCTTACTCAATCAAGCGGGCGTTTGTATTGCCGGGCCATAAATTCCACGTATGTCGTATTTGTAGATAGAAATAGCCGATAAATGTCAAAAGATACGAATGATTCGGCGATTTGTTAGAAAAAATGGCATATCTCTCGTTAGAAGAGTCGACAAATTCAGCACCCTCCCGCCGGGTTAACGCTAATTCTGCGCTGCAATGCCGGTTGCCTAAGATGCGTTCAACCAGGGAACATCAGTTCGCTAATAGAACATGATCGCGCACCCCGCCAACGAGCGGGCCGTGCCATCCCGAGGCAAACGGAGACAACAGTGCCCCAATCCACCCAAACGCCGGGCGGCGTCGCAGACGTCCAGGCCCTGATCGACGGCCAGCGCTTCACTGGCTACCAGTGGCTCATTCTTGTCCTGTGCTTCCTGATTGTTGCCATAGACGGCTTTGATACCGCGGCGATGGGCTACATCGCGCCGGCCCTGGTGCAGGACTGGGGGATCGAGAAGGCGGCGCTCGGGCCGGTCATGAGCGCGGCCCTGTTCGGGCTCGCGTTCGGCGCGATCTTTGCCGGCCCGATGGCCGACCGTGTTGGCCGCAAGAAGGTGCTGGTGCTGTCGGTCTTCTTCTTTGGCGCCTGCAGCCTGGCCACGGCGTTCGCGCCAACGCTCGGCTGGTTGACCGTCCTGCGCTTCCTGACCGGACTAGGACTGGGCGCCGCCATGCCCAATGCGGTGACGCTGACATCGGAATTCGCGCCGCAGCGCCGCCGGGCGGTGCTCGTGAACACCATGTTCTGCGGCTTTCCGCTTGGCTCCGCGGCCGGCGGCTTTGTCGCGGCCGCGATGATTCCCCACCTCGGCTGGCACAGCGTGCTCCTGCTCGGCGGCATCCTGCCCCTTGTGCTCGCGGTACTGCTCGTCCTGCTGCTGCCTGAGTCCGTGCGCTACATGGTCCTGCGCAACTATCCGGCCGGCCAGATCCGCAACGTGCTCCGGCGCGTGACCGGTGCGGAACTGAGCGAGGCGAATGCGTTCGTGATCGGCGAACAGGCCCCCGCGACAAAATCCCCGATCGGCACCGTGCTGGCGCCCGGTGTTCGCCTGGGTTCGGTGATGCTGTGGTGCACCTACTTCATGGGCCTGGTCATCTTCTACCTGCTGACGAGCTGGATGCCCACGCTGATGAAGGATGCGGGCTTCACGATCCAGCGCGCATCATTCCTGACCGCGCTCTTTCCGCTCGGCGGCGGCATCGGCACGATCGCGGCCGGCTGGTTCATGGACCGCTTCAATCCGAACAAGGTCATCGCCATCACGTATGCCGCGACTGGCGTGCTGATCTTCGCAGTGGGCCACGGCACCGGCAGCCAGGCGCTGCTGGGTGTGCTGATCTTCCTGGCCGGCACGGCGATGAACGGGGCGCAGTCATCGATGCCTTCGCTGGCCGCGGCCTTCTACCCGACGCAAGGGCGCGCGACCGGCGTGGCCTGGATGCTCGGCATCGGCCGCTTCGGCGGGATTACCGGTGCGTTGCTCGGCGCCGAGCTGCTGCGCCAGCATCTCGGCTTCGATACGATCTTCACCTTGCTGGCCGTGCCGGCGTTTGTTGCCGCGGGCGCGCTGATGGTGAAGCAGTTCGGCAGCCGGCCGCTGACCGGCACTGAGGCATCGGCCAGCGGCAGGGAAAGCATGGCAAGCCACTGAGCGGCGGAACAGGACCCTAGGCAAGCGGCTGGGCCACGGCGCGAATGCAGTTCGCCAGCGCCTCCGCCATCGGCGTCAGCGTACGGTCGCGGTGGCGCAGGAGGCCGATCGGCTCCTCGGTGCCTTGCATATCGGCCGGCAGCAATACCAGCTCGCCCGCGGCCACCGCGCGCTTCGTGGCAGAGTGGGGCGCCGCCCACACGCTATCGCTCTGGCTCGCCAGCAGACGTCCCAGGTAGGCATCGGAGGTCTCCACGCATCCGTTCGGCACGGGCAGGCCGTGCCGGGCGAGCAGGCTTTCCGTGTTGTGCCGCGGAATCGAGCCCACGGCCGGAATGATCAGCGGCCATGACAGGGCGTCGACCAGGGCCGGGCGCGATTTGGCGGCGAGCGGATGACCGGGACGCACGGCAAGCACCAGTGAGTCCGGGCCGAGGGACTCGAACCACAGCCCTTCCATGGCGGCCGGGTCATCCATGCGCCCAATGACCAGGTCGAGCACATCCGCCTTGAGCTGGTCGATGAGGTTGCGGTTCATGCCGGTCTGCACGGCAAGGCCGACCTCCGGGTGTGCGGCCCGAAAGCGCAGGAGGGCGTCGGTCAGCACTGCCGGCACGACGCTCGGCAGCGCGCCCAGCCGGACGCGTTCCTGCGGCAGCGATTCCGCGCCGGCCATGCTGTCCGCGGCCGCGTCGATATCGGCAAGGATGCGCAGTGCGTGACGCAGGAACCGCGTGCCCGCCGTGGTCAGCTCGGTGCCGGCGCGCTGCCGGACCAGCAAGCGCGTGCCGGCCAGTTCCTCCAGTTCGGTCAGCGTCTTGGAAACGGCCGGCTGCGTCAGCCCCAGGCGGTCCGCGGCGCGGCCAAGGTGCTGCGTCTGCGACACCGCGACGAAGCAGTAGAGATGCCGAAGCCGCACGCGGTTGCGGAAGATTTCCAGTGCGGGCGGAGAGGGTGTCGTCATGCTAAAAATTCATCGTAATTCGCTGAAATCTCAATTTACATGACTTTATGCGTTGCTTAAAGTCTGAACATTCCAACGACAAGGAGACTGCGCGATGACCCGCCTTGCCCAGTACCGTCGTCCCTACTGGGACACCCAGCCCGAATACCGATTCGATCCCTACGCCTCCACCCAGAAGCGCTCGCCGGACCAGCCCCTGATCGCGCTGCCGCAGTCCTTGTCCGAGGTGACGGGGCCGACCTTCGGCGCCGAGTTCGTGCGCGAAGGCGATAACGACCTGACCGTCGGCAACGGTGGCCAGCCCATCGGCGAACGCATCCTCGTGACCGGCCGCGTGCTGGACGAGAACGGCCGCCCGGTGCCGAACGCGCTGGTCGAGATCTGGCAGGCCAATGCCGCCGGCCGCTACGTGCACAAGCGCGACCAGCACGACGCGCCGCTCGACCCGCATTTCTCGGGCGAAGGCCGCACCGTCACCGATGCCAGCGGACACTACCAGTTCAAGACCATCAAGCCAGGCGCCTATCCCTGGCGCAACCACCACAATGCCTGGCGGCCGCAGCATATCCACTTCTCGCTGTTCGGCAACGCCTACGCCACGCGGCTGGTGACGCAGATGTATTTCCCCGGCGACCCGCTGCTGCCGTTCGACCCGATCTTCAACTGCGTGCCCGACGAGAAGGCGCGCAACCGCCTCATCGCCGCGTTCGACTGGGAGACCACCCAGCCCGAATACGCGCTTGGCTACCATTTTGATATCGTGCTGCGTGGCCGTGATGCCACGCCGACGGAGTAAGCCCATGCTGTACGCCACCGCATCCCAGACTGTCGGCCCTTATCTCCATATCGGCCTGAGCGCGCTGAACTGCGCCGACCTGACCGCCAGCGCGCCGGAATTGGCCGGCCAGCGCATCGTGATCGAAGGCCGCGTGACCGACGGCAACGGCGAGCCCGTGCCGGACGGCATGGTCGAGATCTGGCAGGCCAACCCGGCCGGCCGCTATCGCCACCCCGAAGACAGCCGCGAACTGCCGCTGGTGCCCGGCTTCACCGGCTTCGGCCGCGTGCCGACCGAGGCCGACGGCTCGTTCCGCTTCGTCACCGTCAAGCCCGGCACCGTGCCAGGGCCAGACGGGCAGCCGCAGGCGCCGCACATCATGGTGTCGGTGTTCATGCGCGGGCTGGTGAAGCATGTGGCTACGCGGATGTACTTTCCGGACGAGGCCGCGGCCAACGCCGCCGACGCCGTGCTGGCGCTTGTGCCGGCCGAGCGGCGCGGCACGCTGATCGCCAGCGACGCCGGCAACGGCACGCTGCGCTGGAACATCGTCCTGCAGGGGCCGGGCGAGACCGTCTTCTTCGATATCTGAAAATATGCCGGGGCATGCGCCCCGGCGCGAAAGCGCGTCGCATAATCAGGTTGTCGTCAACGTCACGACCCCATACGCCCCTCACGCCCCAATGCCAACTGCTACGCGCCTTACCGACCCCATGTTCGGCAGCCCGGCCGCGCTGGAGATTTTCTCCGACGCCGGCACGGTGCAACGCATGCTCGCCGTGGAGGCCGCGCTCGCGCGCGTGGAAGCGGAGTGCGGCGTGATCCCGGCCGCTGCCGCGGAGGTCATCTCTGAAGTCTGCCGCGACATCGGCGTCATCGACCTTGATGCCCTGGCTCAATCTGCAGTCGCCGCCGGCAACCTCGCGATTCCCTTCGTCCGGCAGCTGACCGCCGCCGTGTCCGCGCGCGATGCCGAAGCAGCGCGATTCGTCCATTGGGGCGCCACCAGCCAGGACATCATCGACACCGCGCTGGTGCTGCAGATCGGCAACGCGCTGCGCGCGCTCGACACCGACCTGGTCCGCCTGGGCGAAGCCTGCGCGACGCTGGCTGCGGCGCATCGCACCACGCCGATGGTGGCGCGCACCTGGCTCCAGCACGCACTGCCGACCACCTTCGGCCTGAAGGCCGCCGGCTGGCTCGACGCGCTGCGCCGCGATCTCGGCCGCCTCGGCGCCACGCGAGCACAGGCCCGCTCGCTGCAGTTCGGCGCCGCCGCCGGCACACTGGCCAGCCTTGGCGATGCCGCGCCGCGCGTGACGGCCGCGCTGGCCCGCGAACTCGGCCTCGAAGCACCGGTACTGCCCTGGCACGCGCATCGCGACCGCATGGTCGAAGTGGCCACCACGCTCGGCATGCTGACCGGCACGCTCGGCAAGATGGCACGCGATATCTCGTTGATGATGCAGACCGAAGTGGCGGAAGTGGCCGAGCCGTCTGGCCCCGGCCGCGGCGGCTCCAGCACGATGCCGCACAAGCGCAATCCGGTCGGCTGCGCGGCGGTGCTGACGGCATCGGTCCGCGTGCCGCCGCTGGTGGCGACGATGCTGGCCGGCATGGTGCAGGAACACGAGCGCGCGCTCGGCGGCTGGCAGGCGGAGTGGGACACGCTGCCGCAGATCGTCACGCTCGCTGCCGGCGCGCTGCGCCAGATGGGCGAGGTGGTAGCCGGGCTGCAGGTCGATGCGGCGCGCATGCGTGCCAACCTCGACATCACCCACGGCCTGATCCTCGGCGAAGCGGCGATGCTGGAACTCGGCGGCAGGATCGGCCGGCTGCAGGCGCACCACCTGGTGGAGCGCGCCTCGCAGCGCGCCGTGGCCGAAGGCACCAGCCTGCGCGACGCGCTGGCCCGCACGCTGCAGGAGGATCCTGCCCACGCGGGCCTGCTCGATGATGCTGCGCTCGATCGCCTTGCCGATCCCGCCAACTACGCGGGCCAGTCAGCGACATTTGCCGATGCGTCGGTGCAGGCGTGGAAAGCCGCGCTTGCTGCGCGCGCAGCGCACTGACTGGCCAAAGCCCCCCAAGGAGACTGCATTGCCCTATCTCGATCACGCCGGTGCCCGGCTCTTCTATACCGTCGACGGCCCGGAGTCCGCGCCGGCCATCATCTTCTCCAACTCCCTTGGTACCGACTACACCATGTGGGAGCCACAGGCCGCCGCGCTGGCGGGCCGCTTTCGTGTCGTGCGCTATGACACGCGCGGCCATGGCCGTTCGACGGCGCCTGGCGATGCCTTCGACATCGAGCAACTGGGTCAGGATGTCATCGCCATCCTCGACGCGCTGGGCATCGGGCAGGCGGTGTTCTGCGGCTTGTCGATGGGCGGGCTCACCGGCATGTGGCTTGGCATCCATGCGCCGCAGCGCTTTTCGCGGATCGTGCTGGCCAATACCGCCGCAAAGATCGGCAATGCGGACGGATGGAATGCGCGCATCGACACCGTGATGCGCGACGGCATGGCCGTGATGGTCGCGCCTTCCATCGAGCGCTGGTTCACGCCGGGGTTTGCCGCCACCGCCGACCGCGCGCTGGACGGCCTGCGCCACGTGCTCGCGGGACTCGATCCGCGCGGCTATGCCGCCAACTGCGCGGCCGTGCGCGATGCGGATTTTCGCGAGGGGCTATCGTCCATCACGGTGCCGGTGCTGGTCATCGCCGGCAGCCACGACCCGTCCACGAGCGCACAGGAAGGCCGCGCGCTGGCCGACGCGATTCCCGGTGCGCGCTTGGTTGAACTGCCCGCCGCGCATATCTCCAGCTTCGAGCAGCCCGGCCGCTTCACCGCTGCGCTGATCGATTTCGTGAACGGCCGCCTGCCGGTGACCGACGACCACGCGCGCTACGAAGCCGGCCTGTCAGTCCGCCGCGACGTACTCGGCAGCGCCCACGTCGATCGCTCGCTCGCACGGCTGACGCCGCTTAACGAGGAGTTCCAGAACCTGATCACGCGCTACGCCTGGGGCGAGATCTGGACGCGCGAAGGCCTGCCGCGGCATACCCGCAGCCTGCTGACCATCGCCATGATGGTGGCGCTGAACCGTTCGGAAGAACTGAAGCTGCATCTGCGTGCCGCCGCCAACAACGGCGTGACGCGCGATGAGATCAAGGAGGTGCTCCTGCAGGTCGCGATTTATTGTGGGGTGCCGGCGGCGAATTCAGCGTTCCACATGGCTGAGGAAGTCTTTGCGGAGATGGACAAGGCAGGCTGATCGATCAGCCTGACTGCACCGCAAACGCCGGCAATCGTGCCCGCCCCGATTGCCGGAACTCCGTCGGCGCCTGCCCCACCAGCCGCGCGAAGAAGCGCGAGAAATACGCCGCATCGGAGAACCCGAGCGACAGCGCGATGTGCTTGATTTCCAGGTCGCTGAAGAGCAGGTCGCGCTGCGCCTCGGCAAGCACGCGTGCGTGAATCATCTGCAGCGCCGACTGTCCTGAGGTCTGGCGACACACACGGTTGAGTTGTGTCGGCGTGACGCCGATCGCGCCGGCGTAATAGCTAATCTCTTTCTGCTCACGGTAGTCCGCCTCCAGCAGTTGCTGGAAATGCTGGAAATGCCGCGCGGGCCGGCTGCTGCTGCGCTCGGCGGCCGGCGCGGAAGCGTTCGCCAGCCGCGAGATGCCGATCAGTACCAGCGTCAGCAGTGCCGACAGCGACGCCCCGCGCCACGCGGACACCGTTTCCATCTCCCCACGAAAGAGCGACAGGGCTTCCGCCAACGCATCGCCACGCCGCACGCGGTCGTGGCGCGGGTGCTCGAACAGCGGTAGCGCATCCGGCACCCCGGCCAGCAGCGTTCGCAGGTGGCTGTCGGTCATGGTTACGACCATGCCGTCGGTGTCCGGTGTGAAGACGAAGCCGTGGATGTGCCGCGGCGGCATCGTCACCAGCGACCCGCTGCGCAGCGGCTCGCGGCGTTCTTCCAGCAGCGCTTCGCCGCCGCCCCCATGGATGTACAGAATTTGCAGGAATCGCTCGTGGCGGTGGGGCTTGATCTCCCAACCGTGCAGGCGGCTGCGCACGGCGATGGACTCGAAATGTAGCTGATCTGACAGCGGTTCCGAGGAATTCACGCCATACAGCGAGTAGGTCGGGACGGGTCTCAGGGGCGTATTCGGTGTTTACCAGCAATGTTCCGATTGTCCTGTCAATGGTTCGATCTGTCCATTCCTGTGCGGGCCCTCAGCGACTATCTTTAGCGCCAGAAGAGCGATATCCACAAGGAGACAAGACATGCGCACCCAGGTTGCCATCATCGGCGCCGGCCCCGCCGGCCTGCTTCTCGGCCAGTTGCTCGCCAAGGCGGGCATTGACAACATCATCATCGAGCAGCGCAGTCCCGACTATGTATTGGGGCGCATTCGCGCCGGCATTTTGGAGAGCGTGACCGTCGATGCGCTCGAGCGCGCCGGCGTGGCCGCGCGCCTGCGCGAGGATGGGCTGGTGCACGATGGCATCGAACTCGCGTTCGACGGCCGCCGGCATCGCATCGACCTGCATGTGCTGGTCGGTCGCAGCGTTACCGTCTACGGACAGACCGAAGTCACGCGCGACCTGATGGCGGCACGACAGGCTGCGGGCATTACCACGGTCTACGAGGCGCAGGATGTCAGCCTGCATGATTTCGGCAGCGCCCGGCCGGTCGTCCGCTACCGCAAGGACGGCATGGCCCACGAGATCCACTGCGACTACATCGCCGGTTGCGACGGCTTCCACGGCATCAGCCGCCAGAGCGTGCCGCAGACCGCCACGCAGACCTTCGAGCGCGTCTATCCGTTCGGCTGGCTTGGCATGCTCTCCGATACCCCGCCGGTCGCCGATGAACTGATCTACGCCAGCCACGAGCGCGGCTTTGCGCTGTGCAGCATGCGCTCCCGCACGCGCAGCCGCTACTACGTGCAGGTGCCGTCCAGCGAGCGGGTGGAAGACTGGTCCGATGAGCGCTTCTGGGATGAACTGCGCCGCCGGCTCGATCCGCAGTCGGCGCAGTCGCTGGTGACGGGCCCGAGCATCGAGAAGAGCATCGCGCCGCTGCGCAGCTTTGTCTGCGAGCCGATGCGCTTCGGCAACCTGTTCCTGGCCGGCGACGCCGCGCATATCGTGCCGCCCACCGGCGCCAAGGGACTGAACCTGGCCGCCAGCGATGTGCTGACCCTGGCCGACGGCCTGGTCGGCGTCTACCGGCATGATGACAAGCGCGAGCTGGATGCCTACTCCGCGCGATGCCTGCGCCGGATCTGGAAGGCCGAGCGGTTCTCCTGGTGGATGACATCGCTGATGCACCGCTTCCCGGACGCGGACGATTTCGCGCGACGCATGCAGCAGGCGGAACTGGACTACCTGATCAGTTCGGAGGCGGCCTGCAGGGCGCTGGCGGAGAACTACGTGGGCCTGCCGTACTGATCAGGCGCTTGCCACCGCACTCGTCCGCACGGGAACGTTCGCCTCCGATACAACACCGCCCACCATCACCACAGCAGGGCTGGCCAGCCCTGCAGCAATCGCATCGCCGAGCGTGGCAACCGTGCCAGTCCAGCATTGCTCACCCTTGCCGCCCGCTTGCATGACGATAGCGGCGGGCATGTCATGCCGCATGTCCGCCGCGAACAGCGCATCGCGGATCGCGGCCAACCGGCTCATGCCCATGTAGATCACGAGAGTGGTGCCGCCGGCGACCAGCGCACGCCAGTCGGGACTGCCGTCCTTGCTGGTGTGCGCAGTGACGAACGTGACGCCATGGCAGTGCGCGCGGTGCGTGAGCGCGATACCCAGCGCCTGCGCTGCCGCCATGCCGCTGCTGATGCCGTTGACCACCTCGACGCTGATGCCATGCGCGCGCAGGAAGGCGGATTCTTCGCCGCCGCGCCCGAACAGGAGCGGATCGCCGCCTTTCACCCGCGCCACGTCCTTGCCGGCCAGCGCGTGCATCAGCGTCAGTTGCTGGATGCGCGCCTGGCTGACCGAGCAGCGCCCGCCGCGCTTGCCGACCCATTCGATATGCGTGCCGGAGCTGGCACATCTCCGGCGAGACCAGGTCGTCGACCAGCCAGACCTGCGCCTGCGCGAGCACGCGCGTGGCGCGGACCGTTGCCAGGTCAGGATCGCCCGGCCCGACGCCGACCAGCCAGACCTTGCCTGATTGGAGTGGCTTGTTCATGTGACGTCCTCAGTGGCTGGTGCCCGACGAGCGGGTTGTCTTGTTGAATACGTTGTACTTGCCGATGGGCTTGTCCATCGGAATGCGCTTGACCTCACGCAGCGTCTGCGCGTCGTATACGACGATGGCGCCGTCGCGCTCCATCAGGCTGACCAGCGCGTAGCGGCCATCGCGCGTGAATTCGACATGCGCGGCGGTGCGGCCGGGGCTCGGGGTCACGCTGCCGACGACTTGCAGGCTTTGCTTGTCGATGACCTGCAGTGTGTCGCGGCGCGGGCTCATCATGGCGTCGGTCCAGACATATGGCGTGTCTTCGTGGCTGCGCAGGAAAAAGCCCGGCCCGTTGGTCTGCACGGTGCCGACGGTATGCCAGTCCTCCATGTCGATCACGCTGATGCGTCCCTGCTTCAGGTTGGGCGAAGCCATTACCTCGCGGCCATCGCGCACCCAGGTGATGCCGCTGCCAAGGTGAGGCATGCCGGACACCTCCAGTTCCGTCACCTGGCGCCCGCGGGCCATGTCGATCACCTGCCCGCGTCCGTCGCGCGAGGCGCCGAGGATATGGCGGTAGCCCTGGTCGAAATAGAAATCGTCGAGCACGTCGTCCAGCACGATGACGCGCGGTTGCATAGGCACGCCGGCATCGCCATAGGGCAGTTCCCACACCTCCGGAACGTCCTTGAGCGCGGCGATAAAGCTGTGGCGGGGCGCCGCGTCATAGACGGCCGAGACGCGCGAAGGCTTGCCGTCGCGTCCTCGCACGTCGTACACGCGCACCAGCGACAGGTCGTCGGCGCGAAGCAGCGCCAGGGTCCCGGGCAGCGTATTGCCGGCCAGTACCCACTTGCCGTCATCGCTCACGGCGACATTGCGCGTGTTGAGCGCCGCACGAATTTCGGCCGCATAGGTCAGGTTCCACAGGTCGTACTTGCTCACCCAGCCGTCGCGGCTGGCCATATAGACGTAGCGGCCGTCCTGGCTGAACTTGGGGCCGCCGTGCAGGGCAAAGCGCGTGCGGAAGCGGTGAATGCGTTCGAGCCGGTCGCCGTCGAGCACACTGATGTGGTGGCTGCCGGCCTCCACCACGAGGAACAGGTTGGTGGGATCGGCGGTGAATACCGGTTTAGCCGGGAGTGCCCCGGGGGCGTGGTAGACAACGTGCGAGGCTCGGATGTCGGCGGCGTCCCAGTGCGGCGCGATGGCGGGCGCGGTGCGCAGCCACACAGCGAGGCCGTCGAGCGCCGCTTCGTCGAGCTGTGCTGCAAAGCCCGGCATCTGCGTGGCAGTGCGGCCGTGGCGCAACACATCGGCAAGTTCTGCTGGGCGCAGGCGCTCCAGGCTTTCCGGCAGCAGGGCCGGCCCCATGCCGCCCAGACGATCCGTGCCATGGCAGGCCCCGCAGTGCTGGCTATAGTGCACCGCAGCAGCGGGCGCGGTTGTGCCAGCTGAGGACGCCAGCGACGCGTGGACCGCGGCAAGGGCTGTGATGACTCGCATCAACGTGCGCACACTCATACCAGCGCCTCCGCGTCAGGCGACGCTGCAATCTCGTCATCACGCAGGTAGCAACCGGGATCCTCGGCCCACGGATCGCCGCTGACCGCCCACGCGCGCACGCGCGTATTGCCGTTGCAGATGGCGCGGTGCGCACAGCGCGCGCATCGGCCCTGCAAGGGACGCGGCGACGCGGCGAGCCCCGCCATCAGCGGATGGCTGCGGTCGGCCCAGATGTCGCCGAAGGGGCGCTCGCGCACGTTGCCGAGCGTGACCTGCCACCACATCGTGTCCGGGTGCACATTGCCGAGGTTGTCGATATTGGCCACACCCACGCCGGTGGCGTTGCCGCCCCAGTTGAGCAGGCGCTGGCGCATGTCGGCGAGCCTTGCGGGATGCCGGCGGGCGATCCAATGAAGCAGGTACACGCCGTCGGCGTCATTGTTGCCGGTGACGAAGTCGCCGGCGTGGCCGCGCTGCGTGCGTGCCCAGACGTGATCGAACAGCCAGTCGAGCGCGGCGCGCGTGCCGGCGTGGCGGGCGTCGTCGGACTGGTGGCTGCGGCCGCGTCCCGCATAGTTGAAGTGGGACAGGTAGAACTTGTCGATGCCTTCGGCTTCGGTCAGGCCCACCAGCGCGGGCAGCTCGGCGGCGTTGGCCTCGGTCAGGGTCATGCGCACGCCCACGCGCAGCCCGGCATCGCGCGCTGCGCGCAGGCCGGCCAGGGCCCGCTCGAACGCGGCGGGGCTGCGGCGGAAGCGGTCATGCGTGGCCTGCAGGCCATCCAGGCTCACGCCGACGTAGTCGAAGCCGGTTGCTGCGAGCCGCTCCGCATGCGAAGCATCGAGCAACGTGCCATTCGAGGACAGCGAGAGGTGAAGGCCCAGCGCCCGCGCACGTGCGGCCACCTCATAGAGATCCGGGCGCAACAGCGGCTCGCCGCCGGAGAGAATCAGCGCGGGCACGCGTGCGGCCTTGAGCTGGCCGAGTACGTCCAGCGCTTCCGCCGTGCTCAGCTCGCCCTTGAATTCGGTGTCGGCGGAGGTCGAATAGCAATGCTTGCAGTTGAGGTTGCAGCGGCGCACCAGGTTCCAGATCACTACGGGGCCGGCGGGCCTGCGTGGCGGTGGCACCGGGCCTGCGTGGCGCAGGGCTTCCATGAATCGGGACAGGCGGAACATGATCAGTCTCTTTCCGTGGCCGGCGGCAGGCGCAGGCCGGTCTTCTTGAGGATGCGGGTGGACCACAGCACGTCATGCGCATGGCAGGCGTCGCCCAGTACGGCGGCAATGCGCGCCACCAGTGGCGCGGCCTCCTCGCGGGTGCGCGCGTGGACCATGGCGAACAGGTTGTACGGCCAGTGCGGCAGGCGTCGCGGACGGCGGTAGCAGTGGCTGACGAAGGGCAGCATGCCGATCTGCTCGCCCAGCACATCGATGCGGGCGTCGTCCACGTCCCACACCGTCATGCCGTTGGCGCGCCAGCCCAGCGCATAGTGATTGGGTACGGCGCCAATGCGGCGCAGCGTGCCGCGCGCTTGCATCGCGGCCAGCCGCGCGATCACCGCGTCTTCGGTGATGCCCAGCAAGGCGCCGATCTTGGCATATGGCGCGGGCACGAGCGGCAAGCCGCCTTGCGTGGCGCGCATCAGGACGAGGTCGATGGCGTCCGGCGTCCCGGCGGTATCGGTCATGGTCGTCATGCGGGCAGGTAAAGATTGACGAAGAACTCCCGCTCCTTCGGAAAGGGCAGGATCTCCACGCCGGCATCGGCAGCGATGCGGTGCAGTGCTGGCGCGACGTCCGCGGCATGGCCGACCGCCAGCACGAACCAGAGATTGAGATAGTGCGTGCGCGCATAGTGGTGCGCCACCTCAGGATGAGCGTTGATGGCGCCGATCACGGCCTCGAGCCGCTCGGCGGGCGCGTGGCAGGCGCACAGCACGAAGCGACCGCCGGCGCGCTCGATCTGATACAGGGGGCCGAAGCGCGTCAGCACGCCCCGGCGCAGCAGCGACTGCAGCCGGCCCAGCAGCGTTGCCTCGTCGATGCCGAGCGGCCGCGCGGCGTCCGCATAGGGGCGGGGCGTGAGCGGCAGGCCGCGCTGCAGCGCGTTGACGATGCGGCGATCCAGGTCATCCAGTTGCGGCGTGACGCTCATGCGTGCACCGGCTGCTGGGTGGCGTAGCGCGTACCGCGCTGCTTGTAGCAACGGGTGCCGACCAGGACGGCATGCGGTACCTGTCCGAGTCCCGCCTGTTCGTCGAATCGCTGCATGGCGGTTTCGAGATCCTGCGCATCACGCGCGTGGATCATGGCGAACAGGTTGTAAGGCCAGTCCGGCAGGCGCCGCGCACGCCGGTAGCACAACGTGACCCGGGGCATGCGCGCGAGCCGCATGCCAAGCGCATCGGCGCGTCCGTCGGGAACGTCCCATACGCACATGGCGTTGTGGGTGTAGCCGAAGCCGCCGTGATGCAGGATCACGCCGAGGCGCCGGATCACGCCGCTGTCCGACCATTGCGCCAGTCGGTCGAGCAGGCGATCCAGCGGCATGCGGCATCGCAGCGCCAGCTCGTGATACGGGCGCGGCGTCAGCGGCAGGCCGGCTTCCAGTGCCGCAACCAGCCGCCAGTCGTCATTGGTGAGCTGTTGCCGTGGCGGGGTTTTCGTCATGCGGTGCCGCCTGTGTGCCGCATGGCCTCTCAGCGAAAAGCCGAGGTCGATGTGGTACTCGCGCTCCAGTGGCAGGTCCAGTGGCGTCAGTTCGGTCTTCGCCGCGATGGCGGCGAGCGTGGCGTCCAGCGCGATGCGATCGCATGCACCGGCGACGGACCACAGGTTGTAGCGGTGCCCCTGCCGCGCATAGTTGTGACTGACGGCGGCACAGGCACTGACGCGCGCGGCCACGCGGTCAAGTTGCGCAGGCTCCACCGCGAGCGCGCCAAGTGTGCTGGCGCCGATGACGTTGGGCGCGAAGACTGCCCCGATGCGGCTGATCCGGCCGGCGCCGAGGTCGCGCGCCAGCAGGCTCAGCACGTCGTGCTCGCACAGGCCATGCGCGCCCGCCACGAGCTGGTAGGGACTCGGATGCAGCGGGAAGTCATGCTGGATGCTGTCATATAGCTGTCGTTCGTCGTACATGGCAGTTGCCTTACATGCCGAAGCGCTGCGCCCGGACGGTGAAGAAGATGCCGCTGGGGTTGTCCGCCGGCAGCGTGGCGAGGCGGTCGAAGGTGGCGGTGTCGTAGATCTCGACGCGGTTATCGTCGCGGCACGACAGCCAGACGCTTTCGCCCTTGGGTGTGAACTCCATGTGCAGTACGCCGCGACAAGGGCGCAGTGTGCGCACGACTTCGCGCGTGGCGGTGTCGATCACCTGCACGGTGTCGTTGTGCGGAAAGGCGAAGTTGACCCAGACCTGGCGGCCGTCCGGGCGCGCCATGACAAAGACCGGCTGCCCGGCCAGTTCGACGCGGCCGGCTTCCTGCCAGCCGTGGGCCGGATCGGCGATCAGCACTTCGTGGCGTCCCACCGCCGGCAGCCATGCCAGGCCTTGCGCCATCGCCCAGCCGCGCAAGTGCGGCATCTTGTAGACCGGCAGCGGCGCCGTGCCGCGCCCGTAGCCGGACATGACCTTGCGCGAGCGGGGCGGCGACTGCCACAGGTCGACCAGTGCCAGGCCGTCTTCGCCAAACAGGCCGGCCAGGTACCAGCGGCCGTCTGGCGTGACGAGGCCATCGTAGGGTTCGCGTCCTGCAGGCAGGCGCGTGACCTGCGGGTGGCGCGGATCGGCGATGTCGATGATCCAGATCTCGCCCGATTCGAACAGGCTGGCGGCCAGGCGACGGCCGGGCAGGTCTGCAAGCCCGACCACCTTGGAGCGGCGGCCATCGCTGCCGATTGCCGGAATGTCGGCCAGCGGCTCCAGCGTGGTGGCATCGATCAGGCGGATGCCGCCCGGCGCGTAGTTCTGCGCAGCCACCACCTTGCCGTCTTGCGAGATTGCGCCGCCGATGCTGTTGCCGGCCTGCATCACGCGATGCGTGATTCGCCCTTGCAGCAGATCGACGCGCGAGAGCCCGCCGTCGCGGCCAAAGACATAGGCAAAGCGCCCGTCGCGCGAGAACACGACGCTGGCATGGGACAGGTCGCCCAGCCCGTCAACCGTGGCGAGGCGGGTCATGCCGGAGGTCTCAACCACCTGGACGCGGCCTGCGGCGCGCTCGATCACGACACCGAGATCGCCGGTCCCGCGTACGGTGTCTGGTGTCCCGGTCAGGCTGGCGCACGCGACGAGCAAGGCAGCCGCGAGCAGTCCGATCAGTCGGCCGGAGAAGCGTAGGAAGCAGCGGCAGGTGCCTGCCCTGCCTGTAGTCGTTCGATCAGCCATTGGGCTTCGTCTTGCGTCATGAAGGGTTGCCAGGGCGGCATCGCGGTGCCGGGCCGGCCGTACAGGATCGTGGCGACCAGTCCGTCGCGCGGCTTGGCTGCAAGCGCAGCAGCGGTGAGCGGCGGTCCGAGTCCGCCGCGCAACGTCATGCCGTGGCAGGCGCCGCAGTCGTCGCGCAGCCAGTGGGCCAGTTGTACCTGGCGGGCCGGCGTGGGCGGGGCGGGGCTTGTGCAAGGACAGGCGCTGCCGACAGCCATGCGGCGACGATGATGCCGCGCCGCACGGCGCGCCCGGCGATGCGGCTCAGAGCGTGAGGACCCATTTGGCCAGCGTGTCGGCTTCGGCTTCGCTCACGCGATTGGCCGGCATGGGGACCACTCCCCATTTGCCGCTGCTGCCCTTGAGGATCGAATTGGCAAGCTGCGCGGTGGCATCCTTGCTGCCCTTGTACTTTGCGGCTACGTCCTTGAAGGCCGGACCGACCAGCTTCTTGTCGATGGCATGGCAGGCCATGCAGGCCTTGCCCGCGGCGAGTTCCTGGCTAGCGTGGACGGTGGCGGGCAGCACGGCGGCGGCGATCATGGCGATGACGGCTTTCATTGCGTTCATGGTTTGGCTCCGGAGAGCGGCGCAGCGGCACGTGGCCGTCCCGCTGCGGCGCGCGTTCAGTAGATGTCGTGCTGGGTGTTGTAGGCGTTGAACTTGCCGGTTGGCGTGATCAGGCGCGGGTCCTTGATGACGGTCTTCAGCGTGCGCGTCTTGTCATCGACCACCACCAGGGCAGACTCGCCGTCCTTGGTGCCCCATACCGAGAACCAGACTTCGTCGCCGGCCTTGTTGTACTCGGCCTGCACCACGCGCTTGGCGCCTTCGCCTTTCAGGTTCGCCCATTCCGCGATCGGCAGCACCTTGAAGCCGGCATCGAGGTTGCGCGTGTCGAACACGGCCACCGACTGGTTGAGCTTGGCGTCCGGGTTCAGCGGCGTGTCCACCCACAGGTTGGAAGACTTCGGATGCGTCTTGATGAAGAGCGAACCGCCGCCCTGGCCCTTGACCGTCTGCACCACCTTCCAGGCCTGCGCCTTGTGGCCGGTGGGGTCGGTGCCGATCAGGCTAATGGTTTCATCGCCGAGGTGGCTGGTAGCCCAGACCGGGCCGAACTTCGGATGCACGAAGTTGGCGCCGCGCCCCGGATGCGGTGTCTTGCCCACGTCGATTAGCGCCGCGAGCTTGTCTTCCTTGGTGTCGACCACGGCGATCTTGTTGGAGGCATTGGCCGCCACCAGGAAGTAGCGCCCGGTGGAATCGAAACCGCCGTCATGCAGGAACTTGGCCGAGTCAATGGTCGTGGTCTTGAGGTTCTTCAGGTCGGAGTAGTTGATGGCTCTTTACATTACAAGTGGCCAAAGTCTGCATTAAAAGTGACCAAAGGCCACCCCTGAAAAGACTGAAGAGCCAAGCGTGGAGCCGAATTGGGCGCTTCTAATGTTGCAGAGCCAGGCAAGGATAGAGGCTTCATGGCGGCCGCCTCGACCCTAGATTTTTCTTGCCCGGTTGCATTGACCGCTGACTGTCGAGACCTTGCGTCGGAGCAGCAGGCAACTACGGCCAGATTCAAAACCTGACTTCCAGATTCGGTTCCCGCGGAGTTGGCGAGTCTAGCCCCGAGATTTATATGTCTGTACTCACATTCGGCTCCGCAAGCGGAGTGCTATACGGAGGATGCAGACACTCTCCGCTTTCCTAGGTTCGCATCCCAGCGAGCTTCCCACCTATCTCGACGCCCACGACCTTGCAGCCATCTTCACGGTCACCCCTGCCACCATTCTTCGTCGCGCGAAAACCAAGCCGCATTCTTTGCCACCACCTGCGCATCTTGGTCCCAATTTTCCACTTCGCTGGCGCCAGACGGATGTCGCTTTCTGGCTAACGTCGAATGCGCCTTAACTGCGTCGGCTGCGGCTTCCCGGCGTCGCTGCCGGCCCGCAGGCCAGGACACCGTTGTAGTGCAGCTGCCAGTCCTCAAGCCTACGTGCAAGGGACGGGTCGGCAGCATCCTTGCGTGCGACGGAGCATGGCAAGTCTCCAGGTCAGCGTGCTTGCCAAGTAAGTGCGGAGAGGCCGGTTATTATGCTACTGCGCCAACGGCCTCGTTAGCACGACCGTAGTCAAGCCAAATTTGTCAGCGAGAGTAGGAGACGTTATTGGAAACGAATGCTTCAGGCACCGTTGCTGGCATCGATATCGGAGGCGCAAGAAAGGGATGTCACCTTGTCATCTTGCGAGGCCGCGACGTTGTCTGCGTCGGGAAGAGCAGCAATCCGGACGATTTGTACCAGCAATGTCTTCGGCACAACGTTGCAGCCGTCGGCATCGACTCGCCATGCCGGTGGAGTCAGGATGGAGCGGGACGGCTTGCCGAGAAAGAACTCGCCAAGGAGAGAATATTCTGCTTTTCGACTCCGATAGAGGAGCGAGCCCGGGCAAGTACCAGCGGATTCTATGGCTGGATGTTTAGCGGCGAGGGGGTCTTCAAGACCTTTGCACCGACACACCCGCTTCTGCCCGAAAGGCGCTACCCCGGGGGACGGGTCACCTTCGAGACGTTTCCGCACGCTATTACCTGTTCGCTTCTCGGCAAAGAGGTCGCCTCGGCCAAACTGAAGCGCGTTCAGCGACGCATGTTGCTGGAAGATGCGGGCATCGATACCAGGTCTCTAACCTCTATTGATGCCGTGGATGCTGCGCTCTGTGCACTGACAGCACAGCTCTTGCTCTTGGGGAAAACGCGAGCCTACGGGGACGCCCCTGGCGGATACATCTTTGTGCCCGATGCTGACATCTGGGATATTCGCTCCCTCCTTTGAGCTCCGCGCCACGGAAAGAAGCCTCTACGGTACTGGCCCCAACGCTTGGCCCCAACTTCCCGCTTCGCTGGCGCCAGGTTGACGTCTTCCGTTGGCTGCATGATGAAGAAGACTCAACTCTGCTCGCGAAAGGCCAATCAAGTTGGCAAGCATTTTCTGTCGTAACGGCGCGCTGAGGTGGTCATGGAATGGTTAGACGCATGCTATGCAGCATGAATCGTCTGAACCATCCACTCAAGAGCGCTGAGGAACCGAGCAAACTCCTGCTCGCTGAGGTCAGCCAGACGGACTTGAGGTGTCTTGGCAGCGGCATCGGAGGGCAGTGGACTTGGCAGTGCGGCATTAATGAGTTCAATGGCCTGTTGCATCTTCTCTGCGTCGCTAAATGGGGCTTTCGCGGAGAGAGGCTTCAAATACAGCTGTACCTTCCCGAAGGTATACATAGCCAGAAGAGCCTGTGCCTTAGGCGTCGAGCTAATCATCGGCACAAAGGAACCGTGCAACGAGCCTCGCCCCCACCAAATCGTGCTGTGTGCAGATGCCCAGTCCAGGAGCCGTCTGGCATATGGCTCGCCTTTAGGGTCCTTGTCCCGAAGTGCGACCATGAATGAAGACTCATCCCAGAGGCGCTCCTTTTTGGTTGCACTCTTGCGAACCTCAGCCTCGGATGTCTGACCGATGATGGTAGGCACAAAGGTCTTGAGGTTCTCGCCTATGTATTGCCGAATTTCGAGCGCAAGTACTTCCGCAGGGTCCATTTGGACGTTCAAGAACTCGACGATGCGCTTGAGTTCCTTGGGGATGTGGTCAGCGACAAATAGCATTCGGATTCTTCCCGCCTGCAAGTTCCCTTTGACCTTGCCCCAGAATTCATCAGGGCGTGTGAATCGCCGGCATGATGGTGCCAATCCGTCGCCGGCGTAATGGTGCCACCAGATCTTCGGCGTAATGGCGCCAGCAGATCACCGGCGTAATGGAG
>NZ_JWMA01000196.1 GCF_000812465.1 Cupriavidus sp. IDO | reverse complement strand
CGCTTCCGGGTTGGGGTCTCTTGAGTCGTGACTTCCGGAGCGGCAACTTCGGCTAGGGTTTTCGGCTTCCGACCGCGCTTCGGGGTCCGCCTCTCTTCCGGCGCTGCTTCCGGCGCTGCTTCCGGAGCGGCAGTTTCGGTGAGCGCTTTCGGCTTCCGACCGCGCTTCGGGGCCCGCGTCTCTTCAGGCGCCGCTTCCGGAGCTGGGGCGTAAAGCGGTGCTACCGGGGCGGCCGTTTCGGTCAGTTCGTCCTGGGCGGCAGCTTCCATCGGTTCGTCCGTGGCCAGGACTTCAACCGGAGCTTCGGCCACGGCTTCAGTGGTCGCTTCCGAGGGCATGGCTTCAATGGGCGCTTCCGGCGCGTCAGATTCAGTCAACGCTTCCGAGGCGGCGGCTTCCATCGATTCTTCCGGTGCCACGTCTTCCGTTGAAGCGTCCGGGGCTGCGTAAGGCCGCCGGCGCCGATATGACACGGTTGCCGTCGGGCCGCTATCCCGGCTTGTCGACCAGAAGTCCAAGCGTCGGGCCTGAGTGTCAGCGCTGCCACTACCGACGCATGCACCGCTGGCTTCACCAATGACGGGATCCGCGTCGCGCATCGCCTCAGCGATGGGAAGCTCCATCTGACCAAGTCCGTCCGTCGCATTGCTCGCGACAAGGGGTTCAACCTCTTGCTTTGGGGCCAATTCGTTCTCCTTCATCGAAGTCACTGCAGGTGCAGACGCTTCCTTATCCCATGGACGGTGAGACCTTGTCTCTTGCGTGTCGTTCGCTTCTCGCCTGCGCCAAGCCTTCCTTACGAATTCTCGCGCCCAATCAACGCCGTACGACTTCGGGACCTTTCTGCCGACTCGTCGTATTCGACGTCCTCGGGCCCGGCGTAATAGAGAGGCTGGAAGGTCTCGTCGGCTTCCCTCGCCTGGCACACACGGTTGAAGTGCGCGTCTTGCGCGCGCCCAAGATGAATTGCGCGGTCGGTAACGTTTCTTAGTTTTGCGACCCTGCAGCCGGTGCCTTATTGCTTCTTACGCTGAAGGGAGTGAGGAAAGGGATGCGTCGCGGGGGCCATTTTAGTTGGGCGCCGGCGGGGCTTCAATCGTTAACAAAACTTACCCGGCGGCGATTATGTGCTGATCGCCTCCCGCGATCCGGCAGATGATGCACCGGGTTGCGGATGAACGGAAGCTGCGCCACGCGGCTGAAGCCGTGCTGACCTTCATGCATCAGCACCCGATTGCCCAGTATTGGGGGCGTTCCGATTTAGCCTCGTCAGACATGATGTCGTTGGAAACGACGCGCTCTGTCTGGAAAGCGCGGGCCGACCCACGCCGGCGGACTGCTTCGATCGGGATGTACACTCACGTTCGCGATCGGTGGGGCATATTCTATGACCAGCCAATTTTGCTCAACGAGCGCCAGGCCGGCGCAGCGATTGAGGGCGTGATCCGACAAGGCGGTTCGGAAGACGTCGCGCAACTTGCAGTGGATACACACGGCTTTACAGATTTCGCGATGAGTCTGTCACGGCTGTTGGGCTTCGATCTCTGTCCGCGACTGTCCCACCTGCGCGACAGACGTCTGCATGTTCCCAGGCATCATAATGTGCCTGGCGAACTGGCTGCCGTCACCGATGCAGATGTTCGACTGAGCCTCATTGAGTCCGCCTGGGACGAGCTGGTGCGGATTGCGGCGTCCGTGCAAAGCGGGCAATGCACCGCAGTCCAGGCACTCTCGCGCTTTGGGGTGGCGGCACGCGGACAGCCAGTCTATGAGGCCGGCATGCATCTCGGACGGTTGTTTCGTACGATCTTCCTGATCGACTATTTCACGAATACCGCATTTCGCCATGAGATGCAGCACGTGTTGAACCGCGGTGAAGCGGTGCACATTCTCCAGCGGGCGATCCATTCCGGCAAGATACCGATCGAGCTGGCGCGCCATGACGCGTCGCTGGCGGCAGTGTCATCGTCCTTGACCTTGCTATCCAATTCAGTAATGGCTTGGAATAGGATGCACATGCAACGCAGTTGGGACGTCCTCGAGAGAATCAGCAGCGAGACGACTCGATCTGAGGACCTTCGGCATATCGGTCCGACCCATCTCGAGGGAATCAATCTGCGGGGCATCGCGCGCTATGTGCATCGGCTCATGCCGACCGCGGCGTTCCAGTCGGACTCACCTTCGCAATGGCGTACGGCATAACCATTTTGCTTTGAAAGCGGCTCAGAGGACGGTGCCAAAGACCTGCGCATTAGCGGTATATATCCCCGGCTTGGCGTCGGTCCGTCCGTCGGCCGCGACTAAGCTTTTTTGGAGGCTTACGATCCCCCGCCGCCATGCCCGTGTCGCAATCGGCACACCTGCGGATGCAGGGAATGACCCAGTCAGCAAGTTGTTGATTTTACGGGAATTTCTTGTGGGCGCCGGCCGGAAACCCGCATGAATACTGGGGGCTGCTACCCCGGTTCTATCGTTACTCCAGGCAGAGGAACCACGCCTGCCGCCCCATCGCTCAGCGCTCGGGCTCGCGCCTGACATGCGGCTGCGCGATGTGCCCTCGGCGCGCCAGCGCGACTATCTGGCCAGGTATCGCGAGCGCACCGGCCGCTGCGATGAGTTTTAACCCGTGACGCGAAACGAGGCGCGGTGTCGTCTGACATAGCGTAGCGCCCCTATCGCTCTCCCAGGCACGCCACCGTCAGATCTACCAACGCCCGCAGGCGTGCCAGCCGGCGCAGGTCGCGGTGAAGGCCAAACCAGACATCGCGCCCCGGCGGCGCTTCGCCCAGATCGATGCGCCGCAGGTCCGGCGTGGCATCGCCCAGCGCACACGGCAGCACTGCGAAGCCACCGCCCTCGGCGCACATGCGCGCCTGCACGCTACGGTTGTTACTGCGATAAACGATGCGTGCCCTGGGCAGCAATCTCCCGACCCATGCCACGTCGGGCAGCGTGCCGAAGGCGGTATCCATACTGATGAGCGCTACACCCTCGCCATCGCCGACACGAGGCGCCACGAGATCCCGGTGCCCGTACAGTGCATAGTCCATGTGCATCAGCTTGCGCTGGATGACGTCAGGCTCCTCGAACGGCATGATGCGAAATGCCAGGTCGGCTTCGCGGCGCGCCAGACTGTATTGCCGGGAATCCGTCACCAGTTCCAACGACACATCCGGATGCTGCTTGAGGAAGCGGGCAAAGACCGGGGTCAGCACATGCATGCCGAACCAGTCGGACGACGTGACACGCAGCGAACCTGTCAGCGCGTTGCCCTGTCCGGCCAGCGTTCGGGAGAGGCCCAGTGCTTCCTCCTCCATGCGCTCGGCGTAGACCAGGACGGCGCTGCCTTCGTCGGTCAGCACTAGGCCATCACTGGTGCGGTGGAACAAGGCCTGCCCGACCGCCTCTTCCAGTGCCCGCAGGCGCCGGCCCATGGTCGGTTGTGTCTGGCCGATCACCCGGGCCGCGCCGCCGAGCGTCCCAGCTCGTGCGATGGCGAGGAAGATGCGCACATCGCTCCATTCGAGTCTATGGTCATGCATTTATGACTGCCAATCATTCAAAAGTATTAATTTCCATGCGATTCCGCATGAGCCATCATGAGTCCAACGACACGCGGAATGCAAGATTGCCAGGCGTGACGACCGAAAGGAAACACAGGAGATGACGATGTCCATGCAGGCCCTAGTGCTGAACCACTACAACGGCCCCCTCGAACCAACCACGCTGCCTCGGCCCGACCCCGGCCCCGGACAGGTGCTTGTACACATCGGTGCCAGCGGCCTCAATCCGCTCGACACCAAGATCCGGGCGGGCGCCGCCGCGCATGCGCAACATCCGCTACCGCTCGTGCTTGGCATTGACATGGCCGGCACAGTGGAAGCGGTCGGTGCAGGCGTTACCGCTTTTCGCCCCGGCGACGAAGTCTACGGCATGACCGGCGGCGTGGGCGGCATGCAGGGTTCGCTCGCGCAGTACGCCGCCGTCGACGCCGACCTGCTGGCCCGCAAGCCGTCGAATCTGTCGATGCGCGAGGCCGCGGCCCTGCCGCTGGCTTTCATTACTGCCTATGCCGGTATCGTCGATCGGGCGCACCTGCGGGCCGGCCAGACCGTGCTCGTGCAAGGCGGCGCCGGCGGCGTGGGCCATATCGCGGTGCAACTGGCACGCGCGCTGGGGGCCACAGTATTTGCCACGGCCAGTGAGAAGGATCTTGACCTGGTGAGCGAACTCGGCGCAACGCCCATTGACTACCGCGCGCAGCCCGTCGAAGCGTACGTTGCCGCGCACACGCAGGGGGAAGGCTTCGAACTGGTCGTCGACACCGTCGGCGGTCCGACGCTGGATGCCTCGTTCACAGCGGTAAAGCACTTCGGCCACGTGGTCAGCGCGCTCGGCTGGGGGACGCATGCGCTGGCCCCGCTGTCGTTCCGCGAAGCCACCTACTCCGGCGTGTTCACACTATATCCGCTGCTCACCGGCAAGCTGCGCGCCCATCACGGCGAGATGATGAGCGAGGCCACGCGGCTGGTGGAAAGCGGGCTATTGCGGCCGGTGGTCGATCCGCGCCGCTTCACGCTGGCGCAGGCGGAGCAGGCATATGAACTCGTCACCGCAGGCACCGCGCGCACCAAGGTGGTCGTCGAGATCGCATGATGGCTGGGACGGGACTACGCTTTCTCGCCGGGCAGCGAGTAGTCGCGACCTATGACATCCACAAGGCACTGGCAGTACCGAACCGGCACCGACTCACGGCGCCTGCCGCCCGACGGCTATACGCTCAACATCGCCTACATGGCGCAGCCCGGCGCTGAGGAGATCAAACTCGAACTGATAGGCGACTACAAGAGCAACGTTGTGCTTTAACCTTCTTTGGGGTCATCGTACTTTCCGAAAAAAAATGGCGGTAGCAGACAGCAGACTCGCTTGTAGTAGGGCTTCTCAGGGCAAGAATCACGTGCCGCCCGCGTATTTGTAAGCTCTTGATATATACGCCCTTTCCGATGCGTACCGCCAGAAAATGCACGGAAAGTACGATGACCCCTACCAAAGCTTTTCCCCAGCCTGCTGGTGTCTGAGCCGCCTCGGCCAGCGTGTAAGATCAGCGCCAAATGCTGACGTTACTCCGCTCGACTGATGAAGACGAAAATTAGGGCCACGGTGGTTTGCGCGCGCGGCGACCGCTTGCTGTTGGTTTCCAAGGACGGCAGCCGTTGGGCGCTGCCGGGCGGGCGTCCGAGCAAGGACGGGGTCATGCCGGGATAAAGCCGGAAATGACACATAATCCCAAAAGTAATAAAGAGCGCAGCCTTTATGCACTAATTGCGTGGTGCCAATTGCTCAAGCGGCTCGATCTGACGGAGCCAGCCTTGCAGCATCGTGACGATTCGCAGCACTTCGGATAGCGCGTCGAACGCGAGTTCCGGCAAACTTTCTTCGCCTGTCGCGACTGTCATCCCCGCGCCGTTGATGACGGTATGCGCCATCCCATGCAGGCGCAGCAGCATATCGCGCAGCCCATCCTCACCTCGGGCTTCGCCCAACATGGCATCGAGATCGTCCACTATGCGCAGTAGGCTCGTGGTGTCATATGTGTGCTGCGCTTGCAGCAATGCTGCCCGGTCCAGGCAACCGTAGGCCGTCTCGACCGTATCGTCGGAATCGCTCATATCAACCCTCCTGGTTTGTTGTTGCTGCTCAACCATTGCCGGCGTCGGCGCGAGCTCGTTTCACGGCTTGGCGGAACAAGGATTCCTTGAGCCACGGCTCCGGCGGCCGCTTCAAATCGAGGTGGTAATTGCCGAACCGCTTGACCCCGGTCGTGCCATACGGGCTCATGAAGGCGACATCGGCCGCGGACACCGGTTTCCCGGCAGCGTGGAGTTCTTGCATGATCCGCATCATATCGACCGTGTTCTGCAGAATCACGGCCGAGGCCACCAGATCGATATAGCGCACGCGCTTCTGCTGCTCGTTCAGATCGTTTTCGGTGATGACGTCTCCGCCGAAGTCGAGCCACTTGGTGAAAGCGTGATACGACTCGATCTTGTTGGTCGTCGCCGTTACTTCCTGCCGCATGTCCTTCTGCGAGATCCAGCGCAGCAGGTAGACCGTGCGCAGCACGCGACCGAGCTCACGCGCCGCCGCAAACAGCCGGTTGTGCCGGCCCTCGTGGCTCAGCTTGCGAAGCAACATTGGCGACATGACGCGGCCGGCCTGGATTGAAATCGCCACCTGTATCAGATCCTTCCAGTGGCTGCGGATCAGCTGCCAATCGATGACATCGCTGAACAGACGGTCGATGTGCTTGTAGCGGCTGCCCTTCTCTGCCTTGTAGAAGCGCAGATCCTTCCAATTGCGGATGCGCGGCATCAGCTGGATGCCGTTCAGGTAGGTAAATGCAAAGACGGCTTCGGATTGGCCGTGTGTATCCGAATAGACGGTGTCGGCCTGGACACTCAAGCCGGCTTTCAGTAAGCCCTCGATGACATAGATGGCCTCCAGCACGCCTGGCGGTATGAAGTGGCGGAACACCGCGATGTAGTTGTCGGCCACATGCCGGTAGGCCACGGCACCCATGCGGCGGTAACGGAAATGCATGCCGACCAGAAGGTTCTGCTCGTAGACGTCGTACTGAGTGCCATCGGCGGCCACCTTCTTGCCTTCGCCCCACAGCTTTGGCAAATCAAGGCGCAGATACAGCTCGGTCAGGTCACGGCAAGCACTGTCCAGCTGCTCCAGGCCCATGTGGCGCTGATTCACGTACGACAGTTGATGTGGCGTCACGCCGTTCGACAAGTGTCGCGCCGCCTGGCTGGGGCCCAGGTTGCAACCCATGGCAAAGACGGTAAGCAGATAGCGTTCGCGCGCGTTGCGCAGTTTCGGATCATCGCCCGACTGCGGCCCGAAATGACGGGTGAACCCAGTCCAGTGCTCGATGTTGGCGAGGATGTCCAGTAGGTTGCGCGGCACGAGACGGCTGTCGATGGCGGCTTGCAAGGCAATGGCCGAGGGAGGTATTTCGCGCGCCACGACGCGTGTGAGCGTAGGCTCGCCGCTCGGGCTGATCGTCACGTCGCCGGCATGCTGGGGGAATTCACTGTCGACTTGTTCGGCCGTCTCCGTCAGCAGCTTCTTGAGGTTGTCGACGAAACCTTGCGCATCGGACGCTAGACCGATCCGGTCGCAATAGTCCTGAAGCAACGCCTGACATTCCTCCCAAGGCATCAACTGCTGGCGAAGGTCGGAAAAGTTACCCGAACCTTCGATGCAGACGTCGCCGCAGCGCAGATCGCTGGCGAGATGGGAAAACACGCACACCTCCAGATAGCGTCGATTCGTCGGGTTGCCCAAGGTCGGCGAACGGAGCACCAGCTTTCGCCAGCGCTCGGAGGCGAACGACAGGTCCACCTCTTCGGCGAGCCATTCGGTCTTGCGGTGTTCGTTCTGCAGCACGATGTCCAACGCCTTGAGCAGTCGGCGGTCTTCGGTCGCCGCGAAAAAGCGCAAGCCCTTCGCCATCTGGAACATCGCCGCACGCCACGACTTGAAAGGCTTCCACAGCAATGGCAAGTGATTGCCGTCGCTCCAGACGCGGATCGCTTCGCAATCGGCCTGCAGCTTGTCCAGATCGCCGTGCGGCGCCAGCAACTCGCGCACGCGCTGGCCGGTATTGGCGTCGTCCAGGCCTTCGGCCAGAATGCCGATGACTAGCTCGAGCGCGGCAACGAGTTCTTCGCTCAATTCGCGCTGGCGCGCCTGGATGAGAGTGAGTTCTTCCTTGGCACTCTTGTGGATCGCCCCCATGCGGCGGATGAACATTTCCGCGATGTCGTCGCGCGCGCCGATGCGCATCTGGCGCATCAAGGCAAGGATCAGCGTGTGTCGCCTGGCGGGCCGGAAGTCCTTCATGTCTCCGGCGTCCAGGACGGATGCCACGTTGGCCAAGTGTTTCAATTTGGTGGCCGGAACGCCGTCGAGCAGCGTGTCGCTGTCAGGCAGCGATTCGAGCCACTTCAACTGGTCCAGCACCAGGTCGAGGTGTTTGCGCGTCGCTTTTTTTGCGGATCGCTTGATCTGCTGATAGAGCGAGCGCCGCACCGGCAACTCGGTTTCCAGCAGTTGATCGAGCCATTGGCGCTGGTCGGCGGACAGGCGCCGCTCGATGTGGCGATGGAGCGCGGCTTCGGCTACGGCATGGGCCTGTTCCGCGATCTCATCGAGCGTCCGGAAGGCGGGCAGTTCGTAGCCCAGCCGAACCAGTTCCTCGATCGTGATGTTGATGATGTCCACGCGTGTGTCCACCACGCCGGCGGCTTCCTCGGCAAGTCGGTTCGCGACGAGGCGCGTCTGGGCATCGGTATACGGCTTGATGCCCAGCAAGGTACGGATCACCTTGTGATGGCGATAGAGCGCGGTATGCGCAGCGGGATAGGTGATGCGCTGAACCGGTGCCATGCCCAGGCAGGCCGACACGTGCTCGACGACTTCGGCGGGCACCGCCTCTACTGCCGGAAAGTGGCGCAGGTACTGGAAACACTTCAGGTTGACCAGAAGCGCGAGACGCCGTTCAGCGGTGCGCGCGAAGCCTTGCGCCCACTCGATTTCCTCTGGGCGCGGAGTGAACGAGGCCTGCAGATCTTTCAGCGTGAGGGTACGCGGAAACCGAGGATAGGCAGTTCGTTCGATGCTGGCCATGGCAAGGGACTCCCCATCCGGGATCGGTGGACTTGTTCGGTAAGCCGCTTTGCGAGGTTGCGCGGAACCCGCTCGAACTGACCAGAATAGGCAGTCGATGCCGCAACGCCAAGCCTGCGGCGCTGCCTGGCCATCACGCTGGGTTGGAGTCAGGGAACCGGCCGGCGCGCCGATTCGATTCGAAGCCGCACAGTCAGGTAGTGGCGGTCGCTCTTCGTCTGTGGGAAACAGCAGGTGATGCCATCTCTGAGCGCGATGGCGAAACGCTCCGCGCGCGCCGTCTCGCTGGTCGCATCGAGCCAGTACACGACCTGATCCCAATGGACGAGTCGCAGCGGTTTTGACGCGCTTTCTCTGGACCCGATGCCGCTGAACACGTTGCGCACGAGCAGCGCCTTGGTCGGGGCGGGGAAGCTCTGGTCGCGATGCCATTGCTCCATGGCTGCAAGCCGCCGTGGCGGTGTGTTACCCGACAGCGTCTCGGCAGGGGTCCGCAAGCTGCTACACGACGCTGTCGGCCGGCAGAAAACCGGTCCAGCCGACGTCCTAAAGGCATAAAGACCGGGTTCTTTATTACTTCTTGGCATATGTGTCATTTCCGGCTTTATCCCACGCCCCCTTGTAGATGCGGCTTCAAGACGTTCACTCCGGCAACCCCTCTGCTTCATGCGAGGGGAACAAGGTAACGTCCTGCCAGGCGCCTACATCACTTCAGCGCCCCTTCCGGTGGGGGAGTTTGAGGTGACCACAAGTGGGGGAATTTGACCGACCATCGGGGTGCCTAACACCCAGACCCCTTATGGCCCGGTTGACACCGATGCCTTGCATCGCCTGCAGGACAGTTTCGACACCAGCGAGATCCTGCGCATTGTGGACCTCGTCGATACGATACGAACCCGAGTCAGCGAGCCAGCAGGCATTCGCGACGACTTACTCCAGTTACATGGCATGGCCCATACGGTTCTCAATGGTGCCAGTCTCGTCTCGGGAGCAACGGATCCAGCCTTGGTCGAACAGGCCGAAACCCTTGTGGAGGAACTGGAAGACTTGATACGGGTGCTCCAACGCGCTGTGCACGCGCTGCGCCCACTAGAACTTCTCCGACCCTCCAGCGACGCGTGACAGGCTTGCTGCATCGATAGGTGCACCGCCCTTCAATAGCCGACCGTCCATCTTGTACTGCCTTTGAGCCATTCTTCCGGCTGAGCAGCAGAAAGGCTTTCGTACGCCTCGAGCGCTCGCCTTATATCGAAGATGTGCAGTTAGACGGATTCAACATAACTGGGAGGCTTATGATAGTGGATTGGGCGTATCTTGGTCGCAGGCCCAATAGCCACGACGCCCATTGGCCGCTGCGACCAGATGAGAACCCGGACCTGATCGCGAGCGAATGGCACTGCCCTTCCCTACATTATGTACGACCGACTGTCGGAAATGGATCAAGGGGCGATCGCCGACATCAAGCGGGCCCAGCCGGCGCCGAGGCCGTTGATGCGGTTGACCAGGTCGGACAGGGTCTCGACACCGGCCGTCTTGAGCCCGCCGTACTGCAAGGGGCAGGCTGCCCCCCTAGCGTGCACCGGGCAATGCCGCGGCTTCGATGGGCAATGCGATTTGCAGGGTATCGAGCAGTTGTCCCATGCCGGCAAACAAGCGGTACTGGCTGGCCAGCTCCGCATACTGTCCGCTCAAGTACGTAATGCGCGCGTTGTAATACTCATTCTCGGCATTCAGCAAATCCAGCAGCGTGCGTCGCCCGACGCTGAACTGCAAAGCGTACGCCTCGCGCGTTGCCTCGCCACTATTCACGTATTGCTTTAGCACGGTGAGACGCTCGCGTGAGGTCAGGTATGCATTGAAGGCCAGCGACAGGCTTTCCTGAACCTGGCGCTGCGTGCGCTTGAGCGCCTCTTCGGCTTCCCGCGTCTGGGAGGCTGTTTCGCTGATTCGGGCCACGTCGGCTCCGCCCCGGAAGATGTTGTAACGCAGGCGCAGCATCGCGCTGCGGTCGTGGCTGGGCCCGAGCGGACCCGGTCTGTCGTGATTGACGGCCAGCTCCAGGTCCAGGCGCGGCCATAGTCCGGCCTTGGCCGCGGAATGCAGGGCTTCAGCACCATCGACGTCCGCCTGCGCGGCCTTCAGTGCGGGGTGGTTGGTCATGGCGGTATTCAATGCCGCTGCTTCGGTGGGCGGCAATGCCTGCGCCAGTGACGGCGGCTTGACCAGAGCGCTTGGCGGCGCGCCCACCAGCCGCACATAGGCAGTACGAGCATCTTGCAGGCCTCCCTCTTCAGACCTCAAGTAATCCTGCGCCAATGCCAGGCGACTCTGTGCCTGGTAAAGGTCGGCGCGACGGCCAACCCCGCCCTCGCTACGCTCTTTGATCTGTTCGTAGATACGCTGATGGGCCTGGAGGTTCTCGCCGGCAGCGGACACATTATCCTCGCGCCTCAGCACTTCGAGATAGGCTGCCACGGTGCGCAGTGCGATATCCTCCGCCGTGGCACCAACGTTATAAGCGGATGAGGCGACCCGGGCCTTCTGGCCTTCCACGCTGCTCTTGACGGCAAAGCCGTCAAAAAGCATTTGCGTCAAGGTAAGGCTGGAAGTCTTGCGCGTAAGGTCGGTCTCGCTTAATCCAAGAATACGCGTATCAGTGCTATCGAGCCTCTCCCGGCCGATACCGGCACCTACATCGACGCGTGGCAGGTAGCCGGCGCGCGCCTGCTTCAGACCCTGGTCAGCCGCAAGGCGGTGGTACGTTGTGGCAAGCACGTCGGGGTTCGTGCGTACGGCCTGCTCGACGGCCTCCTGCAGCGTCTGCGCATTTGCTGCCGGAACCAGGACGGCCGCCAGACACATGGCAGCAAGTCTTGGCCAGGGCCGGTTCTTCTCCATGCGCGCTTCCCCCGAGGCTGCACGACCGCTCGCTTGACACTTGTCAAAAGCTGCTCAATGGTATGAGAAGTCGGTGCCCCCTTTCAACTGAATTTCAGCAGGTTGCCGGCTTACAACGGCGGCTACCGGAAGCGACGAATGGCCTGCCGCCACCGCTCGCGCAAGCGTCGCGCCATGGCAATGGCAATGCGCGAGCGGGTCAAGGCCTCGCCGGATATCATACGTGACCGGTTGACGTTGCGTTCAGCAGATACGATAGGAGTACCCCGCCACTGTTGTCGGTCGCCAGGTGAAACCCTTGGAGGTCGTACTGGCCCTTCAGATCGATGTGGGCCGTATGTGTGCCGTCGCTGACCGTGAGGGTGCCGCCGCTGCCGTCCTGGCTGGCGGCAAAGGCGAGCGTGGTCTCGGGACCGGCAAGGATATCGGCGAGGTCCAGGCGATTGCCGTCGCTCAGGCCAGACACCGTCCCGGTGAACGCCGACGACTCATCCAGCTTCAGCGTACCGTTTGCCCCTGCTGCAAACATCGTATTCTCACTTGCAGCCGCGCCGTATTCCAGCGTTGCGCCCCCATCAATATTGGCGACACCTCCGCCGTCCACGTCGCCAGTGACCGTGAGGTTGCCTCCGTGCGCCCACAGGACGCCGGAATTCGTCACGCTGCCGTGTACGACGAGCCCGCCGCTTCCGGTCGCTTCAAGCGTGCCGGCATTGACAACATTGTTCAATCCGGTATCGATCTCGAGCGCATTGAGTCCATTTGCAATGATGGTTCCGTCATTTATGAGCGTCATCGGCCCGCCACCTATGTGCCCCGCCCCCGAGATGGTGTTATCGATATTCGTGAACACGGTCCCCGGCGCGGTACCAAAGATGACATTGCCGCTGTTATCCGACAGCGTCACCTGGCCGCCGCCCCGAAGCGTAATGCCGTCGGAAAGGACCTCAAGATCGGTCTCGTTCCCAAGCGCGTTCAATACGATCGATCCTGTGTTGAGAATGGTTCCGCCCAGAGGCAGCATGGCACTGTCGCTTACCACCATCGTACCGGCATTGCTCATGACCGGCTCCTCGTTGAACACGAAGTTGTCGCTGGTCAGGGCTGCTGTACTCACACCCACCACGGTAATTGTCTCGCCGGAATCCAGGGTAATCACGGCATTGCCGTTCGCGTCGTTAGCCATGTGCGCCTGGACGTCGCTGAAGCTCGTCACACCAGCAAAGCCGACAAGATCAATCTTGTCCATGGCGGCGTTGAATGCATGGATCGTGTCGTTCTGGATCGGCTGGGCGAATACAAACAGATCGCTTCCGTTCGCACCGGTCAGATGGTCAGTGCCTGACCAGGCAAAGATCGGCGAGCCTGGCGCGTAGGCTTCGACGTTGTCCGCGATGGTCGCCGTACCTGTGCTACCGTCGGCGTTCGTCCAGGTCTCGGTTACCCCGAGCATCGCAGCACCGGCGTAGTTTTCCGGCGTCGTAATTGTCAGCGCGGTGGGATCGGCAGTCTGGACCGTCCAGGTGCCATGACCCAGATCTGTCCCATTGCTCACCACCCACCCCGACGGAACCCCGGCGATGGTGATGGAGACAGTATCGCCCGGGTCAGCCGTAGGATCGCTTAGCGCCAGGTTGATGGCGCTTCCCGCAATGCCGGCTGGGCCATTACCCACATGTACGGTCTCGGTGGCCGTTGTCGTTGTACTGACATTCCCTTCGGCGTCCCGTTCTGTGGCGCTCAGCGTCAGGGTAAAAGCACTGTTGTTCGGCGCATTGCCAATATGGAGCGGATTGCTCAGGCTCCAGCCGGATACATCGACCGAGCCGTGGGTCGCATCAGCGGTGAAGGTGTGCCCGGCGCCATCGCTCAAGGTCGTCCCACTCGGGATCCCGCTAACCAATAGCGCTTGAATTGTGTTGGTGTCGCCGGGCTTGGCAGTTACCGATACCGTAAGTGCCCCGAGAGTCTGGTTGTTGCCATTGCTGATGTGAACGGAAGTTGGCCATGTCGCCGTTGGCGCTGTCGGGTTGACCGTCACCGCCTCGGTGGCTGTGGTGGTGAGGCTGACGTTGCCTTCGGCATCCTTCTCCGTGGCCCGTGCAGTCAGCGTAAAGTTGGTGTCGTTGGTCGGTGTGACCGTCAGGCTCGATAGCGTCCATCCGGTCAAATCGATGGTGTCACTCGTGCCGCTCGACGTGTGAGTATGGCCATGCCCGTCGCTCAATACAGCATTGAGCGGCACGCCATTGATCGTCAAGCTGTTCTGCACGTTGGCGTCGCTTCCGAGGTTTGCGATCGTCACACCAAGGCTACCCAACGCGATCGCCGTGCCTTCCACGCCCGCGGCGCTTGCGGCCCAGGACAACGACGGCGCCAGCGGGTTGACCGTGATCGTCTCGGTGGCGGTGGTGGTCGTGCTGAGGTTGCCTTCGCCATCCCGGGCGGTGGCCGCCACGCTCAGCGTGAAGTTGGCGTCGTTAGTCGGCGTGACCGTCAGGCTCGATAGCATCCACCCGGTCAGATCGATGGTGTCACTCGTGCCGCTCGACGTGTGAGTATGGCCATGCCCGTCGCTCAATACAGCATTGAGCGGCACGCCATTGATCGTCAAGCTGTTCTGCACATTGGCATCGCCTCCCAGGTTCGCGATCGTCACACCGAGGCTGTCCAACGCGATAGCCGCGCCTTCCACGCCCGCGGCGCTTGCGGCCCAGGACAGCGACGGCGCCAGCGGGTTGACCCTGACCGCCTCGCTGGCGGTGGTGGTCGCGCTGAGGTTGCCTTCGCCATCCCGGGCGGTGGCTGCCACGCTCAGCGTGAAGTTGGTGTCGTTGTGCGGCGTGATGGTCAGCGAACTGAGCGTCCAGCCCGACACATCGACCGAGCTGTGGCTCGCATCGGCGGTGAAGCTGTGGCTGCCATCGCTTAGCGTCGCACCGGCCGGGATCGCACTCACCACCAGCGAGGCCAGGCTGTTGGCATCCCCCGCCAGGCCGTTGACCGTGGCGCCGAGGTTCAGGGCGATCGCCGTCCCTTCCACCCCGCTCTCGGCCACCGGCGCCAGTGTCGGCGCCAGCGGGTGGACCGTCACCGTCTCGGTGGCGGTGGTGGTGGTGCTGAGGTTGCCCTCGCCATCGGTGGCGGTGGCCGCCACGCTCAGCGTGAAGTTGGCATCGTTAGGCGGCGTGATGGTCAGCGAGCTGAGCGTCCAGCCCGACACATCGACCGAGCTGTGGCTCGCGTCGGCCGTGAAGCTGTGGCTGCCATCGCTTAGCGTCGCACCGACGGGGATCGCGCTGACCACCAGCGAAGCGAGACTGTTGCCATCGCCGGCCAGGCCGTTGACCGTGGCGCCGAGGTTCAGGGCGATCGCCGTCCCTTCCACCCCGCTCTCGGCCACCGGCGCCAGTGTCGGCGCCAGCGGGTTGACCGTGACCGTCTCGGTGGCGGTGGTGGTGGTGCTGAGGTTGCCCTCGCCATCGGTGGCGGTGGCCGCCACGCTCAGCGTGAAGTTGGCGTCGTTGGGCGGCGTGATGGTCAGGCTGGACAAGGTCCAGCCGTGGATGTCGATCGTCG
>NZ_JWMA01000195.1 GCF_000812465.1 Cupriavidus sp. IDO | reverse complement strand
TAGTGCTTTTTGTTGCGCCTCGGTGGGCACATCGGGGCTTCTCTCGTTGTGGGTGGAGCCCTTTCGTCACTACTAGATCGGCGCCTGACATTGCGGCATGCAAATCTGTCAATTGATGCTACTTCAATCTAAGATCAGCACGCCTTAAAGTTTTTTATTATGTTCATAGACGATCGTTTATATATTGCACGGAACGACTGATGAAGAACGCCACGCTGCGCCAGCTGAAGGTCTTTGAAACCGTCGCCCGCCACATGAGCTTTTCGCGCGCCGCCGAGGAGCTGCACCTTACCCAGCCTGCGGTCTCCACGCAGGTCAGGCAGCTGGAAAACCATGTCGGCCTGCCGCTGTTCGAGCAACTCGGCAAGAAGATCTACCTGACCCCGGCCGGCCACGAGATGCTGCACTACAGCCGCAGCATCATCCAGCAGTTCCGCGAGGCCGAAGACGCCATGTCGCAGCTCAAGGGTATTTCTGGTGGCCGGCTCAACGTGGCGGTGATCAGCGCGGGCGACTATTTCTTCCCGCGCCTGCTTGCCGAATTCATGGAACGCCACGAAGGCGTGACTCTGAATCTTGCGGTGCACAATCGCGAAGAACTGTTGCACCAGCTGGCCGGCAACCTCACCGACCTGGCCGTGATGGTGCGCCCGCCCGAAGGCATGGACACCATCAACGAATCCTTCGCGCCCCACCCCTATGTGATCGTCGCCGCGCCGACCCATCCGCTCGTCGGCAAGCGAAACATCCCGCTGGCCGGGCTGACCGACGAAGCCTTCGTCTCCCGCGAGAAAGGGTCCGATACCTGGAACTCGATGCAGGAAGGCTTTGCCGGGCGCCTCTCCAATTTGCGCATTGCAATGGAAATCAAGAGCACCGAGACCATCAAGCAGGCGGTGATCGCCAATATGGGCATCGCCTTCCTCTCGGCGCATACGGTTGGCCTGGAACTGCAGACCGGCAAGCTGGCCGTGCTCGATATCGAAGGCTTCCCGGTCATGCTCAACTGGTATGTGGTGCACCGCAAGAACAAGCGGCTGCCGCCGGTGGCGCTGGCGTTCAAGCAGTTCCTCATGGAGGAAGGTGCCGGACTGATCCAGCGCATCACCGGCGTCGGGGGCCTGATCGGCCACGGCAATCCATAAATGATTGCTTATGATTTATCAATGAAACTTTAATTATCGTAAATTCATCGCCGGCCCTATGCTTCTCTCAACCCAACCGCCACAGAGAGCACAGGAGACCGACCATGAATCAAGCCCAGCTCGAAAGCCGCCCCGCCGCCACGACGGTTGGCGCCGACAACCAACCGATTCCCCGCGAAACCCAGCTCGCGGCCTATAACGCGGCCTTTATCGAACTGGGCCTGCGCTTCCGCTGGGACGACGCGATGTACGAATGGCTGTGCGGCATCGAATGCGAGAAGGCCCGCGTGGCCCGCTACATCGAAGAGCACCACACCCATCTGCTCAAGGCCTACGACGCGGACTTCCTGAGCCAGCTGATCTTCGACAAGAAGAACGAGTACCTGCGCGCGGTCGGGCATCTCAACTGAGAAGGGCCGATCTACTCTGATGCGAGGGCGTTTCAGGAACGCCCTCGCATTTTTTGTTTTCGCCCGCGCCTTTCGGGCCTGCCCGCAGGCAGATATCGCTGGGAATGCTGCGCAAGGCAGTGCTCGACCTCGCTGGGATACACATTGAAGCCGCCGGTAATGATCATGTCCTTGGCGCGGTCGACGATGTAGAGATAGCCCTCGCTGTCGCGGCGTGCCATGTCGCCGGTATGCAGCCAGTCGCCGGCAAATACCTTCTCGTTTCTCTTCGGGACGATTCAGGTAGCCGTCCATGAGCAGCGGACCGCGCACGCAGAGTTCGCCGATCTCGCCGACCGGGACTTCACGTAGCTCGCTGTCCAGCAGCTTCACCTGGTCAAGTGCGGACGGGCGCACACTCGCGTGGCGCCCGTCGATGCTTCAGGCATCTGCCTTGACCTGCGCCTCCAGTTCGGTAATCCGCTTGCGCAGGGCCCGCTCTTCCTTGAAGCGCTCGGTCTCGTCGCGGATCACCGCGACTATGCCGGTCAGCGCGCCTTCGGGCGACTTCAGCAGCGCCACGGTAAAGGCAATCGACAACGCCTTGCCGTCCTTGTCCACGGCCGGCACCTTCAGCAGGTCCTGGCCATAGCGGGTAATACCGGTCGCCATGGTCTTGTCATAGCCCTCCCAATGCCGCCCGCGCAGCCGCTCCGGAATGATCAGGTCCAGCGACTTGCCCATGGCCTCTTCCTCCGTGTAGCCGAACAGTCGCTCCGCGGCCGGATTCCACAGCGTAATGGCGCCGTTGGCGTCGGAAATGATGATGGCGTCGCCGATCACTGACACCAGTTGCTCGTAGTCGATATTGGAATGCATGGGAATCCCCTCGTCGTCGGACATTGCCGTCAAGGTGTAGTGGAAATAGCAGGCTATCAAACTGTCGCCGCGCGTGGTTAGCAAAAAAAAAGCCGGAGCCCGCTTGCGCGAGACCCCGGCGTTCATACCAGCGCAGGCACTGGCGGTCAGCCTCAGATCACCTGGGCTTCGCGCAGGCGCTTGATGTCCTCGGCGCCGTAGCCCAGGCCAGCCAGCACTTCGTCGCTATGCTCGCCCAGCAGCGGCGAGGCGGTGATTTCCGGCTTCAGGTCCGAGAACTTGATCGGGCTGCCCACCGTGAGGTAGGTGCCACGCTCCTTGTGCGGCACCTCGGCAATGCTGCCGCTGGCGCGCAGCGAGGGATCGTTGGCCAGTTCCTTCATCGACAGCACCGGTGCGCAGGGAATGTCGAACTTGCGCAGGATGTCGACCGCCTCGTACTTGGTCTTGTCGGCCAGCCATTCCTCGATGGTGTTGAAGATATCGAAGATATGCGGCTGGCGTGCCTTGGCCGTGGCGTAGTTGGGATCGGTGATCCATTCTGGCTTGCCGAGCGCCTTGCAGATCGGCTCCCAGGCGTGGCCCTGGATAGTGAAGTAGATGTAGGCGTTGGGATCGGTCTCCCAGCCCTTGCACTTCAGCACCCAGCCGGGCTGGCCGCCGCCGCCCGCATTCCCGCCGCGCGGCACCACGTCGCTGAAGGTACCATGCGGGTACTGCGGATACTCTTCCAGGTAGCCCAGGCGGTCCAGGCGCTGCTGGTCGCGCATCTTGACGCGGCACAGGTTGAGCACGGCGTCCTGCATCGACACGGCCACCTTCTGGCCCTTGCCGGTCTTGTCGCGGCCGATCAGGGCAGTCAGGATGCCGATAGCCAGGTGCATGCCGGTGTTGCTGTCGCCGAGCGCCGCGGCGCTGACGGTCGGGGGGCCATCCCAGAAACCGGTCGTGGAAGCCGCGCCGCCTGCGCACTGCGCGACGTTCTCGTAGACCTTCAGGTCGTCATAGTGGTGGCCATCGCTGAAGCCCTTGACCGATGCGACGATCATCTTCGGGTTCAGCTCGTTGATGCGCTCCCACGAGAAACCCATGCGGTCCAGCGCGCCCGGGCCGAAGTTCTCGACCAGCACGTCCGACTCGCGGATCAGCTGCTCCAGGATCTTCTTGCCCTCCGGCTTCTTGGTGTCCAGCGTCAGCGAGCGCTTGTTGCTGTTGAGCATGGTGAAGTACAGCGCGTCGACGTCCGGGATATCGCGCAACTGGGTGCGCGTCACGTCGCCGGAGCCGGGGCGCTCGACCTTGATCACGTCGGCGCCGAACCATGCCAGCATCTGGGTGCACGCAGGGCCTGCCTGGACGTGCGTGAAGTCGATGATCTTGATGCCGTTGAGTGGGAGGTTCACTTTCGTTCTCCTATTGGAATAGCGGGGTGAAATTCGGGTGAATTACTTCTTGGCCGAGCTTTGCGGATTCAGGTTGGTCAGACGACCGCTTTCGGTGCCGGCAGCCGGATCGATGACAGCGTTGACCAGCGTGGGCTTGCCCGACCGCAGGGCTTCGTTCACCGCAGCTTCGAGTTCCGCCGGCGTGGTGACGTTGCGGCCGACGCCACCGAACGCTTCCATCATCTTGTCATAGCGCGCGCCCGGCACGAACGTCGTGACCGCCGGATCCTTGCCGCCGGTCGGATTCACGTCGATACCCTTGTAGACGCCGTTGTTGTTGAAAATGACGATGCAGACCGGCAGGTTGTAACGGCAGATCGTCTCGACTTCCATGCCCGAGAAACCGAACGCACTGTCACCGCACAGCGCCAGCACCGGCTTGTTGGTCTCGACCGCCGCGGCGACCGCGTAGCCCATGCCCACGCCCATCACGCCCCAGGTGCCCACGTCCAGGCGCTTGCGCGGCTCGTACATGTCGATCACGGCACGGGCGTAGTCCAGCGTGTTGGCGCCTTCGTTGACGAACGAGATGCCCGGGTTGGCCTTGACCACGTCCTTCAGCACGTTCAGCGCGCCGTGGAAGTTCATCGGCGAGACATCCCTGGACTTGGCCAGGGTCTCGGCCATCTTTGCCAGGTTCGTGTCCCTGCGGTCGGCCACCGCGTTCAGCCACTCGGCGCCCGGCTTGGCAAAGTCATTGCCAACCTTGTCGAGGATCGCCGACACGCACGAACCAATGTCACCCACTACCGGCGCGGCGATGGCGACGTTGCTGTCCATCTCGGTCGCCGCGATGTCGATCTGGATGAATTGCTTCGGCTTGCCCCAGGTCTTGCCCTTGCCGTGCGACAGCAGCCAGTTCAGGCGGGCGCCGACCAGCAACACCACGTCAGCTTCAGCCAGCACATACGAGCGCGCGGCCGAGGCCGATTGCGGGTGCGTATCCGGCAGCAGGCCCTTGGCCATCGACATCGGCAGGTACGGAATGCCCGTCTTCTCGACCAGCGTGCGGATATCCGCTTCGGCGCGTGCGTACGCGGCACCCTTGCCCAGCAGGATCAGCGGGCGCTTGGCGTTCTTCAGCAGCGCGACGGCACGGTCGACCGAGTCCGGTGCAGGCAGTTGGCGCGGGGCCGGATCCACCACCTTGATCAGCGACTTGCGGCCCTTCTCGGCTTCCATCGACTGGCCCAGCAGCTTGGCCGGCAGGTCCAAGTACACACCGCCCGGACGGCCCGACACGGCGGCACGAATGGCACGCGCGATACCGACACCAATGTCTTCAGCGTGCAGCACGCGGAAGGCAGCCTTGGCGTGCGGACGGGCGATGGCCAGCTGGTCCATCTCTTCGTAGTCACCCTGCTGCAAGTCGACGATCTCGCGCTCGCTCGAGCCGCTGATCAGGATCATCGGGAAGCAGTTGGTGGTCGCATGCGCCAGCGCCGTCAGCCCGTTCAGGAAGCCGGGCGCAGACACGGTCAGGCAAACGCCTGGCTTTTGCGTGAGAAAGCCGGCAATCGCGGCTGCGTTGCCTGCGTTCTGCTCGTGACGAAAGCTGATGACGCGCATGCCGTTGGCCTGCGCCAGACGAGCCAGATCGGTGACCGGAATGCCGGGCAGGCCGTAGATGTTTTCGATGCCGTTCAGCTTCAGCGCGTCGATGACCAGATGAAAGCCATCGGTTTGTGCCTGATGTTCTTCCGCGGCGTGACGCTGCAACTCGTTTCCGACTTCTGCCATGGTTGCTTCCTTCTAACAAATTGACTGGGGTTGAAATTCGCTGCTACCGGTGCCTTGCGGCCGCTCATCGTTTTCGACTGACTTTGATGACATACGGTATGTGATATATCAAAGCTCGACAAGTGGAATTTGCACTAACCGGACCAACTTTCGTCTGTGCACTGCAGCAAACAGCCTTCCTTCTGCAGCCAAATCAGCGCAATTTCCCTATTGCAGCCGATTTATTCCGTACCGGCACAGATTCGCCAGTAACTTCCCTGGTGATCTGAACCGGACTTGAGTCGCATTAGATATATTACATACCACACGCCAACCGACAATAGGGCCTTCTGGAATCGGCTTGACGCTACTCGCTACCCACTACAACTGCCCAGCTGCGATGCCTCTGCCGTGACGAAACAGACTGCACCATAACGGCCAGCTGAACGACACGCAGGGCAACAAAAAAGGCCTGGCGCGTACCGCCTCCAGGCCTTTGCGTACTGCTTAATCTCCCTTGCGGGCGGAAGCGCTGACCATATAGGCCGCATCCGAGACCGGCACCGCATCCGGGCGTCCCGTGATGAACCGCTTGCGCATCGGCGCCAG
>NZ_JWMA01000039.1 GCF_000812465.1 Cupriavidus sp. IDO | reverse complement strand
CTCGCCTAATAGGAAGGATCGCGTAATCGGAAGGAACGTGCCGAGCCCTCGGACAGTTCGTATCTTTTCGCGGTTCTACTTTTCATTATGGGCACGTGGCATCCTCAGGTTTGGTCTTCTCCGAGGAGGTTCCCATGTCCGCTCCGTTATCAACTGATGAGGTGTTGATTCAGAAACTGCTGGCTCACCTCAGGGACGAGGGATACTCCCTACGCATCCAGCGGTGGTATCCGGCTCGCGTGCGTCAGTTACTGGATTACTGTAGCCGTAATGGACTGTCGATCGAAACCGTTCATTCGGGGCAGGTCACGCGGTTCTTGCGCGGGCAGTATCGACTCTCACGGAGACGGTACAGCAAGTTGCGACCGTTTCAGACGTGGCGATATCAATACACTGGTGCCATCAATATGATGATGCGTCTTGTGCATGGAACATGGCCAGTTCCGGATCCACCGTGCACCGCGCTGGAAGTCTTTCATCGCGAAATGGTCAAGGACTACGATGCGTGGTTGCGCGACCTGCGTGGACTGCACCCACTGACACGAGCCAAGCGCACCAAGCATGCGCTGCAATTCCTGACTTCACTCGGGCAGCGAGCAGACCAGCAGGGTCTCGCTGATCTGAGCGTTTGCGATCTTGACGCGTACTTGAAGCAATGCTGTGACGGATTGCGGCGCAGTTCCATCGAAGATCGAACCGTCTGCCTCCGTGATTTCCTTCGCCACCTATGGCGCACGGGTTGCACTGCTGTCGACCTCGCGAGCACCGTGATTGGGCCGCACATCTATGAGCACGAAGATATTCCGGTCGCCCTTCGGACAGAGGAAGTGCAGCGCGTTCTGGAGGTGACTCGGAAGGATCTCTCGTCAGTTGGTCTGCGCGACTACGCCATCTTGATCCTGTTGTCGACCTACGGATTACGTGCTGCAGAAGTCGTCAATTTGCGCCTGGACGACATTGACTGGAGGCGGGACATTCTCCGCGTGCGCCACTCAAAGACAGGAACCTACTCCGAGCTTCCATTGCTACGCGAACCAGGCGAAGCCGTGCTCCGATACGTAGAGAAGGCGCGCCCGTCAAGCATTCATCGGGAGCTATTCCTGCGCATCCAGGCTCCGCACCGCCCGTTCAAGGACGGATCGATCCTCAACTGCGTCACGAGCGCTCGCCTGAGGGCGGCTGGAGTCACGCCGCAAGGAAGGAAAGGCCCCCACGCCTTCCGCCACGCACGCGCCGTGAGCCTGCTCCGATCTGGAGTACCGCTCAAGATCATCGGCGATGTGTTGGGTCACACGTCTGCTGCCGCGACCGCAGAGTATCTGAAGCTCGCGACCGAGGATCTGCGAACCATCGGACTTGATCTGCCAGGAGGAATTTTTCCATGACTCACTTCCCGTCCATCGATGCAGCATCTGTCGAGCAATTCTTGCAGGCGCAACGATTTCGCCATCCTGCCACGCACAAGAACTATGCGAACCTCCTCTGCAACTTCAACAGCTTTCTCATGAACCGCGGCGCGATTACTTCACCGGACGTCTCCATCGTGCAGCAATGGCTGAAGGAACACAGTCTCAAGTGGCAGGCACACATCCTCTATCACCGAACCCTCCTGATCGAGCGATATGTTCAGTGGCTGCACGACCAGGGACTCATCGCCTCAAATCCATTTGCAGAATTACATCGGGAGTACGGCCCCCGCACCACACCGATTGTTCGAGCCCTCGTCAGCGACGATATCTATGCAGCGCTCCAGAAACAGCGACGGCTTCCTCGCTTTCGAAGTTTCCTCGGACTATTGATGGATGAGCATGTTACACACATGCGCGTCCTCGGCTATCGCTATCGTACTGAAGAGCAAAGGCTGCTGCGCTTCGATCGCTTCCTGCAATATCATCCTGAGCTGGCCGGGCTTACGTTGGCGGAACTCGTCGAGCATTGGAGTCAGGAAGAACCGTCACCATACCACTTGTTCGAAGCTCGAAGAACCGGCCGCATTGTGTCTAAAGCGATGCACCGGATTGACCCGCGAGTGCCGGTTCTGCCCATCGGCGATGGGGTAGCTCGTGCGGCTCGGCAACAGCAGCGAGCTCCCTATCTCTACACGGACGATGAGATACAGCGCATTCTGCAAACGGCGCTGTTGTATCCCTCGCCGAAGGCACCTTGGCGTCCTGTCACTCTCTTCACAATGCTCGTGCTTGCATACTGTGCCGGTCTTCGGGGAGGTGAGATCGCGCGCCTGGTGCTCGGCGATGTCGATCTACGTGAGCAGACTATCGAGATTCGGGAGACGAAGTTCTTCAAGAAACGTCGCTTGCCTTTGGCCCCTGGAGTCATGGCCGCGCTCAAGCACTACCTTGTTATGCGTGAGCAAGCCGGTAGTCCAACGAAACCTGAGAGCCCACTGTTCTGGAGTCCACAGCGCAATTGCGGCTACACCGTAGGCGGCATACGGCTCGTTCTGACCGATGTCCTGCGACGTGCGAACATCAAACCGGCGCGCGGATCGGTCGGACCGCGAATTCATGATCTGCGCCATACGATGGTAGGCCATCGGATGCGCGACTGGTACAAGTCGGGAATCAACCCGCAATCCAAGCTTCCCTATCTCGCAACGTACCTCGGACACAAAGACATCCGCTCGACGCTGGTTTATCTGAACATCACACCAGAATTGCTGCAGGAAGCCAGCGAGCGCTTCCGCAAGAATGGCGCAACAGCGCTCCAGGTGAGGGAGGGTGCGCTATGAAACCGAGTTCACTCGCCTCTTTGTTGCACGCATTCTTCCACGAATGGATGGGCAAGCAGAGAAACCTCTCCCATCATACGGTGTGCTCGTATCGCGACACCTGGAAGATGTTCCTTCAATTTGCAGCCAGCAGTAGGCGGCGGGAGATCGCGAAACTGTCGCTGGCGGACTTGCAGGCCAGCGAGGTCATCGCGTTTCTCGATAATTTGGAGACGAACAGGAAGGTGTCCATTGGAACGCGCAACTGTCGACTTGCAGCCATCCATAGCTTCTTTACCTTCGTCGCCCATTGCGAGCCGCTGGCGATCGCGCAATGCGCAGAGATCGCACATATCCCGGTCAAGAAGAGCTCCCGGCCCGCTATGTGCTATATGGATGCCGAGGAGATCGCGGCGGTCCTTCGAGAACCCAACCGATCGAGTCTGGAAGGGCAGAGAGATCACGCTTTGCTCGCCCTTCTATATAACACGGGAGCACGAATCCAGGAGGCGCTGGATGTTTGCCCACGGGCCATCCGCTTTGAATCTCCCGCGCAAGTAGAGCTGTTCGGCAAGGGACGCAAGAGTCGTATCTGCCCGTTATGGCCGGAGACGGTGGCCATAATCAAGGCGCTGCTCAGGCGACAACCGCGTGCGGATGACGAGCCTATCTTCGTCAATCGATATGGCCAGCCGCTCAGTGCAGCCGGTGTCCGCTTCAAGCTCAAACAGTACGTTCAGTCAGCTTCCTTGCACGTGCCATCGCTTGCGACAAAACGAATTACCCCGCACACGTGGCGCCACAGCGTCGGAGTTCAGCTCGTCGCCGCTGGTGTCGACGTGACAGTAATCCGTAGCTGGCTCGGGCACGCGCGACTGGATACGACCAACCACTACGCGCGCGCCAATCTCGATACCAAGCGAAAAGCGCTAGAGCAGGTCGACCCATCAACGAAGCCTGGTCGGCCGCCGCGCTGGAAGCGGAACCCTGAGTTGGTAGCGTGGCTCGAATCGCTGTGAGAAGCACGCGCCCATAATGAGAAGGTCGTGCCGCCTGCCACCCTGCAAACTCTGGGTGGCAGGTCATTTCCTTCTTATTACCACGTGCTTCCGATTAGGCGA
>NZ_JWMA01000194.1 GCF_000812465.1 Cupriavidus sp. IDO | reverse complement strand
TTCGGCGACGACAAGGTGCTGGTGGAGAAGTACCTGACCCGCCCGCGCCATATCGAGATCCAGGTGTTCGCCGATACCCACGGCAACTGCGTCTACCTGTTCGAGCGCGACTGTTCGGTGCAGCGCCGCCACCAGAAGGTGCTGGAAGAAGCGCCCGCGCCAGGCATGACCGAAGCGCGCCGCCGCGCCATGGGCGAAGCGGCGGTGGCCGCGGCCAAGGCCGTCGGCTACGTCGGCGCCGGCACGGTCGAGTTCATCGCCAACCAGGATGGCTCCTTCTACTTCATGGAGATGAACACGCGGCTGCAGGTGGAGCATCCGGTCACCGAGATGATCACCGGGCAGGACCTGGTCGAATGGCAGCTGCGCGTCGCTGCCGGCGAAGCGCTGCCGCTGACGCAGGAGCAGCTGCGCATCGACGGCCATGCGCTGGAAGCGCGCATCTATGCCGAGAATCCGGACAAGCAGTTCCTGCCATCGACTGGCACGCTGCGCTACCTGCGCACGCCGCCAGCGGTGCAGTTCATGCGCGGTGGGGATGTGCATGGCCCGGCCGGCATCCGCATCGACGCCGGCGTGCGCGAAGGCGACACCATCAGCCCCTTCTACGACCCGATGATCGCCAAGCTGATCGTCTGGGGCAAGGATCGCGACGAGGCACTCTCGCGCATGCGCCAGGCGCTGGCGTCGTATCACGTGGTGGGGCTGTCCACCAACGTGGCCTTTCTGCAGCGGCTGGTGTCGTCGCAGGCATTCCGCACGGCCGATCTCGATACCGGACTGATCGAGCGCAACGAAGCCACGCTGTTCCCGCCCGCCGCCCCGGTGGGCATGGAGGTTATCGCGCTGGCGGTGGCCGCGCTGCTCGACCGCGAGACGCGCGAGCGCCGCGTCGATACCGCCGACCAGCATTCGCCGTGGACGCAGGGCGGTGCGTGGCGCCTCAATATGCGTGCCACGCGCGCGCTGCGCTTCAGCTACGGCAACCAGACGCTGGAAGTGACGCTGACCGCCGACGCGCAGCGCAGCACGCTGATCTATGCCGACCAGGCCGCGCCGTTCTCGTCGGTTTGCCAGGCCGACGATATCCGCGTCGATCTCGGTACGCGGCGTGCGCACGGGCAGGTGCATGTGGATGGGGGCGCACTCCATGTCTTCAATGCCGGCCGGCATGCGGTGCTGACGTGGCTGGATCCGCTTGCCCATGCCGGCGAGGCGGAAGGTGAAGGCGGCAAGCTCACCGCGCCGATGCCGGGCAAGGTGATTGCGGTGATGGTCGAGCCCGGCAGCACCGTGACGCGCGGCACGCCGTTGCTGGTGATGGAGGCGATGAAGATGGAGCACACCATCAGCGCGCCGGTCGACGGGGTGGTCAGTGAAGTGCTGTATGCGGTGGGAGAGCAGGTGGCCGAGGGCGCGCAGCTGCTGGCGTTCGAAGGGGCGCTGGCCTCCTGAGGGGCGGCAGGGCGGGCTGCCACCCGCCCGCCGATCCTCTGCGAAAATAGCAGTCCGCATTCCCCGACGCCGGAGACAAGATGAAGCTGCAGCTGTACGTGCCTGATGGCCGCTATGACCCCTGGATCGAAGGCTTCGCCGAAGCGTTGCCCGAGGCAGAGTGCCTCGCCTGGGAAGACAGCCGCGAAGCATCCGCCGACTACGCCGTGGTCTGGCGGCCGCCGGTGGAAATGCTGCGTGGCCGCACGGACCTGAAAGCGGTATTCAACCTGGGTGCCGGTGTCGACGGCATCCTGAGCCTGCGCGATGAAGATCCCGAGGCCTTGCCCGCTGGCGTGCCGATCGTTCGCCTGGATGACGCCGGCATGGCGGCCCAGATGGCCGAGTACGTCACCCACGCCGTGCTGCGTGACTTCCGCAAGCTCGACGCCTATGACGCGCAGCAACGCGCCGGCACATGGAAGTTCATCAAGCCGAATCGCCGCGCCGATTTCACCATCGGCGTGATGGGCGTGGGCACGCTGGGCGCGCATATCGCGCGCACGCTGGCCGGTTTCGGCTTCCCGGTGCGGGGCTGGAGCCGCAGTGCGCGCATGATCGAGGGTGTGGTCGGCTTCCACGGCGAGGCCGGGCAGGTGCCGTTCCTTGATGGCCTGCGCGTGCTGGTCAACGTGCTGCCGCTGACGCCCGAGACCGAGAACATCCTGAATGCCCGCCTGTTCGGCAAGCTGGCGCGCGGCGCCTATGTGATCAACGTCGCACGCGGGCCGCACCTGGTGGAGGAAGACCTGCTGGCGGCCGTGCAGGAAGGGCAGATCGCGGGTGCCACGCTCGATGTGTTCCGCACCGAGCCGCTGCCCGCGGAGCATCCTTTCTGGCAGGAGCCGCGCATCACCATCACGCCGCATATCTCGGCACTGACCTTGCGCGAAGACAGCATCGCGCAGATCGCGGGCAAGATCCGCGCACTGCGGGCGGGCCAGCCGATTGCCGGCGTGGTCGACGTGCAGCGCGGGTATTGAGCGACGACGTATAACGAACACGGAGACAGCCATGACCCTGCCCAACTACGTAAAGATTGTCGAAGTCGGCCCGCGCGACGGGCTGCAGAACGAGAAGGCGATGGTGCCGACCGAAGTGAAGGTCGCGCTGATCAACCAGTTGACCGATGCGGGCTTCGTCAATATCGAGGCGGCGTCGTTCGTGTCGCCCAAGTGGGTGCCGCAGATGGCGGATGGCGCCGAGGTGATGGCGCGCATCCAGCGCCGGCCCGGCACGCTGTATTCGGTGCTCACGCCGAACCTGAAGGGCTTCGAAGGCGCGGTTGCCGCGGCGGCGGATGAGGTGGTGATCTTCGGCGCCGCCAGCGAGGCGTTTTCGCAGAAGAACATCAATTGCTCGATCGCCGAATCGATCGCGCGCTTCGAACCCGTGGCCGCGGCCGCGAAGGAGAAGGGCATCCGCCTGCGCGGCAGCATTTCCTGCTCGCTGGGCTGCCCTTACCAGGGCGAGGTGCCGGTGAGCGCGGTGGTCGATGTGGTGCGCCGCATGCGCGAGCTGGGCTGCGACGAGATCGATATTGCCGACACCATTGGCGTCGGCACGCCCGGCAAGGTGCAGGAGGTGATGCGCGCGGCGGCGGCGGAATTCGCCATGGATCGCCTCTCGGGCCACTTCCACGATACCTACGGGCAGGCGCTGTCCAACATCCTGGCCAGCCTGGAAGTCGGCATTTCGATCTTCCACGCCTCGGTCGCGGGCCTGGGCGGCTGCCCGTATGCCAAGGGCGCAACCGGCAACGTGGCGACCGAGGATGTGCTGTACATGCTGCGCGGCATGGGCATCCATACCGGCATCGACCTCGAAGCGGTGGTGCGCACCGGCGACTACATCTCGCAGGCCATTGGCCGCACCAACAGTTCGCGTGTGGGCCGTGCGTTGCTGACCAAATGGGCCGCCGCCAGCGACGCCGCGGCAACCTGCGCCTGACACGGCGCAGCGAAGAACGGAGCAAGAAGCATGAGCACGAATCCTGACAATGGCGCGGCGATGGAAGCCGAGGCATTGCCCGAATCCGCAAAACGCGTGGCAGGCCTGCTGGCCGAGCTCGGCCACGACCGTCCGGTGGTGATGCTGCCGGCCACCGGCAAGACCTCGGCCGAGGCGGCTGCCGGGCTGGGCTGCAGCGTGGCGGAGATCGCCAAGTCGATCATCTTCCGCCGCGTTGCCGACGATGCGCCGGTGCTGGTGATCGCCAGCGGCAGCAACCGCGTCGACGAGGCCAAGGTCGCGGCGCGCGTGGGCGAGCTGGGCAAGGCGGATGCGCGCTTCGTGCGCGAGAAGACGGGCTACGCCATCGGCGGCGTCTGCCCGATCGGCCATGCCGTGCCGCCGGTGATGCTGCTGGACCAGGACCTGTTCCGCTATGAAAGCCTGTGGGCGGCAGCGGGCCATCCGCATGCCGTGTTCAACCTGACGCCGCAGCAACTGCAGCAGATGACCGGGGCCGAGGTCGCGGACGTGGCGGCCGGTGCGGCGGCATGAGTCCCGACCTGCGCCCGGGGCTGACCTTCAGCTGGGAATACACGGTGCCCGCCAAGGCCACCGTGCCGCGCCTGTACGACGACATTCCCGGCTGCGCCGAAATGCCCGACGTGCTGGCGACTGGCTACATGGTCGGCATCATGGAATGCGCCTGCCTGCAGATGCTGCGCAACTACGTGGACTGGCCGCGCGAGCAGTCGCTTGGCACGCTGGTCAGCTTCTCGCACCTGGCGCCGACGCCGCCGGGCATGACCGTCACGGTGAAGGGCGAGCTGGTCGAAGTCGACGGCCGCCGGCTGCGCTTCGAACTGAGCGCGTGGGATGGTGAGGACAAGATCTCGGAAGGCGTGCATGAGCGCCACCTGATCGACGCCGCGCGCTTCAACCAGAAGATCGCGGCGAAAGCCGAACGATCGGCGCGATGACAACGCGCGAGCCGATGTCGAGCCCTCTGCAAGCCTCCATGATCGAAGATCTCGCCCGCCAGGCGCAGGCGGCGCAGCTGGCCTCGCCTGTGCCATCGCCATGCCGCAACGTGTGCCGCATGGATCCTGCCAGCGGCTATTGCGAAGGCTGCCTGCGCACCATCGAGGAAATCGCCGGCTGGTCCGCCGCGGGCGAGGACGACAAGCGCCGCATCTGGGCGCAACTGCCGCAGCGCGCTGCCTGGCTCGCCGGCCAGGAGAGCATCTCGTGAACGATCGCACGCCCCTGCAGTTGCCGGCCACTATGCGCGTATTCGAGCGCGGCTGGCTGTCGGCCAACAACATCCTGTTTGTCGACGGCGACGATACCGTGCTGGTCGACACCGGCTACGTTACCCACGCGCCGCAAACGGTGGCGCTGGTCGAATCTGCCTTGCAGGGCCGTCCGCTGAAGCGCGTGATCAACACGCACCTGCATTCGGACCATTGCGGCGGCAACGCCGCGCTGCAGGCACGCTGGCACCCGCACACATCGATTCCCGCCGCCGAGGCAGCAGCAGTGGGCGCGTGGGATACCGACGCCCTCAGCTACAAGGCCACCGGCCAGCAGTGCGACCGCTTCACCTTCGATGGCGTGCTGCAGGATGGCGATACGCTGCGGCTGGGGGGCATCGACTGGCAGGTCGTGGCCGCGCCCGGCCATGATCCGCAGGCGGTCATGCTGTTCGCCTCGCAGGAAGGCATCCTGATCTCGGGCGATGCATTGTGGGAGAACGGCTTCGGCGTGATTTTTCCCGAGCTGGACGGGGAGAGCGGTTTCGCCGAACAGGCGAGCGTGCTGGCGCGGATTGCCGAACTCGACGCGCGCGTGGTCATTCCCGGCCACGGCAGGCCTTTTACCGACGTCGCTGCGGCCATCGAGCGCGCGCAAGGCAGGCTCGCTTACCTCAGCGCCGATCCGCTGCGTAATGCCAGCCATGCGGTCAAGGTGCTGGTGAAGTTCAAGCTGCTGGAGCAGCAGCAGATGCGGCGCGACGCATTCCTTGCATGGATGCAGCAGTCACCGCTGATGGTGCGCATCCATGAGCGCTTCATGGCGAACGCCCCGCTGGAAGACATCTTCGCGCAAACGCTGCGTGCGCTGGCTGGCGTGAAGGCGCTGGCGGTCGAGGGCGAGATGGTGGTGAATCGGGATTGAGGCGGCGGCGGGAGAGGGGAGTAAAGCAGCGGCAGGCGTAGCGCCTGCCGCTGCTTGAACAACCTCAGAATGTCGTCCGGATCCCCACCTTCACGCTCCTGCCCGGCAGCGGCGCGATATCCCGCAGGATCGACGCCGAATTGCGCGCGTCCTGGTTCGTCAGGTTATCCCCGCGCAGGTACACCAGCGTCTGCGTGCCCGACACCTTGAACTTGTACGTCAGCGCCAGGCTCAGCAGCGTATAGGCATCCGTTGGCGTGTCATTGGCCGGCACACGCGTCTGCTTCGCGGCGTAGGTGACATCCACGCGAGCGCCCCATGGCCCGGCGCCATACACCAGCGCGCCACCGAGCCGCAGCGGCGACAGGCGCGGCAGCGGCTCGCCCGTATTGCGGTTCTCGCCCCGCACGTAGTCGGCGCGCGCCTCGAAATCCAGCGTATCGCTGGTGGTCAGCATCTTCTGGAAGAGACGCGTCTTGCCTTCGGCCTCGAAGCCCCACAGCGTGGCAGGCACGCCCAGGTACTGGAATTCCGGCAGGGAGCCAACGCTGCCCGGCGCGACCACATCACCGGCGTCGTCGCGCGCGCGGCCGGTGGCCATCAGCGCCAGGTAGTTGGCAAAGCGGCTGTAATAGCCCGACAGGCTGGCGCTGTGCGGCCCGTACTTGTAGCGCGCGCCCAGGTCGAGCGAGGTGGCGCGCTCCTTGTTGGCATTGGGATCGCCCAGTTCCCACGCGCCCGTGGCGACGTGCGGGCCGTTGGCGTACAGCTCGTAGAAGGTCGGCGCGCGCTCGGTGTACGACAGGTTGCTGGTCAGCGACCACAGCGGGTTCAGCTTGTAGAGCAGGCCAGCCGAGGCGCTGGTGGCGTTGAAGCTGCGGCTGGCATCGCTGAAGCGGTCATTGCCGTTGGCGCTGGCCTTGATGCTGCTGTGGTCCAGCCGTCCACCCAGGTTGAGCTTGAGGTCGCCGCTGCTGACAAGCGGCAGTTCTTCGAACACGAACAGGGCGGCGTTGTCGGTATCGGTGCTCGGGACGAAGGCTTCTTCGCCCAGCGCCGAGAACGCGGTATGCCCGAACTGCGTGCCGATCACCCCGCTCATGTTGCCGATCTTGGCGTGCCTGGCCTCGAAGCGCGCGTCCCAGCCCTCGTTCTTGAAGATGGTGCCGGTCTGGCCGCTGTCGATCTCCTTGTGCTCGTAGTCGGTGTAGCTGAACTTGCCCTTGACCGATTCGATCCAGCCGGCAGTGTTGCCGTTCAGGTCGCGCGCTTCGCCTTCCAGCGCGAAGCGGTCCTGGCGCATCTTCAGCCGCACATTGTCTTCGGCCGGCGTGCCGTACTCGTTGCGGTAGGCGCTGTAGTTGGCACCGACGAAGCCATCGGCCCAGGTGTAGGAGCCGCCCAGCGAGCCGCCGTCCTGCTGCGCGCTGGTGTTGGGCAGGCGGCCGTTGGCTTCGGTTACGCCTTCGGGCAGCGGCTGGCTGGCGCGCAGGCGGTCGCTGCGGGCAAAGCCGGGAATGTGCAGGTCGCTGGACTTGCGGGCGAAGGCATCGGCATGGATGGCGAACTGCCCGTTGCCCGCCTCGATCAGGCCGCTGGTGCCGCGCGCCTCGTCGCCGCCGGCGGTGGCGCTGGCATCGACCGCGCCGCCGATGCCTTCGATCGGCTCTTTCGGAATGCGGTTGTCGATCACATTGACCACGCCGCCGATGGCGCTGCCGCCGTACATCAGCGCAGCCGGGCCGCGCACGACTTCGATGCGCTCGGCCACCAGCGGGTCGACCGGCACGGCGTGGTCATAGGACAGCGAGGAAGCATCGACCGTCGAGCCGCCGTTCTGCAGGATCTTGATGCGGTCGCCGTCGAGGCCGCGGATGACCGGCCGGCTGGCGTTGGGGCCGAAATAGCTCGACGAGACGCCAGGCAGCTTGTCGAGGGTTTCGCCCAGCGTGCTGTTCTGGCGCAGGGACAGGGCGTCGCCGCCCAGGGACGAAACGGGCGCCACCATGTCGTTGAGTTCGCTGCCGAGCGGGTTGGCGGTAACTACCACCTCTTTGAGCGTGGTAGCGGCCGGCGTCGCGGCAGGAGCCGGTTCGGCGGCGGTCTGGGCAATGGCGCCGGTGGAGGCGATCAGGGCGGCGATAGCCGCCAGCGGCGTGCGGCGCAGCGTGGGGTGTTGCAGGATCAGGAACATGGCTCGCGATTCGATGCGATGGCAATCGGACGGGCGGCCACGACAATCGGGCGGATGGAACATGCCCTGCTTGCAGGATGCAGGGCTCTGCAATATGCCGGCTGGCGTGGACGCACGTTTTCGTACTGGGGCCGGCGGCATTTACCGCGGCCCGTGTCAGGCGAAGGCGATTGCGGGCACCGGCGGCGCGCGCGAGCGGAAGGGATGGGCGGAAGGCAGGTCGGGCCAGTGCCACGCCAGGCTGGCCGGCTTGACGGGTTTGCCGAAGGCGAACGCGGGCAGGTCGAAGGCGCCGCAATGGCTGTCCGCGACCGTGGCCCCGTCGAACAGTACGCAGGAGTGGCCGGCGGACTTCTGTGCAACGCGATCCTGGTCGGCGTGATCCGGGGAGACGGTCGTGTCGATGCCGACGGCTGCAAGCGGCTGGCTCATCAGTCCGCCGTGCTGCACGCGGTGGGTCAGGCCGGCATGCTGCGCCAGCAGCACGCACAGCACCAGCCACAGCGACAGCCAGATGCCGGGCCCGCGCGCGCGCAGGCGGGCGAAGCGGTCAGTGGTCATGGCCGCAGTCGCAATCGCCATGCACATGGCCGTGGCCGTGCGAGTGGCCATGATGATGATCGTGGTCGTCTTTGCTGTCGAAGGCGTCCACCCAGGTGGGGAACGGGTCCGCATACGCTGCCCATGCCTGCGGCCCGGCGGCCATTTCGGCGTCCGTCAGCAGGCAGGCGTCGAGACGGGATTCGAGCGCGGCGCGGTCCAGATCCAGCCCGATCAGCAGCAGGTCCTGGCGGCGGTCGCCATAGGGCGCCGGCGCGCCGTCGACATGCATGTCCGCTTCCACGTCGGCGCGATCGTCCTCGTCCGTCGGCCATTCGGCCGGATCGAGGGCCGCCCACCAGGCGCCCGCGCCGCCGTGGCGGCACACGCCGCCGGCCTGCTCCCAGTCACCGGCCACGTCCATGCGGCTGGCCAGCCAGAACAGGCCTTTCGAGCGCAGGACGCTGCCGTGCTCGCGCAGCCACTCGGTGTGGATGAGATCGGCAAAGCGTTGCGGATGGAAGGGGCGGCGGCGCTGGTAGACGAAGCTGGCGATGCCGTCGGCCTGGGCCTCGGCCGGGGCCGTGCCCGCGGCCTGGAAATCGAAGCGGCCGGTGGCGAGCACGCGCTCCGGTGCCACCTGGCCGAAGCTGGCCGGCACGATGTCGGCACGCGGATTCAGCGCGTGCAGGATGGCTTGCAGGCGGCTGGCGTCGGCCGCGCTGACAAGATCGGTCTTGTTCAGCACGATCACATCGCAGAGCTCGACCTGCGCGATCAGTACGTCGACCACGGTGCGGTCGTCGTCCTCGTCGCGCGCCTGGCCTCGGTCACTGAGGAATTCGGCTTCGTTGAAGTCCCCGAGGAAGGCCGAGGCATCCACGACCGTCACCAGCGTGTCCAGTTGCGCGGCGGTGCCAGTGCCGTGCTCGGCCTCGAAGACAAAAGATTCGGCAATGGCGAGGGGTTCTTCCAGGCCGTTTGCTTCGACCAGCAGGGCGTCGAATCGGCCCTCGCCTGCGAGCCTGGCAGCTTCCGCCGGCAGATCTTCGCCACCTTGCGCTCCGCAGACGATCACGCCGAGCCGCCCGCCTTTGCTGTTGGCGAGAAGATGGTTCAGCAGGGTAGTCTTGCCGGCACCGGGGTATCCGGACAGCACGGTGACGGGCAGGTGATCAGCCATGTGGGCTCGGCGCACCGGCGCGGTGCGCATATTGTTATTGCAACAAAGTTGCGACTGTATCAGAAAGGCAGGGGCGCCGACAGGTGGCGGACTCTCACAATGGTAGTGCCGTGGCGGCACGACCACAAAGAAAACGGCCCGGAAAACCGGGCCGTCTCGTCTGCCAGGCGCCGGCAGTGCCGGCGGCCCGGATCAGTCGCCGAACAGCTTCTGGCGCAGTTCGCGGCGCTGCTGGGCTTCCAGCGACAGCGTGGCGGTGGGGCGCGCCAGCAGGCGCGGCACGCCGATCGGCTCGCCGGTTTCCTCGCACCAGCCGTAGTCGCCAGACTCGATGCGCTGCAGCGACTGCTCCACCTTCTTGAGCAGCTTGCGCTCGCGGTCGCGGGTGCGCAGCTCGAGGGCGTGCTCTTCCTCGATGGTGGCGCGGTCGGCCGGATCCGGCACGATGACCGTTTCGCGCAGGTGTTCCGTGGTCTGATCAGCGTTCTTCAGGATGTCGTCACGCAGCTGCTCAAGGCGATGCTTGAAGAAGGCGAGCTGCGCTTCGTTCATGTAATCCTTGTCGCCCATCTTCAGGATTTCAGCTTCAGTCAGAAGTTTGTTGCTGCTCATGGTTGCTGCTGATTCTCTTGTTGATGCGACCGGCGGCGTCTTGGTCCGCTCGGGTGCAGTGTCCGCGTGCTTGCGCGGCGCGGTCGTTTCACTCTGGCTGGCTGCAGTCTTGCTGCTTCGCGGGCCTCCCTTGGCCTCGCCCGCATCGGCGTGCGCCGTACTGCCGCGGGGAGCTGGCGCAGCCTTCACAGACTGCGCCTTGAGCGTCTCTGCCGCTGCACTACCTGTCTTGCTGCGGCTTTCTTTCGTCTTCGTTGCGGCTGTCATGGGGACACCTCTCTCTCGCGTCGGTATGTAACGGCGCGCGCCGGGTACCCCAAGCGGAGGGCGGTCTCCGCACGAAGCACTGCGACCGCACCTGCCGGCGGTCTGCCTCGTGCTGACGACAACCGCCGCCCTGCAAGATACCGGAGGCGGGAAAAAGGTGCGCCGCCAGTATCAAATCCGGCCTATTGTACTTGAACAAATTTTTCCGAGATACGGGGAATGCCGGACCAGTCCTTCGGTGTTTCCCCGGTACCCCGAACGGGGGGCAACCGGAGACGGCGAGGAGCGGAGGGCCGCGCGAGGGGCGGCTGCTGCACTCAGGCCAGGCAGGCGGCCAGGCCCTTGAGGATGGCGTCCCTGGGCAGGTCCACGCCGATGAACACCATCCTGGTGCCGGGCGTCTCGTCTTCCCATTTGGCGCCGATATCGCTGCCCATCAGCTGGTGGACCCCCTGGAACACGACCTTCCGGTCCACACCTTCCATATATAGTACGCCCTTGTAGCGCAACAGTTTTTCGCCGTAGACGGCCAGGATCCCGGACAGGAATTCCTCCAGCTTGCCGTAGTGGAACGGCTTGTCGCTGCGGAAGACGAACGAGGCGATGCGGTCGGCGTGGTGGTGGTGATGGTGGTGGTTGTGGCTATGGCCGTGATCGTGGCCGTGGTCATGGCCGCAGTCGGTGCCGCAATGCTCGCCGTGCTCGTGGTCGTGATCATGCTCGTGGTCATGATCGTCCTCGCTGAGGAATTCCGGATCGATCTCCAGCTTGGCGTTCAGGTTGAAGCCGCGCAGGTCGAAGATCGTCTCGATCGGCGCCACGCCGAAATTCGCGGTGTGGATCGGCGCACGCGGATTCATGTGCAGCAGGCGGTGGCGCAGTTCCGCCACGTCGTCCCCGGTCACCAGGTCGGACTTGGTGATGAAGATGGCGTCGGCAAAGCCCACCTGGCGCTGCGCTTCTTCCTGCTTGTCGAGCTGCATGTGGCCGTGCTTGGCGTCCACCAGCGTGATCACCGCGTCGAGCAGGTAGCGCGACGCGATCTCGTCATCCATGAAGAAGGTCTGCGCCACCGGGCCTGGGTTGGCCACGCCGGTGGTCTCGATCACCACGCGGTCGAAATCGAACTTGCCGGCGTCGCGCTGGGTCATCAGGTCGGACAGCGCCTGCACCAGGTCGCCGCGGATGGTGCAGCAGATGCAGCCGTTGCTCATCTGCACGATCTGTTCGCGCCCGTCCTGCACCAGGATTTCGTTGTCGATATTCTCCTCGCCGAACTCATTCTCGATCACGGCGATCTTCATGCCGTGCTGCTCGTTGAGAATGCGCTTGAGCAGGGTCGTCTTGCCGCTGCCGAGGAAGCCGGTCAGGATCGTGACCGGGATCAGTTTGGACATTGTGTTGTTCTCCGGGGAATGAGGGGCCATCAGTGGGCGCCGCCACCGTGCCGTGCGGCAGGGCGCGCGCCGCACTCGGCGCAGACGCCGTTGACGGTCAGTTCGACGTGTTCGATGGCAAAGCCGCTGGGCACTCTCGGCGTGGCGGGCTGCGCGGGCGCTGTGCCGTCATCCAGGCAGAAGGTGCGGTCGCAGCGCGTGCAATGGAAATGGCTGTGGTGACGGTGCACTTCGGCACGCGCGGCTTCGTGCTCGATCAGGCTGAAGCGGAACACGCGGTCGTTGCCGGCGCGTTTCTGCGCCACGCCCTGGTCGACCAGCCAGTCCAGCACGCGATAAACCGTGACCCGGTCGATAGTCTCGCCCTGTTCGGGCAGGCGGTCGATCACGGCCTGATGGGTCAGTGCCTCGTCGCTGCCGATCAGGCAGGCCAGAATGCACAGCCGTGGCTGCGTGACGCGCGCGCCCAGCAGGCGCAGGCGTTCATGGGCGGCTTCGAGAATGGCCGGCGCCGGCGCTGCGGCCGGCCGGCCGGGGGTGAGACGGGTCATGGGCCGATTTAACCATAGGCATCCGGTTGTTGCAATTCAGTTGCGTGAACGGGCAGGCGCCAGGATGAGGGAGTCGTCGCGGCGTCACTCCGGGTGATGCTGGCTGCGCCAAAGGTGCGGATTGCGCCTATGATCGGCAAGGGGCGTCCAAACCTGCGAGACCGGAGACAAGCAATGCAGAACGATGCGAGCGCGCTGCTGTTCCCCAACTTCGAACCGTTCCGGCGGCAGGTCGGCGAGATCGAGATCGCCGGTGTGCAGGGCGGCTCGGGACCGCCGTTGCTGCTCCTGCACGGGCATCCGCAAAGCCACCTGATCTGGCACAAGGTGGCGCCGGTGCTGGCCGACCATTTCACCGTCATTGCCACCGACCTGCGCGGCTACGGCAGCAGCTCGGCCCCGCCGGGCAACGGCGGGCACGAGTCCTACAGCAAGCGGGCAATGGCGCAGGACCAGGTGGCGTTGATGGCCTCGATGGGGTTCGAGCGCTTCGCCCTGTGCGGGCATGACCGCGGTGCCCGGGTGTCGCACCGGCTCTGCATGGACCACCCGCAGGCCGTCACGCGCGCCATGCTGCTGGACATCGCGCCCACGCTCGCCATGTACGAGCGCACCAGCATGGCCTTTGCCGCCGCCTACTGGCACTGGTTTTTCCTGATCCAGCCGGCGCCGTTCCCGGAAACCCTGATCAACGCCGAGCCGGAGTTCTATATCAACAAGCTGATGGGCCTGCGCCATGCAGGCCTGAGTCCGTTTGCGCCCGACGCCATGGCTGCCTATGTCGGCGCCATGCGCGACCCGGCCCGGGTCCACGCCATGTGCGAGGACTATCGCGCCGCCGCCACCATCGACCTGGAGCACGACCGTGCCGACCGCGAGGCCGGCCGCAAGCTCGAGCTGCCGCTGCGCGTGCTGTGGGGCGAGCACGGCGTGGTCGCGCGCTGCTTCGACACGCTGCCGTTGTGGGAGGAACTGGCCAGCGACGTCAGCGGCAAGGCCGTCGCCTGCGGCCACTACATTCCGGAAGAGGCGCCCGAGGCCTTGCTGGAGGAAATGTTCGGTTTCTTCCGATAAGCCGCCTGCAGCACGTTGCAGGCGGGTTAGCCCCTATACCTGCTGGATGTCTGCAATTGCTAACATCAACCCCCGGCTATGCCGCCGCGACAAGTGCGGCATGCCGGCGTTGCCTGCCAGCCAGGGTCAACGCGCGGGCCAATGCGCCCGGCGCGAAACGAGCCGGCAGCAATGCATTGCCGACGGGAAAAGCAGGAATCCAGGAGAAAGCATGAAACGAGTGGCACAAATGATTGCGACCGTGCTCGCGGTCGGCGCAATGGGCGCATTTTCGGGCGCACAGGCCCAGGATTTTCCGGGTAGCAAGCCGGTCTCGGCCGTGGTGCCGTTCGCCGCGGGCGGCCCGACCGACAAGGTGGCGCGCGAGCTGACGATGATCATGTCCAAGCACCTGGGCACGCAGATCGTTATCGAGAACCTCGGCGGCGCCGGCGGCACCATCGGTGCCAAGAAGGTCGCGCAGGCCAAGAATGATGGCTACACCATCCTAATCCACCACATCGGCATGTCGACGGCCCCGGCGCTCTACCGCAACCTGGGCTTCGATCCGCTGAAGGACTTCGAGATGGTCGGCGAGATTGCCGATGTGCCGATGGTGATGGTGGGCAACAAGCAGCTGCCGCCGAGCACCTTCAAGGACCTGCTGCCGTACATCAAGGCCAATGCCGCCAAGCTGTCGCTGGCCAACGCCGGCATCGGCTCGGCCTCGCACCTGTGCGGCCTGCTGTTCCAGAGCGCGATCCAGACCGAGCTGACCACCGTGCCGTACAAGGGCACTGCGCCGGCACTGACCGACATCCTGGGCGGGCAGGTCAACCTGATGTGCGACCAGACCACCAACATTGCCGGCCAGCTCAAGGCGGGCGCGCTCAAGCCGTATGCGGCCATGCAGTCGCGCCGCGTGGAAGCGTTCAAGGACATCCCGACCGCGGCCGAGCAGGGGCTGCCAGGCGTGGAAGTGAAGATCTGGCATGCCATGTACGCACCGAAGGGCACCCCGAAGCCGGTAATCGACAAACTGTCGGCCGCGCTGCAGAAGGCCGTGGCCGACCCCAACTTCCGCGCCAAGATGGCGGAACTGGGCGCCGAGGCCGTGCCCGCCCAGCGCGCCACGCCGGACTCGCTGCGCACTTTCCTGACCGCCGAAATCAACAAGTGGACCCCGGTGATCAAGAAGGCCGGCGTGTATGCGGACTGAGTGATGGAGCGGGCGACGGGCCCTCGGGCCCGTCGCCAGCATCCGGAATGACGAAAAGGCCATGCGGCGACGCATGGCCTTTTTGTTTTGGGGCGCGGCTGCGCATCCTATATTGGTCAGATTGCAGAGCGACGCGGGCCGTCCCGCCTGGCGCCACATTGGCCCTTGAAACCGGCCACAGGCGTCGCCACCTACCGTCCTGACATATTCACGGAAGCCACCATGGAACAGTATCACGGCACTACCATCGTCAGCGTCCGCCGCGGCAATCAGGTCGCTCTCGGCGGTGATGGCCAGGTCACTCTCGGCAATATCGTGATGAAGGGCACCGCACGCAAGGTGCGCCGCATCTATAACGGCAAGGTGCTGGTCGGGTTCGCCGGCAGCACGGCCGATGCATTCTCCTTGCTGGACCGCTTCGAAGCCAAGCTGGAAAAGCACCAGGGCAACCTCACCCGCGCCGCGGTGGATCTCGCCAAGGACTGGCGATCGGACCGCGCGCTGCGCCGCCTGGAGGCCATGCTGATCATCGCCGACCGCGACACCACGCTGGTCCTCACCGGCAACGGCGACGTGCTCGACCCCGAGGGCGGCATCGCCGCGATCGGTTCGGGCGGCGCATACGCGCAGTCGGCCGCCAAGGCACTGATCGAGAACACCGAGCTGGCCCCGAAGGACGTGGTGGAGAAGGCGCTGACCATCGCCGGCGAACTCTGCATCTACACCAACACCAACTTCGTCATCGAGACGCTGGAATGAGCGATGGCCGGCTACCGCACTGGCCGGCGCGCCCCCACTGAACGGATACCATGTCGCACACCATGACCCCGTCGGAAATCGTTTCCGAACTCGACAAGCACATCATCGGCCAGAACAAGGCCAAGAAGGCCGTGGCGGTCGCGCTGCGCAACCGCTGGCGCCGCCAGCAGGTGGAAGAGCCCCTGCGCCAGGAAATCACGCCCAAGAACATCCTGATGATCGGACCGACCGGGGTCGGCAAGACCGAGATCGCCCGCCGGCTGGCCAAGCTGGCCGACGCGCCCTTCATCAAGATCGAGGCCACCAAGTTCACCGAAGTCGGCTACGTCGGCCGCGACGTGGACACCATCGTGCGCGACCTGGCCGAAATGGCCATCAAGCAGACGCGCGAATCCGAGATGAAGAAGGTGCGCACCAAGGCCGAAGACGCGGCCGAGGACCGCCTGCTCGACGTGCTGCTGCCGCCGCCGCGCGATATCGGCTTCTCGCAGCCGGAAGAGAAAGATTCCAACACCCGCCAGGCTTTCCGCAAGAAGCTGCGCGAAGGCCAGCTCGACGACAAGGAAATCGAGCTCGAAGTGGCGGCCGGCATGCCGAGCATGGACATCATGGGCCCGCCGGGCATGGAAGACATGACCGAGCAGATCCGCTCGATGTTCGCCGGCCTGGGCCAGGGCAAGAAGCATCGCCGCAAGATGAAGGTCAAGGAAGCCTTCAAGCTGCTGGTGGACGAAGAGGCCGCCAAGCTGGTCAACGACGAAGAGCTCAAGCACAAGGCCATCGCCAACGTCGAGCAGAACGGCATCGTGTTCCTGGACGAGATCGACAAGATCGCCAGCCGCAGCGAAATCGGCGGCGGCGAGGTGTCGCGCCAGGGCGTGCAGCGCGACCTGCTGCCGCTGGTGGAAGGCACCACGGTGAGCACCAAGTACGGCATGATCAAGACCGACCACATCCTGTTCATTGCGTCGGGCGCGTTCCACTTGTCCAAGCCGAGCGACCTGATCCCCGAACTGCAGGGCCGCTTCCCGATCCGGGTCGAGCTGGAATCGCTGTCCGTGCAGGATTTCGAGGCTATCCTGACGCAGACCGATGCCAGCCTGACCAAGCAGTACCAGGCGCTGCTGGCGACCGAAGAGGTCAAGCTGGTGTTCGCGCCCGACGGCATCCGACGCCTGGCCGAGATCGCGTTCTCGGTCAACGAGAAGGTCGAGAACATCGGTGCGCGCCGCCTGTACACGGTGATGGAGCGGCTGCTGGAAGACCTGTCGTTCCATGCAACCAAGTCGTCGGGCGAGACCGTGACGATCGATGCGGCGTATGTCGAGGAACGGCTGGGCGACCTGTCGGGCAACGAAGACCTGTCGCGCTACGTGCTGTAAATAGCTACGCACAGGAACACAAAGGGCGCACTGCGGTGCGCCCTTTGTGCGTCTGACGCCTGGGTTCAGTGCGCGTGCACATGCCCGGCGGGCGCAGCCAGCTCAAGCTCCGCCGCCGGCGACTTGAGGTCGCGCAGGGTCTGTACAGCTTGCCGCCTTGCTCCGGTAGCTTCATGCGGCGTAGTGCCGCACCGGTTCCTGCGCGTGCCGCGCGCGCCCTGCACACGATGCACGGCAAAAGTGCCGGTATGCCACTTCCCAGTAAGCTTGGTAAGCATTGGTAAGCACACTGGCGCGACGGCCCTGCCCGATGCGACCCTTGCGCACCTTGACGGTCAATGGACCCGTGCGGGAGCCACCGCATGCCATGCAATAGCTGCCAGGAGAAACCATGCTGAAGTACCGAACCAAACGCGTTGCCATTGCAACGGCTGGCTTGCTGGCCGGCCTGACCGCGGCCACGGTCTTTCTTTGCGTCCGCCCGGCCGCGGCACCCGCTCCGGATCATGGAACACTTGGGAGCGCGGCCGCCGCGGCAGCGACGCTTGCGCTCGAATCCGGCGAGCTGTTCACGCTGGCCGATCGTCACGCCAGCGACGCGCTGCGCGTGATCGCGCAAGGCAATGCCCCGCACGACAGTGGCGAAGGGCTGGACTGGGACTACGTCCAGCTGCGTCTGTAATTCCGTCCAGGCGCGCCCGGCGCCATACCATCAGCGCGATACCGGGCGCTTGCCCAGCTTGCGCTGCAAAGTGCGCCGATGCATGTTGAGCGCGCGCGCCGTGGCGGAGATATTGCCGCCGTGCTCGGTCAGCACCCGCTGGATATGCTCCCATTCGAGCCTCGCGACCGACAGCGGAACCGGCTCTTCCAACGCGGCTTCCGCCGCATCCTCCGAGATCCCCGCCATCAGCGCGGTCAGGATCGAATCCACATTGGCAGGCTTGGCGAGATACTCATCCGCGCCTTGCTTCACCGCGGCCACGGCAGTGGCGATGCTTGCATAGCCGGTCAGTATCAGGATGCGTGCATCGGGCAGCGCAGTGCGCAGCGGGCCGACCAGGTGCAGGCCGGATTCGGCCGCGGCGGTGCTGCCCGCCTCGGGCAGCGGGCCAAGGTGCAGATCGAGCGTGACATAGGCGAATGCGGTGCGCGCCGCCAGCGCGAGGGCGTCGCTGCCGTTATGCGCCACTTGCACGGCGTAGCCGCGCCGCGTGAGCGCGCGCGCGAGGGTGCCGGCAAAGATGGTGTCGTCGTCGATCACCAGGAAGGGCGTGCCTGCGGGCGCGGCGGCCTCGGGAACCGGGCGGTTGGTGTCGGTCATCACGGATTCGCGGCGAAAGAGGAAGGAGAGGGCAGGCGCAGCTCGGCGATGGTGCCGCCTTCGGGGCGGTCGCGCCAGGTCAGCTGGCCGCCCATCTGGCGGGCTGCGCTTTGCGCTAGGTAGAGGCCGATGCCCTGGCCGCCGTGCGGGCTGGCCACGGGCGCTTCGCCAAGCTGCGCGCGCAGCGCGGGCGGAATGCCATCGCCGCGGTCGCTGACGCGGAAGGACAGCATCGGCACCGCGCCGTCACGGGCTATCGCTATGTCCAGCAACAGGGGAGTCTGTGCCAGGCCGGCGGCTTGCTGGCTGCGTGCGGCGTTGTCGAGCAGGATGGTCAGGATCTGGCCGACGCGCGCCGCCTCCACCAGCTGGGCGGTGGCTTCGGGCGTGGCGCCGGCCTGCAGGCTGGCGTTCGGATGGCGCAGCTGCCAGCGTTCGGTGAACGGGCAGAGCCAGGCGTCGATGCGCTGCGGCGCCAGCGTTTCGTGATCCTCGCGCAGCCGTGCCAGGATCGAGCGGCACAGCTCCAGTTGCTGCTCCATCGTGAGCAGGTCGGGCAGGTAGTCGGCGACGGCGGTGCTGCCGCGGCCCGCATCGGCGGCATCGGCGCGCAATTCGCCGGCAATCACCGCCAGCGTTGCCAGTGGCGTGCCGATTTCATGCGCCACCGCCGCGGCCTGTGCATTGAGGTCTTCGACCCGCGCCTCGCGCAGCAACTGCTCGCGCGCCAGGTTGAGCTGGGCGTCGCGCTGGCGCAGCACGCCCGACAGGCGGGACACGAACAGCGCGATCATCACCGCGCTGGCGACGAAGTTCAGCCACATCCCGGCCAGGTGGTAGTTCACGGCGTTGTCCGGGTTGTGCAGGTCCAGCGGCACGTATTCGAACAGCAGCAGCGAATAGCAGGCCAGCGCGTACAGTGCCAGCACCACCACCTGGCGCCATGGCAGGATCGCCGCGGCAATGGCCAGGCCCGGCAGGTAGAACGAGACAAAGGGGTTGGTGGCCCCGCCCGTATAGAACAGGATGGCGGAAAGCGCGGTCAGGTCTACCAGCAGCTGGCCCATCAGTTCGGCTTCGCGGGGCGAGCTGTTGTGCTTGCTGTGCTGCCGCAGGCGCAATCCGGTCAGCAGGTTGAACAGCGCCTGCAGCCCGAACACCACCAGCAAGGGCTGAAACGGCAGGATGATGCCGACCACCGATTCACACGACACCAGGCACAGCGCCTGGCCGGCCAGCAGTGCCCAGCGCAGCCAGAACAGCCGGCGCAGGCTCACCAGGCTGTGGCGCGCGCTGGCGCCGGCCGGAAGCGGCGTCGGAAAGGAGAAGGTGGGCAGGCGGGTCATGGCTGCGGCGGTTTCCATGCCGGGAGTGTATCAATGCGGCCACCGGGCACCGGGGCGTGCGACACCTTGCCGCATTGGTGATGCGGGGGGCGGCCTGCCAGACTACGCGGTTACCTGTCCGGCACCAGCAGCACCCTCGCGCCGTGCCATGGTCTAATGTCTGCTTTCAGGAGAGCCCTTCATGCAAGCCAAATTCCGCGCGGCCACGCTGGCCGCATCGTTCGTCGCGCTGTCGGCCGCGCTGGCCTCGGGTGCTGCGCTGGCGCAGGTCGATGTCAGCAACGCCTGGGTGCGCGGCACGGTGCCGACGCAGACGGCTTCCGGCGCGTTCATGGTCATCCACGCGCATGAAAACGCGAAGCTGGTCGGCGTGTCGTCGCCGGTGGGGGCAGCCGAGCTGCATGAGATGAAGATGGAAGGCAACACCATGCGCATGCGCAAGGTCTCGTCGCTAGACCTGCCGAAGATGCAGGACGTCGAGCTCAAGCCAGGCGGCTACCACGTGATGCTGATGGACCTGAAGTCGCAGCTCAAGAAGGGCGACACCGTGCCCATAACGCTGAAGATCGAACAGGGCGGCAAGGTGATCGAGCAGCAGGTGACCGCCGAAGTGCGTGACCTGACGGCCTCGGCAGGCGCCGGCCACGGCGACCACAAGCACTAAGGCAGCATCCGGCGGGGCAACCATGGCAAACAAGCAGCACGGCACCCGCCAGAAACTCGTATTCCGAGGCGGCACCGCACCGCCCGGCAAGGGCGTACCCCGCACTGGCAGCGGCCCCCGCAAGGCGGGGCCGCCGGATAGCGGCAAGCCTGCGCGGCCGTGTCAGCCGCGCAAGCTGATCGGCTCGTCCGATTCCTGACTGGCCGCCGCCGTCACCACGCGCTCGCGCAGCCAGGCGTGGGCCGGGTCGGCATCGTTGCGCTCGTGCCAGATCATGCTGAAGGTGAAGTCGTCGATCGGGAACGGCGGCGTGAACACGGCGAAGCCGGAGTCATCCTCCAGGGCCGCGAGGCTGCGGCGCGCGGTGGTCAGCACGAGGTTGGTGCCGGCGATCAGCGCGGGCGCCACGCTCCAGTGCGGCACCACGCAGGCAATCTTGCGCCGTCCGCCAGCCTTGGCGACTGCGGCATCGATGCCATCCACGCGCTCGCTATGCGTCGCCACCAGGACATGTGACCGGGCCAGGTAGGCAACCTGGTCGAGCCGGCCGGTGTCGCGCACCGTAGCGGCGTCCACGGCGCATGCGTAGCTCTCCTCGAACAGCGCCGTGGCGCGCACGCCTTCCGGCTGGTAGGTGAATACGCCCAGCGCCATGTCGATCTCGCCATCGGCCACCTGCGCCGTCATGCCTTCGCGGCTGGCCTGCGAGACCACCAGGTCAATGTTGGGCGCGGCCTTGCGCACGGCGCGCAGCAGGCGCGGCAGCACCACCAGCGCGCCGTAATCGGACATCGCCAGGCGGAAGGTGCGTCGTGCCGTGGCCGGCTGGAAGCCGGTCGGGCCCAGCAGGATGCGCACCTGCGCCAGCGCCTCGGCCAGCGGGCCGGACAGCTCGTGGGCGCGGGCGCTCAGCACCAGCCCGCCCGGTCCTCGGACCAGGATGGGATCGTCCAGCAGCTGGCGCAGCCGTCCCAGCGCATGGCTGACGGCCGGCTGGCTCAGATGCAGCCGCAGTGCGGCGCGTGAAATATGGCGTTCTGCCAGCAGTGCTTCCAGCACCACCAGCAGGTTGAGGTCGATTCCGCGTAGGCTATTCATTCGGCGAATATTAAACGTATGAAAGCAGAATTGGAAATTCATTCTGCGATATTTCACACTGTTGGCATCGCAGTTTGCCCTGCGGAGGCCGTCAGGCGCGACTTTCCCGTTCCGTCAGACTTGCTCATTCCTGCTCAAACAGGAACAAAGCTGACTTTCTGCTTCACTGAGACCGGTTTCGCCATCGTCTTGCGACGATGGCCAGCGCCTTCCTCTCCACAGACTGACACCGTGGAACTCACGGCGATGTGACACAGGTTCACGGCGGCGTTGATGTCGCGGTCGTGAATCGTCCCGCACGCGGGACACGTCCATTCGCGCACGGCGAGCGCCAAGATGCCCAGCGTGTGTCCGCAGGTCGAGCACGTCTTGCTGCTGGCGTAGAAGCGGTCGGCCACCACAAGCTCGCCACCGCGCATGGCCGCCTTGTACTCCAGTTGCCGCCTGAGTTCGAAGAAACTCATATCAGCGATGGCGCGGGCCAGATGGCGGTTCTTTACCA
>NZ_JWMA01000193.1 GCF_000812465.1 Cupriavidus sp. IDO | reverse complement strand
GGCTGAGCTTTACCCACAAGTTATGGGCCTGAATTAAAGATTCGGAACATCTCGGTGATTTCGTGCAAGACGAGGAAGCCTCGCCAGATGACCGTGGCGCCGGGTGGTGGATCATGACGGCGATTCAGGTAGCCGCCCAGGGTGGCAATCCATCGTATCGCCTGATGCAGCGACGGCACCGTGTCCGGCGGCCGGGTGGTTCGATGCACGCGGCAATACAGGGCTTGCCATTCGACAGGTTGGAGAACCACTTCACAAGGCAGGTCACCGTCCAGCCGTGCCAGCAGCGTGGTGTAGAGGATACGCCAGGCAATGACCGCGAACAGGGAGGTGGCCCGAACAAAGCGTTCGAGCGTGCCAAACTGGCGGGCCTCGATGCGGCAGCCGCTCTTGAGCACCCGGTGCCAGGTCTCGATCGTCCAGCGCCGCGCATACCATTGCAGCCGCTCAAGCGCTTGCGCGGGCGAGTGTGTGGGTACCGAGGTGAGCAGCATCCATTCGATTGGCTCGATATTGGCCGGCGGTTCGTCCTCGATGACATGCACGGCGAAGACGTCCAGCTCGGGCAAACGGGTTCGTGTCTGAGGCGGTCGCAGACGTACGCATGCGTATCGCAATGTCAGGCGCGCGGTGCGCTGGGGACGAGTCCCTCTGGCTGGCACCTGCAACTCGGTTTGGCCGGCTGCGGGGGTGTCCAGCACCGCTTGCCACAGATAGCGCTGGGGATGGCGGGCGCAGCGGTTCCATGCCGCGCGTACCAGCCAGTCCACCCCGTCCGGGCGTTGCGCAGCAAACAGTTCATAGACATCGCTTTCGCGATCGCCGATGCCAATGAGTTGCGTGTGCTCACAGCGCGACTTCAGCGCCGAGAGGTGCGCAAGCCCCTCGATCCACTTGATGCTTTCCTTCTCATGGATGGGTCGGGATTTGCGCCGCGCGGCGCTGCCCTCGGTTCCTTCAGGACGTGCCCACGTCTTCATGCCCAGTACGCCGAGCGGCAAACCTTCCGGACTGACTGCCAGCAGGCTGTGCATCATGAACCCACGCTCATTGCCACCGGTACCGCGCCCCAGACCCTCTGTGGCAGGCAAATGCGTCAGATTGAATTCGGTGGTGTCCTGTATCGCCAGTACCACCGGGACCTGCTTCATACGGTGCAGCGTCTGCGCGATATGCGGCGCCAGTACACCGTCGGTGTCGACCTGGTCGTTGTCAAAGAACCGGTAGGCCGCCTTCAGTTCAGCAGGCGACAGAGCCTGCGGCAGCGATGTGTGGGGACTGGTCGACAGTTGTCGGGCCAGTGCCACCAGCCGGTACGACAGGCGTGCGTCACCGAGATTCGCCGCTGCGAATTCCTCGCTCGCCCAGTCCTCCGTGTCGTCCTCGATCGCCAATCCGCTGCCGCTGCATCAACAGAATGGACGAAAGTTAACACCGTCCGATCCGGTTTACAACCGGACTTGTGGGTAAAGCTCAG
>NZ_JWMA01000192.1 GCF_000812465.1 Cupriavidus sp. IDO | reverse complement strand
AGGTGCTTGCCGTACTTCACGGCGGCGCGCACGATCGGCAGGTTGGCTTCGAAGTCCAGCTCGAACACGCGCAGCGGCTGGCGCACGTAGGTGGCGGGGGTGGCGATGGCCACTAGCGGCAGCACCACGTCGCACTTGCGGATGTTGTACTCGATCCACTCCTTGTTGATGGTGATGTCACCTTCGAAGAAGTGCATGCGCGGGTGGTCGACGAGGTCACCGAGGCGGTCCGACGACATGTCCATGCCATAGACTTCCCACGGCGTGGTTTCGAGAATGCGGCGCGTCAGGTGGTGGCCGATGAAGCCGTTGACGCCAAGAATGAGGACTTTCTTGCCTTGCATGTAGTTAAGCGTTTGCGTGGGAAAAAGCGGGATGACCGCGAGATTGGGTAGGCGCTCAGGGTTCCCGGGCGGCGGCGTCAAGCGGGAAGTTGGCCACTGCTACGCGCCGCCAGTCGCGCGCGATCACCTGCATCGGCAGGCGGTCGCGCAGTTCGTCATAGGTGCGCGGCGACATGATTGCCACGGCGTGCGGGCCGTTCTGCCATGCGGCGATGAAGGCATCGGTCGTCGGCAGCCATTTCTGCGGCTCCTGCCCGGCACCGAAAGCCAGTTCGTCCGTGCCTTCGACCATCACCAGCGGATGGTGCAGGTAGAAGGGCAGCGTGTGGTCGAGCAGGCGTACGCCATACAGCGGCATGTCGGGGCGCAGCACACGCGCAATCGGCGCAATCATGTCGATGCCAGAAGACGAGCGGCCGATGGTTTCGTGTCCCATCAGCGCGACCGGGAACGCCACGAACATGCCCAGGCCATAGACGGTGATGCTCGTCAGCAGCCCGCGCCGCGGCAGCAGCCAGCGCGCAAGCAGCGAGGCGCCTGCCATCAGCGCGAATGCCGCCGCGGCCCAGATCGCATAGGCACGGTAGAGCGCGTTCGGCGTGTTGTTCGAATCCAGCGTGGCGACGACAGGGCTGGCCAGCAGGCCGATCACGCCGATGGCGAGGCCCGCCATCAGTTGGCGGCGCCAGCTGCGTTCATCGATGTGCTCCAGCGCCACGCCGGCCAGTATCGCCAGCGCGGGGAAGATCGGCACGATATAGCCCGGCAGCTTGGAGCCCGACAGGCTGAAGAAGACAAAGATGGCGATGGCCCAGATCGCGGCCAGCATGGCTGGCTGGAACGGGCGTGCCGCGTTGTCGTTGTCCACCCCGGCCCGCTCGCGCACCACCTGCCACATGCGCGGGAAGAGGCCGAGCCATGGCAGGAAACCGCCCACCAGCAGCGGTATGAAGTACCACAGCGGCCCTTTGCGCGAATGCACCGTGGAGGTATAGCGTTGCCAGTGCTCGTGGATGAAGAAGAAACGCAGGAATTCGGGATTGCGCTCCGATACCAGCCAGAACCACGGCACCGTTACTAGCAGCATCAGCGCGACGCCGGCCAGCAGATGCAGCCGCCGCCACAGGCCGAAGTCGCGCGTGACCAGGGTATAGACCACCAGCACCAGTCCGGGCAGCGCCAGGCCGACCAGGCCCTTGGTCAGCACGGCCACGCCCATCGCCACCCAGCAGGCCAGCATCCAGTTGCGGCGCGCGGCCGGAGTCGCCTCGGGGTGCTGGGCCAGCAGCATGAAGGCCAGCACGCAGGCCATGACCCCGGAGAGGGTCATGTCGATCGTATTGAAGTGCCCGGCGATGTTCCACATCGGCGCGGACACCAGCACCAGGCCGGTCAGCAGCGCGGCGCGGGCGCCGAACCAGCGGTGGGCCGCGAGCATCGAGGCGAGCACGCCGATGATGCCGGACAGCGCCACGCACAGCCGGGTCTGCCAGTCGCCGATGCCGAAGACGGTATAGGACAATGCCGTCACCCACATATGGAAGGGCGGCTTCTCGAAGTACTTCAGGGCGTTGTAGCGGATGGTCACCCAGTCGCCGCTGGCGAACATCTCGCGGGCGATTTCGCCATAGCGGCCCTCGTCCGGGCCGAGCAGGTGCCTCACGCCGAGCGTGCCGAACCAGAACAGCAGCACCATCACGGCGATGGCAGCCACCAGGGCCACGGGCACGCCGGCAACGCGATCGCTGCCAGTCGGACGGGCAGGGTGAGCTGGGCGGACAGTTTGCTCGCCGACTAGGCGATGGTGTCGTTGCGGCATGGCAGGTTGGCAGGGAAGCGGGAAAAGGAAGCCGGGGTTCTGGCGGCGGCGTATGGCGGATGATCGCAGCAATCGGAGTGCGCTGGAAGCACTCCCTGGCCGGGCGCCCGCCGCAGCACATCAGGGCGGCCGGGGCGGCCATCGCGGTAAGCTGCGGTACGTACTCGCGCGCGAGGGCGAGTACTCGCGCGCGAGGGCGAGGGCGAGGGCGGAGAATAGGCGACAAATCTTAATGGCACATTAAGATTCGAGGCGCTATCGCGGTGGCGCAGCAAAAATGTGGCACAAACGACACATTAATCAAGTTATCGAATGAGAATCCTTATCGTTGAAGACGATCCCATGCTTGGCGACGGCCTGCTGCGCGGCCTTCAGCTGCTGGGTTATGCGGTTGACTGGTTCGCAACCGGCGCGGAAGCCGAACATGCGCTCGGCGTGGTCCACTACGACGCCGTCGTGCTGGATCTCGGCCTGCCGGGCGAAGATGGCATGGCCCTGCTGTCGCGCTGGCGCCAGCAGGGCTGCCAGCTTCCGGTCATCGTGCTCACGGCGCGCGATGCCATCGAAAGCCGCATCAGCGGTCTCGACGCGGGCGCGGACGACTATCTGGTCAAGCCGATCGCCCTCGACGAACTCGCCGCACGCCTGCGCGCCATCACGCGCCGCGCCGCCGGCATTTCCGCGCCGGTCTGGAAGCATGGCGCGCTCGAGTTTCACCCGGCTGGCCGGCAGGCCTACTGGCACGGCAAGCCGGTGGAGCTCACCGGCCGCGAGGCGGTGCTGCTGGAGCTGTTGCTGGCGCATCCGAACCGCCTGCTGACGCGCGATTTCCTGCGCGACAAGCTCTATGACTGGCAATCCGGCATGGAGAGCAACACGCTGGAAGTGCATATCCACCACCTGCGCCGCAAGATCCATCCGAAGATCGTCCGCACCTTCCGCGGTGCCGGCTACACCCTTGGCGCCGCCGAGGACTGCGTATGACGCTGCAGCGCCGGCTGATCCTGGCCGTCCTGATCGCAGCGCCGGTCGTGTGGATACTGACCATCGGCACGACCTATATCCGGGCGCGGCATGAGATCAATGAGCTGTACGACACCGACATGGTCCGGATGGCGCTGCAGATGCATGCCATCGTGCCGCTGGTCGACGTGTCGGCCGCGCCGTCGCGCGCGAAGCTGCCCGTGGTGGAACAGGGCGACCAGGGCGACGCTGGCCTGGGCGACATGGCGATCGCCGCATGGCTGCCGGACGGCACGCCGATGCACATTGATCCGGATGGCGACATCCTGCCCAGGTCAGAGGGCGCCAAGGGTTTCACCGATATCGAGATCGACAGCAAGCCGTGGCGGCTCTATTACCTGGATGATGATGCGACGGGGTGGCGTGTCTGCGTCGGGCAGCAGATCGGCGAGCGCAACGAGCTGATCCTTTCCTACATCGCCGCACAGGTTCTGCCGTGGGCAGCCGGCCTGCCGGTCCTGATCGGGCTGCTGATCTGGTTTATGCGCCGTGCGCTGGCGCCGGTCCGCACGCTGTCCGCGGAGATCGAGCATCGCCTGCCGGATGATCCCGCGCCACTGAGCCTCGCTTCGGTGCCGGGCGAACTGGTGCCGCTGGTCAATGCCATGAACCTGCTGCTGGCGCGTGTGTCGGATTCGATCGAGCACGAGCGGCGGTTGACCGCGGACGCCGCCCACGAGATGCGCACGCCGCTGGCGGCGCTGAAAGCACAGTGGGAAATTGCCCAGCGCTCGGCAGACGAAGGCGAGCGCGCCCGGGCTCGCGCCAACGTGGAATCGGGCATCGACCGGATTGGCCGGCTGGTGTCGCAGCTGCTGACAATGAGCCGCCTCGAGGATGCCTCGGCGCTGTCGTCACGCGAAGACGCCAACTGGCAGCATATTGCGCAGCAGGCCCTGTCCGACTGCCTGGCGCTGGCGCAACGCAAGCACGTTGACGTGGAGCTGATCTGGCCGCCGGAAGGGGGGGCGCCGCTCGCTGTTGCCGGCGATCCGAACCTGCTGGGCCTGATGCTGAGGAACCTGCTGGACAACGCCATCCGCTACAGCCCGGCCGAGGCCATGGTCACGGTGGATTTCCGGGCTGACTGCATCCTTATCCGAGACCAGGGGCCGGGCGTCGCGCCCGACGTGCTGGCGCGCCTGGGCGATCGCTTCTTCCGCGGCGCAGGTGCGCGTGAGCAGGGGCACGGGCTGGGGATTTCGATCGCGCAGCGCGTGGCGCGGCTGCATGGACTGGCAATCGTTTTTGCCAACCGGACAGAGGGAGGCGGGCCCGGCTTGTCGGTGAGGATCGGGCGTTGCACGCCGGCCGTTGCCGGCACATCGGCGTAGTACCGCATCGGATAGCAAAAAGCCCCGCACGGCTGTGTCGTGCGGGGCTTTTCTCCGGCTATTGCCGCTTTACCGCTTGAGCTTGGCAAACGCCGCAGCCATCGCGCCGGCCGGCTCGGCTTCGCGGCGATTGCCGCCACTGAAGCCCTTGCCGCCGCTGCGCTGGCCGCGGTCGTTGCGATCGCCGCCTGCCGGACGGGCCGAGGTCTGGCCGGGCTCGTCATCCAGGCGCATGCTCAGGCCGATGCGGTTGCGCTTGACGTCGACTTCCATCACCTTGACCTTGACGATCTGGCCGGCCTTGACCACCTCGTGCGCGTCCTTGACGAACTTGGTCGACAGCGCGGAAATGTGGACCAGGCCGTCCTGGTGCACGCCGATATCGACAAACGCACCGAAGGCGGCAACGTTGGTGACCACGCCTTCCAGCACCATGCCGGGCTGCAGGTCCCTCACGTCTTCCACGCCTTCCTGGAACGTCGCCGTCTTGAACTCGGGACGCGGGTCGCGGCCCGGCTTTTCCAGTTCGGACAGGATGTCGCGCACGGTCGGCAAACCAAAGGACTCGTCGGTGAACTGCGCCGGCGACAGGCCGCGCAGCGCCTCGCGGTTGCCCATCACATCGGGCAGGCCCTTCTTGATATGGTCGAGGATGCGCTTGACCACGGGATAGGCTTCCGGGTGGACCGAAGAACGATCCAGCGGATTGTCGCCGTCGTTGATGCGCAGGAAGCCCGCAGCTTGCTCGAACGTCTTGTCGCCCAGGCGCGGCACTTTCTTGAGCATGTCGCGGTTGGCAAACGCGCCGTTGGCATCGCGGAACTCGACGATATTGCGCGCCAGCACCGAGTTCAGGCCCGACACGCGCGCCAGCAGCGGCGCCGAGGCGGTGTTGACGTCCACGCCCACCGCGTTCACGCAGTCTTCCACCACCGCGTCCAGCGCTCGCGCCAGCTCGCGCTGGTTGACGTCGTGCTGGTACTGGCCGACGCCGATCGACTTGGGATCGATCTTGACCAGTTCCGCCAGCGGATCCTGCAGCCGGCGCGCGATCGACACCGCGCCACGCAGCGACACGTCCAGGTCCGGGAATTCCTTGGCGGCCAGCTCCGAGGCGGAGTAGACCGAGGCGCCCGCTTCGCTGACGACGATCTTGGTCAGCTTCAGCTCGGGCATCTGCTTCATCAGGTCCTGCACCAGCTTGTCGGTCTCGCGGCTGGCGGTGCCGTTGCCGATCGAGACCAGCGCCACGTTGTGCTGCTTGGCCAGCCTTGCCAGCGTGGCCAGCGAGCCGTTCCAGTCGCGGCGCGGCTCGTGCGGATAGATGGTAGCGGTGTCCAGCAGCTTGCCGGTGCTGTCCACCACGGCAATCTTGCAGCCGGTACGGATGCCGGGGTCGACGCCCATCACCGACTTGGCGCCGGCCGGCGCGGCCAGCAGCAGTTCATGCAGGTTGCGGCCGAACACCTTGATGGCTTCGTTCTCGGCGGTCTCGCGCAGCTGCGTCAGCAGTTCGGTTTCCAGGTGCGGCTGCACCTTGACGCGCCAGCACCAGCGGCAGACGTCGCCCAGCCACTTGTCGGCCGGGCGGTTCAGGTTCTGGATACCCACGTGGCGGGCGATCATGCCTTCGCACGGGTGCGGCACCATGGCGTCCTGTTCCTCGCCCAGGCCCAGCTTGACCATCAGCACGCCCGCATTGCGGCCGCGGAACAGCGCTAGCGCGCGGTGCGACGGCACGGTGCGGATGGTTTCGCTGTACTGGTAGTAATCGCGGAACTTCTCTTCCTCGGCGGTTTCCTTGCCTTCCATTACGGTCGACGCCACCACGCCGTTGTTCCACAGGTGCTCGCGCAGCTTGCCCAGCAGTTCGGCGGTCTCGCCGAACTGTTCGGAGAGAATGTCGCGCGCGCCGTCCAACGCGGCCTTGACGTCGGGCACGCCGCCGTCGGCGGTCGGATTGCCGTTGACGTACTTGGCGGCTTCAGCTTGCGGGTCCAGCGTGGGGTCGGCCAGCAGCGCCTGGGCCAGCGGCTCCAGGCCGCATTCGCGGGCGATCTGGGCACGGGTGCGGCGCTTGGGCTTGTAGGGCAGGTAGAGGTCTTCCAGCGCCTGCTTGGTCTCGGCGCCCTCGATGGCGGTACGCAGCTCGGGCGTGAGCTTGCCCTGTTCCTCGATCGACGCCAGGATGGCCGCGCGGCGGTCTTCCATGTCGCGCAGGTACAGCAGGCGCTCTTCCAGGTTGCGCAGCTGGGTGTCGTCCAGGTTGCCGGTCACTTCCTTGCGGTAGCGGGCAATAAAGGGAACCGTGGCACCCTCGTCGAGCAGTCCCACGGCCGCCGCCACCTGGCGGGGTTGGACAGACAGTTCGGCCGCGATGAGCGACACAATCTTTTGCGAGACGGAAGCGGGCAGGTTGGACATCTGTCAAACGGTCAGTCGAAAGCGGGGCATTTTGCCACAAGCGCGGTGACGATCCCGTAACCATCACGCCATGTGCCGCACACGTTTCGCGCGAGGTGTTGCGCGATAGCGGGAGCGCGGGGCGGAATACGGCCCGGATGCTAGAATTCGGCCATGATCGTCAAGCCCCATCCGGCCGCCGTCGAGGCCACTTTGCTGGCCGCCCCCGTAGCGGCATTCCCGGCCATGTCTCCTGTCGCGAACCTGTCGATGTTCCCCTCGCTCCGTCCTGGCCGGGTGGCCGTGCGCGCACGCCGCGCATTGCCGGCTGCCGCGATCCTGCTGGTAGCCGCCTGGGCGGCTCTGGCTCCGGTCCGCGAGAGTCATGCACAGGCTTCGGTGCCGGCGGCCGCTGCCCTGGCGCCAGACGCTGGCGCGCCGCGCGACTTCGCGGCTGAGCGCAAGGCCATCGGAGATTCGCGTGCATGGACCAATTACCGCTTCGCCACGGCCGAGCGTGCCTGCTACGACAAGTTCTTCGTCAACAGCTGCATCGACAAGGCCAAGGAAGTCCAGCGCGAGGAGCTTGCGGTGCTGCGCAAGCGCGAACTGGAGGTCGGCGAGGCCGAGCGTGCCCATCGCGCCGCCGAGCGCGATCGCGAGCAGGCCCTGCGCAACGCCGAGTACGAGGCCGGCCAGCCGCAGCGCAGCGCCAACGAGAAGGCCAGCCGCGCGGCCTTCGACAAGAAGCAGCAGGATCAGCAACTGCGCGACGCCCAGCGCCAGGCCGACGCACCCAACCGGGCCGCCAACGCCCAGGCCTATGAGAAGAAACAGTCGGACTTCGATGCGCGCATGAAGGAAGCGCAGGAGAAGGGCGCCGAACAGGCGCGGCAGCGGCAGGAGAACGCGAAGGCGTTCGAGGCCAAGCAGCGCGAAGCCGCACAGCGCCAGAAGGAGCTGGACGAACGGCGCGCCAGGGCCAAGGAACAGCAGCAGGGCGGCGGGGCTTCTGCGCCGCGCCCCTTCGGGTTCTGAGCGGGCGGCACGGCCGGCATCTGCGGGGAGACGATATGGACGACAACCTGAATACCCTGGAGCGGCAGATCATGGAACTGCAGATCGAGCACCGCGACCTGGACTACCTGATCGACCGCCTGGCCATGGACGCCGGGCACGACGAGTTGCAGCTCAAGCGCCTGAAGAAGCGCCGGCTCAAGCTCAAGGACGCCATCACGCTGTTGCAGCTGCAGCTCGAACCCGACGTTCCCGCCTGATCCTCCTCCTGACCCAATCCACCCGCCGCGCATGCCGTGCATGTTGCGGCGGGGCACCTGAGCAACCCCCCGACTTTGTCCGACCTGTCCGATCCTACCGACCTGCCCGAGCCGTCAGCCACCACCGACGCGCCGGACGAAGCCATTGTGCCGGCATCGCCCGCCAGCAGCGCAGCGGAGCACGCCGCGCAACTGGCGACCATCTTTGCCGACACAGGCACGCTGGCGCAGGCCATTCCCGGCTACCGGCCGCGCGGGTCGCAACAGCAGATGGCCGAGGCCGTGGCGGGGGCGATCGAGCAGAGCCAGTCCGTCATCGTCGAGGCCGGCACCGGCACCGGCAAGACCTACGCTTACCTGGTGCCGGCAATGCTGTGGGGCGGCAAGGTAATCTTGTCCACCGGCACCAAGAACCTGCAGGACCAGCTGTACCTGCGCGACATTCCAACCGTGCGCCATGCGCTGAATGTGCCGATCTCGGTGGCATTGCTGAAGGGGCGCGCCAACTACGTCTGCCACTATCACCTGGAGCGCGCGCAGGCCAACGGCCGGCTCGCCTCGCGCCAGGATGCGGCGTGGCTGCGCGAGATTGCGCGCTTTGCCAAGGAGACCGCTTCCGGCGACAAGGCGGAGCTGGCCGCGGTGCCCGAGAATGCGCCGGTATGGCAGATGGTTACCTCGACGCGCGACAATTGCCTGGGCTCGGAGTGTCCCAACTACAAGGAATGCTTCGTCATGCGGGCCCGCAAGGAAGCCCAGCAGGCGGACGTGGTGGTGGTCAACCACCATCTGTTCTTTGCCGATGTGGTGCTGCGCGACACCGGCATGGCGGAACTGCTTCCCGCCGCCAATACGGTGATCTTCGACGAAGCGCACCAGTTGCCGGAAACCGCGACGCTGTTCTTCGGCGAGACCCTGTCGACCAGCCAGCTGCTGGAAATCGCCCGTGACACGGTGGCCGAAGGCCTCTCACATGCACGCGATGCCGTGGACTGGGTGCAGCTGGCTGCGCCCCTGGAACGCGCCACGCGCGACCTGCGGCTGGCGTTCAGCAAGGACAACGTACGCCTTGCGCTTGGCCAGATCGAGGCCGATGCGCGGATGTCCGAGCCCTTCTTCGAGACGCTGGATGCGCTGGACGCAGCGCTGTCCGAGTTCGTCGGGATGCTCGAGAGCCAGGCCGAGCGTGCCGAGTCGCTGCAGCAATGCCATCGCCGCGCGCTGGAGCTGGCGAACCGCCTTTCCGCGTGGCGCGACGAAGGCAAGGCAGCGCCGGCGGCGCCCACGGGCGACGGCGATGCCGTTGCCGCGCCGGCAGGGCCCGAGACCGTGCGCTGGGTCGAGGTTTTTTCGCATACCGTGCAGCTGCACCGCACGCCGCTCTCGATCGCGCCGATCTTCTCGCGCCAGCGCGAGGGGCAGCCGCGTGCGTGGGTCTTTACCTCGGCCACGTTGTCGGTAAAAGGGAACTTCACCCACTACGCGGCGCAGCTCGGCCTCGACAAGGACCGCTCGCTGACGCTGCCCAGCCCGTTCGACTACGCAAAGCAGGGGCTGCTGTACGTGCCGCGCGACATGCCGCCGCCGCAATCGCCGCAGTTCACCGATGCGGTGGTGGCTGCCGCGCTGCCGCTGATCGAGGCCGCGGGCGGGCGCACGTTCCTGCTGTGCACGACGCTGCGCGCCGTGCAGCGTGCCTCGGACCTGCTGTATGACGCATTTGCAGAACGCGGGCTGAACCTGCCGCTGCTGGTGCAGGGGCAGGCCAGCCGTACCGAGCTGCTCGACCGCTTCCGTGAGCTGGGCAACGCCGTGCTGGTCGGCAGCCAGAGCTTCTGGGAAGGCGTGGACGTGCGCGGCGAGGCGCTGTCGCTGGTCATCATCGACAAGCTGCCGTTCGCGCCGCCCGACGACCCGGTGCTGGCTGCGCGCATGGAGGTACTGCAGAAGAAGGGCCTGAGCCCGTTCGCCGTGCACCAGCTGCCGCATGCCGTGATCACGCTGAAGCAGGGCGCCGGGCGGTTGATCCGCTCGGAATCGGATCGCGGCGTGCTGGCCATCTGCGACACGCGCCTGGTCGAGAAGCCCTACGGCCGCCAGATCTGGCAGAGCCTGCCGCCGTTCACCCGCACGCGCGAGGCGCAGACGGTGGTGCGCTTCCTGGAGTCGTTGCGCGGCGTGGAGGAGAGCGGCGTGGCAATGGGGCAGGCCGACACTGCTGGGGCCCAGGAAGACTAAGGCCCGCGGAAGCGGTTGCGGCCATGGAAAAACGGGACGGTCTCTTCGACACGTCCCGTTTTCTATTGATGCGGCTGAGTGTTGGCCAGGCTCAGAACACTTCCCACCAGGCCTTGTCCTTCTTCCGCTCGCCGTACTTGATGAAGTCGCTGTTCGGATAGTTGCGCTCCATCACGCGGGCGGTATCGTCGCGCAGGTCCTTCATGCCGAGCGAATCGTACGAGCGGATCATGATGTACAGCGCTTCCTCGTTCGCCGGCGCGCCGTCATAGTCCTTGAGCGCCTGCTGCGCGCGGTTGACCGCGGCCAGGTAGGCGCCGCGCTTGTAGTAGTAGCGCGCGGCGTGCACTTCGTGCTGCGCCAGCGAGTTGACGATGTACTGCATGCGCGCGGCGGCGTCAGGCGTGTACTTGCTGTCCGGGTACTTGGTGATCAGCGTGTTGAACGAGTCATACGCGGCGCGGGCGGCCTTGGGGTCGCGCTCGCTCAGGTCCTGGCCGGAAAAGCGGCCAAGCCAGCCCAGGTTGTCGTTGAAGTTGATCAGGCCCTTGAGGTAGTAGGCGTAATCGATGTTCGGGTGGTTCGGGTGGAGCTGGATGAAGCGGTCCACCGCGGCCAGCGCGGCAGCCGTCTCGCCATCCTTGTAGCTGGCGTAGGCGGTGTCGATCTGCGCCTGCTGGGCGTAGCGGCCAAAGGGATAGCGGCCCTCGAGCTTCTCGTACAGCTTGACGGCGCGCGTAAAGTCGCCGCCATCGAGCGCATCCTTGGCTTCCGAATATAATTTGTTGGCCGACCAGCCGGCAGTTTCGTCGGGCTGGTCTGCGAGCAGGCCGCATGCCGACAGCATGACGCAGCCGCCTGCGAGCAGAATCGCTCCAAATCTCGCGCGCAAGCTTGCGCGTTTCATGCTCAGCAATTGCATGGGCAACGTATCCCGGATGAAGAAAAATAGCGTCAAGCATTATAGCCCAAGCCCTCAGGCCGAAACCGGCATTGGGGGGCTCCCGCCCGAACGCGTGCGCGCAGCGGCCTCCGTGGCCGAATCGGAGGCACTCCAAGACTTTGCCGGCGAGGCTCAGGCCGCACCCGCCGATCCCTCCGCAATCACCCTTTCGCTCGAAGTCGACAGCGCCGCACACGGCGAACGTCTCGATAAATTGCTTGCCCGCCACTTCAGCGAATTTTCGCGCAGCCGCATCCAGCAATGGATCGAAAGCGGCGCGGTACGCGTAAACGGAGAAGTGCGCCGCCCGCGCGATGCCGTGCAGATGGGCAACCTGATCGAGGTGAAGCCGCAGGCCGCGCCGGAATCGCAGGCATTTTCGCCGGAGGACGTGCCGCTCGACATCGTCTACCAAGATGCCACGCTGCTGGTGATCAACAAGCCCGCCGGGCTGGTGGTGCATCCGGCGGCGGGCAACTGGAGCGGTACCGTGCTCAACGGGCTGCTCCATCGCTTCCCGGAGTCCGCGGCACTGCCGCGCGCGGGCATCGTGCATCGGCTCGACAAGGAAACCTCGGGCCTGATGGTGGTGGCGCGCACGCTGACTGCGCAGACCGACCTGGTGCGGCAGCTGCAGGCCCGTACCGTCAAGCGGACCTATATCGCGCTGGTTTGGGGCCACACCTATGAAGAAGGCACCATCGACGCCCCCATCGGCCGCGATCCGCGCGAGCGCACGCGCATGGCCATTGTCCATACCAACAGCGGCAAGCCCTCGCGCACGCATTTCCGCACGCTTGCCACGGTGCCGCTCGGACGCGGCTTTGTGTCGATGGTGATGTGCCAGCTCGAGACCGGGCGCACGCACCAGATCCGCGTGCATTTCGAATCGATCGGCCATCCGCTGGTGGGCGATCCGGTCTATTTCCGTGCCACGCAGCGCGGGCAGCGCCCGGCCATCCGCGTGCCACTGCCGGTGCCATTCACGCGCCAGGCGCTGCATGCCTACAAGCTTGGCCTGGTGCACCCGGTCACCGGCAGGGCTATTTCGTGGAAGGCGCAGCCGCCGGAGGACCTGCAGGCACTGATCGATGCACTCGACCTCGAAAGCGCCGCCGAGGCCCATGAGGACGAAGCCTGGGAGGAAGTCTGGGAAGGCGGCGAGGACGGCGAGGCAGGCTGGGACGAGGACGACGAGGATGACGATGACGCGTGATCCGTCGTGGCTGGTGCCCGACTGGCCGGCCCCGGCCCGCGTGCGCGCGCTGGCGACCACCCGGCAGGGCGGCGTCAGCAGTGGCCCGTACGGGCTGGCTGACGGCAGCAAGGGTGGCCTGAACCTGGGTACGCATGTCGGCGATGTTCCGGGCGACGTGGCAACGAACCGTGCCCGGCTTGCCGCCTGCCTGCCGGCGATGCCGCTGTGGCTGGAGCAGGTGCACGGCTGCGCGGTCGCCACGGTGGACCACATTGCGGCGCCACGGGAAGCCGTGCCGCAGGCCGATGCCAGCCTCGCGGTGACACCGGGCCTGGTTTGCGCGGTGATGACGGCCGATTGCCTGCCGGTACTGCTGTGCGATACCGCCGGGACTGTCGTCGGCGCGGCGCATGCGGGCTGGCGAGGCCTTTGCGGCGGCGTGGTCGAAGCCACGCTCGCGCGCATGCAGGCAGCGTCAGGCAATGCCAGCGCGCGCTGGCTGGCCTGGCTGGGTCCGGCAATCGGGCCGGAGGCCTTCGAGGTCGGCGCCGAAGTGCGCGAGGCATTCCTCGCGCAGGCCCGGCCCGGAGAGGAGCCTGCAATCGAGGCCGCCTTCCGCGCCGGTGCGCCGGGCAAGTACATGGCTGACCTCTATGCGCTGGCACGCACGCGGCTGGGCCGCGCCGGCTGCACCGACGTCTATGGCGGCGATACCTGCACCGTGGCCGATGCCCGGCGCTTCTACTCGTATCGACGTGACGGCGTGACCGGCCGCATGGCCAGCCTGATCTGGCTCGACGCCTGACAGTGTTCCAGACTTGGCCGGCGGCGACTCAGTCTTTGCCGGCGCCGCCCGCTTTGCTACTTTCCTTTCCCGCTTCCTTCCCTTCCTCTTTTGCCGCCTGTTCCGTGCGCGCTTCCTCGGCCTTGCGCCGCTGGCGCCGCCCGGGCGTTCCCATGATGTAGAGCACGATGGATACCGGCGCGACGCCATAGAGCAGGAACGTCGCAACGCCGGCCACAATGTTCGTTTCGGTGATCGCCATCATCAGCGCCACATAGATCCAGCCGATGGCAACGATGTACATCAGAATTTCATCCTTCTCGTATAAGGTGCTGCACTGGCCATCGGCGACCTCGCGCCATACCGCGGGGTAGGTTTTGGAGTGGGTGCAGGCGAGGCGGTATTCCGCATTGACAGCGCGCGCATTGCAAGGCAACAATGGCCTCGAATGTCTCGGAATCCTCGCAGATTCCTTGGTTTTTGCCGGCAAGCATACCGCATGACGCTGCCAGCCGAAGCGTCGGTGCGGGCCGGTGGGAGGACGCTATCCAAATGACTGGATAGTGATGCATTTGACTGTACTGGTGTGTCCGGTAGTCGGGCTGAAGTCGCCAGAGTCATTTGGATAGCGTCATCCAGATGCATAAGTGCCGGCCAGGGCAATGCCCGGGAGCCGGTCTCGAACAGCGACGGCAGAGAGACGAATACATCATGGCGACCGGCAAAGGTGCGGCAGCTTCCACTTCGGAAGGTAAGTCCCAACCGTTTAAGTTTCCGCCGGGGCCATTGGATCCAGCTACATGGCTGGAGTGGTCCCGTCAGTGGCAGCCCTCCGCGGGCAATGGCGCATCCCCGGGCTTCCCGGGGTTCGAGGCGCTGACAGGCCAGGCGCTGGCCGGGGTCAAGATCGACCCGGCGCAGATGGCCGAGATCCAGCAACGCTACATGCAGGACTTTGCCGAGCTTTGGCGCGGCCTTGCCGAAGGCGACGTCGAGTCGGCCGGCCATGTGCATGACCGGCGCTTTGCCAGCGATGCCTGGCGCAAAAATGCGCCATACCGTTACGCCGCGGCGTTCTACCTGCTCAATGCGCGCGCCATGACAGCCCTGGCCGATGCCGTCGAGGGCGACGCCAAGACCCGTCAGCGCATCCGCTTTGCGATCTCGCAGTGGGTGGACGCCATGTCGCCGGCGAACTTTCTCGCGACTAATCCCGACGCACAGAACCGCCTGATCGAATCCGGCGGCGAATCGCTGCGCAATGGCGTGCGCAACATGCTGGCCGACCTGGGCCGAGGCAAGATCTCGCAGACCGACGAAACCGCGTTCGAGGTGGGCCGCAACGTGGCGGTCACCGAAGGCGCAGTGGTCTACGAGAACGAATACTTCCAGCTGCTGCAATACAAGCCGCTGACCGACAAGGTCTATGCGCGCCCACTGTTGCTGGTGCCGCCGTGCATCAACAAGTACTACATCCTCGACCTGCAGCCCGAAAGCTCGCTGGTGCGGCATGCGGTGGAGCAGGGCCACACGGTGTTCCTGGTGTCGTGGCGCAATCCTGACGCGAGCATGGCCGAGAGTACCTGGGACGATTTCATCGAGCACGCGGCCATCCGTGCGATCGAAGTGGTGCGCGAGATCAGCGGCCAGGACAAGATCAACGTGCTCGGCTTCTGTGTCGGCGGCACGATCATCTCGACCGCGCTGGCGGTGCTCGCCGCGCGCGGCGAGAAGCCCGCGGCCAGCCTGACGCTGCTGACCACACTGCTCGATTTTGCCGACACCGGCATCCTCGATGTCTTCGTCGACGAAGCCCACGTCCAGCTGCGCGAAGCCACTTTGGGTGGCGGGGCCGGCGCACCTTGCGGGCTGCTGCGCGGCGTGGAGCTGGCCAATACGTTCTCCTTCCTGCGGCCCAACGACCTGGTCTGGAACTACGTCGTCGACAACTACCTGAAGGGCAATACGCCGGTGCCGTTCGACCTGCTGTTCTGGAACGGCGACGCCACCAACCTGCCGGGGCCGTGGTACTGCTGGTACCTGCGCCACACCTACCTGCAGGATGAGCTGAAGGTGCCGGGCAAGCTGACCGTGTGCAATGCCCCTGTGGATCTGGGCAGCATCGATGTGCCGACCTATATCTACGGTTCGCGCGAAGACCACATCGTGCCGTGGACCGCGGCCTACGCGTCGACACCGCTCCTGAAGAACAAGCTGCGTTTCGTGCTGGGGGCTTCCGGCCACATTGCCGGCGTGATCAACCCGCCGGCCAAGAACAAGCGCAGCTATTGGACCAACGATGCGCTGCCGGAATCGGCGCACGACTGGCTGGGCGGGGCGCAGGAGCACCGTGGCAGCTGGTGGCCGGACTGGATGGCGTGGCTCGGCAAGCAGGCCGGCGCCAAACATGCCGCGCCTGCCGAGTATGGCAACGCGCGCTACACCGCGATCGAACCCGCGCCTGGGCGTTACGTCAAAGCCAAGGCATGACTTTTTGCGAAGCTGGCTGGCTGCCTGATACTGGGGCCGGCCAGCTCCGCGGACCTTCCGTTTCTATCGAGAGGACTTCAAATGACTGACGTTGTCATCGTTTCCGCCGCCCGCACCGCGGTCGGCAAGTTCGGCGGCTCGCTCGCCAAGATTCCCGCCCCGGAACTGGGCGCCATCGTTATCAAGGCCGCGCTGGAGCGCGCCGGCGTGAAGCCGGACCAGGTCAGCGAAGTGATCATGGGCCAGGTGCTGGCCGCCGGCTCGGGCCAGAACCCGGCCCGCCAGGCGGCCATCAAGGCCGGCCTGCCCGCCATGGTTCCGGCCATGACCATCAACAAGGTGTGCGGCTCGGGCCTGAAGGCCGTGATGCTGGCTGCCAATGCGATCATGGCCGGCGACGCCGAGATCGTGGTGGCCGGTGGCCAGGAGAACATGAGCGCCGCACCGCACGTGCTGCCGGGCTCGCGCGACGGCTTCCGCATGGGCGACGCCAAGCTGGTCGACACCATGATCGTGGACGGCCTGTGGGACGTCTACAACCAGTACCACATGGGCATCACCGCCGAGAACGTTGCCAAGGAGTACGGCATCACGCGCGAAGCGCAGGATGAATTCGCCGTGGGCTCGCAGAACAAGGCCGAGGCCGCGCAGAAGGCCGGCAAGTTTGCCGAGGAAATCGTGCCGGTGCTGATTCCGCAGCGCAAGGGCGATCCGGTGGCGTTCGCCACGGACGAGTTTGTCCGCCATGGCGCTACGCTGGACAGCATGTCCGGCCTGAAGCCCGCCTTCGACAAGGCCGGCACGGTCACGGCCGCCAATGCCTCGGGCCTGAACGACGGCGCCGCCGCGGTGGTGGTGATGTCGGCTGCCAAGGCCAAGGAACTGGGCCTGACGCCGCTGGCCACGATCAAGAGCTACGCCAACGCCGGCGTCGACCCGAAGGTGATGGGCATGGGCCCGGTGCCGGCCTCCAAGCGGGCGCTGTCGCGTGCCGGCTGGACCCCGCAGGAACTGGACCTGATGGAGATCAACGAGGCCTTCGCGGCGCAGGCGCTGGCCGTGCACCAGCAGATGGGCTGGGATACCTCCAAGGTCAACGTCAATGGCGGCGCGATTGCCATTGGCCATCCGATCGGCGCGTCGGGCTGCCGTATCCTGGTGACGCTGCTGCATGAAATGAAGCGCCGCGATGCCAAGAAGGGCCTGGCTTCGCTGTGCATCGGCGGCGGCATGGGCGTGGCGCTGGCAGTCGAGCGCAATTAAGCGGTGTGCCGGCCCGCCCGGTAGTTCGGGCGGGCCGGCGACGATAACGAAGAGCCAATCAAGGAGTGGACATGACTCAGCGCATTGCGTATGTGACCGGCGGCATGGGCGGCATCGGAACCGCGATCTGCCAGCGGCTGGCAAAGGACGGCTATCGCGTGGTAGCCGGCTGCGGCCCCAACTCGCCGCGCCGCGAGAAGTGGCTCGAGCAGCAGAAAGCGCTCGGCTATGACTTCGTGGCTTCCGAGGGCAACGTGGCCGACTGGGACTCGACCAAGACCGCGTTCGACAAGGTCAAGGCTGAAGTTGGCGAGGTCGACGTCCTGATCAACAACGCCGGCATCACGCGCGACGTGGTGTTCCGCAAGATGACGCGCGCGGACTGGGACGCCGTGATCGACACCAACCTGACGTCGCTCTTCAACGTCACCAAGCAGGTGATCGACGGCATGGCCGACCGCGGTTTCGGCCGCATCGTCAACATCTCGTCGGTGAACGGGCAGAAGGGCCAGTTCGGCCAGACCAACTACTCCACCGCCAAGGCCGGCCTGCACGGCTTCACCATGGCGCTGGCGCAGGAAGTGGCAACCAAGGGCGTGACCGTGAACACGGTGTCGCCCGGCTACATCGCCACCGACATGGTCAAGGCCATCCGCCAGGATGTACTGGACAAGATCGTCGCGACCATCCCGGTCAAGCGCCTCGGGCTGCCCGAGGAAATCGCCTCGATCTGCGCCTGGCTGGCGTCGGACGAGTCCGGCTTCTCGACCGGCGCGGACTTCTCGCTGAACGGCGGCCTGCACATGGGCTGACGCGCGGGCACCCCGCCCGCACACGCTGGCGGCGCCGCTTTTTGCGGTGCAGCCAGCGCGCCGCACAAGTCTGAAACGCCGAGAATTTGCGGGCCTGATGGCCCGCAAGCCATTTTTGGGCCGGAATTCTGCCGGCCTGATCAGCGGCAAACCATTTCTGAACCGATATTTTGCGAGCCTGACGGCCCGCAAACCATTATTGCGTGCGGGTTTTCCTTAACCCGCCTTGCTTTTCTTAGTGCTTTGTTGGGCATAGAATCAGGGCAGCGGCGCAGCCAGCACCATAGCCGTGCAAGGCGCAGCCCTCGCGGGGGCGAAGGCTGCACGCCACTTGCGCGCGACAAGCGCAATGGGTCACGACGATAGAAGATGGCGCAGGCGGTACCGGTTTGCGCACTGCACCCCATGCGGTGCAGCAGCGCACATCAGCGATGACAAAAGGATAGAGCACCGATGGCCACGACCAAGAAAGGCGCAGAGCGACTGATCAAGAAATATCCCAATCGCAGGCTCTACGACACCCAGACCAGCACCTACATTACTCTGGCCGATGTGAAGCAGCTGGTGATGGAAACCGAAGACTTCAAAGTCGTCGATGCCAAGTCGGGCGACGAACTGACACGCAGCATCCTGTTGCAGATCATCCTGGAAGAGGAAACCGGCGGCGTGCCGATGTTCTCCAGCGCCATGCTGTCGCAAATCATCCGTTTCTACGGCCACGCCATGCAAGGCATGATGGGCACCTATCTGGAAAAGAACATCCAGGCCTTCATCGATATCCAGAGCAAGCTGGCCGAAAACTCAAAGGGCCTGTACGCTGGCGAGGCCTTCAGCCCCGACATGTGGTCCCAGTTCATGAACATGCAGGGGCCGATGATGCAGGGGATGATGAGCAACTACATCGAACAGAGCAAGAACCTGTTCGTGCAGATGCAGGAACAGATGCAAAGCCAGGCCAAGAACATGTTCGGGACCTTCCCGTTCAACCAGCCTGACAACAAGAAGTAAGCGGATATACGTTTTACGGCAGGCCGCCCCTGGCCTGCCGCATGCCTTCATCGTCGCCGGCGCTGACACGCGGGATGCACGGGGTAATCGGGTAAAATCGCGCCTTCCCGGGTGAGGCGCAAAATTATTGCGCTGGAAGCCCCTCTCACTTCTGGCGATTCATTCAGCGGACTCGCCTGTACAGCGCGAATCCCAATGCCCTCCAAAATCCAGGACATTTGCCAGCCTAGGGGCCACGCTTCAGCGCCGGCTTTCGCATGAGCCGGCTGCTTCTTGCGCCCATGGAAGGGCTTGCGGACTACACCTTGCGCGACGTATTGACTGCCACGGGCGGATACGACGGCTGTGTGTCCGAGTTCGTCAGGGTGACGGGCTCTTTGCTTCCCGCGCGTGTCTACGAAAGGGATACACCCGAAATCCATCACGGAGGCCATACCCCTGTGGGCACCCCGATGGTGATCCAGTTGCTTGGGAGCGATCCCGAATGGATGGCGCGGAACGCTGCCTACGCAGCCACGCTGTCGCCGCATGGCATCGACCTGAACTTCGGTTGTCCCGCCAAGGTCGTCAACCGGCACGGCGGCGGGGCGATGCTTCTGGCTACGCCTGACGCGCTGAACCGGATCGTTTCGTCGGTTCGCGCCGCGGTGCCGGTCAATATCGCCGTCACGGCAAAAATGCGCCTCGGCGTCTCCGACACCTCGCTGGCAATCGACTGCGCCACGGCGCTGGCGGAAGGCGGGGCGGCCTCTATCGTCGTGCATGCCAGGACACGTGATCACGGCTACCGGCCTCCGGCACACTGGGAGTGGATCGCGCGTATCGATGATGCCGTGGACGTGCCTGTCATTGCCAATGGCGACGTCTGGTCGGTCGACGACTGGGAGCGGTGCCGGGCTGTCAGCGGCTGTGCGGATGTGATGATCGGACGGGGCGCGGTGTCAGATCCTTTCCTGGCCTTGCGAATACGCGGAATGATGGACAAGTCGCCATCCGCCGCGGAATGGCCGGGCGTGCTCGGTCATATCCTCGACTACCTGAAGAAGCTGCAGGGCCGTATCTCAAGCCAGCATGAGCACGGGCGGGTCAAGTTGTGGCTCAGCTATCTGAAGCGGACCTGGCCGCAGGCCGCGGAGTTGCATGCAGCCATCCGGCGCCTGCATGATTCGCTTGAAATCCAAGGCGTGATCGAGAGCGCGCTGACGGGTATGCCAGCGACGCCACCGTTGCGAGCATGACTCGTTCTCGGACGCCGGCCGCACTCTCATGTGATTAACCCGGCAGTTCCCGCATATCTGACCCCGAAGGGTTTCCCACGGCAGTATGGAGTCAGGCACCGGGAAACTTTGAGCAGCGGTTAAAATGTCGAATTGGCTTTGTAGCGTGGGGCGGCCATGTCCCGCCTCGCCCGCCCCACATCTGGAAGTGCCCGTGAAAAACCCTTCAGAATCAACGATTAACAGCGGTTCCGCGCCCAAGGTAGGCTTTGTCAGCCTGGGCTGTCCCAAGGCCCTGGTCGACTCCGAGCAGATCATCACCCAGCTGCGTGCAGAGGGCTACGCCATCAGCGGCACCTACGACGGCGCCGACCTGGTCGTGGTCAATACCTGCGGCTTTATCGACGAGGCCGTGCAGGAGAGCCTGGACGCCATCGGCGAGGCGCTGACCGAGAACGGCAAGGTCATCGTGACCGGTTGCCTGGGCGCCAAGAAGGATGCCGCCGGCCAGGACATCGTGTCGTCCGTGCATCCGAAGGTGCTCGCGGTCACGGGCCCGCATGCGCTGGGCGAAGTGATGCAGGCGGTGCACACCCACCTGCCCAAGCCGCACGACCCGTTCACCGACCTGGTGCCGCCGGCCGGTATCAAGCTGACGCCCAAGCACTATGCCTACCTGAAGATTTCCGAGGGCTGCAATCACCGCTGCTCGTTCTGCATCATCCCGTCGATGCGCGGCGACCTTGTATCGCGCCCCGTGGCGGAAGTCATGCTGGAGGCCGAGAACCTGTTCAAATCGGGCGTCAAGGAACTGCTGGTGATCTCGCAGGACACCAGCGCCTACGGCGTGGACGTGAAGTACCGCACCGGATTCTGGAACGGCCGTCCGCTCAAGACCCGCATGACCGAGCTGGTGGCGGCGCTGGGCGAGCTGGCCAGCCAGTATGGCGCCTGGGTGCGACTGCACTACGTCTACCCGTATCCGCACGTGGACGAGATCATCCCGCTGATGTCGCAGGGCCATGTGCTGCCGTATCTGGACGTGCCGCTGCAGCACGCCCACCCGGACGTGCTCAGGCGCATGAAGCGCCCGGCCAATGCAGAGAAGACGATGGACCGCATCCGCGCCTGGCGCGAGATCTGCCCCGAGCTGACCATTCGCAGCACCTTTATCGCCGGGTTCCCCGGTGAAACGGAAGAAGAGTTCCAGACGCTGCTCGATTTCATCGCGGAAGCCGAGCTAGACCGCGTGGGCTGCTTCGCCTATTCGCCGGTCGAGGGCGCCACTGCCAATGACCTGCCCGGCGCGCTGCCCGACGAAGTTCGCGAGGAGCGCCGCGCCCGCTTCATGGAGGTGGCCGAGGAAGTTTCGGCGCGCCGCTTGCGGCGCAAGGTCGGCCAGACGCTGCGCGTGCTGGTGGACGAGGTGAACCAGGATGGCGGCGTCGGCCGTTCGTCCGCCGATGCGCCCGAGATTGACGGCCTGGTCTATATCGCGCCGCCGTCGAAGCCGTCGCAGCGCTATCGCGCAGGCGATTTTGTGCAGGTGAAGATCACCGGGGCAGACGGGCACGACCTGTGGGGCGAGCTCTGATTGCGCAAGCCGGCATCGACGCCTGGCGGTCGTCCGGCATTTAGGTAAAAGTACGGTCGTTCGTTTTCCCGGGTGTGCCGCTATACTGTGCGGTGCAACATAACCTTGATGGAGACAATCATGACGCGTGAAGTAGTAGTTGTCAGCGGCGTTCGCACCGCAATTGGTACCTTCGGCGGGAGCCTGAAGGATGTGGCCCCGTCCGACCTGGGCGCCCTGGTGGTCCGCGAAGCGCTGGCACGCGCGCAGGTATCGGGCGACGACGTCGGGCACGTAGTGTTCGGCAATGTCATCCAGACCGAGCCGCGCGACATGTACCTGGGCCGCGTCGCCGCCGTGAATGGCGGTGTTTCGACCAACGCGCCCGCGCTGACCGTCAACCGCCTGTGCGGTTCGGGCCTGCAGGCCATCATCAGCGCTGCGCAGAACATCCTGCTGGGCGATACCGATGTAGCCATCGGCGGCGGCGCGGAAAGCATGAGCCGCGCGCCGTACCTGGCGCCGGCCGCCCGCTGGGGCGCGCGCATGGGCGACGCCACCATGGTCGACATGATGCTGGGTGCGCTGCACGATCCGTTCCATCGCATCCACATGGGCGTGACCGCCGAAAACGTGGCGAAGGAATACGACATCTCGCGCAGCCAGCAGGACGAGGCCGCGCTGGAATCGCACCGTCGCGCGTCGGCTGCCATCAAGGCCGGTTACTTCAAGGACCAGATCGTCCCGGTGGTCAGCAAGGGCCGCAAGGGCGACGTCACGTTCGATACCGACGAGCATGTGCGCCATGACGCCACCATCGACGACATGACCAAGCTCAGGCCGGTCTTCGTCAAGGAAAACGGCACCGTCACCGCCGGCAATGCCTCGGGCCTGAACGACGCCGCCGCCGCGGTCGTGCTGATGGAGCGCGCCGAAGCCGAGCGCCGTGGCCTGAAGCCGCTGGCCCGGCTGGTGTCGTATGGCCACGCCGGCGTCGATCCGAAGACCATGGGCATCGGCCCGGTGCCGGCCACGAAGATTGCGCTCGAACGCGCGGGCCTGAAGGTGTCCGACCTCGACGTGATCGAAGCCAACGAAGCCTTTGCGGCGCAGGCCTGCGCGGTGACCAAGGCGCTTGGCCTGGATCCGGCCAAGGTCAATCCGAACGGCTCCGGCATCTCGCTCGGCCATCCGATCGGCGCCACCGGCGCGCTGATCACGGTCAAGGCGGTGTATGAGCTGCAACGCGTGCAAGGCCGCTATGCGCTGGTGACGATGTGCATCGGCGGCGGCCAGGGCATTGCGGCGATCTTCGAACGCATCTGAGGTTGTCCTTGAGCCTGACCCCGCTGCAAAAAACCTTTCCGGCCATCGGACTGGCTGTCGCGCTTGCCTTCGCGGGCGCTACGCCGGCGCTGGCGGCCGGGGCCACCGAACTGTCGACCGGGCCGGTGGCTGCCGGTGCGACCGCCGAAGCGGAAGGCCTGGGCATCAACCAAGCCATCCTTGACGGTGAGGCCAGGCGGGGATCATCGCTCTCGACCGGCGCGGCGCCCAGGGCGCTGGCGCCGCGTCCCGAATATGCCACCTTGCCGGTCTATGTCGGCAAGGTGGGCGACCAGCCCGTGCGGCTGCGCATCGGCCCCAAGCCGGATGAGCGCGACAGCGTGCGCGGCGAATACTCGACCGGGCGCGGGCCCGGCGTTCGCCTGCTGGCCGGCGAATACGAGAACGGCGCCTTCCTGATGGAAGAGTCCGACGACGGCACGCGCGTATCCGGCAACTGGGAAGGCACCATCGATGCCAGCGGCGCCGTGCGCGGGACCTGGACCGACGCCTTCAACCCGGCCATCATCTTGCCGTTCTTCATCCGGCCGCTTGGCGAACTGGTGATTCCTCCGTTCGATATGCGGCCCGACAGCGGCGTTACCTACGCGCCGCCTCCGCCGAAGTCATCGATCAAGGGCTGGTAAGGCACCTGGCTGGTGGCGCGGCCGCCATTTGCTGGTAAGCTGAAAGGCTCATCGAGTCTTCTTGCACGGTCCCGCATGTGCTCCCACAAGGGCGCATGCCGCGAGCCCGCGCACCAGCCAGCCAAGGAATCCGCCGTGTCCGATTCGACATCCGACAAGCCAGCGTCCAACCCTTCCGCCCATTACCTGCAGACCGTCGCGGTTCAGCCCGAGCTGGATATCGCGCCAGGCTTTGGTTCGTTTTCACCGGCCACGCATCGTGGCTCGACCGTAGTCTTCCGCAATCTCGCCGAACTGCGCGCGCAGGGCGATGGCGCCACCACATACTGGCGCTACGGCCTGCACGCCACGCCGACCAGCGAGGCGCTGTGCCAGCACCTGGCCTTGCTCGAAGGCGGCCGCCACACCTTGCTGCTGCCCTCCGGCCTGGCGGCGATCTCGCTGGTGTACTTTGCGCTGCTGAAGAGTGGCGACGACGTGCTGGTGCCGGACAACGTCTACGGTCCCAATCGCGATCACGGCGAATGGCTGGCGCGCGATTTCGGCGTGACGGTGCGTTACTACGATCCGATGATCGGCGCAGGCATTGCGTCGCTGATCCGTCCCAATACGCGCCTGATCTGGATGGAATCGCCAGGATCGGTAACGATGGAAGTGCCGGATACCGAGGCCATCGTTGCCGCAGCAAAAGCGCGCGGCGTGCTGACGGCCATCGACAACACGTGGTCGGCCGGCGTGTACTTCCGTCCCTTCGACAAGGGCATCGATATCTCTGTCCAGGCACTGACCAAGTACCAGTCGGGCGGCAGCGACGTGCTGATGGGCGCCACGCTCACGCGGGATGACGCGCTGCATGACCGCCTGAAGCGCACCCGCATGCTGATGGGCTGGGGCGTGTCGGCCGATGACTGCTACCTGGTGCTGCGCGCATTGCCGAGCCTGCCGGTCCGGCTGGCGGCGCACGACCGCGCCGCGCGTGAAGTTGCCGAATGGCTGCACCAGCGGCCGGAAGTGGTGCGCGTCCTGCATCCGGCGCTGCCGGACTGCCCGGGGCACGCGCAGTGGCGGCGCGACTTCAGCGGCGCCAGCGGCCTGTTCGCCATCATCCTCCATGCGAAGTATTCGCGGCAGCAGGTGGATGCCTTCGTCGAAGCGTTGCGGCTGTTCGCCATCGGCTGGTCGTGGGGCGGGGCGCACAGCCTGGCGGTGCCATATCACGTGCAGACCATGCGTCCGGCCGGCAGCTGGCCGCCGGCGGGTTGGCAGAATGCCGGCGAGCTGGTGCGGCTGTATATCGGCCTGGAGGATACGCGCGACCTGATCGCCGATCTGCGGGGGGCGATGGAGTCGCAGCTCAAGGCCTAGCGGCCGGAAGGCGCAAGGGAAAACGGACGCCGCGGCGTCCGTTCTTATTTCTCCAGCGACAACCAGACTCAGACGTTCGCCGTTACGCTCGCGTGCACGGTGCGTGGTGCCGCGCCCGCGGTCAGTGGGGGAACAGCTGCAGCAATCCGTCGAGCCCGACGTGATTGAACGCCACGCTCGCCTGCGCACGGACCACAGGCTTGGCGCGGAACGCCACCGACAGCCCGGCGACGGCCATCATCTTCAGGTCATTGGAACCATCGCCCATCACGATCGCCTGTGCCGGCGCGGCACCGATCTGCGCGCACACTTCCTGCACGGTGCGCGCCTTCACGTCGGCGTTGACGATTTCACCCACGACGTTGCCGGTCAGCTTGCCGTCGACGATCTCCAGCGTGTTGGCGCGCGTCACGTCGAGCTTCAGGCGTGCCTTGAGCTTTTCGGTGAAGTGGACGAAGCCGCCGGATACCAGCAGCGTGCGCAGGCCGAGCGCCTGCACGGCCTGCAGCATGCGCTCGGCGCCTGGCGACAGGCGCAGGCGCTCGTCGTAGACGCGGTCCAGCACGCTCGCGTCCAGGCCCTTGAGCAGGGCGACGCGGCGGCGCAGGCTTTCGTTGAAATCGGTGATCTCGCCGCGCATGGCGGCTTCGGTGATGGCCGAGACTTCGGCCTTGAGCCCGCAGAAGTCCGCAATCTCGTCGATGCACTCGATGGTGATCAGCGTGGAATCCATGTCCATCGCGACCAGGCGGAAGTCCGACAGCCTGCGCCCGGCGGGCACCACGGCCCAGTCGATCGCGCGCGGGCCGCAGAAATCGTCCAGCGCGTCGCGCAGGGCCGGCGTCAGCGCTGCACATTCCTCGGCGGCGGCCACGGTATTGCTGCGCAAGGTCAGTTCCGATGCCCTGGCAAGGGTTCGGACAGTTGCGAGGTCGGCGGCGGACAGCGGGGCGGTGCTCTGGAGGATCAGGGGCATGACGGAACGGAATCGGGCGCGGCGCGCGGGCAGTTGCCGACAGACGGCAAGGCACGGCTGCAAGGCGGAAAAACCGCTATTGTAGCCGCGCCGGCCCGCGCGCAGCGAGGCGCTTAGCGCTGCGCCATCGTCATGTAGTCTACCGTCAGGTTCGACAAGGCCCGCACGCCGTTGACCAGCGCCGGTTCGTCCACATAGAACTCGGGCGAGTGGTTGGAGGGCGCCTTGGTCACATCCTGGCCCTTGGGCGTCACGCCAAGGTTGAAGAACAGGCCCGGCACCTTCTCCTGGTAGAACGAGAAGTCCTCCGAAGCCGTGGCCTTCGGCGTGATCAGCCAGTTGCCGTCGCCGGCCACGCGCCTGAGCGTGGGTGCCATTTTTTCGGTCAGCGCCGGCTGGTTGACGGTGGCGTTGTAGAGTTCCACCACCTTGAAGGTGGCCTCGGCTCCCGCGCTGGTGGCAATGGCTTCGGTGGTGCGCTTCATCCGGGCATGGATGTCCTTCTTCATGCCTTCGTCATAGGTGCGCACCGTGCCCATCATCTCGACCTTTTCCGGGACGATGTTCATGCGGTTGCCGCCGTGGATGGTGCCCACGGTGATGACCGACGGCTCCAGCATGGCATTGACCTGGCGGCTCTGGATGGTCTGCAGGCCCATCACGATCTGCGATGCCACCACGATCGGGTCGATGCCGCCCCACGGCCGCGCGCCGTGTGTCTGGCGGCCCTTCACGTCGATCCAGAACTGGTCGGCAGCGGCCATCGACGGCCCGCTGCGCCAGCCCAGCTTGCCCGATTCGATGCCACTGCTCACGTGCAGGCCGAAGATCGCGTCGACCTTCGGGTTATCCAGCACGCCTTCGGCAACCATCTGCTTGGCACCCCACATATTGGAGCCGTTGGGTTCGAAATCCGCCGGGCTTTCCTCGGCCGGCTGGAAGATGAATTTCACCGTGCCGGGCAGCTGGTCTTTCATGCCGGCCAGCACGTCGGCGGTCGCCATCAGGATCGCCACGTGCGTGTCATGGCCGCATGCGTGCATCACGTCCACCTCCTTGCCCAGGTACTGGCCCTTGGCCTTCGAGGCGAACGGTACGTCCACGCGCTCCTTGACCGGCAGCGCGTCCATGTCGGCACGCAGCGCCACCACCGGGCCGGGTTTGCCGCCCTTGAGCACGCCGACCACGCCGGTCTTGGCCACGCCTGTCTTCACCTCCATGCCGAGCTTGCGCAGGTGGTCGGCGACCAGCTTCGCGGTGCGTGTTTCGTAGTTGCCGAGTTCGGGGTGCTGGTGGATGTCGCGCCGCCACGCGATCAGTTGCGCTTCGACGGCCTTGGCGCGGGTCTCGATCTGCGCGTGCAGCGCGTCGGCGTCGGCCGGTGCCGCCGTGGCCTGTGCCTGCACAGTGTTGCACATCAGGCCGGCGGCGAGTGCCAGGCTGGCAATGGCAAATCGGGCCGTGGGGCGGGATGCGGTGTGACAAACAGCCATGCAGGATCTCCTTCGTTATTGTTGGTTTGATGCTGGCAAGGTGGTTGGCTTCTTGGCAAGTGCGGCGCATGCAGTGCTGCACGCGCCTGCCCTCACCCCCGCCCCTCCCCACATGCGGGAGAGGGGAGCACACAAGCGGGATGGGATTGCTACGGTGCTGTCAGGCTCTGACGGGGTGCTCCCTCTCCCGCTTGCGGGTGAGGGTTGGGGTGAGGGCGGGCGTATCGACGAAGTGCGGACAACAAAGCCACCCCTACCCGTCAGGCTGCTACGCGCAGGCTGTCGACCACCTTGTGCAGGAACGCCTCGCACGCAGCCAGCTGATCCAGCGCAACAAACTCATCAGGCTTGTGCGCCTGCTGGATGTCGCCGGGGCCGCAGACCACGGCGGGAATGCCCGCGCGCTGGAACAGGCCGGCTTCGGTGCCGTAGGCGACCTTGTTGGTCTCGCGGTCGGCGGTCAGGGCGCGCACCAGCTGCGTGATGGCTTCCTGCTCGGCTACGTCGAGCGACGGCGCCGCGGCGATCTTGCTGATGGCGAGATCCGCGTCGGCATGTTCGGCGCGCATCTTGGGCAGCAGCACGTCGTTGGCATAGGCCTGGATGCGCGCGTAGATGGCTTCGGGATCGACGCCCGGCAGGTTGCGGAACTCGAACACGAACTCGCACAGCGCGGGGATGGTGTTCAGCGCAATGCCGCCCTGGATGGTGCCGGTCTGCGCGGTGGTGTAGGGCACGTCGAAGGCCTGGTCGTACGGGCCGTTGGCCTTGAACTCGTCGGCGATGTCGCGGATGAAGCAGATCAGGCGGGCGGCGTACTCGATGGCATTGACGCCGCGCGGCGTCAGCGACGAGTGCGCGGCCTGGCCCCTGACGCAGCAGCGGTAGGCATTGATGCCCTTGTGCGCCACGATCACGCGCATGCTGGTCGGTTCGCCGACGATGCAGCCGCCGGGCTGCACGCCGCGGTCGCGCAATTCAGCGAGCAGGTAGGGCGCGCCCATGCAGCCGATTTCCTCGTCGAAGGACAGTGCATAGTGCACCGGCTCGCGCAGCTTCGCTTGCAGGATGGTCGGCAGCAGCGCCAGGCTGGTGCCGATGAAGCCCTTCATGTCGCAGGTGCCGCGGCCATAGAGCTTGCCGTCGCGGATCACGGGCTTGAACGGATCGGTGGTCCAGTTCTGGCCGTCCACCGGCACCACGTCGGTATGCCCCGACAGCACGATGCCGCCATTGGTGCTGCCATCAGCCGCGGGCACCGTCACGAACAGGTTCGCCTTGTCGCCCTGCAGGTTGTAGCTCAGATGCGGCCGCAACCCCTTGGCCAGGAAATGATCGCGCACGGCTTCGATCAGGCCCAGGTTGGAGTGGCGGCTGGTGGTGTCGTACGACACCAGGCGCTGGGTCCATTCGAGCGCGCTGCCGCGCGGGGCGGCATTGTCAGTGGCGGACTGGTGTTGAGTATCGGCGGGCATGGGGGCGCTTTGGCTAACTTGTTAAGGACCTGATGCTACACCGTGCACGGAGCGAGGTCTACGCACGGCATTTCCCCAGGTTCACGCAAGCTGCCGCAAGGTGTGCTTGATCGTCTGCGCCCGCACCGCCACGTCGGGCATCTTGGCCTCGATGCGCAGCTTGTCCTGTCCGGCCAGCTTGATATGGCGGTTCTTCTGCACCAGGTCGATGATGCGCATCGCATCCACCGGCGGATTGGGCACGAACTGCACGCTGATGGCAGCTTCGCCAGCATCGATCTTGCGCACGCCCAGTGGCGCGGCGGCGATGCGCAGCCGGTGCGTTTCCACCAGCGCCTGTGCCTGTGGCGGCATGCGTCCGAAGCGGTCGATCAGCTCTTCCTGGATATCGTCCACGCGCTCCGCCGTTTCGCAGTTGGCCAGCCGCTTGTAGAGCGACAGGCGCTCGTGCACGTCGGCGCAGTAGTCATTGGGCAGCAATGCGGGGGTGCCGAGGTTGATCTCGGTGGTGGCCGCCAGCGGCGCCATCAGGTCGGGCTCCTTGCCGGCCTTGAGCGCCTTGACGGCGGCGTTGAGCATGTCGGTATAGAGCTGGAAGCCGATCTCGTGGATCTCGCCCGACTGCTTGTCGCCGAGCACTTCACCCGCGCCGCGGATTTCCAGGTCATGCATGGCCAGGTAGAAGCCGGAACCCAGTTCCTCCATCTGCTGGATCGCTTCCAGCCGGCGCTGTGCCAGCTTGGTCAGGCCCTCCACGTCGTGAACCAGCAGGTAGGCATAGGCCTGGTGGTGCGAGCGCCCGACCCGCCCGCGCAGCTGGTGCAGCTGCGCCAGGCCGAACTTGTCGGAGCGGTGGATCAGGATGGTGTTGGCAGTCGGCACGTCGATGCCGGTCTCGATGATGGTCGTGCACAGCAGGATGTTGTCGCGCCGTGCGACGAAGTCGCGCATCACGCGCTCCAGCTCGCGCTCATGCATCTGCCCGTGGGCCACCGCGATGCGCGCTTCGGGCACGAGTTCGGCCAGCCGGGCGCGCTTGTTCTCGATGGTCTCGACTTCGTTGTGCAGGAAGTACACCTGGCCCCCGCGCTTGAGTTCACGCAGGATGGCCTCGCGGATCACGCCGTCTTCCTCGCGCCGCACGAAGGTCTTGATCGCCAGCCGCTTCTGCGGCGCCGTGGCGATCACGGAGAAGTCGCGCAGGCCTTCCAGTGCCATGCCCAGCGTACGCGGGATCGGCGTGGCAGTGAGCGTCAGCACGTCCACCTCCGCGCGCAGCGTCTTCAGCGCTTCCTTCTGGCGCACGCCAAAGCGGTGCTCTTCGTCGATGATCACCAGGCCCAGGCGCTGGAACCTGACGTCGTCAGACAGCAGCTTGTGGGTGCCGATCACGATATCGACGGTGCCCTCGTTGATCTGCTTGATGGCGGCGTCGATTTCCTTTTTTGTCTTGAAGCGCGACAGTTCGACGATGCGCACCGGCCATTCGGCGAAGCGATCGGACAGCGTCTGGAAGTGCTGCTCGGCCAGCAGCGTGGTCGGCGCCAGCATGGCGACCTGCTTGCCGCCCAGCACCGCGACGAAGGCGGCGCGCAGCGCCACCTCGGTCTTGCCGAAGCCCACATCGCCGCAGACCAGGCGGTCCATTGGCTTGCCGGAGGTCATGTCGGCGATCACGGCGGCGATGGCGGCGGCCTGATCGGGTGTTTCCTCGAAGCCGAAGCTCTCGGCGAAGGTCTCGTAGTCCTTGGGCGAGAGCGGGAAGGCAAAGCCTTCGCGCGCGGCGCGGCGCGCGTACAGGTTAAGCAGCTCGGCGGCAGTATCGCGGATCTGCTGCGCAGCCTTGCGCTTGGCTTTGTCCCACTGGCCGGAGCCGAGGTGGTGCAGCGGTGCGGTCTCGGGATCGGCGCCCGAATAGCGCGAGATCACGTGCAACTGGTGCACCGGCACGTACAGCTTGCTGCCCTTGTCGTAGTCCAGGTGCAGGAACTCTTCGTCGCCCTGGCCCAGGTCCATGGTCACCAGGCCCTGGTAGCGGCCGATGCCGTGCTCGCTGTGCACTACGGGATCGCCGATCTTCAGTTCGGCCAGGTCGCGCACCATCGAATCGACGGCCGTGGCCTGTTCCTGCTTGCGGCGCCCGGCGCGGCGCGCGGTGCCGGCGTACAGCTCGGCCTCGGTGACAAAGACCAGTTGCGCCTGCGGCAGCATGAAGCCGCTGTGCAGCGGTGCGACGGCGATCGAGAAATGCGAGTCGCCGGCCAGGAAGGCGGCAAAGTCATCCACTGGCTGCGGGCGCAGGCCGCTTTCGGCAAAGAGCTGCAGCAGCGTCTCGCGGCGGCCGGCGGAGTCGGCGCACATCAGCACGCGCGTGGTCTTGCGCAGCAGCAGGGCTTCCAGGTTGACCAGCGGATCTTCGGCGCGGCGGTTGACCGAGACATCGGGCAGCAAGGCGGAGAACGATTCCTGCCCGGCGCTGTCTTCAGCCTGCAGGACAAGGCGCGACAGCGGCTTGGCGGCGACGAAGAACTGCTCCTCGGACAGGAACAGGTCGGCTGGCGGCAGCAACGGGCGCTCGCGGTCGTGCCGCATGAAGTTGTAGCGCTGCATCGTATCCGCCCAGAAGCGGCGGATCGCTTCGTCGACATCGCCGGCGAAGGCCAGTTGCGTGTCGGCCGGCAGGTAGTCGAAGACCGTGGCGCTGCTTTCGAAGAACAGCGGCAGGTAGTACTCGATGCCGGCAGACGGCACGCCGTTGCCGATGTCCTTGTAGATCGGCGACTTGCTCGGGTCGCCTTCGAACACCTCGCGCCAGCGGCCGCGAAAGGCGGTGCGTGCGGTTTCGTCGAGCGGAAACTCGCGACCCGGCAGCAAGCGCACTTCCTTGACCGGATAGAGGCTGCGCTGGCTGTCGGGGTCGAAGGCGCGGATGGTCTCGATCTCGTCGCCGAACAGGTCGATCCGGTACGGCAGCGCCGAGCCCATCGGGAACAGGTCGATCAGGCCGCCGCGCACGCTGTACTCGCCCGGACGCATCACCGCGCTGACATGCTCGTAGCCGGCCAGCGTGAACTGCGCCTTGAGCGCGGCTTCGTCCAGGCGCTCGCCCTGCTTGAAGAAGAACGTATAGGCCGCCAGGAAAGAGGGCGGGGCCAGCCGGTAGAGCGCAGTGGAGGCCGGCACCAGCATCACGTCGCACTGGCCGCCCTGGATGTCGTGCAGCGTCGCGAGCCGCTCCGAGACCAGGTCCTGGTGCGGCGAGAAGCTGTCGTACGGCAGGGTTTCCCAGTCGGGCAGCAGCCGCACGCGCAGCTCCGGCGCAAACCACGGGATCTCGTCCGCCAGGCGCTGGGCGTCGACGGCATTGGCGCACACCACGGCCAGCATCGGCGCGCTCTTGCGGTGCTGGCGGGCATAGGCCGCCAGCGTCAGCGCGTCGGCCGAGCCGCGCAGCCCGGCCACGTGATGGCGCAGACCCGGCCTGATCAGCGGCAGGTTGGCGAAGGAGAAGGAAGGCGAGGCGTCTGGCATCGGGGGCGGCAAGCGTTATCAACGACGACACCCCGCCGGCATTGCGGGCGGGGGTCTGATCTTGCGGCCCGGGAACTGCGGCCGCACGCGTCGCCTGCCACACACCGGAGCGCGGCGGCATGGCGACGAACAAGGGCCGTATTATAGAATGCGCACCGGTTGCCCCGCTGGCCGTCCCGGCCGGTGGCCCACATATTCCATACCGATTCCGTGCCCGATCGCCGTTTTGCCCTGATCCCCTGCGCCGGCACCGGCAGCCGCGCCGGCGGCGCCGTGCCCAAGCAGTACCAGACCGTCGCCGGACGGCCGATGATCTGGTACGCGCTGGCCGCGTTTTCCGCCTGCGATGCCATCAGCGCCACCGCGCTGGTGCTCGCACCCGACGACATGCCGCTGGAATCGCGCTTTGGCGCGGCAGCCTTTGCGGGGCTGCGCTTCGACACGGCGTTTGTCGGCGGCGATACCCGCCACGCCTCGGTGCTGGCGGGCCTGCATCACCTCGCGCAGCTGGGCGCGACCGACCGCGACTGGGTGCTGGTGCACGATGCGGCGCGTCCCGGGCTGACGCCGGCCATGATCCACACCCTCGTGCGCGCCGTGGAGAGCGACGGTGACAACGATCCCGACGCGGCGATCGGCGGCATCCTCGCCGTGCCCGTGCCTGACACGCTCAAGCGTGCCGATGCACGCACGCGTATTGGCACCACGGTTTCGCGCGAAGGCCTGTGGCAGGCCCAGACGCCCCAGATGTTCCGCGTGGGCGTATTGCGCCAGGCGCTGCAGGACGCCATGGCCGCGGGCGCGGTCGTGACCGACGAGGCCAGCGCCATCGAGCGGCTCGGCCTGCATCCGCGCCTGGTCAACGGCTCGCTGCGCAATTTCAAGGTGACGTATCCGGAGGACTTCGCGTTGGCCGAAGTCCTGCTGGCTCAAAAAGGAGCGTAATCGATGATCCCGTTTGATATCCGCGTAGGGCAAGGTTACGACGTCCACGCCCTGGTTCCCGGCCGCAAGCTGATCCTGGGCGGCGTCGAGATCCCGCACGACCGCGGCCTGCTGGGCCATTCGGACGCCGATGCCCTGCTGCACGCCGTCACCGACGCGCTGTTCGGCGCCGCCGGACTGGGCGACATCGGCCGTCACTTCCCGGATACCGACCCGGATTTCGCCGGCGCCGACAGCCGCATGCTGCTGCGCGAGGCGGCCCGCCGCGTGCGCGAGGCGGGCTACGAGATCGGCAACGTCGACGCTTCGGTGATCGCACAGGCGCCGCGCCTGGCGCCGCATATCGCGGGCATGGTTGCCAATCTTGCGGAAGACCTGGGCTTGCCCGCCGTGCGTTGCAACGTCAAGGCCAAGACAAACGAGAAGCTCGGGTTCGAAGGGCGCCAGGAGGGCATCGTGGCCCAGGCGGCCGTGCTGATCTGGCGCGGCACCGTAAGCGGCGCGCAGGACTGAGCCTGTGCGGCGCCTCAGGCCTTGGCCGGAATCGGCGAGGGCGTGGCGTTCTCGGGCGTGATCGCGTACGTGTAGTCGATCAGGCGCGCCATGGCGCCGGTGCGTGCGCCGGCCTCGGTGCGTTTGGCGAATCCCATCTGCTGGCACAGCCGGTTGGCGGATGCCATTTCCGGCATGGTGCGCACCAGCAGCGTTGGCGAACCGATGTCGCGCGCGCGCTGGATACAGATCTGCATCAGCGTATGCCCGAGCCCCAGGCCGCGTGCCTGCGGGCTGACAGAGAGCAGGCGGGCTTCGGGCTGGGTCAGCGTAATGGTGCTGCCGTCCAGCGCCGGAAGCGTGGCGCCCGGGTGGCAGAAGAGCACCGCGCCGCTGATGCCGTGTTCCGTCTCGGCCACCCACCATTCCATGTCGGGATGGCTGGTAGCCAGCACTGCCTGCATGCCGCGCTGGAAGGAGGCGCGACAGTCTTCCATGATCTCGAGCTCGTATTGCCCGTAGGCCTGCTGCGTAACGGCGGCGATATCGCCCCAGTCGTGGACCGCAGCCAGGCGGTAGTGAAAACGGGGAGAAGTCGGTGAAGGCAGGATGCTCATGGCGTATGAAAAGTGCATGTCCTGGCTCGATTGTAGGCCGATCGATACACAATTGCAGTTGACCTTTGCGCGGGTTGCGCCATAAGAACAGCGGGGAGGATCCTGCTAGGAACCTCCCCGCTGTTGTGCTACGGGCCCGCCGCTGGCCGGCTTACTGGGCGGCGATTACGTTGGCGGCCGCCGCGATCACGGCGGCGATGCGGCCCACGTCGCGCAACTGCTGCGAGGTCATGCCTTGCTCGTTCTTCAGCAGCTCATAGTGCGATTTCACGCAGAAATGGCACTTTCCGATAATGGATGCGGCCAGCGCGTACATCTCGAAGCGGCGCTTGTCCACGCCGCCGTGCGTCGCGTACGCGTTCATGCGCAGGCCGGCCGGCTGGCTGGCCAGGTCGGGGTCGCCGGCCATCTCGATGTACGGATACCAGACATTGTTCATGCCCATCAGCGCGGCGGCAGTCAGGGCGCCGTTGGTTTCCTCGGGCGACAGCACGCCGGCGTTGCGAATTGCGTCCACCAGGACCTTGCTCTGGGCCGCGAATGCAGCGGCCAGTGCCACGCCAACCGCATCGTTGCCCTCGAGCGAGGAGCGGGCGATGGTGCCGTCGACATTCAGGCGGATGTCCTTGGCGTAGTCGGGAATGAGGTTCTTAATCGTGCTAAGGAATTCCATTCAATTCTCCTATCGATCAGGGCTCAAAAAACCCGCTCACGCGGGTTTTGAAGCGGAGGGCCGAGCCCTCCGCGAAGTTGCCACTATGCCGGCAACGTTGCAGCAATTACAGCGTAGCGCCGCCAACAGCACGGTTGCACGGGCACAGTTCGTCCGTTTGCAGACCGTCCAGGATACGCAGCACTTCGTCCGGGTTACGGCCGACGTTCAGGTTGTTCACGGAGACGTGCTGGATCACATTGTGCGGGTCAACGACGAAGGTGGCACGCAGGGCAACGCCGGCAGCGTGATCACGCACGCCCAGCTGGTCGATCAGCGAACCGGTCACGTCGGCGAATTGCCACTGGTCCAGCTTGTTCAGGTCCTTGTGCTCACGGCGCCATGCCAGCTTCACGAATTCATTGTCGGTCGAGCCGCCCAGCACGATCGCGTCGCGTTCGGCGAACTGGCCGTTCAGCTTGGCGAAGGCCACGATTTCGGTCGGGCACACGAAGGTGAAGTCCTTCGGGTAGAAGTAAATGATCTTCCACTTGCCTTCGAACGACTTTTCGGTGATGTCTTCGAAAGCCGACTGGCCGTTTTCTTCATGGTTGTTGAAACCCGGCTTGACACCGACGACGTGGAAGGCTTCGATCTTGTCACCAACGGTCTTCATAGACATCTCCTGATACGGTTGAAGAGAGACACGCGAATGCGCCATGCGCGCCATGTGCCTATTGAGGCAGGAAAGCTCTGACGCACCGCGACAAAACGTGATTATGCGTTATCACCACGCCCCGCGGCTAATTGAAAATCTCAAACAGCCCGATAGGGAGCGTGACGGCACGTCATGACAGCCTTGTTGCGGAACACAAAGTCCGCCATGTACGACGCCTTTTCGTACATGGCGCCGGATGCACCGGATTTCAAGCGGCGCGCAGTGCGGCCTCGCTGCGGCGTGCGGTGCGGAAGATGATCAGGGTGGCGACCAGGCCGCACACGGCGGCGAACATCAGCCACAGGCCCGGGGCAGCCTTGTTGCCCGTGCTGTGGATCAGGTAGGTCGAGATCGCCGGCGTGAATCCGCCGAACAGCGCGGTGGCCAGGCTGTAGGCCAGCGAGAAGCCTGCCGTGCGCACTGCCGGCGGCATCACTTCGGTCAGCGTCACCACCATCGCGCCGTTATAGCTGCCGTACAGGAAGGACAGCCACAGTTCCACCATCAGCAGGCGCGAGAACGAAGGCTCGGCTACCAGCCACGACACGGCCGGATACGCAGTCAACAGCGTGGCCACGGTGAAGATCACCAGCAGCGGCTTGCGGCCCACGCGGTCGGAGAGTGCGCCCATCAGCGGCAGCCAGATAAAGTTGGACAGGCCGACGCACATCGTGACGATAAGGTTGTCGACATCGTCCAGCTTGAGCACGGTCTTGCCGAAGGTTGGCGTGTAGGCGGTGATCATGTAGAACGACACCGTCGTCATCACGACCATCATGCAGCCGGCCACGATGATGCGCCAGTTTTCCGCCATGGAACGGTAGATCTCGGCAATGCTCGGGCGATTCTTGCGTGTCTTGAATTCCTCGGTCTCTTCCAGCGAGCGGCGGATCAGGAACAGGAACGGCACGATCAGGCAGCCGATCAGGAACGGTACGCGCCAGCCCCATTCGTCCATCTGCTGCGGCGCCAGCGTGGCATGCAGGATCACGCCGAGCAACCCGGCAAAGATCACGGCAACCTGCTGGCTGGCGGACTGCCAGCTCACGTAGAAGCCCTTGCGGCCGGGCTTGGCGATTTCCGCGAGATAGACCGAGACCCCGCCCAGTTCGACGCCGGCTGAAAAGCCCTGCAATAAGCGCCCTGCCAGTACCAGCAGCGGCGCCGCCACGCCGATCGAGGCATAGCCCGGCACGCAGGCGATCAGCAGCGTGCCCAGCGCCATCAGCACCAGCGTCAGGATCAGGCCCTTGCGGCGGCCGTGGTGGTCGATGTAGGCGCCGAGGATGATGGCGCCGAGCGGACGCATCAGGAAGCCTGCGCCGAACGTGGCCAGCGACAGCATCAGCGAGGCGAACTCGTCGCCGCTCGGAAAGAAGGTCTTCGCAATGGCGGCGGCGTAGAAGCCGTACACCATGAAGTCGTACATTTCCAGGAAGTTGCCGCTGACGACGCGGAACACCGTCCGGAACCCGTGTTGGGATTGGGGAGTATTTGACATGGCTGTCTCTCAGGCGCCGCCGGTGCGTTCCGGCCGCATGATTGTTCGGTGAGGGTCAGCCAGGCGTGGGGGAGCCAGCAGGCGGCGCCTTGGCTGGAGATGCGTTCGCATCGTCCCTGCTGACCGGCGCCAGTGTGCGCCGCGACGCTGTCATTGCCCTGTCAAATACCTTTCAGATTCCTATCAGAAGCTGTCGAAAACCTGTCAATGCCGGGGGACGGGAAGGCATGCGCGCCGTTTGGCGCACATCGTGGCGAATCAGGCGCGCCGGAAGCACGCGCTGACCACCAGGCCAGTGGCCGGCGGCATGCGGTTGGACAGCACCAGGCGGCCGCCATTGCGCTGCAGGATGCGATTGACAATCGACATGCCAAGGCCCGCGCCCTTGGCCTCGCTGCGCGCGCTGTCGAGCCGGTAGAACGGGCGCGTCAGCAGCGAGAGCTGGGCTTCCGGCACGCCCTGGCCGTGGTCGGCGACGGTCAGCACGGCTTCTTTGTCGTCGAGCTTCGTGGTGATCTCGACTTCGGCCATGCCGGACTCGTCGTCCTTGGCGTAGCGCCGCGCATTCTCGATCAGGTTGTCGAGAATGCGTTGGATTTCCATGCGGTTGGCGATCGCCATCACCGGCGCGGTCGCGCGCACGTGGACGCGAACGTCGTCGTGCGCGGCGTAGACGCCCACGGCGTCGTGCACCAGGGCAGAGAGGTCGACCGGTTCCACCGTTTCGAGGGCCGGCCGCGCGTAGTTCAGGAACTGGCCGATGATGGCGTCCATCTGCTCGATGTCCGTGATCATCGCTTCGCGCGTGGTGGTGTCGACCGGCGACATCTCGGTCTCGAGCCGCAGCCGTGTGAGCGGCGTGCGCAGGTCGTGCGAGATGCCGGCCAGCATCACCACGCGGTCGTCGTCGAGCTGGCGCAGATCGCGCACCATCTGGTTGAAGCTGTGGTTGGCCTGCGCGACTTCGCTGGCGCCATGCTCCGGCAGCGCCGGCGGATCACCCCCGGCACCGATGGCGCGCGCGGCGTTGGCCAGCCGCTTGAGCGGGTAGTTGACGCGCGCCGTGATGAAGGCCGCGCCGATGATCGACAGCAGCAGCGCGGCGATACTCCACCACAGCCACTGGATGCCGGAGACGCGCTCGAAACGCTCCGGGCTGATCGCCACCCAGTAATCGTCGCCCTCGATCTCGAAGCTGACCCACACGCCGGGAATGTCGTTGACGGTGGTGGCCAGCACGGTGTCCTCGCCCAGCCGCCCGCGGATTTCCTGCTGCACCAGCTGCGTCAGGAACGGGTTTGCGGTGGGGGCGGCGAAGTCGTCGTCCTTCTCGCGCGGATAGACCTTGATGCCTTCGTTCTGCACCAGGTCGAGCAGCAGGAACCGGCGCCGTGCCGGGTCGGAATAGAGCAGCGCGGCACGCGTGAGCTTGACCACGCTGACCACCTGCATTGCGATCTGCTGAGCGCGCGGGGCGCGCTCGAACAGCCGGTAGCTCTGGAACCAGATGCCCAGGGAGATAGCCAGCAAAAGCGCGATCAGCATGAAGGTTCGCCAGAACAGCGAACCAAAGAACCGCGTTGCGGTACGGCCGATAACGGTCGCCACGATGGGAACAGCGGCCGGAATCGGTTATTTCACGCCATCAGGGATGAAGACGTAGCCGAGGCCCCAGACGGTCTGGATAAACCGCGGGTTGCTCGGATCCGGCTCGATCAGCTTGCGCAGGCGGGAAATCTGCACGTCCAGGCTGCGGTCGAAGACCTCGTATTCGCGGCCGCGGGCCATCTCCATCAGCTTTTCGCGCGACAGCGGCTGGCGCGGATGACGGGCAAATACCTTGAGCACCGAGAACTCGCCGGTGGTCAGCGTGATTTCCTCGTCGTTCTTGGTCAGCGTGCGCGTGGCCAGGTTCAGCACGAAGTCGCCAAAGGCAAAGGTCTCGGGCGTTTCCGACGGGGCGCCGGGCACTTCGGCCGGGCCCTTGCGGCGCAGCACCGCGTGGATACGGGCGATCAGCTCGCGCGGATTGAAGGGCTTGGGCAGGTAATCGTCCGCGCCCATTTCCAGGCCGACGATGCGGTCCACGTCCTCGCCCTTGGCGGTGAGCATGATGATCGGGGTCTGGTCGTTGGCGCCGCGCAGCCGGCGGCAGATGGACAGGCCGTCTTCGCCCGGCATCATCAGGTCAAGCACCAGCAGGTCGAAACGTTCGCGCAGCCAGAGCTTGTTCATGGCGGTGGCGTTTTCCGCCACCAGCACCGTAAAACCTTGTTCGCCCAGGTAACGGCGCAGCAGATCGCGGAGACGCGGGTCGTCGTCCACGACGAGAATCTTGTGGCTGGTATTTTCCATGGCGGTATCTTAGCGACTAAAGCTTTCGCTCAAAATGGCTTAACAAAACGTTACATACTTTACCCCGTGGTATGGCAGCGTGCACTAACCCTGCGTTTACACTGCGCATTCCGTTTTTTGCGCACCGTGCTTTCCCGCACTCGGAGCCATGTTTCACACCGGATTATTTATGGTGTCAGGTTTTCCGACTGCGCGGACGGGGTACCGGATTTTTTCGGCTTCAGGCAGTCCCGGCGACTGCAAATTCGGAAGCCAAAACCGCCATTATCAATGAAAGTGAACCGTAACCGGCACGGGCTGGCCCTGCGTCGCGCCCCTGGAGCGTGGTTTGCGCTCGCCGGTGTGGTGCTGGCGCTATGCGTGACGCCGGTTTCGGGGCAGGCCCAGTCGGCCGGCATGGCCAATCTCCTCAAGCGTTCCGACCGTCCGTCGGCCCAGGCCAGCGACGCCGCCGGCAACGGCCAGCGCGAGGCCCGAGCCCGCGCCGAACACCATCGCGCCGAGCAGCGCGAAGCCGAGCGAGAGGGCCACGGCAATGGCGGCTCCCGGCTGTCGCCGGACGAGCGCCGCAAGCTGCGCAAGAACCTCTACGACCTCAGCCGCGAAATGTACCAGGGGGGCTGACCCCGGCCGCCGGGGCTGCCGCCTGCTAGGGCAGGCCAGCGTGCGGCACATCCACTTCGGTCATCAGAATCTGGCCCACCCGGGTTTCGCGGCGCTCGGCTTCATGGAAGCTGGGCGCCGCCGCCAGGTAGAGCGTCGTGCCGCGCGGTCCACCGAGCGCGGCGGCATAGATGCCGGTGCCGCACGCAATTTCTTCCACGATCTCGCCGCCTTTCCTGACCCGGATGGCCCGGTTGCCAACCGCATCCGCCACCCACAACGCGCCTTCGGCATCCTGGGCGCAGCCGTCTGGCGCCACGCGCGCGCCGCCCAGCGCCTGACCCACATCGGCTGCGCCGGGCTGGTCGCCAAAGCGCGCCCAGTCGCGCCGGGGACCGAGCGTGCCGTCGGCGTGCAGGTCGAAGGCCGAAATGCGATTGCCCAGCGTCTCTCCCACGACCAGCGTCCTGCCGTCCGGCGTGATCGCCGAACCGTTGGGAAAAAAGAGTCCTTCGGCGACGACCGTGACGGTTCCGTCCGGATCGACCCGCGCCAGGCTGGCCGTGCGCATCGGCGCGCCGCCCATCAGGTCGAAGCCGAAATTGCCGACATAGGCCCGGCCCTGTGCATCCACCACCATGTCGTTGACGTGCCCGCCGGCCACGCCCGACAGGTCGGCATGCTCGGCCAGGCTGCCGTCGGGCTCGCACCGCAGCAGCTTGCGGTCGCGCATCGACGCGATCAGCAGTCGCCCGTCAGGCAGCCAGCCAAGTCCGGATGGCTGGCCCGGCACGCTGGCGATGTCCTCGATGTTGCCGTTGGCGGAGATCGCCATCACGCGGTGCGTATAGAAGTCGGACAGCCAGAGCCGGCCCTCGTGCCAGCGCAATCCCTCCAGGAAGCTGTGGCCCTGCGTCAGGACCGACAGGGTGCGTTCCGGCATGCTTGTCTCCGTCGTCGTCGATGTTGTGCATCCATCCAATACGATCCGGCGTGAGACTGCAAGCGCACCGCGGTGGGGTGTCAGCGCCGCATGGCGGGGAGCGGCTGGAAGTGGCGCAGGAAGTCGACGAAGACCTCGGCGGCCTGCCGGGCGTCGTCGGCGGTGATGGTTTCCAGCGGGTTGTGGCTGATGCCGCCGTTGCCGCAGCGTACGAACAGCATCGCCACATCGGTGACGCGCTGCATCATCATGGCATCGTGCCCGGCGCCTGAAGGCAGCTCGAACACCTGCAGGCCACGTTTCTTCAGCACGGCGCCGAACTGGTCCATCAGCCAGCGCGCGCACGGCGCATTGTTGACGGGCGGCACGCGTTCCACCTTTGCCGTCAGCCCGCGCCGTGCGGCGATGCGCTGGATGCCGGCCACAATGTCGGCAATCGCCGCTTCGCGGATGCCGTCCTCGCCGGCGCGGATGTCCATCGAGAACATGCATGCCGCGGGAATGACGTTGCTCGATCCCTCCGGCACCTGCAGCTGTCCGACCGTGCCTACCAGCGTGGGCACTTCGCCGCAGCGCTGCTCCACCAGCAGGATCATTTCGGCGGCGCCGGCGGCGGCGTCCTTGCGCATGCCCATCGGTGTTGTGCCGGCGTGGCTGGCCAGGCCTTCCACCCGCACCTGGAAGCGGCTGCTGCCGGCAATCTGGGTGACGATGCCCAGCGGCAGCCCGTGGTGCAGCAGCACCGGGCCCTGTTCGATATGGACTTCGACGAATCCCAGCAGGGAGGCCGGATCGACCGCCGCCGCCTGCAGCGCCGGCAGTTCGCCCCCGCCCGGCAGGCCCGACGCCGCCAGCGCGTCGCGCAGCGTCACGCCATCCACATCCTGCCGGTCGAGCAAGGCCGGATCGAAGCGCCCCGCCAGCACGCTGCTGGCAAGGAAACTGGTCTTGAAGCGCAGGCCTTCTTCCTCGGCAAAGCCGACGACCTCGAAGTGGTAGGGCAGGCGGATGCCGGCCGCGTTGAGCGCACCCACGACCGCGATCGGCAGCAGGATGCCGAGGCGCCCGTCATAGCGGCCGCCATTGCGCACGGTGTCGAAATGCGAGCCGGTCATCAGCACGCGCGCGCTGTCGCCCACGGCGGCATCGGCGGCATAGCGGCCGATGACATTGCCGATGGCGTCGATGCGCACGCTCATCCCCGCTTCTTCCATCCATTGCGCAAGCTGTGCCTGCGCCGCGCGGTGTGCGGGTGTCAGGAAGGCGCAGGTGAGGCCGGCTTCCGCGTCGGAGAAACGGGCAAGCTGGTCGGCGCGGTCCAGGATGGCCTGGCCGAAGGAGGTGGTGTTCTGGGTCATGGCTGCAATACGGCGTCTGGTGAATCAGCGGAAGGGTGACATGGTATCCGCAGCCCGGCTCGCTTATTCCTCTTTTACCCGTTCCGCATCCAGGTCTTCCAGGCAATCCACAGCTTGCGCAGCGGCGTCAGAGAGATGCGCTGGTTCAGCACCTGGAACTGGCTGGCCTCGATCTCGTCGAGCAGGGCGTGGTAGATGGCGCCCATCAGCAGCCCGGCGCGCTGCGCGCGGCGATCCTGCCGAGGCAGCAGTTCCAGCGCCTCCCGGTAGAGGGCGCGCGCGCGGTCGGCGTGGTACTTCATCAGTGCGACGAAACGCTCCGAATGCTTGCCCTGGAGAATCTCCGAGGCCGGCACCTGGAAGCGCTGCAGCGTGTCCACCGGCAGGTAGATGCGCCCGCGCCGGGCATCCTCGCCCACGTCGCGCAGGATGTTGACCAGTTGCAGCGACTGGCCGAGCTTCTCGGCAAATACCAGCGTGCGCGGGTCGGTGTAGCCGAACAGCCGTGCGCTGAGCGTGCCCACCACGCCCGCCACGCAATGGCAGTAGCGGTTCAGGCCAGCTTCGTCGAGGTAGCGAGACTGCGTCAGGTCCATCTCCATGCCTTCCAGCACTTCGGCCATTTCGGCCTGGGGCAGGCCGGCGGCCTTCACGTGCGGCTGCAGGGCCCTGGTGACCGGATGGGTCGGTTCGCCTTCGTACAGGCGGCGCAGCTCGCCGCGCCACCAGTCCAGTTGCTGGTGGGCCAGGCCGGGGTCATGGGTGTCGTCGACCACATCGTCCACCTCGCGGCACCAGGCGTAGAGCGCGGTGATGGCGCGACGGCGTTCGGCCGGCAGGAACAGGAAGCTGTAATAGAAGCTGGAGCCGCTCTGGGCGACTTTCTCTTGGCAATACTGATCGGGCGTCACGCCAGTCTCGGATCGATGATGTGAGGAAAGTGCAGTGCGTCCGCGAAGGAAAAGGCAGGGCGTCCTGCGGCGCATGCGAGCCGCATTTTAACCACACCCACCCACGGCTCGCCCCGACTGAATGATTCTTCGGTTGCGATTCCGGGCGTTTCGTCGTCCGGCGTTTGACGCACCCATGGTCGATCGCTATATTACTGACCGGCTAGTTATTAACTGGCGGCGCCCCGCAATTGCCGCCATCCTTGCCGACCGCAGCGGTCCGATATAGCTGCCGCCATACGCCCGCAAGTGCCTGGTTCGCCACGCCTGCTGTTCCATCCGACTTGTAGCTCACCCATGCCAGTGCTTTGCCAAGTGCCGGAAGTTGCGGCCGCAGATATCCCGACTGTTACGAATCCCTTGCTGCGCGGGCTTTCCCGGGGCGGCGCCGTACTGCTGCTCGCCGCAGCGCTCACCCTGGCCGGCTGCGGCAAGAAGGCCGGGCCGGCGCCTGAAGTCCGGCCGGTCCGGCTGCTGCAACTGAGCCAGCACACCGGCAAGACTGCCTTTGAATTCTCGGGCGATGTGCGTCCCCGGGTGGAATCTCGGCTCGGCTTCCGGGTCAGCGGGAAGATCTCGGCCCGCCTGGTGGACGTGGGCGCGGTGGTGCGCAAGGGCCAGCCGCTGGCCCGGCTGGACGCGACCGACCTGTCGCTGGCAGAGGCGGGCTCGCGCGCCCAGTACGACGCCGCGCGCACTGACCGCGATCTCGCCGCCTCGGACCTCAAGCGCTACAACGAGCTGTTTGCCAAGGGCTTTATCAGCGCCGCCGAGCAGCATCGCCGGCAGGCCACCTACGATGCCGCCGAGTCGCGCCTGAAGCAGGCGGAGGCCGGCTTGCGCAACCAGTCCAACCAGACCGGCTACAGCGTGCTCAACGCGGATGCCGACGGCGTGGTCACGGCGGTAGACGCCGAAGTCGGCCAGGTGGTGACACCCGGCCAGCCGGTGATCCGCGTCGCCCAGACGGCGGAGAAGGAAGTCGCGATCGGCTTGCCCGAAGACCAGGTCGACCTGCTGCGCGGCATCACCGATGTCACTATCCGCACCTGGGCCGAGCCCGATCGCGCGCTGCCGGGCCGCGTGCGCGAGATCTCGGCAGCGGCCGACCCCGTGACCCGCACCTACGCCACCCGCGTCTCGATTCCCAACCCGCCCGCGGATCTCAAGCTGGGCATGACGGCGGTGGTGACTTTCGTGCGGACCGGCGCCACGCCGGCGATCCGCGTGCCGCTGACCGCGCTGCTGCAGGAGCAGGGCCGCAACCAGGTCTGGATCTACGATCCGGCCGCAGGAACGGTGAAGCCGGTACAGGTCACGCTGGGCGACCCGGTCGGCAACGAGGTCGAGGTGCGCCAGGGCCTGGCGCCCGGACAGACCATTGTGACGGCGGGGGTTCATCTCCTCAAGCCGGGGCAGAAAGTAAAGCCGATGCAGATGGTGGCGCCAGGATCGTCGCCGGGCGCGGCGCCAGCCGCCGCCAACCCGAAGCAGGGCTGAGGGCGGCCGCATGGATCATTCGCGTTTCAACCTTTCGCGCTGGGCGCTCGAGCACCAGCCGCTGACCCGTTATCTGCTGGTGGTACTGCTGCTCGGCGGCCTGCTGGCTTTTTTCCAGCTCGGGCAGGACGAGGACCCGCCGTTCACCTTCCGCGTGATGGTGGTGCAGGCGTTCTGGCCGGGCGCCACCGCCGAGCAGATCGCGGTGCAGGTGACCGACAAGATCGAGCGGCAACTGCAGGAAGTGCCGTATGCCGACAAGATCCGCAGCTTCTCCAAGCCGGGCGAGACCACCGTCATCTTCCAGCTCAAGGACACCTCGCCGGCGAAGGAAACGCCGCAGATCTGGTACACCGTGCGCAAGAAGATCGGCGATATCGCCCCGACGCTGCCGCAAGGCGTGCGCGGCCCGTTCTTCAATGACGAGTTCGGCGATGTGTACGGGACGATCTATGCGCTGTCCGCCGATGGCTTCAACTACAAGGAGCTGCGCGAATACGCCGACCTGGTGCGCCAGCAGCTGCTGCGCGTGCCGTCGGTGGCCAAGGTGTCGCTGCTCGGGCTGCAGGACGAGAAGATCTACATCGAGTTCAACCAGGCGCGCTTTGCCCAGCTCGGGCTCGACATCAATGCCATTGCCGACCAGATCAGCCAGCAGAACAACCTGACCGGCAGCGGCGTGCTGGTCACGCCCACCGACAACCTGCAGGTGCGCCTCTCCGGCCAGTTCGGTGACGTGAAGGACCTGGAGAACCTGGTGCTGCGCGGGCCCAACGGCATCGCCAATATCCGGCTGGGCGACATCGCCCACGTCTACCGGGGCTATATCGATCCGCCGCAAAGCCGCATGCGCTACAACGGCAAGGACGTGATCGGGCTCGGCATCTCGATGGAGAAGGGCGGCGACATCATCGCGCTCGGCAAGAACCTGCGCGCCGCGTTCGATGGCCTGCGCGGCCAGTTGCCGGTAGGCATCGAGATGGACCAGGTGCAGGACCAGCCGCAGGCGGTCCAGCGTTCGGTCGGCGAGTTCGTGCACGTGCTGATCGAGGCGGTGGTGATCGTGCTTGCCGTCAGCTTCCTCTCGCTGGGCCTGCACACCAGGCCGCTGCGGCTGGATGCGCGCCCCGGGCTGGTGGTGGCGCTGACCATCCCGCTGGTGCTGGCGGTGACCTTCCTCTTCATGAACATCTTCGGCATCGGCCTGCACAAGATCTCGCTGGGCGCGCTGATCGTGGCGCTGGGCCTGCTGGTCGACGACGCGATTATTGCCGTGGAGATGATGGTGCGCAAGCTCGAAGAGGGCTTCTCCAAGATGGAGGCCGCCACCTTTGCCTATACGTCGACTGCGATGCCGATGCTGACCGGCACGCTGATCACGGCGGCCGGCTTCCTGCCGGTAGGACTGGCGCGGTCAACGGTGGGCGAATACACCTTCGCGATCTTCGCCGTGACCGCGCTGGCACTGGTGCTGTCATGGCTGGCCGCGGTCTATTTCACGCCGTACCTGGGGTACCTGCTGCTCAAGAGCCGCCCGGCCGGCGCCGGCGCGCACCACGAGGTGTTCGACACGCCGTTCTACGCGCGCTTCCGCCAGCTGGTGGACTGGTGCGTGACCTGGCGCAAGACCGTCATCGCCATCACGCTGGTGACGTTCGCGCTGGGCATCTATGCCTTCAAGTTCGTCGAGAAGCAGTTCTTCCCGGATTCCAGCCGGCCCGAGCTGATGGTGGAATTGTGGATGCCGGAAGGCACCAGCTTCGCCCAGATGGAGACCGAGGCGAAACGCTTCGAGGCCGCCATGCGCAAGGATCGTGACGTGCAGAGCCTGACCACCTTCGTCGGCACCGGCGCGCCGCGCTTCTACCTGCCGCTGGACCAGATCTTCCCGCAGAGCAACGTGGCGCAGGTGATCGTGATGCCGGTCAGCACCGAGGCGCGCGATGCGCTGCGCAAGCGCGTGATCCAGGTGCTGAACACCGAGTTCCCGCAATTGCGCGGCCGCGTCAAGCTGCTGCCGAACGGGCCGCCGGTGGCGTATCCGGTGCAGTTCCGGGTGATCGGGCCGGATGCGGCGGGCGTGCGCAGGCTGGCCGACCAGGTCAGGGCGGTGATGACCGCCAATCCCAACACCGTGGGCGTGAACGACAACTGGAATGAGAACGTCAAGATGCTGCGCCTGGAAATCGACCAGGACAAGGCGCGTGCGCTGGGCGTGACCACGAGCGCCATCGCGCGCGTGACGCAGACCGTGCTGACCGGCATACCGGTGGGCCAGTATCGCGACGGCGACAAGCTGATCGACATCATGATGCGCACGCCGCGCAATGAGCGCGATGCGATGTCGGACATCAACAATATGCTGGTGCCGACCAGCAATGGCCGCGTGGTGCCGCTGACGCAAGTTGCGCACGTCACGCTGAAGTCCGAGCCGGGCGTGATCTGGCGCGAGAACCGCGATTTCGGCGTGACCGTGCAGGCCGACGTGGTCGATGGCATCCAGGGGCCGACCGTGACGGCGCAGATCAATCCGCTGCTCGACAAGCTGCGCGCACAGCTGCCGCCGGGCTACCGCATCACCGTGGCCGGCGCGGAAGAGGAAAGCGGCAAGGCCGGGGCATCGATCGCGGCGCAGTTGCCGCTTTGCATCTTCCTGATCTTCACGCTGCTGATGCTCCAGCTGCACAGCTTCTCGCGCACGCTGATGGTGTTCCTGACCGGCCCGCTCGGCCTGATCGGGGCGGCCGCGACACTGCTGTTGCTGCGCGCGCCGATGGGCTTCGTGGCACAGCTTGGCATTACCGCGCTACTGGGCATGATCATCCGTAACTCGGTGATCCTGGTCGACCAGATCGAGCAGGACGTCAAGGTCGGCGTGCCGGTATGGAACGCCATCGTCGAGGCAGCGGTACGGCGTTTCCGCCCGATCGTCCTGACCGCCGCCGCGGCGGTGCTGGCGATGATCCCGCTGTCGCGCTCGCTGTTCTGGGGGCCGATGGCGGTGGCCATCATGGGTGGCCTGATCGTCGCGACCGTGCTGACGCTGCTGTTCCTGCCGGCGCTGTATGCGGCGTGGTTCCGCGTCAGGCGACCGGAAGCGGGCGTGGCGGCGCTGGCGGGCTGAAGGTCCGCGTGAACGCGCAGGCCGCCTGCGTGGCTTCGCGCATCAGGCCGGCAACGATGTCGGCCGCGGGAGCGATGGCGTCCGAGAAGCCGCCGGCCGGTCCGAGCGAAACGATGCCGGCGTCTACGTCGCCATCGACATAGACCCGCTGGCGCGTACGGGATGACAGGATCAGGTCACCGAACTCGCCATGACTGCGCGCGCCCGCGGCTTCGAGCCGCTGCACCACTTGGAGTTGCGGCGGTGCGTAGTCCAGCAACCAGCGCAGGGCAAGCAGGATGCGGGGTCGTCGAGATGGTGGACATCGTCCAGCATCAGCATCAGTTCGCGTTTGCGGGCCGCAATCGCGCGCACCAGCGTGATGACGCAGTGCTCGACGGCGGACTGGTCGCCGTCGCGTCCCATCAGGAGCCAGGCGTCGTGCACGATCGCTTCGTCGACCGTCGCCAGGCTGGCCACCATGCCGTTGAAAAAGCACGCCAGGTTGTTGTCTTCGGGGGCGAGCGAGAGCCAGGCCACATCGAAATCCAGCGTACTGGCCTTGCCGCTGCCCGCTGGCCCCTGGATGACCAGGCAACGCTGGCGCCGGGCCTCGGTCAGGCGGGCCAACAGCGACTCGCGCGACATCAGCGGGCGAGGGGTGGGTAGGGGGTGGCGCCGCAGTGCGGCCAGCGCGTGAGCCGTCTCCGGGTGGAGACGTGTGGGTCACTCCAGCTCGAACACCACGTCCTGCGCGCCTTCCCACAGCACCTTGGTACCGAGTGCGCGCAGGTTCTCCTTGCCTTCGACGATGGTCAGGAAATGATTGCCGGCAAGCTGGCCGACCTTGCTGGCAAAGCAGCAACTGCCGTAGGCCAGGATGATCTCGGTCTCGCTGTAGCCGCCCGGGTAGAACAGGATGTCACCGACCGAAGGGTGGCTAGTATGGTTCTCGAACTCCACGCCCAGCTCGAATTCGCCAAGCGGAATCCAGCAGCCCTCGCCGCTCCAGCGCACGTGGATCAGCTTTTCGCGGTAGGGCAGCAGCTTGAGAAAGGCGGCAACGGTCTTCGGGGCGTCGGGATGGGTCTCGGTGACGAAGGTAAAGCCGCCGGCGGTGATGCGGATACGGGCCATGAACGGATCCTTTTTCTTGTTGGGGGGCGCGGTCCCGGCAGGCCGGGATTGCCAGTCTACGCCTGCCGGGCGACGATCGATTACGCCCGCCCGACGAGGCTGCGCTCGCTTCAGCCCGATTGCTTATTGCGCCAGCTTGATACGCTGCAGCAGAAGCGTTTGGAGAACCATCTCGAAAAAGCGCTGAGCGACGAGAAGCCCAACAAGATCGCTATCTCCGACAACGCCCGCTCGCTATTCCTGACATACCTCGAAACCAGGTCAACCCTGACCTCATCAACGATGGACGAGTAGTTCTGCCCATAACCAGCCAGATGGCGATGCACCGTTTTCCGGTCGACACCGAGTTGCTGGGCCACCCGTTCGACCCCACACTCTCCGGTTGGCAGCAGGGCGAATACCAGTTTCCTGACTTTGTCCGGCATGGTCGCATCCGACTGTGCCAGCTTGGCGTCCAGGAATTCCCGCGCATGCCGGGCCAGCGCCGGATCATAGGCAGGGCTGGGCACGTCCAGATCCGCGGCGGACAACACAATGCCATCGAAGTCCTGCCCGAACCGGACCGGCACGCCGAACAGGCGCCGATGCGTGGCAAGGCTGGCTGGCGCGCTGTGCGTAAAACAAACGCTGCGAGGTTTCCATGCCGCAGCCGAAAGCAGCTTGAACAGCCGGAACAACAGGCAAATGACGAGTTCCGTGGATTGCCGCATGGAGCCGCGGTTGCTCACCAGGAATTCAAGCCTGAGGGCCGCGATGTCGCCCACTTCCTCCAGGTGCAGGTCCAGCGCTTCGTTCAGCAAGTGGATATAGCGCGCCATCGCTTCAAGCGCCTTGCGAAGCGTGGCCTCTTCGCGCATGACGATGGCCAGTGGCCCGAAGCTGGTCAGGTGCCGGGCCTCTGCCACGCGAAGACCAAAGTCGTCCCAACCAGCGAGCCGCGCCGAATCCTCCAGCAATTGCATGACTGACTTCGTCGGGACCCGGATTTCAGGGTCCACCAGGACCGCCGGGCTGATGCCCGCTTGCCGGAGTTGCTGATAGGGATTCAGGCCTGCCTTGCGCGCCACTTCGACGAAGTTTGTCAGGCTTGCGTGTTGCAGCAGTGTCGACATAAGGAGTTCCCCGAGGTGCCCCAAAATGTAAAGTGCCTGCCCCAGGATGTCAACGAGGCAAAGACTCCTTCTCCAATACTTGCTGGCACCTTGTGAGCGCTTTCGATCAGGACTGCCTTCGGGAAGGGCGGATCGACAACGGCGAACGCACAGGAGCAACGCGAACCCGAACCGGAGAAAGAGATGTCCCACGCCATTCGCATTCATGAAACCGGTGGACCCGAAGTCCTCCGCTGGGAAAAGGTTGAAGTCGGCCACCCCGGCCCGGGCCATGTGAGACTGCGGCACGAAGCAGTCGGACTGAACTTCGCCGACACCTACTTCCGCTCGGGCCTCTACCCCATGCCGCTGCCCGCCGGCATGGGTGTAGAAGGCTCTGGCGTGGTGGAGGCCGTTGGCCACGGCGTGGAGAATGTTTCCGTCGGTGATCGCGTCACCTACACCGGCTTCCTCAACACTCTCGGTGCATACAGCACCGAACGCATTGTGCCGGCTGCTCCACTGATCCGGCTGCCCGACGACATCTCCTGCGAGACGGCGGCTGCCATGACGATGCGGGGGCTTACCTCAGCCTACCTGATGCGCCGCATTTACGATTTCAAGGCGGGCGACACCATACTCCTGCACGCCGCCGCGGGCGGCGTGGGCCTGATCGTTTCCCAGTGGGCCCGGCTGCTCGGCCTGAGGGTGATCGGTACTGTATCGAGCGAAGCGAAGGCTGAAGTCGCGCGTGCGCACGGTTGCGATGATGTCATCAATTACAGCCATGAAGACGTGGCCAGGCGCGTGCGCGAACTGACGGACGGCGTTGGCGTCAATGTCGTATTCGACAGCGTCGGCAAGGACACCTTCGATGCCTCGCTTGACTCGGTCAAACGGCGCGGCCTGATGGTGTGCCTGGGCACCGCCTCGGGTCCGTTCCCCCTTTTCAATCCCCAGATCCTGGCAACCAAAGGCTCGCCGTACCTAACCCGCCCGGCGCTGGCCGACTACATTGCAGAACCTGCCGAGCGCAGCGCGCTGGCCAGTGAGTTGTTCGGTCACGTCGCCGCCGGCCGGATCAGGATCGAGATCAATCAGCGCTATCCTCTGCAGGACGCTGTGCAGGCTCACCGCGATCTGGAAGCGCGCAAGACCACCGGGTCGTCCATCCTTACCGTTTGACGGAGCCGGCATGCGCGTCGAGCAACTTACCTGTTCCATTGGCGCCGAACTGACGGGCGTCAGCCTGGCGGATGCGATTCACGATGACGGCGTATTTGCCGGCATACGCGAGGCGCTGCTCAGGCACCGTGTCCTGTTCCTGCGCGACCAGGAAATCACTGCTGCCGAGCACGTGGCCTTTGCCCGTCGCTTTGGTGAACTGGAAGCGCATCCGGTAGCAGGCAGTGATCCGGAGCATCCGGGACTTGTCCGCATCTACAAGGATCCCGACCAGCCCAGCCCGCGTTACGAAAACTCCTGGCACACGGATGCGACCTGGCGCGAAGCGCCGCCGCTTGCCAGCATCCTGCGCTGCAGGGAGTGCCCGTCTGTCGGCGGCGACACCATGTGGGCCAACATGGTGCTCGCCCATGAGAACCTGCCTGGCCACCTCAAGGCACAGATTGCGGGCCTTCGGGCGCGTCACAGCATCGAAGCCAGCTTCGGCGCGGCCATGCCAATCGAGAAGCGCCTCGCGCTAAGGGCGCAGTTTCCGGACGCCGAGCATCCGGTCGTCCGGACGCATCCCGAGACAGGCGAGAAAGTGCTCTTCGTCAATGCCTTTACCACGCACTTCACCAACTTTCATACGCCCGAGCGCGTGCGCTTTGGACAGGATCTCAGCCAGGGCGCGTCCGATCTGCTGCGCTACCTGATCAGCCAGGCCCACATTCCGGAGCATCAGGTGCGCTGGCGCTGGACAAAGAACAGCGTGGCGATCTGGGACAACCGTGCGACCCAGCACTACGCGGTCATGGATTACCCACCGTGCCATCGCAGGATGGATCGCGCCACGGTCGTCGGGGATCGCCCGTATTGAGTTCACGTGCGCCGCGCTGAGGGCCTGAAAGGCGCAGGCCGCAGCGCGCATTCTGACTACCCACAACCCATTGCAACCAAGGAGAGATTGAGAATGAGCCGTACCGATCCCAACCTGCTCAAGAACAAAGTTGCCGTCATTACGGGGGCTGGCCGCGGCATTGGACGTGCCATTGCACTTGCCTACGCCAGCGCGGGCGCAGCCGTGGTCTGCAGCGCCCGCGGCGAGGCGGAAATCACCCAAACGGCGAACCTGATCCGGGAAGCAGGCGGCCGGGCCATCGCCCATGTCGCCGACGTAGGCGACTACCAGGCGATTGCCAGCCTTTTCCAGCGAGCCAGCAATGAATATGGCGGCATCGATATCGTCGTTGCCAATGCCGGTGTCGCACTCGAGCAGCGCCGGATCGCTGACAGCGATCCGGCGCTCTGGAGCAAGACCATCGATATCAACCTGACCGGTGCCTACTACACCGCGCACGCCGCCATCCCCCACCTGCGCCGGCGCGGAGCAGGCAAGATCATCATGGTTGGGTCCGGCCAGCGCAAACGGCCCGCCCCGGGGTTTTCCGCCTACTCGTGCTCCAAGAGCGGCCTGTGGATGCTCACCCAGTCGCTCGCGGTGGAACTGCAGGAGGACAACATCAGCGTCAATGAACTGATTCCGGGGCCGGTCAGAACAGACCTGACGCGCAACGCCCCAATGCCCCCTGGCGAATGGGTCAAGGAACCAGCGGACGTCGTCCCGCTCGCATTGTTCCTGGCCAGCATGCCCGACGCCGGCCCCAGCGCACAGAGCTACAGCCTGATGCGTCGCGCCTGAGCCACCCGGGTTCAAGGCAACCCAACATCAACCAGGAGGAAGCCGAGATGCAGCAATATACTCAACCGTCCAAACAGCCGCCCAACGCGCCGGCAACAGGAAAACTGACCGGGCGCGTTGCCCTGATTACCGGCGCCGGTCGCGGTCTGGGCGGGGCCATCGCCCGGGACTTTGCAGCCGCCGGAGCCGATATCGTCATCTGCGATGTTGACATGCCCGCCCTGGAAGACACCCGCGCCGCTGTCGAAGCGGCTGACGCGTCCTGCCTTGCGCTGCGTTGCGACATTTCCTCGAGCAGCGAGGTGGCGGAGATGTTTGCCAGCATCGTCAGGAGATTCGGCACGTTGCACATACTGGTGAACAACGCTGCGCGCGCGCCCACTACGGCGGCCGATGAGGTACGGCGCAACAAGCACTACGCCTACATCACGACGCCGGTCCCACGGCAATCTCTTGGCTTCACCAGTAATCTGACCGATGAGGAATGGCTGCGGTACTGGGATGTGAACGTGCATGGGATGTTCTACTGCACACGCGAAGCGCTCAGGCTGATGGAGCCGCAACAGTACGGGAGGATTGTGAACCTGGCGTCAATCGCTGGATACTCCACCATTAGCGCGCATAGTCCCCACTACTCTGCCACCAAGGGCGCGGTCATTGCCTTCACCAAGTCGGTGGCGGCGGAAGTGGCCGGCGCCAACATTCTTGTCAACGCGTTGGCTCCCGGGGGAGTGGCGACGCCGTTCTTCCAGCAATATCTCGGAAGCATTAGCGAAGAAGCCAGGGACCGGTTCTGGCAGGTGATCCCTGCAGGCCGCTTCGGGACGATGGAGGAGTACGCGGCAACCGCGACCTTCCTGGCGGGAGATCATTACTTTGTCGGACAGGTGATCAGTCCTAACGGCGGCGCGGTGATCTGAGCCGAGCGCCGTCGTTGGCCGGGGGCCGGGCGGCGCTCGCATGAGCAGGCAAGTGTCAGGCGGATGCCGGCGAAGTCGCCAACCCGTGGCTGCGATGGCGTTGCCCGCCGCAGCCCATGCAAGGAGGCTTATGAAGCGGTTGGTCCGTAGTGCAACGCTTTCCGGATACACAGAGGTCGCCCGCTCGCTCGGTCTTGACCCGCTGCGGATCCTGGGCGAGGCCGGCATCCCGCGAAGCGCGCTGGACGCCGCGGACAGCCTGATCTGCGCTAGCGCCACGTGCCGGCTTCTTGAGATGTCCGCAGCCGCAGCCGGTGTCGAAGACTTCGGCCTGCGGATGTGCATGGGCCGTCAGCTGTCGGTACTGGGGCCGCTTGGCATGGTGATCCGGGACGCCCCAACCTTGCGGGATGCACTGGCTGCCCTGACTCGCTACCTCACCCTGCACAGCGAAGCCGCGCTTCTTGACATCGAGGTAGGCGAGCGCGTCGTTGTCATACGCATGTCGCTGATGGTCGACGATATCGGCGCGACGCGGCAAGCCAACGAAATGGTGCTGGGTTCGCTGTACCGGATACTCGGGGAGCTGCTCGGGCCAGCCTGGCGCGCGCGACGCATCTGCCTGTCACACGGGGCCCCGAAATACATGGCAACCCACCTGCAGGTTTTTGGCGGGCCCGTGGAGTTTGGTTGCGACTTCAACTGTATTGTCTGCGAACTGAAGGACCTGGACGCCGTTCCTCAAACCGCTCATCCCGGGCTGGTGCGATACGCGCACGCGTATCTGGACTCGCTGCTTGCGCGCACCAACCAGTCGCTGGCGGAGAAAGTCAGGAGGATGGTGTTCTCGCTGCTCCCCACGGGACATTGCAGCATTGAACGGGTTGCCGGCCAGCTCGGTATTGACCGGCGCACTGTTCACCGCAGACTGATGCAAGAGGGCATCACCTTCAGTGCCATTCTTGATGAGGTCCGCGCCACGCTCGCTGTCCAGTATCTGGGGCAGCCTGAGCGCTCGGTCAACTACGTTGCCGAACTGCTCGGCTTCTCCATGCACAGCGCGTTCGCCCGCTGGTTTCGCTGCCGCTTCGGTTGCAGCCCCAGCGTATGGCGCGCGGACGGCGTGTGGCCTGTGCCTGTTCCGCCGCCATCTACACTGGCGACAAGCCTGCCGTAGCAGGCGCAGCACGGAGCGGCGGAATACGGGTTGCCCTGGTCAGCCGGGGTCGGGCCAGACAGCGCGACGTTAGCCATGGCCCCAGTGGCGAGTCCAGTCGTCATTGGGGCGCCCGATCCAGCGCCGCGAGGATTCGCGCGAATCGCTGCGCCAGGCTTGCCCGCATGCGCGTCGGCGTGAAGATATAGAACTCGCCCGCGCAGAGTGCCTCGAGTACGTGCTTCGCTACCGCCTCCGGTGTCGCCCCCGCGGCAATACTTGTCCTCAGCTGTTCACTTGCATAGGCTGAGCGTTCGGCAATCGAGGTCTTTACCGGCCCTGGGCAAAGGACAGAGACACCCACGCTCGTGCCGGAAAGTTCCTGTTCCAGCGCTTCAGTCAGGGCTACCACGCAGGCCTTTGTTGCCGCGTAGGCGCCCATCGGAATCTCGCCGTTTACCCAGAATCCGGCGCCTGAGGCGGTGTTGACGATATGAGCCGGCTCGCCGTGACGGCGCAGCAGTGGAACGAAATGACGGATGCCGTGGATCACGCCGAAGACGTTGACATTGAAAGCGCGCCTCCAGTCTTGCTCCGAAAGGGACGCCAGTGCGCCGCTCATGTCGATGCCGGCATTGTTGAAGACGAGATGGACGTCTCCCAGGGTGGCCGTGAACTCCGCAGCCGCGGCGCGCACGTCGGCCTCGCACGAAACATCCAGTACGCGGGTGCAGATGCGGCGTCCGGTCGGCGCAAGCCGAGCACGTGCCGCGTCGAGTCCCTGCGGATCGATATCGGCAAGCGCAAGGTCAGCACCACGCGCTGCCAGTGCCTCGGCCAGTGCCAGGCCGATACCGGACGCGGCGCCAGTGATGATGGCAGTCTTGCCGCAGAAGTCGATGATACCGGTCCTTGAGGGAGAATCGGCCTTCCCGGTCGCGGGCGGATGGCCTTTTGCGGTGGCAGTTCGATGGGTCATGTATGTTCCGCTGTCGTCAATGTCGCAGGGGCAGCGCTTACCCGAATGCCGGCTCGGGAGAGAGGCGGACGAGTTGCTTGCCGATGTTCTTGCCACTGAACAGCCGGTTCAATGCAGCCGGAGCCTGCTCAATGCCGTCGACGATGTCGGTCTTGTACTTGAGCTGGCCGTCCCGGATCCATTGCGCCATGACTGCAACGGCTTCGGGAAATCTCGAACGATAGTCGGAAACAAGGAAGCCCTCGATCCGGGCGCGCTTCATGATGATGTTGCGGAACATCTTCGGGCTCCACCAGTCACCGCTTGCGTTATAGGTGGAGATCATTCCGCAAAGCGCGATGCGGGCACCGAGGTTGATGAGCGTGAGTACGGCGTCCATGGTGTCGCCACCCACGTTCTCGAAGTCCACGTCGATGCCATCGGGGCACGCTGCGCGGAGGTCGGCGAGCGCATTGCCTGCCTTGTAGTCGACACACGCATCCAGACCAAACTCCTCCTTTACGAGCCGGCATTTGGTTTCGCCGCCGGCGATCCCGACTACGCGGCACCCGAGAATCCTGCCAATCTGAGCGGCGATCGAGCCGACGCCACCGGCAGCCGCCGACACGACCACGGTTTCGCCAGGCTTTGGCCTGGCGATGTCAAGCATGCCGAAATAAGCGGTCATGCCGGAGTTGCCCAGCACGCTCGCGAAAGCGGGGAGGGGCAGGTCGTGCTCCACCGGGATACGCCGCGCGTTCTTTGCCACCGAGTACTCTTCCCAGGCCATGCCGGCTTCGACAATGTCCCCGGGCTTGAAGTCCGGATTGTTGGACTCGACCACCACGCCCATCGTGCCGCCGCGCATCACCTCGCCGGTTGCCACAGGCTCCATATACTGGTCGATCTGGCTCATCCAGACGCGATTGGTTGGGGCCACCATGAGGTAGATATTGCGCACCAGTATCTCGCCGTCGCCTGGCTCCGGTAGCGGCGCGTCGACGAGCTGAAGGTCTCCGTCCCTGATGTCGCCTATCGGGCGTTGCCTGAGAATCCAGCGTCGGTTCATCGTCATCATCCTTACTCCCTGAAAGTCTGCATCGGCGCTACGCGCATGGTGCTCGCCGTGTGTCCAGCCATCACAACGCTGTCGCAAGCTCAGTCGATCAGCGCCCCATACACGACGTTGCGCAAGAATGCCCGGTACCAGGCCCGCAATGCCATATCGTTTTCCTGAAGCATCAGGATCGAGATCAGTTGCTCCCGTGGGTCGGCCCAGAAATAGGTCCCAAGTGCACCGCCCCAGAAAAAGTCACCGATTGATCCGGGTACAGGACACAAGCCCATGGCGTTGCGCACGCCCACGCCCAGCCCGTAACCCTGCCCAACCTCAGGCAGGGGCGCGTTGATGCCCAGCCCTTTCGTCGAGCTGCCGAAGCTCACGGTCGCCGGCAGGTGGTCGCTGAGCATGAGATCCACGCTCTTGCGCGAAAGCAGGCGCACTCCCTCGAGCACGCCGCCGTTCAGCAGCATCTGGCAGAAGCGAGCGTAGTCGCCGGCAGTCGATAACAGGCCGGCGCCGCCTGAGCACCACCGAGGCGGATTGCTGTCGTCGTAATCGAACAAGACGCCGGATTTCCCATCTGGTCGCCGCAACGGCAAGGCCAGGCCTGCGTCGTCCATTCGGTTCAGCCGGAAGCCGGTCGCATGCATGCCCAGTGGGCGCGTCACGCGATCGGCGACGAAGCGGTCGAGTTCCATGCAGGAGACGACCTCAATGATGCGACCGAGCACGTCAGTCGACATGCCATACTCGAACGCCGTACCCGGCTGGCATTGCAGCGGGATGGCGGCCAGCTTTGCGACCATTTCGGCGTTGGTCTGTCCGGCATCCATGACATTGCCGTCGCGATACATGCGCTGTACCAGCGAATCTCCGAACTGCCCATAGGTCAGGCCGGATGTGTGCCGGAACAGATCATGAACGGTCATGGTGCGCCGTGCGGGCTCTAGTTCAAGTCGTCGTTGCCCGGTGCTCGCGTCGACAATTTCCGAGCCGACCTGCAGGTGCCCGAACGCCGGAATGAACTGTTCGACAGGGTCGCTCAGCGCCAGTCGGCCGTCCTCGACCAATGTCAGCGCAGCCGCGCAGACGATCGGCCTGGTCATCGCTGCAATCCGGAAGACCGAATTGCGCCGCATCGGACGAGACGGGTCATCCCCGCGCTCGAACCCGATGGCTTCAAGAAAGGCAATGCGGCCTTTCCTCGCCACCAGCACGACCGCCCCGGGGATCTTTCCCCGATCGACATCACCCTCAAGGACCGACGCAATGGTCTGCAGCCGCCTGGACGAAAGTCCTACGTCTTCCGGCGTATCGGCTTCGTGCGGCAGACAGGATCCGAAACTCAATGCAGGCTCCTCGATATTTCAATGGGCAAACAGGCCGGGAATCGCTGGATAGGCCGCTAAGAGACGCTATCAAAATGATTCTGGCGTCGTTGCGCGGCCATGCCGGCGGTTCATATCCGCCTCTCCCGCGAAGGCGAGCCCGGGCCTTGCCCGGGCCGTGTAGATCAAGGCTGGATATGGTAGGTCTTCACGATGCCGGCATTGCGATCGAACTCGGTGCGCAGGCCCTGGCTGAGCTGCTGGATAGTCTGGACAGGCAACGGTTCAAAGCCGAGCGTTGCGATCCGCTCATGCAGTTTGGGTGTTGACATGGCCTTGTATACCGCTGCGTGGATCTTCTGGGCCAGGTCTTCGGACACCTTGGCCGATACGAATACGCCCGCCCAGTTGCTGAAGTCCAGATCCGGATATCCCATCTCGGCAAACGTCGGGACCTGTGGCAGCAGCGGCGAGCGCTCCTTCGATGCCACGGCAAAAGCCTGCAGCTTGCCCGCCCTGATCATCGGCAGCGAGGTCACCATGCCGTCGTACATCACGGCGATCTGTCCACCCATCACCTGGGTCAGTGCGGGTGGCGAGCCGGCAAACGGCACATGTTGCAGATCCATGCCTGCCTTCTGATTCATGATCATGCCCGCATAATGAGCGACCGTGCCTGCGCTGTAGGAGGCGAAGCTCAGCTTGCCCGGATTAGCCTTCACATAGCTGATCAGGCTCGGCAGATCCCTGGCTGGCAGGCTCGTCGACCCGACCAGCAGCAGGCCCGTCTTGGCCACGGCGGCTACGGGCTTTACGTCTTTCATCGGATCGAAGGAGACCTTCATGACATGCGGGATTTCCGTGAGCACATTGGTGGTAGCAACCAGAATGGTCTGTCCGTCCGACGGCGCTGCCAGCATGGTGCTGATCGCGATGCCGCCGCCGGCGCCGGGCTTGTTGTCGACGACCACGGGTTGCCCCAGGTCGGCCGTGAGCTGGTCAGCCAGCACGCGGGCCAGTACGTCCATGGATCCGCCTGCGGGGGCGGGGACCAGCACCCGGACGGGCTTGTTGGTCCACGCCATGGCAGCAGGCATGGCGAGGGCAACGATTGCAGCTACAGCGGCCTTGCCGACTCGTAGGAGGGCGGGGCGATATGGCATAGGTGACTCCGTTATCGATGCGGGATGTAGGACGTCCGTAGGCGCAGTCATTTCAGGAGAGCGTACGGGCTACTGCAGGAAAGGCTTCCGGGATCTGGCGGTGCGACGGATGCTGAGCACGAAATGGCGGCGGAAGTGGTGGAGTCATGTGTTCGTGGAGGCTTGGTCGGCGCGCCGGGCTGGGGCGATGGCCTGGCCACAGGCATTGCGCCGGTGGCCAGGCCGCTGCGCGTCAGGCCGCGCGCAGGGGCAGGTTCTTCTGCCCGGCCTGGCGGTTCGGCGCCATGCCGTGCGCGGCCAGGGTTTCCTCGGCGCTGTCGTACCAGGTGCCGATGCGGTAGATCTCGCGCGCTTCCTTGCCCGAGGCGATCTCGCGGCCCAGTTCCTTGGCCACGCGCACGCACTGTTCGATCTGCTGCACCGAGCTCATGCGGTTGCCGTGCTGGTCGATGATGGTGTCCTCGATGCCGCAGCGCGGGTGCAGGCCCATGGCCATTGCCATCATGTTGAACGGCAGCACGTTCTTGAGCAGCGATTCCGCGGTCAGCGTGCAGCCGTCCGGGGCGCGGTGGACGAAGTTGAAGAAGTTGAACGGGTTGGGGCCGTCAAAGCCGCCGCCAATGCCGATCCAGGTCAGGTTCAGCGGGCCCTTGTAGATACCGGCGCGCACCATGCGATCCAGCGTTTCCATGGCGTGGATGCCGGTCAGCTGGAAGTGCGGCTGGATGCCGGAGG
>NZ_JWMA01000038.1 GCF_000812465.1 Cupriavidus sp. IDO | reverse complement strand
CCCGCGGGCGCGCCAGCCAGCGCCGCAGCGCCGATCCGCACAACACCCACACCGCCACGCTGGGCAGGTTGATCACGCCGAAGATCCCGGCCAGCAGCAGCACATTGATCCACAGGTTGCCGTGCAGCGCGTAAGTGCTGCATGCGCCCACCGCCATCACCCACGCCTTGGGATTGACCCACTGGAACGCCACGGCGCCGAGGAAGCTCATCGGGTGCGCCACCTGGCTGTCCTGGATGCCGCTGGCCGTCGCCAGCTTCCAGGCCAGCCAGACCAGGTAGACCACCGCCACCACGCGCAGCACCTGCCAGGTCCACGGCCAGGTGTGGAACAGCGACCCCAGCCCCAGCCCGACCAGCGCCACCATCAGCGCAAAGCCCCCGGTGACACCCAGCAGGTGCGGCACGGTACGCGCGAAGCCGAAGTTCACGCCGGACGCGAGCAGCATGGTGTTGTTGGGGCCTGGCGTCACCGACGACACCAGCGCAAAGGCGGAAAAGGCGGCAAATACGCCTGACCCGGCAATCAGTTCGGGACTGGCCATGACTGGCTCCACAAGCATTGGGGGAGAGGCCAGTCTAGTGACACCTTACGGTACAGTACCGGTACAGTTATTCGGAAAACTGCCGATACGGGCCGGGGCAACCGACTGGATCACCCCAGCGCGTGCCAGGCGACAGCCAGCGCCAGCAGCCATAACGCCACACCGGTCAGCCGCTCCACCCGCCGCACCGAGCGGCCGAAACGGGCCGTCACGGCCGGATGACCGACGCCGAACGCCACCAGCAGGTCCCAGCCGAGCACAGCGACAAACATCCAGGTGCCGTACGCCAGTTGCACGCCAGGCGGCGTGTGGCTGGCGGCGAGCAGCGAGAACAGGCTGGCGTAGAACAGGCCGTTCTTCGGATTCAGTACGGCGGAAAGAAAGCCGCTGGCAATCTGGCCGACCCATGAGATGCCGGCATCGGTGACGGCGTCATCGCTAGCGGTGGCACCCGGCAGCACCAGCTCGCCGCTTGCGCGCAGGAAACGCCAGCCCAGCCATGCCAGGTAACCGCATCCGGCCCATTGCAGCGCAGCGAACAGGAACGGGCTGCCGCGCGTCGCGGCAAATCCCGCCAGGGCCAGGGCGATAAAAACGCCGTTGCCCAGCGCGATCCCCAGGCAGACCCCGCTCGCCCTGCGTGGCCCGTGGAGCAAGGCACTGCGCACCACCAGGAGAAAATCCGGGCCGGGGCTGAGCAGCGCCAGTAGGTGCGCGCCCGCCACCATGGCAAATTGCTGCAGCGGCAATGGCCGCGCGGTGATATCGAATGACAAGTCCATGCCAACCCTCCGTAAAGAGCACGAAGTATTGGCCTGCATCCGAAGGAAGTATTGAAGAAAGTTGACGCCGTTTTGGGTGGCTTCAGGCAGTGCGCAGATAGGCGCGCGGCGTCAATGCCACGCGTTGCTTGAAGGCGCGCTGGAAGTGGCTCTGGTCGGCAAACCCGAGGTCATGCGCCACCTCGGCCAGCGCCCTGCCCTGGCGCAACAGCCGTCGCGCGCGGTTGATGCGGATGTCGAGCTGGTAGGCATGCGGGGTCATGCCTACCTCCGCCCGGAAGGCGCGAATCACGTGATAGCGGCTCAGCCCCGTTGCACGCGCCAGTTCCGCCAGCGGCAGGCGTTCGGCATGGCGTGCCTGCAGCAGGGCGCGCAGTTGCGCCACCCGCGCGGACACCACGGACGCCGCCGGCATGGCGCGGGCGTCTGCCGCCCCGCCTGCGAGCACCGCATGAAGATCGCCGACGAAGGCGACCAGCGCGGCCTCTTTCTCGGCGCTGTCGGCACCGGAGAACAGTAACCGGTTCAGCACGCAGACCATGCGATAGACCACCGGGGAATGCGTGACGCGGGCCGGCAGCGCCAGCCTGTCTCGCCCTGGCGGCCGGGTCTCGTCCAATATGTCGGCCACCCAGGCGGGATCGACATGCAGCATCTGGTAGCTCCAGCGGCCGTCCGGTGCTGGATTGCAGGCATGTACCTGGTCCGCCGGAACGACCACTACCGAGCCGGGCCGCAGGCGTGCCTGTTCACGACCGAAGGCAAAGACGCTGGCCCCGCTGTCGACGGCGCCGACAGACAGCGTCGGGTGCGTATGCGGCAGGTAGCCTGCGCTGCTGTCGCTGGCGTAGCGGCTCTCGGCAAACGGTAGCGCAGCATCAAACCAATAGCGGGCAGCCGTGCTGTCTGCCCGGGCGTTCAAGCGACACTCCGGTACGGGCGCTCGCGCAGCCACTTGGTGGCGATCCACTTCTCGCCCGCCGCAACCGGCAGGCCGGCATGCAGGGTGCGCTCGTCCAGCTTGCCGTCGGGCAGCAGGTAGCTGAAATAGACCGCGTTGCCCTTCACCGGCGCCACTTCCAGGCCGATGCGCGGAAACGCCGTCGCCCCGCCCTCCTGCGGGCTGTTCAGGTAGATCACCAGCGTGGCAATGCGCTGCCCGCCCACCTTGAGCTGGCGGGCCTCGCCGGGGCGTTGCGGGTTGAAGAAGTCGAAATGCGGCTGGTACTCGCCGCCCGGCTTGTAGTTGAGGATCTGCAGGCCTTCGCCATGCTCGGCCGGCACGCCGGTGACGGCGGCGATGCGGGCCTCGATGCGACTGATCAGCGCATGCTCGCCGACTTGGAACATTGCGCCCATGCTGGTGCGGGCGTCGATCAGGTTCTCGTCGCCGGTATCGGGATTGACCACCGGCGAACGCGCCAGGCGGCCGCGGGACAGCGCGACCAGCGCATCGCACTCCTGGTCGGTCAGCAGTTGCTGGAACAGCTGGATGCGCGGGGATTCGAGCGAGAACAGGACGGGGATTTTCAGGCCACCGTGGCGGGCGACGTTGCTGTGGGCAATATCCGGCGCTGCCTTCTGACCGGCATCCTTGCCTGCCGCCCTGCTGCCCGGCGCAGGCCGGTGCCCCAGCGCCGCGGCCACGGCGGCGCGCGCAAACGTCTCGTCATAGCCCGAGCGCAGCATCGACAGCACCAGCGACTCGGCACCGAAGCCCTGCGCGATGTGCCGCGCCAGCCACTCTTCCAGCTCCGGTGACGACGCAGCGTAGCCGGGCTTGCCGGCGACGATCGGCGAGGCGGCCGTCATGACGGGTTGACCAGGCGGCGCGGCGAGAAGGGATTGCGCTCGGGCGCTTCGGGCGGCAGCACGCGCGGGCGCGGGGCGACGACCACGGATTCGCCCGCGATGGTGACCGAGGCCTCGGAGTACTGCCAGCGCTTCCACGCCGCCAGCACCGCGTTCGGGTATTCGGGCCGGCCGCGGCTGCCGTTGTAGCGGCCCAGCGCCAGGAACAGGTCGCCCTGCTCGCGGTCCAGGTAGTGGCGCAGGATGGTGCAGCCGTAGCGCAGGTTGCTCTGCAGGTGGAACAGCTTGCGCGCGTCGTTGTCGCCGATGCTGCGCACCCAGAACGGCATCACCTGCATCAGCCCGCGCGCGCCGGCCGAGCTGATGGCGTATTTGCGGAAGTTGCTCTCCACCTGCACCAGCCCGAGCACCAGCGCCGGCTCCAGGCCGGCGCGCTTGGCCTCGTAGTAGGCGGTCTCGATCAGCTCGACGCGGACCTGCGGCTCGGGGATGCGGGCTTCGAGCCGGTGCGACATCTCGCCCAGCCACTTGAGGTAGGCCAGCCGCTCCCCGCCCGAGGTGAACATCGGGCGGACCGGGCGCGAGTCGGCGATTGCCGCCGCCAGCGCGCCGCGCACGGAATCGGCCAGGTCCTCCTCTTTCTGGGCGCCGGCCTGCGCGGCTGCAGCCGACAGCGCCAGCAGCAGGCTGCCGGCGGCACGAACCAGGCGAGCCGCGCGCATCGGGGTCAGTTGGCCAGCAGGCCGCGAACGTGGCCGACCACATCGGCCACGGCCACCTGGGTGGCCTGCGCATCGCGCCGGCCCTGGTACTCGACCTTGCCTTCCTTCAGGCCACGGTCGCCCACCACCACGCGGTGCGGCACGCCGATCAGTTCCCAGTCGGCGAACATTACGCCGGGACGCTCGCCGCGGTCGTCGAGGATGACGTCGACGCCGGCCGCCACCAGCTCGGCGTGGATGCGGTCGGCTTCGGCCTTCACGGCCTCGGAGCGGTCGTAGCCGACCGGGCAGATCACCACGGCGAACGGCGCGATCGCCGCCGGCCAGATGATGCCGCGGTCATCGAAATTCTGTTCGATAGCGGCGCCCAGGATACGGGTCACGCCGATGCCATAGCAGCCCATCTGCATCGGCTGGGTCTTGCCGTTCTCGTCCAGGAAGGTCGCGTTCATCGATTCCGAGTAGCGCGTGCCCAGCATGAACACGTGGCCGACTTCGATGCCACGGCAGATTTCCAGCGTGCCCTTGCCGTCCGGCGAAGCGTCGCCGGCCACCACGTTGCGCAGGTCGGCGACGACCGGCTCGGGCAGGTCGCGGCCCCAGTTGACGCCGGTGTAGTGGTAGTCGCGGTAGTTGGCGCCGCAGACGAAGTCGCTCATGTTGGCGACAGTGCGATCGGCCACGACCTTGACCGGCTTCTTCATGCCGATCGGGCCGAGGTAGCCCGGCGGCGAGCCGAAGGCGTCGACGATCTCGTTCTCGGTCGCAAAACGGAAGTCGGCCAGGCCGGGGACCTTGGACGCCTTGACCTCGTTCAGCTCATGGTCGGCACGGATCAGCAGCAGCCAGATCTCGGCGCCGGCCTCGGTGTCCTTGGCGAGCACGATCGACTTGACGTTGCGCTCCAGCGGGATGTTCAGGAATTCGGCCACTTGCTCGCACTTGACCTTTTCCGGGGTGAAAGTCTTGACCAGGTCTTCCGTGGGCGCGGCGCGCTCGGGCAGCAGCGGCAGCGCCTCGGCGGCCTCCATGTTGGCGGCGTAGTCGGAGGTCGGGCAGTAGACGATGGCGTCTTCGCCGGTGTCGGCGATCACGTGGAACTCATGCGAGCCCGAGCCGCCGATGGCGCCGTTGTCGGCAGCCACCGCGCGGAACTCCAGGCCGAAGCGCTGGAAGATGCGGGTGTAGGCCTGGTACATGTTCTCGTACGACTTGCGCAGGCCGTCGGTGTCACGGTCGAACGAGTAGGCGTCCTTCATCGTGAACTCGCGGCCGCGCATGATGCCGAAGCGCGGACGGCGCTCGTCGCGGAACTTGGTCTGGATCTGGTAGAAATTGACCGGCAGCTGCTTGTAGCTGCGGATGTCGCTGCGGGCGATGTCGGTCACGACTTCCTCGGAAGTCGGCTGCACGGCGAAGTCGCGCTCGTGGCGGTCCTTCAGGCGCAGCAGTTCGGGACCCATCTTGTCCCAGCGGCCGGTTTCCTGCCACAGCTCGGCCGGCTGGATGACGGGCATCGACAGCTCGACCGCGCCGGCGCGGTTCATTTCCTCGCGGACGATGTTTTCCACCTTGCGGATCACGCGCAGGCCCACCGGCATGTAGCTGTAGATGCCGGCGCCGAGCTTCTTGATCATGCCTGCCCGCATCATCAGTTTGTGCGACACGATTTCCGCGTCGGCGGGGGCTTCCTTGAGGGTGGAAATGAAGAATTGCGAGGCTTTCATCCGTTGTTTTCTCTCGAGGCCGGGATCGTCCCGGCAAATTTCAGCTCACCGCCGGGTACCCACGGCACTGAACCTGTCGCGCACGCGCCTGAAACGGCGCTTATGCTCGGGGAAAACCAGCATCCCCCCGCCTCAGCCCGGCCGCGCGCTTCCTTTATAATCAGCGTAATTCTAAAGGATTCGAGGTGCAGTCATGCTCGATCGTGAAGGCTTTCGCCCGAACGTCGGCATCATCCTCATCAACGCACGAAACGAGGTTTTCTGGGGCAAGCGCATCGGCGAACATTCCTGGCAGTTTCCGCAAGGCGGCATCAAGTACGGCGAAACGCCGGAACAGGCCATGTATCGGGAACTGCACGAGGAGATCGGCCTGCTTCCGGAGCACGTCAGGATCGTTGGTCGCACGCGCGACTGGTTGCGTTACGAGGTGCCGGACAAGTTCATCCGCCGCGAGATCCGCGGCCACTACAGGGGCCAGAAACAGATCTGGTTCCTGCTCCGCATGGCGGGCAGGGACTGCGATATTCACCTGCGGGCAACCGATCACCCGGAGTTCGACGCCTGGCGCTGGAGTCATTACTGGGTGCCGCTGGAGGCGGTGATCGAGTTCAAGCGCGACGTCTACCAGATGGCACTGACCGAACTGTCGCGCTTCCTGAACCGGAATTCGCGTGCGCCACTGAGTCCTTATGGCACACATGGCGTGCATGGCCGCTACGGCGGCGCGCACCGGGTCGGACAGCCGCAACGCGGCGTACCGCAGGAGCAGGCGGCAGTTTCGGCCGCCGATGGCATCGAGGTTTCGCCGGCCACGCCGGCTTCCACCCCACGGAGTACTGATGACTAGTTTGATCGGCCTGGGCCGCCACCGCGGCCTGACCGCCGCCGGATTGCTGCTCGCCGCCACCTGCCTCGCGCTGGCTGGCTGCAAGACCACCGGCAAGGAGATGGCAGAAGAAGACAGCACGTGGATCAATCCGTTCGCGCCCAAGACCTTCCAGGAAGCCGAGGCCATGTTGCCAGCGGCACCGGTGGACGCGAACCTGATTCCGTTCTCGGTTTCCGGCACCGGCGCCCTGTCGTTCGCCGTAGACGGCAAGTCGGTCTCGGTGGGCAAGGACAAGGTGGTCCGCTACACGGTGGTGACTACCAGCCAGAGCGGCGCACGCAATGTCACGTTCGAAGGCATGCGCTGTGACGTATTCGAGCGCAAGCTCTACGCCACGCTGCCCACCGGCGCCAAGGAGTGGATCCCGAACCGCAGCGACTACGGCGAGACGTGGCACCGGATGGAAGCCGGGGCGCGCAATGCCTATGCCGCCACGCTGGCCACCGATTTCTTCTGCGAAGGCCATACTGTCGCCGGCACCGCGGACGCGATGGTCAAGGACCTGAAGTCCCGCGCACCGAGCCGCCGCTGAGCTTCGGCAGGCATCAAAGCAAAACGGCGGAGCTGTCGACCAGCTCCGCCGTTTTGTATTCAACCCTTTGGTTTCAGACCAGCACCAGGTTGTCCCGGTGGATCAGTTCGGGCTCGTTCAGGTGCCCGAGCACGGATTCGATCTCCGACGACGGCTTGCGCGCAATCAGGCGCGCCTCGGCGCTGGAATAGTTGGTGATGCCGCGCGCCACTTCGCGGCCGCCGGCATCGGCGCACGCCACCACCTCGCCGCGGGCGAACTCGCCCTGCACTTCCACCACGCCGATCGGCAGCAGCGACTTGCCGCCGCTGGTGAGCTTCTCGACCGCGCCGGCATCGATGATGACGCGCCCGCGCAGCTGCAGGTGATCTGCCATCCACTGCTTGCGCGCGGTCAGGCGACCGGTCGGCGCCAGCAATTGCGTGCCGATGGCCTCGCCGGCAGCGAGCCGCTCCAGCACATTGGCCTCGCGTCCCGAAGCGATGGTGGTGTGCGCGCCGGACTTGGCGGCGCGCTTGGCGGCGAGGATCTTGGTCAGCATGCCGCCGCGGCCGATGGACGTGCCGGCGCCGCCCGCCATCGCCTCCAGCTCGGGCGTGCCGGCCAGCGCCTCGTCCACGAATTCGGCAGCCGGATCCTTGCGCGGATCGGCGGTATAGAGGCCGCGCTGGTCGGTCAGGATCACCAGCGCATCGCCTTCGATCAGGTTGGTGACCAGAGCGCCGAGGGTGTCGTTGTCGCCGAACTTGATTTCGTCGGTGACCACGGTGTCGTTCTCGTTGATGATCGGCACCACGCCCAGCGACAGCAGGGTCAGCAGGGTCGAGCGGGCGTTGAGGTAGCGCTCGCGGTCGGCCAGGTCGGCATGCGTGAGCAGCACCTGCGCGGTGCGGATGCCATAGCGGCCGAACTGGCTCTCGTAGACCTGCGCCAGCCCCATCTGCCCGACGGCGGCGGCGGCCTGCAGCTCGTGGATTTCCTTCGGGCGGCGGATCCAGCCGAGGCGCTGCATGCCTTCGGCGATGGCGCCGGAACTGACCAGCACCACTTCCTTGCCGGCCACCCGCAGCTTGGCGATCTGCGCCGCCCAGCGCGCGATGGCGTCGTGATCGAGTCCCTTGCCGTCGTTGGTCACCAGGCTGGAGCCGACCTTGACGACGATGCGTTTTGCCTGGGCAATGACCGATTGCATGGCGAGAATCCTGTCTCCGGGGGACTACCTTATCCCGATTTGTCCGATTGTGTTCCCGCTCCCGTCATGAGGAGCGGGCAGCCGACCACTGGCGCGAGGCTTATTCCTCGTGCCCGGCCTGGTCGACATTGTGCAGCCGTTCGTCCAGGCGGATGTCCGGCTCGGCCAGCGCGGCGGCTTCCTCGGCCTTGATGGCCTGCAGGTGGTCCTTGATCGCGTAGATCAGTTCGCGGCAGCCTTCGCCGGTCAGGGCCGAGATATGGAACACCGGGCCCTTCCACTTGTAGCGCTTGATGAAGCCCTTGATGCGGGTGGCGCGTTCTTCCTCCGGCACCATGTCGAGCTTGTTCAGCACCAGCCAGCGCGGCTTGTCGTAGAGCGTTTCGTCGTACTTCTTCAGCTCGTGGACAATGGCCCTGGCTTCCGCCACCGGATCGACGGCCTCGTCGAACGGCGCCAGGTCGACGATATGCAGCAGCAGACCGGTGCGCTGCAGGTGGCGAAGGAACTGGTGACCGAGCCCCGCACCTTCCGCGGCGCCTTCAATCAGCCCAGGAATATCCGCCACCACGAACGATTGCTCGTGATCGACGCGCACCACGCCCAGGTTGGGATGCAGCGTGGTGAAGGGATAGTCGGCCACCTTCGGGCGCGCGTTGGACACGTGCGAGATAAAGGTGGACTTGCCGGCATTGGGCATGCCCAGCAGGCCCACGTCGGCCAGCACCTTGAGCTCGAGCTTGAGCATGCGGCGCTCGCCCGGCCTGCCGTCGACCTGCTGGCGCGGCGCGCGGTTGGTACTGGACTTGAAATGCAGGTTGCCCCAGCCGCCCATACCGCCTTCGGCCAGGCACACTTGCTGACCGTGCTCGGTCAGGTCGGCGATGACTTCGCCGGTATCCATGTCGGTGATCAGCGTGCCCACCGGCATGCGCAGCGTGACGTCCTCGCCGGCGGCGCCGTAGCAATCCGAGCCACGCCCGTTCTCGCCATTCCTGGCGACGTGCTTCTTGGCGTAGCGAAAATCGATCAGCGTATTGATATTGCGGTCAGCCACCGCGAACACGCTGCCGCCGCGGCCGCCGTCGCCGCCATCCGGGCCGCCGAAGGGCACAAACTTCTCGCGCCGGAACGAGGCGCTGCCATTGCCGCCGTTGCCGGCGATGGCTTCGATTCGGGCTTCGTCTATGAACTTCATGATGATGGGCTTTCCGTGATGGATCGGCGGATCAGCGGCTGGATGCCGCGAACCCGGGCTGGCGAACTGACATTGTCGCCAGAAAAGAAAAAGCCCCGCAAGTGTTGCGGGGCCTTCATCCTGCAAAGGCTGTTATCAGGCCGCCGGAACGACGCTGACGTGCTGCTTCTTGGCAGGGCCCTTGACGGCGAACTGCACGTGGCCGTCCACCAGGGCGAACAGCGTGTGGTCCTTGCCCACACCAACATTGTCGCCGGCGTGCACACGGGTGCCGCGCTGACGAATGATGATGCCGCCGGCGTTGATGGCCTGGCCACCAAACACCTTCACGCCCAGACGCTTCGATTCGGAATCACGGCCGTTCCGCGTGGAACCGCCGCCTTTTTTCTGTGCCATGACTTACTCCTGTCGCTTTACCTAGTTACGCTTGATTCGATGCTGATCCTGTCTGAGCGGGGCTCAGGCAACGATCGCTTCGATGCGCAGCTCGGTGTAATTCTGACGATGGCCCTGACGCTTCTGGTAGTGCTTGCGACGGCGCATCTTGAAGATCTTCACCTTGTCGTGACGACCCTGGGAGATAACGGTAGCCTTGACGGAAGCCCCGCTCACCAGCGGCGTACCAAACTTGATTTGGTCGCCGGCGCCCACTGCGAGCACCTGGTCGAGCGTGATTTCTGCGCCAATGTCTGCCGGTATCTGTTCTACTTTAAGTTTTTCGCCAGCAGCAACCTTGTATTGCTTGCCGCCGGTTTTTACGACCGCGTACATTGTCGAACCTCTCGATGTGAATAAAACGCCGAATGCCAGCACTGGCGCGCCCTGCGTGGCCGTTTGCTGCACGGCGCCGCGCATGGCGGGCACACTGCGGCCCGGTTATCTCCCACCGGCCAAGACCCGCAAGGCGGGCAAAACAACCGGAGGAAACCGGGAATTGTAAACGAGATCGGGGAAAAGCGCAAAGAAAACAGGCACATAGCCTGTACGCGGCGCAGCGTGCACAGGGGCACGGGCGCGCAGATCAGGTCAGATCGGCCAGCAGAAATCCCGCCAGTGCGGCAAACGCCACCCACCAGGCCGTGCGGCGGAAATGTCGGCGGGGCATCGGCTTGTTCATGCCGGCATTATAGATGGCGGGGCGAGGACATCCCCCGAATGGGACAGACATTCGAATTCTGGCCCCGTCGATCGCATATAATCGTCGGGTTTTGCGTAACGGTGATCATCTTGCCCCAGCCTTCCGCCACTGCCTTGCTTGCCCCGGTCGCTGCAGACATGCGCGCGGTCGACGCTGTCATCCGTCAACGACTGTCATCGGAAGTTCCCCTGATCGAGCAGATCGGCGACTACATCATCGCCGCCGGCGGCAAGCGCCTGCGCCCGGTGATCCTGCTGTTGTCGGCACGGGCATTCGGCTATGACGGTCACCGTCACCACGAACTGGCCGCGGTGGTCGAGTTCATCCACACCGCCACGCTGCTGCACGACGACGTGGTCGACGAGTCCGAACTGCGCCGCGGCCGCGAAACCGCCAATGCCGTGTTCGGCAACGCCGCCAGTGTGCTGGTGGGCGACTTCCTCTATTCGCGGGCGTTCCAGATGATGGTGGATGCGGGGAGCATGCGCATCATGGAAATCCTCTCGAACGCCACCAACGTGATCGCCGAGGGCGAGGTCCTGCAACTGCTGAACATGCACGACCCCGACGTCACCATTGACCGCTACCTGCAGGTGATCCGCTACAAGACCGCCAAGCTGTTCGAGGCCTCGGCCCAGCTCGGCGCCGTGCTGGCAGGCGCCGACGCCGCGATGGAAGAAGCCGCCGCCGAATACGGCCGCCGCATCGGCACCGCCTTCCAGCTGATCGACGACATGCTCGACTACACCGCCAGCGCGGAGCAGATGGGCAAGAACGCGGGCGACGACCTGCGCGAAGGCAAGCCCACGCTGCCGCTGCTCCATCTGATGGAGCATGGCACGGCAGAACAGCGCCAGCTCGCGCGCGACGCCATCGTGCAGGGCGGCACCGAGCATTTCGATGCCGTGTTCTCGGCGATCCACGCCAGCGGCGCACTGGATGTCACCTTCGAGGCCGCGAAGCGCGAGGCCGAAGCAGCGGAAATTGCGGCAATGCAATTCCCCCCTTCCCAACTGAAGGAAACCCTGATAAAGTTATGTGCTTTCTCGCTGCAACGTCAGTCCTGACGGCGCAAAGCGAAAAACAAATCGGGGTGTAGCTTAGCCTGGTAGAGCGCTACGTTCGGGACGTAGAGGCCGGAGGTTCGAATCCTCTCACCCCGACCAGATTTAAGAAGCCGGATCAACATGTTTGTTGATCCGGCTTTTTGTCTTTCTGCATCTGGAATGCATGCCGTGCTCCCGTCGGAACTGGCGAACAGGGTCCATCCGAGAGGTCTCTCATTCAGGCCTCAGATAGCGGCTGCATTGCGCGTCGCAGCCCTGCGGACACGAGGTCAAATCAGCTCCGCCGCCTCTCGTATCCGTTTGGCAGTCGCGGGCAAGCCGCTGCGTTCCAGCGCCTGCGCAAAGTCCTCAACCGTTGCGCGAGGCTTTTTCCAGCGGGCGCGCATGCGCTTGAACGCCGCGATCGCAGCGATCGGCTCCAGATCCCACTGACAGATGATGAACTGGTCGGGATCGACCACTTCGATACCGTATGCCCCAACGATCTCCTTCGGAAAATCACGGCGGTTGCGCGTAACGATGCAATCCGCGTGCCCCGCTATGGCGGCCGCCAGGACGTGCCGGTCGTCTGGATCGGGAAGGATGTCGTTACCAATAAGCGGTGCCCGGGCAGCCTCAGGTACCTCCCAGTCCGGTATGGCCTCACGCATGGAATCTCGCCGGACATCGAGCCGACCTTTCAGGTCGGGGCGTTGCTCACCCAGCGCGGCGATCCATTCCTGTTCGATCCGCCGGGTCCATTTTGCTGCGAAGAGTCCGGCTGTAGCCAGGCTCATCAATGAATCGGTAATGGCGATCGGGTAGAGGACACACGCGTCCAGCAGGGCCGTATAGCGTGCATACCCTGCCATCAGTAGTCCAGGCCCAGTTCGCGGGCATTTTCAGCCATACGATCCAGGGCGGCCGCTTGCCTTTCCCGCATTGCCTTGGCGTACGCAACCAGATCTTCAAAGGCGATCCGTCGATGCGTGCCCACCATGCGGTGCGGCAACTTGCCTTGTTCGATCTCCTTGATAACAAATGGTCGCGACACGTTTAGAAAATTCGCCGCTTCAACTGTGGTGAATTCCCGCTTTGCCGGCATGAGCGTGATCGGCCGCCCCTCGCCCATTGCGCCGAGCAGTTGGCCAATGAGTTTCAGGGCCGCCGGGGGAACGTCGACAGAAAGGTGCTCGCCCGTATCTGTAGTCAAAGTAATCGCTGCAGCACGCGAGTGATCCAGCGCTTCCATGATGCATCGCTGCGCGACACGGGCCATCTCCAGTTCGCGCTCCGTCATCTGCGGAGGGGTCACCTCACGGATTCGATCCACGGTACGCATATCAATCTCCTTGTCTGGTGCCGATAAATGACTCTTTGCCAGCTACACCAGCTCTCAGCTTGCTGGAGCTAGCGTAGCCGGTAAGCGCATTAAATGAAATAAATGAAATAGACGCAACTGGCTTGGCAGCTACGCTGTGCGGTGGCCCTTTCGTGTTCGTCCCTCTTTCCCCCGGATTTCGTCCGCCCGCCCCGCTCCCCGCGCAAGTAGGGTTGCGCCCGTGTCGCGCAAACGCCAACACCGCCCGCCGTCGCCTTTACAAAAAGTGACCCCGGCGGCAAACTGCCCCGATCCGGGGCCCGTGGCCCTGCCAAACGCCCACGGGCCTATCGCACTGCGTACCTGCCATGACACTCGGTCTCGCTCTCGCCCAGAGCCGGCGTATCGCGCCCGCCCTGCTTGCTCAACTCGAGCAGGCGGCCCGGGAGAAGCAGACACAGCTGATCGATGAGATCGTCGGCACCGGCACCATGACCGCGCACGACGTTGCCGTCTTTGCCGCCGACAAATACCAGCTGCCGCTGCTCGATCTCAGCCAGTACAACCTCAGCAAGGTGCCGCCGGCGCTGGCCGGCAACCGCGAGTTCCACGCGCACCGGCTGCTGCCGCTGGGCCGGCGCGAGAACCGGCTGGTGCTGGCGTTGTCCGATCCGTCGAACCAGGCCGGACTCGACGCCATCAAGCAGAAGTACAACCTGCCCGTCGATGCCGTGGTGGTGGAGCACGACAAGCTGATGAAGCACGTGCGCTCCGCCGGCGAGGCTGTGGGCACGATGAAAAACATCTCGCCGGTGCTGGCCGAGCGCAAGCTGATCGAATATGACCCGGTCGCCGCGGCAGCGCAGCGCAACCGGACCACCGCCGACAATATCGACGACGCCCCGGTGGTGCGCTTCCTGCAGAAGCTGCTGACCGAAGCCTTCCACCGCGGCGCATCCGACCTGCACTTCGAGCCGTTCGAGACGTTCTACCGCGTGCGCTTCCGCGTCGACGGCGTGCTGCAGGAGGTGGCACGCCCGCCGCTGGATATCCGCGACAAGATCGCCACCCGCATCAAGGTGCTGTCGCGCCTGGACATCTCGGAAAAGCGCGTGCCGCAGGACGGCCGCATGAAACTGCTGATCGCGCTGCCCAAGGACAAGGATTCCAAGGAGACGGTCGAGAAGGCGGTGGACTTCCGCGTATCGACGCTGCCCACGCTGTTCGGCGAGAAGATCGTGATGCGGATTCTCGAATCCTCTTCCGACAAGCTCGACATCGACCAGCTCGGCTACGAGCCGGAGCAGAAAGCCCTGCTGCTGGACGTGATCAAGCGCCCGTACGGCATGGTGCTGGTGACCGGCCCGACCGGCAGCGGCAAGACGGTGTCGCTGTACACCTTCCTGAACCTGCTCAACCAGGGCGATATCAATATCTCGACGGCGGAAGACCCGGCCGAAATCCAGCTGCCCGGCATCAACCAGGTCAACGTCAACGACAAGGCGGGCCTGACCTTCGCCGCGGCGCTGCGCTCCTTCCTGCGGCAGGATCCGGACATCATCATGGTCGGCGAAATCCGCGACCTGGAAACCGCCGACATCTCGATCAAGGCCGCCCAGACCGGTCACCTGGTGCTGTCCACGCTGCACACCAACGACGCGCCGACCACGCTGACCCGCCTGATGAACATGGGGGTGGCGCCGTTCAATATTGCGTCGAGCGTGCTGCTGATCACCGCCCAGCGCCTGGCGCGCCGGCTGTGCACCTGCAAGCGCCAGGGCGAACTGCCGCGCGAGGTGCTGATCGACGCGGGCTTCAAGGAACAGGCCATCGACGGCACCTGGCAGCCCTATCATCCGGTCGGCTGCGAGCGCTGCGCGGGCACCGGCTACAAGGGCCGCTGCGGTATCTACCAGGTCATGCCAATCACCGAGGCGATGCAGCAGATCATCCTGTCGCACGGCACGGCGCTGCAGATCGCCGAGCAGGCGCGCAAGGACGGCGTGCTATCGTTGCGGGAAGCCGGCTTGCTGAAGGTAAAACAGGGAGTCACATCACTCGAAGAAGTGCTGGCTACCACCAATACGTAAAACAAGAGTCATTGTCGGGGGTCAAAAATCATGGCGACGCGCGCACCAGCTGCGGGCGCCCGGACGGCAGCGCCGTCACGGGCGAAACCAGGGCGGAAAGCTCCAACGCAATACATCTTCGAGTGGGAAGGCAAGGACCGCAAGGGCAAGTCGTTCACTGGCGAGCAGCGGGCCGAGAACCAGGCCGAGGTCACGGCAGCGCTGCGCAAGCAGGGCCTGACCATCGTCAAGCTCAAGAAGCGCAAGGCCGCGCGCGGGCGCAAGATCACCGAGAAGGACATCGCCTATTTCACCCGGCAGCTGTCGACCATGCTGAAAGCGGGTATTCCGCTGCTGCAGTCCATCGACATCATCGCCCGCGGCCACCCCAACCCGAATTTCACGCAGCTGCTGTCGGATATCCGCTTCGACATCGAGTCCGGCAGTAGCATGGCGGCGGCCTTCCGCCGGCATCCGCGCTACTTCGACACGCTGTACTGCAACCTGATCGACGCCGGCGAACAGGGCGGTATCCTGGATTCCCTGCTGGAGCGCCTGTCGCTCTATATGGAAAAAACCATCGCCCTGAAGAGCCAGATCAAGTCCGCGATGATCTACCCAATCGCGGTGCTGACGGTGGCCTTCGCGGTGACGGTCATCCTGATGCTGTTCGTGATCCCGGCGTTCAAGGGCGTGTTCTCGAGCTTCGGTGCCAACCTGCCGGCGCCGACGCTGGTGGTGATTGCCATCTCGGACTTCTTTGTTTCCTACTGGTACATCGTGATCGGCATACCGGTGGCCGGGATCTCCTTCTATCTACGGGCGCTCAAGAAATCGGAAAAGGTGCAGCGGGCAACCGACCGCGCAATGCTGAAGCTGCCGATCTTCGGCAGCCTGTTCCGCAAGGCCGTGATCGCACGCTGGACCCGCACGCTGGCGACCATGTTCGCGGCCGGCACGCCGCTGGTGGAGTCGATGGAATCGGTGGCAGGCGCCGCCGGCAACTGGGTCTACTACGACGCCACGCGCGAGATCGAGCAATCCGTGCGCATCGGTACCAGCCTGACCAACGCCATGCAGGCCACCCATGTGTTCGACAGCATGGTGCTGCAGATGACCCAGATCGGCGAGGAGTCCGGCGCGCTGGACAACATGCTGCTCAAGGTGGCGGAGTTCTACGAACGCGAGGTCGATGACGCCGTGGCGGCCATCTCGAGCCTGATCGAGCCGCTTATCATCGTGGTGCTGGGCGTGCTGATCGGCGGCATGGTGGTGGCGATGTACCTGCCGATCTTCAAGCTGGGACAGGTGGTATAGGACATGAATCTGGCATTTCCCGCCGGCGGCGCGTCCGCGTTGCCGGCGCTGGCGGCGCTGCCGCCGGCATTCCTGATCGCAGCGGCCGGCCTGCTCGGCCTGCTCGTAGGCAGCTTCCTCAACGTGGTGATCCATCGCCTGCCGCGCATGATGGAGTACGACGAGGCCAACTACATCGCCGAGCTGCGCGACGATCCGCTGCCCTACCCCGACCGCTACAACCTGATGGTGCCGCGCTCGGCCTGCCCGCACTGCGGCCACGCCATTGCCGCGTGGGAGAACATCCCGGTGGTGAGCTACCTGCTGCTGCGCGGGCGCTGCTCGGCCTGCAAGGCGCCGATCAGCGTGCGCTACCCGCTGGTCGAGCTGGCCTGCGGCGTGCTGAGCGCACTGGCGGCCTGGCACTTGGGGCCGACCTGGCAGGCCCTGGCCGCCCTGGCCCTGATCTGGTCGCTGCTCGCGCTGACCATGATCGACGCGGACACCCAGCTGCTGCCCGACCAGATCACGCTGCCGCTGCTGTGGCTCGGGCTGTTGCTCAACCTGGGCGGCCTCTTCGTGCCGCTGGCCGATGCCGTGATCGGCGCCGCTGCGGGCTACCTGCTGCTGTGGGCAGCCTACTGGCTGTTCAAGCTGGTGCGCGGCAAGGAGGGCATGGGCTATGGCGACTTCAAGCTGATGGGCGCGCTGGGCGCCTGGTTCGGCTGGCAGGCCTTGCCGACGCTGGTGCTGCTGTCGTCGGTGGTCGGCGTGGTATTCGGCGTGGCCAATATCGCGCTGCGCCGACAGGGCCGCGACACGCCCTTCCCGTTCGGCCCGTTCATTGCGGGCGCGGGCGTGCTGGTGCTGTTCTTCGGGCCGGGCTTGCTGCCGCTGCTGGTCGCGCCCTGAGCGGGCGGCAACCGGTTGCCGCCAAGCTGGTATCGTGGCGGCAACGCAGACAACTGAGCCTCACATGCTGGAAATCGGACTGACCGGCGGCATCGGCAGCGGCAAGACACGGGTTGCCGACATGTTCGCCGAGCGCGGCGCCGCCATCATCGACACCGACCTGATCGCGCACGAGATCACCGCGCCCGGCGGGCTGGCCATCCCGGCGCTGGTCGAGGCCTTCGGTCCGGCCTGCCTGCGCGCCGATGGCGCCATGGACCGCGATGCAATGCGCGCGCTGGTCTTTGCCGACCCGAGTGCAAAGGCGCGGCTGGAAGGCATCACGCATCCGCTGATCCGCGAACTGACCACATCCCGTGCCGCCGCCATCCACGACGCCGGCAAGCACCCCTACCTGATCTACGTCGTCCCGCTGCTGGTCGAGTCCGGCACCTGGCGCGAACGCGTCGGCCGCGTGCTGGTGGTGGATTGCAGCGAGTCCACGCAAGTGGCGCGCGTGATGGCACGCAACGGCTTCACGCGCGAACAAGTCGAGGCGATCATGGCCAGGCAGGCAACGCGGACGGCACGCCTGGCCTGCGCCGACGATGTCATCGACAACGACGGGCCGGTGGCAGCACTGGCCCCGCAGGTCGACCGACTGGACCAGCAATACCGCGCCTTGTCATCAGCGGGCTTGAACTGCTGACAGAATAGTTGCGCGTTCTTGCGCAGTTGTGCACAATTTGCGCATGATACGCACGATGGTCAGCATTCAAGAGGCTGCGGAGTTTCTGGGCGTCTCGGCGCAAACG
>NZ_JWMA01000037.1 GCF_000812465.1 Cupriavidus sp. IDO | reverse complement strand
AAGGAATCAAGACTATCTCTATCTGCGGCCATCTGTTTGCCCGCGAAATAGGGCTATCGTTCGATTACCAGACATAGTCGGGAAGGGCATATAGTGCCTCCTATATCGTGAACGATATAGGAGGCATACGACCGCAATGCACCTGTTGCAGGCGGGCGTTCCGTTCAACGTGATCGCCTTGTGGCTCGGTCACGAAAGTCCGATCACGACACACCGCTACGTCGAAGCTGACCTCGCGATGAAGGAGAAAGCCCTCGGTCGACTGGAAGCGCCTGACGCCAGGATTCGCCGGTATCAGGCCCCGGACTCGTTGATTCGATTCTTGCGGACGCTGTAACTATGCGTAGGCTTCGCCAGCCCCGATCGCACCACTCAAGGGGCTGGCTGCGACCACGATGACCATCTGCGCATAGTTGTGACCTGAGCATAGGGGTCGTAAGGCGCCTGTCGGCTCCTCTCAACTTAATCTTCGTGACGTTTGGACTTGAGCAGCCGGTTGCTCGCGGCGGACCTTGCACAACGGCCTGCATCGGGCTACCCAGCCTCAGCCGGAGCCAGGAGAGGTATCGTGCGCTCCCACCATGTGCGGGACTCAATCACTTCGGAGCAGCGCCGCTTTTAGTCAAGACGCGGCAACCGTAGCGCGATTCGCCAGATCTTCTGCTGTCAGGGAATTTCACCCTGTACTCCTTGCCGGTTAGCCGGCGAACACTGTATATTTATACAGTTGTCGTCGCATCCCGGAAAAGCTGGCTCCTGAAGTCAAGCCCGTGCGGCGCCTGCGCTTTCTCTCCCCCCACCTCGAAAGGCAATCATGTTCGTGGACCGCAACGAAATCATCAACGCCGCCAAGGCACTGCGCGCCAGCCAGGAAGAGTCCAGGTACAGCAAGCTCGTCGCGCTCGCGAACAAGCAACTCAAGGCAATGCAAACGGCAATCCAGAGGGGCAAGGAAGAATTCGAGACCAGACTGGTACTCGACATCAACGAAGACAATCCGCAAGCAGCGCTGGAACCGCGCGCGCAACGGCTAGCCGACGACCTCAGAACGCAGGGCTACACCGCAACGGTGACCACGTTTGCCGAGGTCAGCACCGACCGCAAGAACTGGACGCCGAATATCACGGTCGTCATCGGTCTGGGCGACATGGTTTCCGAAGACAACAACGCGATAGCGGAAAGCACGGTGACCGACGAAACGGAAGTCGCGCTGGCTGGCGAAGCTGCCAGTGAAATGGCCTGACAACAGGCGGGCAATCCGAGATAAGGACCGGCATCACGAAGCTTCGCGCACGGTCGCGTGCGTGATGGCTTTTCCAACAAGGGAAATCTGCACGCGGTCGCCGCTGGCACCGGCAAGCGCCTTCCCAGGTAGATCGAAAGCCGAGACCAGCCATGAGCGGACATGCACGGGTTAATTTCAGATAACACCGAGCCGAAGACAAGCAACTGGTAGGTCGCCGGTTCAACGCGTATCAACCTCTACAGCGACGATCGGACGTTGCGTCAGTCCAGCGTGAAGTGCCGGATGGCGGGATGTCGTCCTGATCCTTTCGCAGGCGCCACCACGCGGTCACCTATTCAGGTTATTTTCGGGCGTCATCGAGCCACCTACTCTCCAGCAGACGCAAGGGGCGCGGCGCAGTGCGCCCGCCAAAGGCTTGCGACGCTAAAGAAAGGAAGGGCGATGAATGCCTATCTGGCTCCCGCAGACGCGAGTGCAATCACGCCGACTTGTGCCCTGCAGGGCGCGATTGCGATCGCTGCATTTGCCTCGAACGCACTACTGTGCCGCGTCGCACTGTTCAACTACTGCATCGACGCAGCGACGTTCTCCGATATCCGGCTGCTGGCCGGAGGCGCGACGTTACTGGTCCTGACGAAGCTGAGACCGGAGTATGCTCGGCAGCCCAGTCCTGACCCTGACTGGATCTCGGCTACGGCGCTGGGGATTTTCGTGATCCTGTTCTCATTGTCGTATCTATCCCTCGGCGTCAGTTCCGGTGCGCTCGTGTTGTTCGGGACGGTACAACTGACGATATTTGTTGCCTGTCTCCTCAAAGGCGAACGCTTCCACCGCGTGGCGCTGATTGGCTATCTCCTGGCTATTGCCGGACTGTTATACCTGACCACACCCGGCGTCGGCGTTCCGCGAGTCTCCGGCTTGCTTATGATGGTTGGGGCAGGCGTGGCATGGGGGATCTATACATTGCGAGGCAGGCGAGCCGCAAGTCCACTCTCGGCAACGGCAGGAAACTTCCTGCGCGCGACCCCGATCTGCATCGTCCTCGGTTGGATGCTTAACGGCGATGCCCATGCGAGCGTAGCCGGAGTTGCCCTCGCTGTGGCGTCAGGCGCCGTGACATCTGCTATCGGCTTTGTCGTGTGGGGGTCGGTAATCCGAAAACTGCCGGCAATGTCCGCGGCCGCCATCCAACTACTGGTGCCGCCCGTTGCGGCGCTCGGCGGCGTTCTGTTCCTGCAGGAACCGGTGAGTACGCGCCTTGTTGTCAGTTTCGTTGCCGTCCTGCTCGGCCATCTGGCTGGCAGCGTCGGTTGGTGCCAGGCATAGCGTCAAGGCTCGATGTTAGTGATGCCTCCTTGGGGAAGATGCATTCTGCGCTTTCGTTGAGGCAGTCATTCAGTTTGCGGGCCGGCTTGGCTCGCCGCAGCCCATCTACGAGTCAGGTGCCACGATGAAAGCAGCAATTGGTTTCACCTTCACCTGCTGGCTGTCGGCTGCAATCCTGATTCTCGTAGATTCTACGGCCGCAATTGCGCTGAGCGGCGCGCCGGCCCTGGCGGGGTTGGATCTGTTCGCACCTTAGCCGAGCCGCTCCAATCCTCCGTACGATCCGCGCTGAGATTCTTGCGCAGACCGCTTGTGACAGGGCGAACTCAATGCCAGGCTACTACGCTCAATTGCCCCCAACGCCGCCGCGTCTGCAATTCGCTATCGCAACTTGCCGAGCCACAGCGCGGTGAGCGTCGAGCGATTCCGGACGTTGAATTTTGTGTAGATCGACTTGATATGGACATGAGTCGTGTTCGGACTTTGCTCGAGTTTCTGCGCGATCTGCTTTTCCGTCAGTCCGTCGAGCAGCCCCAGCAGCACCCTTCGCTCGGCCGACGTCAGCGAAGCATCGGCGATGAGCAGGCCGTGGCTGAGCAGTTGCTGCCGGTAGTACCATCTCAGCCCATGCATCACGAAGCCCAGAAGCTCGAGATCCGGCGCAGAGAAGCGGGGGGCTTGCAGATCGCGAAACACGAAAAGATGAATTCGCACATCATCGTTGAGCGAACAACGCACCTGGATGCTGTCGGCGTGACCGACTTCGAGGTAGTGGCGGCGATAGTGGGCACCTTCAAACCATTCGGCGGGCATCGCCTCGAAGAGCAGGTTGGCGCGGAACGGCTCGTTCCCCGACGCGGCCACGACATGTGACGAATCGACGTTGCCGGACCATAGCGTGTCGAACTGCTCCTGCACGGAAGCGACCATCGCGGGTACAGGATGCAGGAGCCGAACCAGGCGTGGACGCCAGCCGAACAGGGGATCCTTTCGCGCGAGCGAAGGTAATCGCACAACTACAGCCCAAAGTGCATTCTGTGCCGTGACCATCGCACAGAGCGTGGTTAGTAAATGGGTCAGCGCGGCATCGGCTTCGCCTGCGGAGAACTCGGCGAGCCGGTCCCAGAGTGCAAAGACGTCATCGCGGTGCGATTGGTTGGCGGAATCCGAGAGTGGATGCATGTCGTCCCCAGGAAGAACGGGCGAATCACCAATCTTCGGTGATCTTGGGCTCGCCTGACAATAGCCTTGGTGCGGAAGCGCTGACTTGGAGCCCGTCGACTGTTTTTCAGTCTGATATCAGCAATTGCAATGATTGTCTCGTTATTTTGGAGATCGACCTGCTCCTTCCACTTCATGGTTGTATCGCCGCAACCGGAAACAGGAAGAATGAATAAGGCCAGAAGGGAAACTCCGAAAACTATGCGCAAGGAGCGAACCAAGCGCATTGGTCATCGAACCGCCCATGATTGCCCCACAATTTGAACCGATTTGGTGGTAACGGACAATCTAGCAAGGAAATTCGCGCACCCACGACGCTCGAAGTGGGGTGTCACTGCGGCACAACACTCCGGCCCACAGCCCACGAGAATTGTGCCTACTTTGCAGAGCTCTTGACCCCAAGTTGCTTTGCTCGGAGCGCCGCATTGACCGCAGAACACAAAGGTCTGCTATAGGATTGAGAGCGGTCATCGGCAACCGGCTCGACCTACGGCCGTCGGTAGTTGCCTCTGGCGCGCGCGCACCCATGCGCGCGGGTGGGCCTACGTCGGAATCCGGCCATTTTGAGACTCTCGCCACCGCCCGCCTCACCCACGCCGCGTGCCGCGGGATTATCGCGCCTGGGTCGTTTTGATCGTCGATCACACGGCGCGCGGTAGCGGGTTCGCCGATATCGCCTGCCACGGCCAACAGGTCGGCGTCGTCAGTCGCTTTGATGGAGCGGGCCGTTGCGGCAACGTGGTGCCCCCGGCAGCGAAATGCTTTGCTCCCATGCCTTGCGAAGCGCCGGTGATAACGATGACCGGCTCACGCTACACCCCCTCCAGTTGTGGGTAGAAGCGGTGCAGTCCCGGGCTCAAAAACCTCCGAACCGCTCAGTAAGCGTCGGCGCGGCTATGCGCGGTTATCGTCGCCGACAGATGTTCGTGTTCAACGATGGGACGAGCGTATACCTCTGGTACGCGTTGGTTCCGAATTAGTCCAGTGGCGCGGCCTGTCGACGGATACTTTTGAAGGTACGGGCATTCGGAAGACATTCAGTAAGCCTTCACAAACGTCCGACGCAGGAGTCCGGATCGCTTCGCTTGATCGCCTGTACCGCACAGCGGAGTGTGCCCTGCAGCGAACAGCCTTCGACGCCATGGCCCACCTCGCGCATATCCAGGGACGTGTACCAATCACCAGTAGCGAGACAACACGGGCGCCCAGAGAGCCTGCCCCGATGGCCTCAGGCCGCTTCCCGAGCGACAGCCAGATAGGCGTGGATCTGCGACACAACCGCTGCGCCCTCGCCCACCGCGGTGGCCACGCGCTTGGTCGAGCCGGAGCGGACATCGCCGATGGCGAAGACGCCCGACACGCAGGTTTCCAGCGTATTGGACTGCAGCCCGGCGTCTATGCCGGTCAGCACGAACCCCTTGGCATCTACCCCCACATCGCAGCCGTCCAGCCACGATGTGTTCGGCTGCGCGCCAGTAAACAGGAACACGTGCTGCACCCGCATCGTCATCTGCGTGCCCATATTGCAATCACGCAGGGTTACGCCTGTCAGCCGCGTATTGCCTTCGAGGTCCACCACTTCGGTGCGGGCATGGACCGTGATGTTGCGCTGCGCGGCGATGCGGTCGATCAGGTAGCGCGACATGCTGGTGTCGAGGCTGTCGCCGCGAATCACAACGTGGACGTGCGCGACATGGGCGCCCAGGAATACGGCGGCCTGGCCGGCGGAATTGCCGCCACCCACCAGCATGACTTCCCGCTTGGCGCAGAGCTTGGCTTCCACCGGCGACGCCCAGTAGTAGACGCCACTCCCTTCGAACTCGGCCCGGTGCGGAATCGGCGGCCGACGGTACGCGGCGCCGCTGGCGATGATGACGGTACGCGCCTGGATTGTATCGCCGGCCCGCGTACGCAACTGGTGTATGGCGCCGCAATCGAGCCGTTCGATTTCCGTGGGAAAGGCGATATGCGCGCCGAACTTCTGCGCCTGCGCATAAGCATTGGTGGTAAGCGCATGGCCCGAAATGCCGGCGGGAAATCCCAGGTAGTTCTCGATGCGCGCGCTGGCACCGGCCTGACCGCCCGGCGACAACGCATCGAGCACGATCACGGGCAACCCTTCCGACGCCGCATAGACCGCCGCCGCCAGCCCGGCCGGGCCCGCGCCGACGATCGCCACATCATAGATCCGGCTGCCATCGATATGCGGCAGCAAGCCCAGGCACGACAGCACCTGCGTGGTATCGGGACGGCGCAGCACCGTGCCATTAGGGTCGATGACGAGCGGCAGATCGTCGTCGGTGGCATCGAACTTGCTGGGCATTTCCGCCGCTTCAGCATCGGCGTCGATGTCAACCACCGAGTACGGATAGTTGTTACGCCGCAGGAGCGCCTGCAGGTCGAACATGGCCGGATCGCTCCCACGGCCGATCAGCGTCGGCCCGCGTCCACGCTGGATCAGGGCCGTGCGGCGCAGCATCATCGCCTGCATGATCACCTCGCCGAGCGCGGCCTCGGCCACCATCAGCGCGCGCAAGCACGCCGGGCGCACGACGATGGCGCGCACATCCTCGATGGCGATGCCGTCGACGAGTTCGGGCGTGCCAGAAAGCTGGCCGATTTCGGCCAGAAAATTGCCGGGCCCCTGCTCGGAGGCCAGAGCGCTGTCACCGATCCCATCGCGCTGCACGATGCGCACACGCCCCTCGATGACGAGGATCATGCCATTGGCCGGATCCCCGGTACGTACCACGTACTCGCCGGCCTGCCAGGTCTGTTCCCGGCCATAGGGCGCGATGCGCGCGATATCGGCGGCGGATAAGTGCGGATACATCTGCCGCTGGTGCAAGACTACGACGGCCGGGACCGCATCCGGCACAGCGCCGGATACATCGGCGGACGACTTGTGTTGGGCGGAGATGTCCATGGCGGATGGATGTGGTGGCCTGCCTTGCGTGCAAGCGCATCGGTCCAGTCCTCGAAACGCAGTCGTGCACCGGGCGTGCCATGGCAAGACTTGCGTATAGGAGGCGCGTCGGAACGGAGGGGCGAAGCATCGCTAGCCGCATGCGGCAAACGAGGCGATCACCTTCTTGACGTCACGCGAGATTGGCCTTGTCGAGCCCGAACGCCTTGTCCGACGAACCAGGCACCATGCGGAACGCCACGTTCAGGCGATTCCAGGTATTGATCGCCCCCACCAGGAAGGTGAGGTCCGACAGTTCCTTCTCGCTGTACTGGGTGCGCACGCGCTCATAGATATCGTCGGGCACGCCGTCGGCGGGAAGCCTGGTCAGCACCTCGGTCCAGGCCAGCGCGGCGCGTTCGCGCGGCGAGAACAGCGTCGACTCGCGCCAGATCGCCACATGATGCAGGCGCAGTTCGCGCTCGCCGTGGATCTTTGCCATCTTGATATGCATGTCGACGCAGAACGCGCAGCCATTGAGCTGCGATGCGCGAATCTCGACGAGCTCGCGAATGGGCTCTTCGATCGTGGTCTTCTGGAAGAGCGCGCCGAACTCTATGAGCTTCTTGGTCAGTTCGGAGGACTGCTGGAAGTAGTTAAGGCGTTGCATCATGATTCTCCGCTGGCAGTTGACTAAAAGTTGAGCTCACCGAGGCTGCGCGGCTTTATTTGCCTTGGGGTCGGCTTGGACGGAATAATACGCTTCGACAGACCACGCGGTAGTGCTCTCACGGTACCCACTCTGTTGTCGCATCGGCACCAATCGCAGCGATTTTTATGGTGCAACATTCGCGCAACCGTCCTTGTGACGCGCGAAGGCGCCAACAACGCGTCTCCGCAACAGAAGGATTCGTAGTCGTTGGGCGAGACCTGCAGAGTCGAATGGTTAGGGGATCGGAATAGTCTCCATTGCACGCTGGCCGGAAGTCGCCCGGTTCAAGTTCGTACCCGTCCTTTTTCCGGCTTCCGCCATGGCTTGCAGGGAAACGTCCGCCTCAGCCCGTGTTGATATCGAGAGTCTCCACGGATCGCTAGCAGACATCGTCGCCGAGCTCCTCGTTGAGGAGGCTCGCGATCGAGTCGAAGAACGCTTTGCACTTGAAGCTGAGCGCCTTGCCGGTGATACCGCCTATGGGACCGGCGCCATTGCTCGGGTGGATGGTCGAAGAGAAGGCGATAGCGCCTCATGTTCCAGTTTTGGACAAAACCCGCCGCGATGACGGCACGTTCCCGCGAGAGGACTTGCGTTGGGACGAGGAAGTCAATGAGTACCGCTGCCCCGGTGGGAACGCTCTGCGCAGCGATTGGCGTGCATATACGCCCCCCCCGCACTCACGTCACGAAGGCCGACACCATCATCTATCGATCCAGCCAGCACGACTGCGGCGGATGCGCGATGAAGAATCAATGCTGCCCGAACATGCCATTCCGCAAGATCGCGCGCAGCGTCCATGAGAACGCGCGTGACGTTGCACGGAAGCTAGCGGTGACGCCCGAGTTCAAGCAGTCGCGCCGGGAGCGAAAGAAGGTGGAGCTATTTGCCCATCGGAAACGAATCTTGAAGCTGGATCGCTTGCGGCTACGAGGGTAACCGGAGCGCAGGACGAGTTTCTATTAGCAGCAACAGCGCAAAACCTGCGACGAATGGCAAAGCGGTTGATGCCGTTCGGTGAAGATCCGAATGCAATAGCGGCGTAGCAACGACGCACCGGGTCGCAAGACCCTGGAAGCTCGAGCGCTGCGGATCAACGAGAGCCCCTCGGCACGCGCACTCCTATCCTGGCCGAGGCCAAAACCGGGTTTTTCAACAGAATCCCTGGATAGCCGACGTCGACGAGGCGAGGACTTGAATCGCGAAAAGGGTTAGGGCGGACGGCGACCTGGCCTCCGGCCACCGTCACTTCCCAGTTTGAGACATTCGACGGCCACGACCAGATTGGCAACAATCGTTGGCATATGGGTGCGGCCGAACGTTAGCTCGAGCCATCGGTCATTATTGCTGCGTGAGCATCAGGTTCAGGTTCTGCACCGCAGCGCCGGATGCGCCTTTGCCAAGATTATCGAAAACCGCGGACAGCAGGACGTGCCCGTGTTCCATGTTAGGAAATACGCTTAAGCGCATGTCGTTCGTACCGTTCATCACCTGCGGATCCAGGTGCTTCAAGACACACGATTCGTGCAGCGGCAAGACACATACGTGGGCCGCCTCGGCATAGTGGCGTGCGAGGCATGCGTGTAACGTGGCGCCATCCACGTTGGGTGCCAGCAGCCGCAACTCCAAGGGGACCGTCAGCACGATGCCCTGGCGGAACGCACCAATCGCAGGAACAAAGATGGGACGCTGCGCGAGCCCGGCGTGCTGCTGGATCTCCGGGGTGTGCTTGTGCGCGAGTTCCAGACCATATACCTGGTATGAAGGCGCGTTGATGGCACCCTGCCCCTCATGTTCCTCCACGCCGGCACGCCCGCGTCCGGAGTAGCCGGACACCGCGTGAATGCTGATAGGGTAGTTGCCTGGTATGAGCCCAGCCTGCAACAGGGGACGCAGCAAGCCAATTGCACCGGTCGGATAGCAACCGGGATTGGTGACCCGACGTGCGTTCGCAATGCGCTCAGCCTGTCCCAGCGTCATTTCCGGAAAGCCGTATGTCCAGTCCTGCTGTGTGCGGTGGGCGGAACTTGCGTCGATTACTCTGACGGCAGGATTAACAATGGCGCCCACTGCCTCGCGCGCGGCGGCATCAGGCAAACAGAGGATGGCGATGTCGCAGGCGTTGATGGCTTCTGCGCGACGCCGCGGATCTTTGCGTTCCGCAGCGGCAAGCGTGAACAGTCTAAGGTCGGTCCGGTTGCGCAGCCGTTCGTGGATTTGCAACCCGGTGGTGCCTTGGTCGCCGTCGATGAAAACAACGGGAGAGCTCATACGTGGAATACTCCAGTGACTTTGGGCTGTAACAAGTAGAACGAGCCCATATGTTCCATAGATCGCTAGAATAGAGAAAGTTGAATTTCATAACGTTAACATTCATTTTTTCTGAATCTGGACATCGACATGCGAGAGATCAGCCTGGACCGCTTGCGCACTCTGGTCGCCATTACCGACCGTGGCTCATTTGCCGATGCGGCGCGTGCATTGCACCTGGCGCCGCCAACGGTCAGCCTCCACATCGCCGAACTCGAAGACCGCATTGGGGCCCCACTCCTGTCACGGAAGCGCGGACATGTAAGGCCGTCGGCGATCGGAGAGGTGCTGGTGGAGCGCGCGCGTCGACTGCTGGCCAATGCGGAGCAGGCGTTAGACGATATTCAACGCCAGGTGCAGGGGCTCGAAGGGCGCGCGCGGCTCGGTGCGTCGACTGGCGTGATCGCGCACCTCTTGCCGCAAGCGCTTGAGGTGCTGCGCCAGCACCATCCCGCTATCGACATTCAGATTGCAGTACTCACTTCGCATGAAACGCTGTCCCGACTGGCGGATGGAACGCTGGATGTTGGGCTGGTCGCACTGCCTCAGCCCCCGGTGGCTGGACTCGTGATAAAGCCTTGGCGCCGCGACCCCGTGATGGCCTTTGTGCCGGCGCATTGGCGATGTCCGGCCCGCGTCACGCCTGAATGGCTCGCCGCCCAACCTCTCATTCTCAATGACGCGACCACGCGTCTCTCGCGTCTGACTGCGGAGTGGTTCGCGGCTGGGGGGCAGCATCCTGCGCCGCGCATTCAGCTCAACTACAACGACGCGATCAAGAGCCTGGTAGCGGCAGGTTACGGCGCAGCGCTGTTGCCCCATGAGGCCACTACGCCATTACTCGACAGGCGCATTGTCATGCGTCCGCTGCGCCCGGCGTTGTGGCGTCGGCTCGGCATTGCACATCGTGCGGGGTACGTTGAGCGTTCCACGCAACACGTACTTGATGTGTTGTGGGATCTGCGATTGACGTAGGAGTTGCCATTTGCCGCTTCGGTTCGTTCTCGCCGGGACAGTAGCCTTATTGCACGCCACGACGAACGAATGGCCGGTTTGTAAGGATTTGACTGACCGAATCGGTTAGAGACGGCCGCAGTTTCGCGGCGGGCATAGAGTTGATCCATGTGCCGGTAAGTCGGGGCCTGCATGTCGAAGGGCAGCGTCATCAGGTCCGCGTAGCGGCCGATCTTGCTCGCATCGGAAGGCTCGACGCTTTCCGCCAGCGCGCCCGGCAGGTGAACGATTGCGCCACAGAGCAGGGAAATCATGATGCCTGGCACGCGACGCTTGGAAAAATTACGCATGACCATCTCCCTGAGTGGATTGAACTGGAGGCGATTCTCGGAGGCTGGCGACCGATGGGACAAGGGCAGGCTTCTGCCCTGTCCCGGATCACCGCTGCGCCCGTCAGAAAATGTGGCGCACACCCACGGCAACTGCGGTCATCCCCCGTTGTCCCGGCGTCGGGAAGTAGCCAGTCGCAAAGCCGGTATTTGCCGAGTCGAAGTTCACGCCGGCATTGCGTGCGTATGCGGTCGTCAGATAGACGTCGGTACGCTTCGAGAATGCGTAGTCCGCCACCAGCGCCACTTCCCACGGATTGGCTGGATTGCCTTCGGCGCTGGCCGGGGCGAGCCGCAGGGACTTGATGTTCCAGTAGTAGTAGCCGAGCTGGAAGTTCAGCGCGGCGGTGGCCTGGTAGCTGCCGCCCACCCACCAGAAATCGTCGCGCGACAGCGTCGCGCCGCTGGCAAACTCCGTGGAGCCCCAGCGATAGCCCCCCATCACGCTGGCCGGCCCCCGGTTATACCGGAGAGCGACTGCTGCCTTGCGCTGCACGCCGCTCTGCCCGGCAACGATCGCCGGATGCCATTCGTCATAGGCCAGCGCCGCGCCGAAGCCATTCGACAGATAGGACACCCCGGCGCCGAAGCCCGAGTCGTCGCGCGAATGGCCGGGCACTTCGCCCGCGCCAGCACCCGCCAGCGGCGTCATGCCGGTCAGGCCGACCCCGGTCCCGAAGGAATAGTGCGCCATGGCCGTCACCGCACCAAACGTCCCAGAGTACTTCACTGTGTTGTCCGATCGGTTGTTCAGCCCGGTCAACGCGCCCACTGGCTCGTACAGGCTTGCATACCGGAGCGGTGCGAAGTTTGCCAGCGTCTCAAACAGCGGTGTGTACTGGCGGCCCAGCATGAACTTTCCCGCGTCTGCTTGCAGCCCGACGAACGCCTGCCGTCCGAAGAGCCTGCCACCATTGGCGGAAACACCATTGTCCACGCCAAAGCCGCTTTCCAGTACGAAAATGGCCTGCTTGCCGCCGCCCAGGTCTTCAGCACCGCGCAGACCCCAGCGCGGGCCGGCCAGGCCGCCGATCGAGCCCATCGCAAAGCGGCTGCCGCCGGGCTGGTAGGTGACCTGACCGTTGGTGAGCGTCGGCGGGCTGCTGGCCATCTTGCTGACGTACTCGACAGGAACGTCGACGACACCATAGAGCGTCACGCTGGTCTGCGCCATGGCGGGAGCCGATAGGGCCAGCGCCACGGCGCCGGCAAGGGCGCAGCGATTGAGGGAATGCTTTGTCCCGAGAGTTGCCTTCATGGTGAATTGGAATTGCTCTGTGTTCTGGTTCTTGGTTGGCCCGGTCCGCAAATCGGGCCCATGGATCCGGCTCATCAACGCTCCGGCGTGGCGAGCTTTGCGCGCACCAGGTCGCTGGCTCCGGTCAGTTCGCCAAGGGGACGTTGGGCAGAGAGAAGCGGCAGCCCCTGCTGTTCCATGCGTTGGAGCGTCAGCGCCTGTTCGCACTGCGCGGCTGCCTCGGCCCGCGGCATGAAGACGATGCCGCCTTCATCGGCAATGACCAGGTCGCCCGGCACGACCACGGCGCCGCCGCAGCTCACCGGCACATTCATGGCCCCGCCGGTGCCTTGCAGACGCGTGGTGATACTGCTGAACCCGCGCGCCCAGACAGGCAGCCCGAGTTCCCGGATTTCCGCCGGATCGGCGCAGGGGCCGTCGACGATGACGGCGGCCACGCCGGCCTTGGCGATGGCATGTGCAACGCCGCCACCGAGGCAGGCATGGCGGTTGTCGCCCAGCCGGTCGATCACCAGCACATCGCCCGGACGCAGCATGCCGACCACGTGGTGCAGCAGCGTCGAGTCGGCCGCCGGCAGCGCCAGCGTGACCGCCGGCCCCGCGATACGGGGGGCGTCAAAGAGCGGGCGGATGCCGCTGTCGGGAAAGCCCAGCAGGCGGAAATGACCGATCGTGGCGGGCTCTGCCTGGATTGCGAGGCCGTGGAGTTCCTGCGGCAACGGCGCCGGCATCTTACGAATGTCAAACATGGTGTCGCTCCGGTTCCGGGTCACAGCACACGGTGCTCACGCAGCGGCATGCGCGCGCGCACCTGCTGCAGGTAACCCTTGTCAAAGGCTGCCGTGGCGTGCCCCTCCACGTTGGACACCTGGGCCACCACCTGACCCCACGGGTCGACGATCATCGAGTGACCGAAGTTGCGGTACTTGCCTTCGCCAAAGGTGCCGATTTGTCCGGGTGCAACGACGTAAGTCTGGGTCTCGATGGCGCGGGCGCGCAGCAGAACTTCCCAGTGCGCGGATCCGGTCTCGAACGTAAAAGCCGAGGGGGCCACGATGACATCGGCGTCCTTGTCTGCCAGTGCCCGGTACAGCTCCGGAAAGCGCAGGTCGTAGCAGATGGAAAGGCCGACCCTGACGCCTTCGATGTCGACGCATACGACCTCTTCGCCCCGGCCCACGAGCTTCGACTCCTTCAGTTCGGTGCCATCGGCAAAGACCACGTCGAAGCGGTGGATCTTGCGGTACTTCGCCAGCAGCATGCCGTCTCGGCCGAGGACCAGGGAGCAGTTGAAGATCTGGTCCCCGTCGCGCTCCATCATGCTGCCGATGTGGAGATTCACGTTATGCAGGCGGGCCGCCTCGCTGAAGGCGCGGTAGGCCTCGCCCTCCGCCAGCGTTTCGGCGGAAGCCCGCATGTCGGCGGGCGAAGCGCTGATGCAGGCGACCATCTCCGGCAGCACGACGAGATCCGGGGTATCTGCCTTGACCGCGCGGTCCAGCAGGGTCAGCGCCTTGTCAAGATTGTTTCGCTTGTCGTTGCTTGCGTTCAGTTGGATGACGGTGATTTTCATGGCGGTACGTGCGTATGGTGGTGGATCGGATGGGTAAAACCAGGAATTCGGGCAAAGCGCTCCCCTCTCGGGGAAGAGTCCCGAGAAAAGGACGGGGAACAGCCGGGAAATCACCGGCGCGCCGGAACGGCGCACCGTAGAGGCGTCAGGGGCGTCGCCCCCGTGTCGTCAGGACACCGTGCTCGCGGCCCGGGCTCTCGCGCTGATCGTGTAGCTCGCCAGCACACCGGTCGAGATCAGCAGCGCGACAGCCCCGACGATGGACACTGCCGCTCGCAATGCGCCCGGGCCCGGGGTGATGAGGCCGGTCATCTGGCCGACGAGGAGCGGTCCTACGGCCAGTCCGCAGATATTGACGGCCATTACATAGACTGCGGAGACACGGCTGCGGATCGGCGCAGGGGTGCGTAGCTGGAGCAGTGCAGGTGCCACGCCGATGGCACAGGTACAGAGGGCATGAAGCACCGCGGCGCAGCAAAGCGTCAGGATCGGGCCGTGAGCCAGCATCAGCATCACGGCGAACGGGAGGCCGAGGAGTGCCGCCGTCACCGGTACCCGCAACACGGCCAGTTCGTGTTGCGTGCGCTGGATGCGGTCGGCGCTCCAGCCTCCGACCAGCATACCGGCCACGCTGGCGACCAGAACAACCAGGCCGTAGGGACGGCCAATCTCGCCGGGCGTCCAGCCAAACTCGCGGGAAAAGATGGAGGGCAGCCAGGACAGGAGCGCGTAGTTCATGGTCAGCAAGCCGGCCATACCCACGAACAGGGCGACAATGAAGGAGCGGTTGGACCACATGTAGGCCGCAGCGCTGGCATGGGCGGTCGTCGGCTGCTGGCGGTCGCGCTCCGGGTGCTGCGCCTGGCCGCCTTTTTCCGTGCGATGGAGCATCCACCCGAGAATCGGCGTCAGCAGCAGTCCCGGCACCGCGACGGCGACGAAGGTTGACTGCCAGGGAGTCAGGGTGCCGAAGCCCGGGTAGACGGCCGGCCCAATGCCCTTCAGGTGGTCGTACAGCGCACCGACGATGTAGAAAGCCGTGCCCGCGCCGATCACGGCGCCGACCTGGAACACGCTCAGGGCGCGATTGATCATTGTGCGTGGGAACTGGTCGTGGATGATGGCGTAGGCAGCCGGCGCCAGTGCGGCTTCCCCGGCCCCGACCAGCATCCGCGAGACAAGCAGGCCGACGAACCCGCTCGTCAACCCGCAAGAAGCGGTCGCCACGCTCCAGATGAGCAGCCCGACGATGATGGTGCCCTTGCGCGACCACTTGTCGGCAAGCCATCCGCACGGCAGGCCAAGCACAGCATAGAAGAGGCCGAAGGCGAGGCCCTGCAACAGTCCGATCTGGACGTCGTCGATGCCGTAGTCCTTCTTGATAGGCTCGATCAGCAGCGACAGGGCAAAGCGGTCGACGACCGAGATGACCATTGCGATGGCCAGCACGATCGTCAGCAGCCAGGCCCAGCGTCTGGCCTTGCCGCTCACGGTTTGGTCGGAAAGGTGGTTCATGTGTCTTCCGGGATTCGGTTTTTGCTTTATGCCTTGCCTCATGGGAGGGGATCACCGGTGCTGCTGGCTGGCCTGCAACGCCTCGTTTGCGGCGCCCCAGATCTGGCTGAGTCCACGGTAGAGGGCAAATTGCTCCATGGCAACGAAGATGCGATCTGCGCCGTGCTCAATGGCAAACGCCTGCTCTTCAGGACTCCACGCGGGGAACACCCACGACTTGCCCGCATCCTTCGCCGCGTCCACGATTGCGCGGATGTCGGCCCAGTCACCCGGCTGCCGCTTGTAGATCCCGCGTCCTCGGCGGATTGACAGATCGGTCGGCCCAATGAATACGCCGTCGACGCAGGGCAATGCAAGGATCTGCGCAACTTCCTTCAACGCTTGCTCGTCCTCGATCATCGGATAGCACCGGGTCCCGCGATCCTGCTGTGCAATCCATTCGTCGGCCGGATAGGCGAAGTTGGTGGTTCGCCCCCCGGCAAGGCTGCGGTCGCCCAATGGCGGGAGCTTCGCATATCCGCAGACCCTCCTAGCCTCCTCTACGCCGGAAATATGGGGAATGACGACTGCGTCCGCCCCGAAGTCCAGCGCCTGCTGGACGGCTTCGCGCGTCGGGCCCAGCACTTTGGCGAAGACCTCATAACCGAGCGCCTTGAGAAAGGGGATGAAGCGGTCCAGCGCGTCGAGGTCGAACGTGCCGTGCTCGATATCGAGAATCGCGACGCGATAGCCGATGACCTTGCCAATTTCGGCGGTCGCAATGCTTGGGCCCGAGAACCACAGGCCGAGATGTTCGGAAGAAAGTGTGTGTGCCATGTCCTGATGCGCGGATGTGAGCGAAATGGAAGGTCCCCGCCGCCATCGCCGCGATGCCGGCTAGATTTATGAATACTTCGTGTATACACGGTGTGCTGAAATATAAAAGCCATGCGCCACCCCAACAACTGGCGTTTACCCCGATCTTCGAGTGTCTCGATACACTGACTCAGCGCCCAATCGGCTAACATTCGAGAAGCGGCGCTCCCTTGCATGCCAAACTGCAAGGCTGACGGGAGCGAATTGGAAAAGCTAACGACGCCGTTTGAATACACGGCGTACACCCCGAATTCACGAATGAAACCAAGCAAGTCAGGAGAACCCACGTCGACCGGATCGCTCCCTTCTGCTGCAGAGCGTGCCTACGAACACATCCTCGACAGGATCCTCCGCGGTGAGTACACCAGTGGGGACTTCATTGAAGAGGAGCCGGTTTCTGCAGTCATCGGCGTCTCGCGCACGCCCATACGCGAAGCGCTCAGGCGCCTCGCCGCGGAGAGGTTCATCGAACTGATCCCGCGCCGGGGCGCGCGGGTTCGCGGCGTCACGCCTCAGGAACTACGCCAGTTCCTGGAGGCGCGGTTTGCCATAGAGAGCCACTGCATCCGGACGATCTGCACGCGCAAGCCGGCGATCCCGGCTGGACTTGCCCACCTGATTGGCGAGATCAGCCGACTTGTGATGGAACAGAAGTTCTTCGAGGCAGCAGAACTCGACCGACAGTTCCACCGGTCCATCGTCGCCCTGGCCGGCAACGACTTGATGGTGGAACTCTTCGACATGCTGCGCTTCCGCTATTTGCTCGCCATGCTGGCAACCCCGCCCGATCCGCAACTGGTGCGGGCGGTCGTCGATGAACATGTGGAACTCTTGGCCGCCCTGTCAGCCTACGATTCCGCGCGGGCGCTCAAGCTCCTGGCCGCCCATCTGGATCCCGAGCACGCGCCCAGGTTTCACGTGACGGCTGAAGCGGCAGCTTGAGGCATTGTCCCAAGCCAGGCAATGCGCCGTAGGCTTGGGTCGTCCCGATGTATGGGATCCCGTGGAATGGTCAACCACTTGCTGGCCACGCGTGTGCCATCCGTATCTCGCCGTTAGCAAGCTAAGGTAAGACTGCGATGCCCTCCAGCGCCGAACATCCGGCACGCAAGGTAGATCACTGTGCGGCCGTAGCACGCTGAAAGTTGACGTTGAGGCGACGCCGGATCGAATGACTGAGACGGCCTGAGACGCTCGCAGTTTCGCAGCGGTCATCCGACGACCGGCAGAAGGAGTCATTCGACAAGAGCTGCTTTGTGATCGACAATCGGTGTTCCGATACGACCACGCTAAAAGCTCATGAGGTGCCTGTTAAAAATCAGCCTGTTGCGTCAGTTGTTCGCAATCAGCCTTGCCGCAGCGGTTGCATTGCCCGTACTGGCCCAGGAAATCTACAACGACCTCGCCTCCAGGCCGTCCGGAAGAATCTATTTCAACAGCGTCACCCCGAAGAGCAAATGGGAGCTGGTCCATCGTAAGTACGACAGGAAACCAACGACCGTTTGGGGCATGCTGTACATGCCCAAGAGCGTCCAGGGCAGAGTCCCCGCCATGGTGATCTCCCACGGGTCGGCGGGCGTACAGGAAAAGGACATCGACCGCTGGGTACGTGCGTTCAACCAGATGGGAATCGCAGCGTTTGTGGTCGACTCGTTTGGCGGGCGCGGGATTACTGGCACCATGGATGACCAGTCGCAATTGAGCGCTGCCGCCAACGACGCCGATGCGCTATTTTCCTTGAAACTGCTGAGTACGGATCCGCGTATCGATCCGCAAAGAATCGGGCAGATCGGATTTTCACGGGGTGGGCACGTTGCGATGGATCTGGTGCTCGAATCGTTCCGAAAAGGTGTCATCGACGACGATACACGGTTCGTTGCGCTGATTGGTTTCTACCCCGGATGCACTCAACTCTGGTGGGAGGCCCCGCCACCTCCGTTGACAGGGGCACCATTGATGCTGGCCGTGGGCGAGAAGGATGACTACACACCAGCGCAGCCGTGCCTCAATGTCGCGGACACCATGAAGCGAGATGGACAGTCGGTGGAGGTGCACGTGTACGCCGGGGCTTATCACGATTTCGACAATACGCACGTCTACTTCAAGTACTTTCCCGGTGCCACGACGCTCCGCGATTGCCCCCAGGCTATCCTCGACGTTCGGCACGATGCGTATTACCGGCTGCTGAGCGGCGAGAAATACGCCAGCTTCCAGGCTATGGACGCTGAATACAGGCGCTGCATTGCTCGAGGCGTCTCAGCCGGGTCCAGTCTCGATCAAGGCAGAAAATCTGAGGCTGATGTAAAAGCGTTTTTGACGAGGGCAATGGGCTTGTAGCGATGGCGCTCTGCTTCCGTGGAAGCGGCCGGTTCGCTGGCGGCTGACCCACCGTCCGTTCTATGTGACAGGCTGGGACACCAAACGGAATCGCCGGCTGCTGGAGGTCTTCCAGAGACACCCGAAACATTTCGTGGGCCCGATGCTCGTGTTCCAGTATCCGCCGCCCTTTCGGGATCTATTCAAGCAGGATTATGACGTCCTCTATAGCCCGGACCCCTGGGGAGAATCAGGGCATTTGCAACGCAACTAAGGCTAGGAAATGGTCGGAATCTGCACGTGTTAGAGCGCATCATCCGTATTAGGGCGCGTTACACATCGCCCCATAACACATTATGGCCTCACAAATAGCACCGACCTCAACCGAAGGACCGAACGATGACGAAATACCTTATCTCCTTTCCTGGAAGAGCGATGGAAGTCCCCGCCGAGGATTTTGCCGCCGTGGGCGAAGCTGCGCACGAGGTCATGCGCGAGGCGAAGGCTGCAGGCGTGTACGTGTTCGGTGGTGGTATCAACGAGGATGTCGCACCACTCATGGTCGCCTCAGACGGCACGGTCACAAACGAAACCTATCCCCAGACGAAGGAGTTCGACGGCGGCTTCTGTGTCCTGCAGCTCCCGTCGCGCGAAGCCGCCATCCTGTGGGCGGCAAAGATTGCCAAAGCTTGCCGCTGCTCGCAGGAACTCCGCGAGTTTGGGTATGACCCCGAGAGCTGACGGGTAGGGCATCATTGAATCCATGATGAGAAACTCTCCCCTTTTATCGGTGACCGTCATGCCCGCCAGATGGCCTCGCCCGACAAGCGCTGCGGGGCACGAGAAGATCTAGATCTGGATCTGCGTACCAATCTCGATCACGCGATTTGCCGGCAGGTTGAAGTAGTCGGCAGCATTGCCGGCGTTCCTGCTCATCGTGGCAAACAGGCGTTCACGCCATAACGCCATCCCACTGGGAACACCAGCCGTCGGAATAATGGTTTCGCGGCTCAGGAAGAACGAGGTGTCCATGATGTCGAACGCGAGGCCAGACCCGGGAGGCAGCGCATAGAGCGCCTGCGCAATGTCGGGCCGGTTCATAAAGCCGAAGCGCAGCGTTATCCGGTAGCAGTCGTGTCCGAGCGGTTCAACGGTGGCGCGCTCGGCCGCCGGCACCGTTGGCACATCCTTCATCTTCACGGTAAGAAACACCACGCGCTCGTGCAGCACCCTGTTGTGGTTGAGGTTATGCATCAACGCGTGTGGCACCACGTCGGGTGTCGGGGAGAGGAATACCCCGACGCCGGGCACACGCGGTGGTGGTGAAAGAAATAGTGATTCCAGGAACGACTTAAGCGGCACGTCTGTGCTTTGAAGGCGATCCAACAGGGCTTTCCGGCCGCGAAGCCATGTCAGCATCACAACGAACATCCCGGCCCCGACGACGAGCGGAAACCAGCCGCCTTCGGCGACCTTCAACAGGCTGGAGGAAACGAAAGCCATGTCCACCGCGATAAAGAAGCCGGTTGCGAAGAGGCTTAGCAACAGGTTGTAGCCCCAACCGTAGTGGATCACAAAGAAGGTGAGAAGCGTCGTAGCCAACATCGTGCCGGTGACTGCGACACCGTATGCCGAAGCGAGATTGGACGAAGACCCGAAGCCGAGCACGGCAGCCAGAACCGCAACAAGCAACATCCCGTTCAGGGTCGGTATGTAGATCTGGCCGATCGCCCGTTCCGATGTCTGCACCACGTTCATGCGTGGCAGATAGCCCAACTGGATTCCCTGCTTCGTCAGCGAGTAAGCCCCCGAAATCGTCGCCTGCGACGCGATCACCGTTGCCGCTGTCGCGAGTGCGACCATCGGATACAGGGCCCACGACGGATAGAGCAGGTAGAAGGGGTTCTCGATTGCCTTTGCATTGACGATGATCAGCGCACCCTGCCCCAGGTAGTTGAGCGCAAGGGCCGGAAATACCAACCCGAACCAGGCCAGGCGAATCGGGGCACTGCCAAAATGTCCCATGTCGGCGTAGAGTGCTTCGGCGCCGGTGAATGCGAGCAGCACCGCCCCCAGCACGGCGAACGAGGCGAACCCGTGCTGCGTAACGAAACCGAGCGCGTGCAGCGGGTTAAGCGCGCCCAGGACCGCGGGATACCGGACAATGCCGTCGATGCCCGCCGCGGCCAGGGCAAGGAACCACACTATGGTGATGGGCCCGAACAGCGCACCGATGGCTGCGGTGCCATGCCGCTGGAACAAGAACAGCGCGATCAGCACACCGACGGATGCCGGCAGGATATAAGGCTTCAGCACGGTAGTGCCCACCTCTATGCCCTCGAGCGCCGAGAGTACGGATATGGCAGGTGTCAGCACGGCATCGCCATAGAAGAGCGACGCGCCGAACAGGCCCACGAGCAGGATCGGCGCCGGGGAGCGACCCACCTTTTTCACGGACGACAAGGCAAGTGCGAGCAGTGCCATGATGCCGCCCTCCCCCCTGTTGTTCGCCCGCATGATGAGGATCACATACTTGAGCGAAACGACCACCATCAGCGCCCAGAGGATCGCGGAGATACCGCCAAGTATGTTCTCGGTGACGAGGGGGATCCCGTGGGCCGGATTGAAGGTCTCCTTGACCGCGTAAAGGGGACTCGTGCCGATATCACCGTAGACGACGCCCAACGCAGCCAGCGTGAGGGCTGCGCGGGATTGCCGCAGGTGCGAGTCGCCTGCCGTCTCATGGTTATTCACATAGGAATCCACGGCTGGTCCTCGAGATCATTGAAGCCTCCAGCGCCAATCGGGCTCTGGCCACGCAGGGCGGCCTGAGTGGCGGCCCTGCAACTCAACATCCCAACATTGTGAGCATAGACGTTGAGCTTGCTATCAGCATTGGTGTTGTCTCCATGGACGGAGTCTTCGCAGCAGGGATGCCTTATGTTGCGATGCATGAAGACAATGGCGGCCGGATCGGCACGGCGCTGCACTACATGCCGAGTTGCAACAGGCCGCTACAAGCCAACCGAAGCAAGCCTACACTTATCCACGACCGGTCCAACCCATAAGCCGGCCTCTACGCCACGCCAAAACTCGATCGGCGTGGACTGTCATGCTCGTCAGGCAGTCGGCCATCGCGGTCGCCCACCCGATCGCAGCCGGTACTCGTGACCGTTGCTGCCGAGCCAAACCGCTCATTCCGGGGGCCAAGGAGAAGCCATGGAAGAGATCGCAAACATCACAGTCTTGTTCATCGCGGGCTTTGGCCCGATTGTTCGCGAAGCGGAGGCAAGCCGCAGGCTGTACCGCCAGACCTTCGGTATCCCCTTCAATGAGGAGAAAGGCGGCTACCTTCATACGGAGGCGCTGAAAGGGGCAAACAGCTTCGCCCTGTGGCCGCTCTCCGAGGCAGCCCGGTCCTGCTACGGCAGGGATTCTTGGCCCGATGACGTTCCTGTCCCGCAAGCCTGGATTGAGTTTGACGTTGACAACGTCGAAAAGGCTACGGCGGAGCTTGAATCACGAGGGTATCGAATGCTGGTCAGGAACAAGAAGGAGCCGTGGGGCCAGACCGTCAGTCGTTTCATCGGACCGGAAGGGTTATTGGTAGGGATCACCTTTACCCCATCGATGCGAGAACAGAAATAATGTTGGCTTCAGTCAAGAGTGGGGGGGCGGCAAGAAAGTCCGGTTCCTGCGTCGGTATGGCAGGGCACCGCTGCGTTTCCGCGCACTTCAGGCGCCCCCCTGCACACTGGCTTGTGAATTGAATGCATCAAAGGTATTGCGCACGCATTCCGCCATTCGGCTTGCCAGGACGTTCAGGGGGAAATGGTCGGACGTAACGGCGTAGCTTCGGAACAGGACGTCGCCAGAGAAGGGTATCTCACACACGTCGGCGAGACCGAGAGCACGGCTCACTATCGGGCTTACGATCGACACACCGAGTCCCTTGCTCACCATTTTGCAGATGGTTGTGGCGTACGGCGTTTCGATGGCAAGCACTCTGGATTCCAGCGGGAAGTGGCGGTCGATCTCGCGCCTGTTCGAGCTTTCCACAGGCAAGGAAATAAAATGCTCGCTCTCAAAATCAGCCGGCTCCAGTACAGTCCTTGTCGCGAGCCGATGGGAACGGGAGACGATGCAGATCCCGCGCGCCAGGTTTATCTCTTGATAATGCAGACTGGGTAATTCAGTACGGACCGAGCAGAATCCAATATCGCAAAATCCTGTCGCCGTCCATTTGGCAACGACGTCTGACCTTCCCATGTTGACGAGTACCGGAATATCGGGAAAGGCCTGTCTGAAAACCCGGATTGCATCGGGCAATACGCTCTCGGCAATGGATCCGACTGCGCCGATCCGGAGTAAGCCGGTGCCCCTGCGCCGGATTGAATTCGCGCTTTCGTCGAGCGACTCCAGCCCAATGAAAGCCCGCTCGACGTCGGCATAGAACGCTTCCGCCTCCGCCGTCGGGATGAGTTTGGTTCCACTACGCTGGAACAACTGAAAGCCAACCGTGCGCTCCAGTAGCGCGATCCAGCGACTGATATTGGGTTGCGAGGTGTGCAGAAGGCCCGCGGCCGTCGTCATGGAGCGCGACATCATCACGGCACGAAACGCTTCGATCTGCTTGAAGTTCATCGTACGGCTCCAAAAGGAACGGATTGTGGCACGCCGTGCCGTGCGCGACACGTAGCCTAGTGAGGCATATCAGAATTGTATAGGAAGCTGCGAAATGCTGATTTGACGTATAGATGGCGGCGAACCCAAACTCAATTCATGTTCTTCTTCGACAGGTTTTGATAATGGAATCCAAAGTTAGCCGCCGGCTCAAACAGCCTCCTGCAAGGGAAGTTATCCAGTACATTTTCCAGCCCCGAACCACACGTGAATTCTTTACAAAGAATTTTGAGGTTCTGACTCAGATTAACCTCGCCCATCTGATTATGCTTGATCAGCAAGGCATACTTGACCAGAACACGACTTTGACCCTCGCCAATGCGATTCTGAAAATGCGGGAGGATGGCCCCGAGGCGGTCGAACTGGATGCAGCGCGAGAAGATGCTTATTTCAACTACGAAGCCCACCTGATCAAGCTGGTTGGTCAGAATCTCGGTGGCCGGTTGCACACGGCACGGAGCCGAAATGATATTGGCGCGACCAATGACCGGATTCGTGCGCGCAGCTTTGTCCTGCGGATCTGTGCAGCCCTTGTGGGTCTGTGCGATGCGGCGCTGACCCAGGCGGGCGAATACGCCACCCATGTCATGCCCGGCTATACCCACATGCAGGCCGCGCAGCCGATCACTTATGGGTACTACTTCTCGGCATTGGTCGAGGCGTGGTCCCGAGACATCGACCGGCTTCTGCATGTACTTGAAACCATCGATGGCTGCCCGCTCGGGGCGTGCGCACTGGCCGGAACGTCATTCCCCATCGATCGCGTCCTGACCAGCAGCTTGCTGGGCTTCAGCCGGCCACTCGGGAACGCGCTGGACAGCGTGGCATCGCGAGACTTTGCGCTGGAGTTGAGCGCGACGCTCTCGATCATGATGATCACGTGCAGTCGGATGGTGCAGGACTTCTATATCTGGTCGACGCCCGAGTTCGGATTTCTGAGCTTTCCGGACAGCATCGCCGGGACGTCCAGCATCATGCCGCAAAAGAAGAATCCGGTTGTGCTGGAGTACCTGCGTGGCAAGACCGCGCATCTTATCGGCCTCACGTCGGGCGCGCTCACGACGGTGAAGTCCACGCACTTCACGCATTCTGGCGACAGCAGCCGCGAAAGCACGCGAACCTGCTGGGAGAGCTGTGAAGAAGCGCTGAAGTGCCTTGAACTGATGAAGTTGCTGGTACAGGACGTTCAACCGGATCGTGAACGCATGGCATCGCGGGCCGCAGGGGATTTCTCCGCCGTAACCGATCTGGCCGACCTGCTTGTCCGGAAGGCAGACCTCTCGTTCCGCGACGCCCATCACATCATCGGCGCTGTCGTGCGGCGTGCGCTCGATGAGGGCCTTCCGGCTACCGCGATCACGCCGGAGATGATCGATGCCGCAGCAGAACAGCAGGTCGGACGAGCGGTGGCGCTCTCCGGCGAGGACGTTGCGAAATGCCTGGACCCGATCTTCAATGTGGATGGGCGCCGGTCATACGGTGCGCCAGCTCCGCAAGGCGTGATCGCACGGATCGATGAACAGAGACTCGCGCTCGGGAAGCGGGCTGATGCCCTCGAGGCGACCGACAGGCGGATTCGCGATGCATCGGCGTTGCTGGAGCGGCGCACCCGGGCGCTCGTTTCGTCCGACCACCAGCCGCCGGTTTCGGCGCATGCCCGCTGACATTCCGAAGGAGACGACCATGTTCAAGTTCACTACGGTGCTTGTTGCTGCCATGGGGTTCTGCTCCGTCGTCAGCGCGCAAGCGTATCCCGACAAGCCGGTCGATCTTGTCGTGCCGTTCGCACCAGGCGGGACCGTAAACCTTACCGCGCGGCTGCTGGCAACCCGCATGTCCCAGGTGCTGGGCCAACCGGTCATCGTGGACAACAAGCCCGGCGCTGGCGGAGCCATCGGCGCGGCATTCGTCGCCAGGGCGCGCGCCGATGGGTATACGCTGTTGTACGCGACGATGGGCAGTCAGGTCATACAACCGCTGTTGTCCAGGAACCTGCCGTTCTCGCCGTCGAAGGACTTTGCGCCGATTGCGCTCTTTGCTACGGTCCCGAACGTGCTGGCCGTCTCGGCCAGTACGCCGGCGAGGAGCATGGCGGAGCTGCTCCAGTACGCGAGGGCTAATCCCGGGAAGCTCAATATGGGCTCCGCGGGACAGGGGTCCGTCAACCACATGATCGGCGAGCTCTTCATGCTCCGGTCCGGAGTCAAGTTCACGCACGTCCCGTACAAGGGCGCCGGTCCTGCAGCAGCCGATCTACTGAGCGGTCAGATACAGGTTCTTTTCGTGAACCTTCCCACCGTGCAACCCTACGTCAAGTCGGGCCGGGTCCGCTTGCTCGGCGTGGCCAGCAGGCAGCGCAATGCCGCGATCCCCGATGTTCCGACCTTCGAAGAGCTTGGCATCAAAAATGCGGAAACGGAGTCCTGGTCAGCACTGATGGCGCCCGCAGGAACCAGCCCGCAGGTGATAAGAAAGCTCCAGGACACTGTCAGGTCCATCATCGTCGAACCCGAAATGGTCAGGCGGCTGACGGCCCAGGGCGCGCAGCCGTTCTATGGCTCCGGGTCGGAAATGGCCAGGTTGCTGGCCGACGACAACAGGCGTTGGAACGAGGTCATCAAGCACGCCAACGTTCAACTGGAATGACCGGGCCGCGCCCCCTGGAACAGCCAGAAGGAAGAATGTCCAGCTAGCGCCCAGTCATTCCGGCAGGGGATGCCTATAATGCACACCGGCCGGCACCGCCCGCGATGGCGGAGCCCGGCCCGCCGAAACCTCCCCCACTCTTCCATCCACCCTTCCATGCGCCTTCTTCGCCCTCGCCTTGCCCACGCCACGCTATCGTTCGCGATGACCGCGGGCCTTGCCGTCGCCACCGCTGCCCTGCTCGCGCCCGTCGCCCATGCGCAACCCGCGCCGGTGGTCTGGCAGATGGGCACCGAATACCCGGCGACGTCGATGCCGGGCGAGGGACTGACCACGTTTGCGCAAGAGGTTTCAGCCCGCACGCAGGGCGCGATGGCCCCGCAGCCGACCTTCGATGCCAGCGCGGGCTTCAAGTCCGCGCAGATGCCGGCCGCGATCCGCGACGGCAGGCTGCAGGCCGGCGACGCATTCGGCGGTGCGCTGGGCGAGGTCGATCCGATTTTCCTGCTGTCGTCGCTGCCGTTTGTGGCGACGTCGGTCGACAAGGCGCGCCGGCTGGCCGACCTGACCCGCGCGGACTACGCGCGCGCCTTCGAGAAGCAGGGCCAGCATCTGCTCTACGTCACGCCCTGGCCGCCCACAGGCCTGTGGTCGCGCCATCCCGTGGGCACGCTCGACGATCTGCGCGCGCTGTCGGTGCGCGCCTATGACGAGACCTCCGCCGAGGTCATGCGCGCGGCGGGGGCGAAGGCGCAGAACCTGTCGTTTGCCGACGCCATGCCGCGCCTGAAGGACGGCTCGGTGAACGCCGTGCTGTCATCGGGCGATGGCGGAGCCGGCCGCAAGCTGTGGGACTACCTGCCCAACTTCACGGCCATCGGCTATGCCATGCCGTTGTCGTTCACGACCGTCAACGCCACCACATGGCAGGCCCTGACGCCGGCCCAGCGAGATGCCGTGACCGCGGCGGCCAGCGCGACGGAAGACAAGCAGTGGGCGCGGCTGAATACGCGGCTGGCCGAGAACACTGCCCGCATGCGCGCCAACGGGGTAACGATCCAGGACAATCCGGCGCCTGCCGTGCAGCAGGCGCTGCGCGACGCGGGCCTGAGCGCGGTGGCGATCTGGCAATCGCGCGTGGGCGAGCGCGGGGCGGCACTGCTGAAGACCTACCTCAGCGCGGAAGCCGGGCTGCGCTAGGCACGGGCGATTTACAAAGCGAAACGGGCAGCCTTCGGGCTGCCCGTTTTCATTGCCGACGGCGCCTGCCCCGGCGTGATGCCCGCCTGCCTGAGACGCCTGGTTTGGAATAGCCTGGCGAGCTGCCATGGGGCCAGGAGCTGCCATTGCCCAATTTCAAGACCGGACGCCCAACGTTTGACACGAGGGGCGGCCGCTAGTGGGCGAAGCCCGCTTATGGACGTCCCCTTGATGGAAGGGTTAGGATCCTCGCGCAGGCCCACACACTTCAGGAGAACTCATGTTTGACCACGTCAAATTCGGAGTCAGCGACTATGCAGCGAGCAAAGCGTTCTTCCTCAAGGCACTGGAACCGCTCGGCGTAGCTGTTGCCTCGGAGGGGCCGCCTGCGTATGGTGTCGAGCTTAGCCCAAAGGGTAAGGCCTCATTGTGCCTGTACCACACCGAGGAGAAGCCGTCGCATCTTCACTTGGCGTTCACGGCCGAGAATCGCCAGCAGGTCGAAGCTTTCTATCGCGCGGCTCTGGAGGCGGGTGGCAAAGACAATGGTGCGCCTGGTCTGCGCCCGCACTACCACGCGAACTACTATGCAGCGTTCGTCATTGGTCCGGACGGACACAACATCGAAGTGGTTTGCCACGAACCCGAGGCCCTAAGGTAGGTCGGGATGCGACGATCGGGTGACGGGCGAACGTAGGTCGCTTGCCCGGAGCATAGGCCGAAGGCCTGACCAGGCGGATCGCTAAAACGCAGTCGTCACCACAATGCGCCCAAGCACCTGCGTACGCCCGCTTGAAGCCGCAGCAGGCCCGGACAGTCCATTGATCCATGCCCCTGTTGCCGGGCCGTCACCGGAAGCGTGCTGCCAGACGCCTTCGACATAGGCCGCGGTCCGCTTTGAGAAGCAATACATGAGCGCGCTTTTCACCTGGATCGCATCATTGTGCTGGAGCAGGCCGGCGGCAGCCTGCTGGCGACCACCGGCATCGGCATCCCCGCCCCGCTGGGATGCGTGCGCAAGGGTGAAGCCGAGGGCCGCCTCGATGACGTGGTCAGTCCGCTTTCCTCTCTGGTGAAACGGCAGATCGCACGTTCACCAGCAAGCCATTGATATCGCATGCGGTCCTCATAAGCGCAAGCGCGCTCATGCAGCGATGGCATCGTCAAATTTTGTTGAACATTCTGTCAACGTGGGTGAGTATTGTATTGCCCATTTATCCAAGCAAGAATGGCAGGTTAAACGCGAAGGGACCGGGCAGCGCCCAAGGAATCTTTCGCATGGCGTCGACCCGACATTTGCTGCGATGTTCCAGAGACGGGTCATGCCTCGATACAGTCCAAGGAGACAAATAATGCAGACGCCTGACCAATCCCAGGGCATCGACTTCCCGCTTGAGGGCGTGCGCGTACTTGACCTGTCGCGTGTGTTTGCGGGACCGTTGTGCGGCCAGGTGCTGGCCGATTTCGGCGCAGAGGTGGTCAAGGTGGAACACCCCGCCCGCGGCGACGACACGCGCGACTGGGGCATGCGCATCGGCAAGACCGAGACGACTTACTACAACAGCATGAACCGCAACAAGCGGTCCATCACGCTGGATCTGCAGAGCAAGGAAGGCGTGCAGATTGTCTACGACCTGCTGCCGCAGTTCGACGTGGTCATCCACAATTTCAAGACCGGCGGGGCCGAAAAGCTTGGCCTCGGCTACGAACAGCTCAAGGCGATCAGGCCCGACCTGATCTACTGCGCGGTTTCCGGCTACAACACCAGCGGCCCCGAGGCCAAGCGCCCCGGCTACGATCTGGTGATCCAGGGCGAGGCCGGGCTCATGGCGCTGAACGGGGAAGCGAACACGCCGCCGCTGAAGTTCGGCGTGGCGGTGGTGGACCTGATGACCGGCATGTACGCCGCGCAGGCGGTGCTGGCGGCCCTGTTCCGCCGTGAGCGCAAGGGCAAGGGCCAACTGATCGAGATGGCGCTGTACGACTGCGGCCTGATGGTCACCGGCTATTACGGCCTGGACGCCATGCTGCTCGGGCGCGACCCCGCGCGCTATGGCAATGCCCATCCGTCCATCGTGCCCTATGGCATGTTCGAGGCCGCCGATGGCCCGCTGATCATCGCCGTCGGCAACAACAGCCAGTTCGACAAGTTCTGCCGCCAGGTCATCGAGCGCCCGGACATCGTCGAGGACCCGCGCTATGCCACCAATGTGGAGCGCGCCAAGAACCGCGAGACGTTGACCCCGCTGATTACCGGCCTGATTCGCGGCTTTGCGCGCGAACTGCTGCTTGAGCGCATGACGGCCTGCGGCATTCCCTGCGGCAAGGTGGCGGGACTGCACGAGGCATTGACCAGCGAGCGGACCCGCGAGGGTGGACTGCTGCGCGAGATGCCGCATCCCGTTGCTGGCAGTACGCACGTGTTCGCGCCCCCTTACCGACTGGATGGCCAGCGCCTGCCGATCCGCAACGCGCCGCCTACGCTGGGCGAGGGCACGCGTGCGGTACTGCAGAACCTGCTGCGGATGAGCGATGACCAGCTGCAGGAACTGCAGGCCCGCGGCGTGCTGACGCTGCCCGAGGCACCGAAGCCCGCGTAAGCATTCGCGCCCTGCAATGACTCAACCTGGAACAACAAACGTGCGCACTCGAAATTTCACCCATATGGTCCACTCCTGGCGCCGTGCCATCCTGGCACTGGCCGCAGCGCCGCTGCTCGTCGGCAGCGCTTTCGCGCAATCCTGGCCGAGCAAGCCGATCAGGCTCGTGGTGCCGTTCCCGCCGGGCGGCCCCACGGATACGGCGTCGCGCATCGTCGGCCAGAAGCTGGGCGCGCGCCTCGGGCAGCCGGTGGTGGTGGAGAACCGCGCCGGCGCATCCGGCTCCATCGCTGCCGCCCAGGTGGCCAAGAGCGCGCCCGACGGCTACACGCTGATGATGCTGGCCACGCCCACGCTGCTGGCGCCGCACCTGTACAAGAAGGCGGGCTACGACACCACCAAGGACTTCACGCCCGTTGCCACCGTCTATGACCTGCCGATCGTGGTGGTGGTCAACCCCACGCTGCTGCCCAACGTGACCGACCTGCCCAAGCTGATCGCACAGGCCAAGGCACAGCCGGGCAAACTCAACTACACCAGCTCCGGCGCCGGCAGCTTCGGCCACCTGAGCATGGAACTGCTCAAGCAGATGGGCGGCTTCGAGATGCAGCACGTGCCCTACAAGGGCGGCGTGCCCGCGATCAGCGACACCCTCGGCGGCCAGGTCCCGATCATGTACGCCGACCTCGTCGCCGCGCTGCCGCACATCCAGGCAGGCAAGCTGCGCGCCATCGCGGTCGGCTCGCCGCAGCGCGTCAGCATGCTGCCCGACGTCAAGACCATTGCCGAGCAAGGCTTCAAGGGCTACGACGCCGTGTCCTGGGGCGGCCTGCTGGCGCCGCCGGGCACGCCCAAGGAGGTGGTGGATCGCGTCGCCGGCGAGGTCGGCAAGATCCTGGCCGACAAGGATGTCCAGGACCAGCTGCTGAAGGCCGGTGCCATCGCCAACTTCCAGGCGCCGGCGCAGATGAGCCAGCGCATCCGGCAAGACTATGCCAAGTGGGGCAAGGTGATCCGCGACAGAGGCATCGCGGTCGAGTAAAGCGCCAGCATGCCGGGTACGCTGCAACGGCGGGCCCGGTACACACAATCCCGGGCGCTCAGGTTCCCAAGGGGCCGATATGGCTCGGTCGGGACGCCTCGCGGTCTCTCCGGCACAGCCTGAAGAAATGGGTTCTTCGCTGGATTGCGAGATTGGTTCTTGGCTGGCGTGGCTGTTTCGCCGGCGTAGCCGGCGACTCCCTTTTTGACTGCGCCAAAAAGGAAGCAAAAAGCGCCTTCTTGCCCGCCGGGCGGGAGTCTTACCGTAGTCTGCCGGCGTTTTTGTACGGGTATTCGCTTCAGGGCATAGCTGGACTGCCTGCCGCGCAGATCGCCAGGGGCAACGCCGGGAACGGCGCTGTCCTCCCGACCTCGTGAGAGCGGAGTGGCACGGTGATCGAGCGACATGCCTACGGCAAGAGTTTTTGGACCATGACGGTGGTGCGCGATTCGGCTGCGCATACCGACGAGCGTCAAGCTGCGTGCCACTCCGCTCTCACGAGGTCGGGAGGACGGCCTGTCAATGCCTCGCGCCGTCTCGTCACAACGCGGCAGGCATCGTAGCTATGCCCTGAAGCCAATACCCGTACAAGAACCGTCGAACACTACGATAAGACTGGCCGTCCGCCGAGGACAGTTAACGCGTTCTTTGGTTACTTTCTGTCGCTCGGACAGAAAGTGACTCGCCCTTCAGGGCGAAACCTGCGGCCGTCGACCTTCGACAACGCCCAACCGCAGCCACTAGCCTCAGGCCCGTCAGCAACACCCCCCTCCAAATCCCCCCACATATCAGCGAAGAACAAAAAAATGCCAGCCATCCCCGATGGCCAGCACCAAGCTCACAGCAGATGGAGACTCTAGCTGCATTACGCCAATCTGAACCTTCCCGCCAGCACCGGCTTCGTCCGCGTGGACTCGTCCGTTCGGAGTATGCGCATGCATGGCACGCGGCTCTAGTGTTCTCATTCCCCATGACATGAATGTAGGAGGAACCGATGGCCAAGGCCGAGAATCTCGTGACGTCGATCGAGGTGGAGATCGAAGCGCCAGCGTCGCTGGTATGGGAAGTGCTGACCGACTTCGCGCGCTACGCGGAATGGAATACGTTTTGCCCGGGCCTGGAGACCACCGGGCGGCTCGGCGACATGGTGTACATGCAGGTACGCATCCCGGGCACCGGCCAGGTCATTCCGGTCAACGAGACCCTGGTGGCCTGGGAGCCCGAACGCCTGCTCTCGTGGGAGCAACGTCCTGCCGACGACAACAAGGATGCTGCCCGGCGCGACCAGTACGTCGAAGCGATCGGGCCCGGGCGCACGCGCTACGTCACCACCGACCTGTTCCTCGGCCTGAACGCGGATGTCATCATGCGCGAGCACGGTGCCTGGGTGAAACGGGGCTTTGACCAGGTGGCCCGCGACGTGAAGGCGCGTGCGGAAGCGCTCAACGCGCAACGGCAGGCTACCTGACAGGCCTCCGGATTGATACCAGACCGGCCTGGACATGCAGGCCGGTGGTCCGGTCATTGCGGTGGCCGCTGGCTCAGCACCACCAGCGCCGCGGCGCCGCGGCCGCGCACGCAGGCGTCGTCGCAGTTGTCCTGCATCGCATCGGCGGCAATCATGCTGACTGCAGGCATCTCGTCCTGGCTGCCATGCGCCGCGGCAATGTCGCCGCCCATGGCAATCGCCCAGGCTGCTCCCACTGCGGCCCCGGCCCCGACCAGGCCTGCCGCCCAACGAACACCGAGCCGATTCATGGCTGTCTCCTACGCACCCGTGCCGGGTTTCAAGGCTTCTGACAGCATCGTAGTCAGCGCACACCCGAAGTTCTTCGTCCGAGCAGACTAAGGAGTATCCCGGACGAGCGCCGGGTCGCAAATGGCATTGGCCAGAATGCCTTGGGTCGCTGATGGAAGCCCATCGGGCAACCCGTCATGACCCAGGTACAGCCGCGCCAGGGAAGCAGCGCATCCGGAATGGCCGGACGGCGCGAAGTGCAGCGCCTGCGCGCTCAGCAAGCCCCACAGGTGCGCGACCAGCAGGCTGGCCAGGCCGGGCGCCGGCAGCAACACCGCCAGGGTTTCGCGAGCCGCCTCGATGCTCTGCAGCACGCGGGCGCGCAGCGGACAGAGCTCGCAGGCGTCGCCGCACTTGTGTTGCAACAGGAACGCCAGCAGGCTGACATGGCGCGCGATGTCGTCGCCATGGAGCAAGGCTGCCAGTGCCTGCTGCAGCGCGCGCGGGCCGGTGCCGCAAGCGCCCCGCGACAGCGGCGCAAGCCGTGCGGCGAAGTCGGCTTCGGCGCAGGACAGCAGCGCGCCCAGCAGTTCTGCACGGGAGCGGAAATGTGCGTAGACCGCCCCGCGCGTCATGCCGATGGCGCGGGCCACATCGTCAAGGGTGACGCAATGCAGCCCGCGCTCCCGGATCAGTTGCTGCGCGCTGGCCAGGATGCGCGCTCGCGTGACAGCGGCATCCTCGCGGGTACGCCGGGCCATCGGCGCGATGGTCCTACAGGAAATGCACGTCGTCCGGCCCCCAGTGGGCACGCATGCTCCGGATGCGGCCGTCTGCGCCGAACGTCATGATGTCGGTCACGTCGATGCGGGCCGGCCGCCCTTCCAGGCGGGCGTGCACCGCGAAGGTCAGCGCCGCGGCGTCGCCGTGCGACCCGCGTGGTGGCGCCACCACCTCGAGGCGCGCGCCCAGCGCCGTGGTGTGCTGGTAGAAGGCGAGGATGGCCGGCTTGCCGGCGATCGGCTGCGCGCCGACCGGGTCCTCCACCGTGGCATCGTCCGCATAGAGCTCGGCAACGCCCTGGGCGTCGCCTGCGTTGAAGCGCTCGACATAGTCGAGCAGCGTGGCTTTCATCACGGCGCTATCGGGCATCGGGTTCTCCTGGTCGGGTCATTCAGCGTGCGGTGTAGCCACCGTCGATCACCAGCTCTGCGCCGGTGACGTAGCGTCCGGCATCGGACACAAGGTAAAGGATGCCCGCCGCGATGTCACGCGGCTGGCCCACCTTGCCCATGGGAGTCTGGCCGCCGAGATAGTCGAACAGCGCCTCGCCCTGCCCCGAGACCTGGGCCACGTGTTCGAGCATCGGCGTGCGGATATAGCCGGGATGGATCGAATTGGCGCGGATCCCCTTGCCGGCGTAGAGCATGGCATCGGTCTTGGCCATCATCCGCACCGCCGCCTTGGACGCATGGTAGGGCGGCACGTCCGGGCCCGCAGCGATGCCGTACATCGACGACACATTGACAATGGCACCGCCGCCGGCGCGCTCCATGTGCGCAATGGCGTGCTTGGTGCACAGGAATGTGCCCGTCACGTTCACCGCCATCACCTGTTGCCATTGCTCCAGCGTCACCTGGTGGGTCGGTTCGTTGGGCCCTTCGATGCCGGCGTTGTTCACCACGATGCCAAGGCCGCCGAAGCGGGCCGCGATCTCATCGAACACGCGCGACACCTCGCTTTCGCTGGTGACATCGAGCTTCCAGAATGCAGCCTCGCCGCCGTCGGCGCAGATGCGCTCGGCCGTGGCCTTGCCGTCGGCTTCCAGCACATCGAGCACGGCGACCTTCGCGCCCGCGGCTGCCAGCACACGAGCAGTTTCCGCGCCGATGCCGCGCGCGGCACCGGTAATGGCGGCGACCTTGCCGCGCAAGTCGAACAGGCTATACGGGTATTCCATGGTGTCTCCTCTGTCTCGTTATGTGGGCGCCAATTATGCCGCGGCGCCCGGCGCCGTGTCGGCCAGGAAGCCGAGACATTCGCGGTTGAAATAGGCCGCGTGCTCAACCATCACCCAGTGGCCACAACGGTTGATCATGACAAAGCGCGCGTCGGCGCAGCCGTCCAGGAATTTCATGGCGCCCGACGCGGGATTGAACCGGTCCTCCGTGCCCCAGAAGCCAAGCACCGGACACCGGAGCTCGCCCAGCCGCGCCGTCAGGTTGGGCACCTTCATGGTGGCCAGCACCTCGCGCGGCTGCTCGCGGCACACCGCCATGCGCTCGTCGACCAGCGCGTCGGTCACCAGGCTGGCGTCGTGCACCAGCAGCTGCAGCAGCTGGTGCATGGTGTCCGGGTTCATGTGCCCGCCGGTGAACAGCGACACCATGCGCTGGATGCCCTCCATCTGGAAATAGGTCTCGCGTTCTTCCACGCCGCCGGGCGCCATCATCACCAGGCGGCTGACATGCTCCGGGAAGTCCAGCGCGTACTGCAGCGCGATGGCCCCGCCAAGCGAATTGCCTACCAGCACGCAGCGCGGCAACTCCAGTGCCAGCAGTTGCTCACGCAGCGCGGCGACGAAGAAGTCCAGCGTGTATTCGACATCGTCCGGCTTGGCCGACAGGCCATACCCGGGCAGGTCCACCACCACGGTGCGAAAGCCCGCCCCGGCAAAGGCCGGCACGTTGTGGCGGAAGTTGCTGTGCCCGCTCGCGCCCGGCCCGCTGCCGTGGATAAAGACCACCGGCTCGCCGCTGCCCGAGTCCAGACAGTGCAGGCGCAGCCCCGTGGACGTGGTGATGAAGCGCCCGACCGGCAGGTTCGGGTGCGGGGACAAGGGCGTGTGCTGTGACGTAACGGACATGAGGGCGTCTCCCGTGGTTTTGCCGAGCAGTTTGCGCAGCCCTGGCACCCCGGGCATCGTTCATTCGGACTACGAGCGGCACGGCCACTTCTCCTACGATGGGCGCTCCATGCATCAGGGGGGACCCATGAGAGGATTTGACTACACCGGCCAGACCGTACTGGTGACCGGCGGCATGCGCGGCATCGGCCGTGCCATCAGCGAGGCCTTCCTGCGTGCCGGCGCGCAGGTCTTCGTATGCGGCCGCACCGCACCCGCCCATGACGGCGAACTGCCGAACGCGGATGGCCGCACCGCCCGCTTCATCGCGGCGGACATTCGTGACATCGAGCAGCTCGATGCCATGCTCGCCCGGATCGCGCAGGCCAGCGCCTCGCTCGACGTGGTGGTTCACAACGCCGGCGGGTCACCGTTCGCGCTGGTTGCGGAGGCTTCGCCACGACTGCTGGAATCGGTCATCCGGCTCAATCTGGTAGCGCCCCTGCAGCTCGCGCAGCGCGCCAACGCGCGGATGCAGCAGCAGGCAGGCGGCGGCACGCAGCTGTTCGTCGGCAGCGTCAGCGCGCTGCGTCCTTCGCCGGGCACGGCCGCCTACGGCGCCGCGAAAGCCGGCATCCTCAATGCCGTGCGCACGCTCGCGGTGGAATGGGCGCCCAGGGTACGCGTCGCCGCGGTCAGCCCCGGCATGGTGCTGACCGATACCTCGCAGCAGCAGCACTACGGCGACCCTGAAGCACTGCGCGCCATGGCCGCAACGGTGCCGCTGGGCCGCCTTGCACAGCCGGGCGACATCGCCGACGCGTGCCTGTTCCTCGCATCGCCGCAGGCGTCTTACGTATCGGGGGCCAATCTCGTGATCGACGGTGGCGGCGAACGCCCGGGCTTTCTCGACGCGGCCTCGCTCAATCGTGGCTGACCGGCTGCGCCCGTAGGGAAACCGCCTAGTCCGTTCTGCCGATTTGTGCATGGCTCCCCCTCTCTACGCTTGCGGCCAGACGAGCGCCAATCGAAGTGCCAGGCAATGAGAACCACCACCGAAACCAAGGGGAGACCACCATGCACAATCCACCACTCGGCCCACTGAAACGCCGCAACCGGCTGAGGCCAATCGCCGCCGCGGCGGCACTGGCCGCACTGCTGGCGCCGCCCGCGCGCGCGGGCGACACCGTTGACCTCGGCCACGACACGACGCTCGACTACAGCATCACCGCAAGCTACGGGGCGGCGGTGCGCACCAGCCACCAGAGCAATACGCTGCTGAGCCCGGCCAATATCAACGGCGACGACGGCAACCGCAACTTCAGGCAGGGCGACATGATCGCCAACCGCACTTCCCTGCTTGGCGAAGCGCATGTGCAGCACGACGCCTTCGGCGCACTGGTGCGCGGCAGCGTGTTCTATGACTGGGCCTACAGCGGCACCAACTCCAACAACGCGCCCTTCACGGTCAACCACAGCGGCCCGTTCAACCAGTTCACCGAATCGGCGCGCGACTATCACGAGTCCCGCGCGCAGCTGCTGGATGCCTATGTCTATGGTGCGGTCCCCGTCGGCAGCACGCAGCTGAGCTTCAAGCTCGGCAACCAGGTGGTGGCATGGGGCGAGAGCCTGTTCTTCGCCAATATCGCCGGCGCGCAAGGGCCTGCCGACGCGACCAAGGCATTCGTGCCGGGCGCCGAGGTCAAGGACATCCTGCTGCCGGTCCCGCAGGCTTCGCTGCAGCTGCAGGTCACGCCCGCATTCAGTGTGATGGGCTACTACCAGTTCACCTACAAGCCGAACCAGCTCTCCGCGCCCGGCAGCTACTTCAGCACCAGCGACCTGGTCGGACCGGGCGCGGAGTTCATCATCGGGCCGGGCTTCCGCATCCCGCGCGGCCCGGACATCCGCCCCTCCGACTGGGGACAGTGGGGCATCGGCACGCGCTTCCGCGTATTCGAAGGCACCGAGATCGGGCTTTACCAGCTGCGCTACCACGACAAGAACCCGAGCGTCGTCACCTCGCTCTTCCCTACGCTGCAGTACCAGCAGAAGTTCTTCGGCGGCATCAACCTGACCGGCGCCAGCTTCTCCACGCAAGTGCTGGGCGCCAACGTCGCCGGTGAAGTCAGCTACAAGGACGGCATACCGATGCTGGTGAACGTGGCAGGCTCACCGACTGCCTCGCCCGGCAGGGCGCTGCAGGGGCAGCTCTCCGCCATCTACTCGGTGGGTCCCACCTTCCTGGCCAACTCACAGTCGCTGGTTGGCGAAATCGCCTACCTGCACGTGCTGGGCGTGGATTCGGTGATGGGCTTCAGCGAGCTGACCAACACTCGCAATTCGGCGGCATTCCAGCTGGGCTGGTCGCTGACCTACAACAACGTATTCGATGGCTGGGACCTGACGGTGCCGCTCACCTATGCGCAGCAGTTCAGCGGCAGGTCTGCCGTGGCGGGCGCCTTCGGCACGCTGATGGGCTATGGCGACAAGCGCGCCAGCGTGGGGCTGACCTTCAAGTACCTGAACAACCTGGAGCTCAACCTGACCTATTCCGCGTTCCTTGGCGGGCCGAGCATTACCAACCGCCCGCTGGCTGACCGCGACTACGTGGCCTTCAACGCCAAGTACTCGTTCTGAGGCCAGTTCCGATCCGAACTGCCGCGGCGCGCTGCCGCTGCGGCAGTGATTTCCGACCTTCCCGTTATGACCGCCGACCTGATCACAACGCTCAGCAACGAACTCCACCATGCGCTGCTTACGCGCTCGCCGGTGCCGCCACTCAGTGGCCGCGGACTGGGGCTCGACGTGCGCGATGCCTATCGCATCCAGCAAGGCTTTATTGCCCACCGGCTGGCGGCCGGCGACCGCGTCACCGGCAAGAAGATCGGCGTGACCAGCGAGGCCGTGCAGCAGATGCTGGATGTGCATCAGCCGGACTTCGGCATTCTGCTGCAAAGCATGCAATACGCCGCCGGCCAGCCCATTCCCGCCGACACCCTGATCCAGCCGCGCGCCGAGGGCGAGATCGCCTTCTTCCTGCGGCGCGATCTGCGCGGACCGGGTGTCACGCGCGACGAGGTGCTCGACGCCACCGAAGCGGTGGCGGCCTGCTTCGAGATCGTGGATTCGCGCATCCGGGACTGGCGCATCCGCATTGAAGACACCGTCGCCGACAACGCCTCCTGCGGCGTCTATGTGCTGGGCGAAGCGCGCGTCAGCCCGCATGCGCTGGACCTGGGCGCGTGCGCGATGACGCTCAAGAAGAACGGCGAGTGCGTGGCCACCGGACTCGGCAGCGCCGCGCTGGGCCACCCCGCCGACGCGGTGGCGTGGCTGGCGAACACGCTCGGCAGCTTCGGCATTCCCCTGCTTGCCGGCGAGACCATCCTGTCGGGCTCGCTGGCGGCGCTGATTCCCGTGCAGGCCGGCGACCGGCTGTCCATGCACATCACCGGCATTGGCGGCTGCACCGCCGTGTTCTCCTGACTTCCTGACTTCCTGACTTTGCGACGCGAGACATCATGAACAAGATCCGATGTGCCCTGATCGGGCCCGGCAATATCGGCACCGACCTGCTCTACAAGCTGCGCCGCAGCCAAATCCTGGAACCGGTCTGGATGGTCGGCGTGGAGCCAGGCTCCGAAGGCCTGGCCCGTGCGCGCGAGCTCGGGCTGAAGACCACCAGCGACGGCATCGACGGCCTGCTGCCGCACCTGGAAGCCGACGATATCCGCATCGCCTTCGATGCCACCTCTGCTTATGTCCACGCTGAACACTCGGCGAAACTGACCGCGCGCGGCGTGCGCGTGATCGACCTCACGCCGGCGGCGATAGGGCCGTTCTGCGTGCCACCGGTCAACCTCGAGGCCCATATCGGCAGCAACGAGATGAACGTCAACATGGTGACGTGCGGCGGCCAGGCAACCATCCCGATGGTGTACGCCGTGTCGCGCGTGCAGCCGGTGGCGTATGGCGAGATCGTGGCGACGGTGTCGTCGCGCTCGGTCGGGCCAGGCACGCGCCGCAATATCGACGAGTTCACCCGTACCACCGCGGGCGCGATCCAGGCCGTGGGCGGTGCCCGCCAGGGCAAGGCCATCATCGTGATCAACCCGGCCGAGCCGCCGCTGATCATGCGCGACACCATCCACTGCCTGACCGACGACGCGCCCGACGTTGCCGCGATTACCGCCTCGGTGCACGACATGATTGCCGAAGTCCGCAAGTACGTGCCCGGCTACACCCTGAAGAACGGGCCAGTGTTCGACGGCAAGCGCGTCTCGATCTTCCTGGAGGTGGAAGGCCTTGGCGACTACCTGCCGAAGTACGCCGGCAACCTGGACATCATGACTGCCTCCGCCGCCCGCACCGCCGAGTGCATCGCCGCCGCCATGCGCGCCGGCAATCCTGAAACCGCCACCGCCTGAGGAGCCGAGCCATGGGCCAACGCATCACCCTGCACGACATGACCCTGCGCGACGGCATGCACCCGAAGCGCCACCAGATCTCGCTGGAACAGATGAAAGGCATCGCACGCGGGCTGGACGCCGCCGGCGTGCCGCTGATCGAAGTCACCCACGGCGACGGCCTCGGCGGCGCGTCAGTCAACTACGGCTTTCCGGCGCACAGCGACGAGGAATACCTGCGCGCGGTGCTGGGCGAGCTGAAGCAGGCGCGCGTCTCCGCGCTGCTGCTGCCCGGCATCGGCACCGTGGACCACCTGCGCATGGCGCACGAGATCGGCGTGCATACCATCCGCGTCGCCACCCATTGCACCGAGGCCGACGTCTCCGAGCAGCATATCGGCATGGCGCGCAAGCTCGGCATGGACACCGTCGGCTTCCTCATGATGGCGCACATGGCACCGGCGCAGACGCTGGTGGAGCAGGCCCTGATGATGGAAAGCTACGGCGCCGACTGCCTGTACATCACCGACTCGGCCGGCCATATGCTGCCCCACGATGTCACCGAAAAGCTGACCGCCGTGCGGCAGGCGCTGCGCCCCGAGACCGAGCTCGGCTTCCATGGCCACCACAACCTGGCCATGGGCGTGGCCAACTCGCTCGCCGCGATTGCCTGCGGTGCCACCCGCATCGATGCCGCCGCCGCGGGACTGGGCGCCGGTGCCGGCAATACGCCGATGGAAGTGCTGGTGGCCGTGTGCGAGCGCATGGGCATCGAGACCGGCGTCGACGTGTTCCGCATTGCCGACGTGGCCGAAGACCTCGTGGTCCCGATCATGGACCACCCGATCCGCATCGACCGCGACGCGCTCACGCTCGGCTACGCCGGCGTGTATTCGTCCTTCCTGCTGTTCGCCAAGCGCGCCGAGGCCAAGTACCGCATCCCCGCGCGCGAGATCCTGGTCGAGCTCGGCCGGCAGCGGCTGGTGGGCGGGCAGGAGGACATGATCGAGGATACGGCGATCACGCTTGCGCGCGAGCGCGGGCTGCCGGTGTCGTAGCGGCCGGCCGCGCCGGATCAGAACAAGTCCGGCGCCGCCTCCGCGCTGCCGGGCACTGCATTCCCACGCACAGACAAAGGAGACAGGTTCCGATGCTTCGCCTTTCCGCCCGCCTGCGGCCCGGCATCCTCGGTATCGCCGCCGCGGCAACAGCCGCCGCGGCCAGCCCCGCCCACGCACTCAATGTGCTGCTGACCAATGACGACGGCTGCGCCGCGCCCGGCATCACTGCCGTTCGCAAGGCCCTGCAGGAGGCCGGCCACCGCGTGATCACGGTAGGCCCCGCCACCAACCAGAGCGGCTCCGGCGGCGCCTATGCCGTGCCCGACGGCAGCACCCGGCTGGTGATCGAACCACTCGCCGGCAGCGCGGAAACGTTCTGCGTGCACCGGGTCAGGCCGGGCTTCGTTGCAGGCAGCGTGCTCAATGCCACCAACCCGGACTACCTGGGCAGCGGCACGCCGGTGGACGCCACCGCGATGGGCCTCAGGATCATCGGACCGGAGAACGGCTTCGCGCCGGACCTGGTCGTCTCCGGGGCCAATTTCGGCGAGAACCTGTCGGATTCCATCCCGCACTCGGGCACGGTGATGAACGTGCTGTTCGCCGCGCGCCGTGGCGTGCCCGCCATCGCGCTGAGTGTCGGCGTGGACTTTACCGAGGCACGCACCGGCTTTGCGAGCACCCTGGCAACGATTCCCAGGGCCGGAGCCTTCCTGGCCCGCGTGATCGCCAGCCTGGAAGCCAGGCGCGTTCCCGGCCAGCCGCTACTGCCGGCGGCCCACCCGTTGAGCATCAACTACCCCGTCGTCACCGGCTGGAAAGCCCCAGCGGGCGTACGTCTGACGGTCGCTGGCACAGTGGATTCATTCACGACCGTCTACAAGCGCAATCCCGACCACACGGTAGCGATCGGCGTTGGCGCCCCGGACACCGAGCCGCCCGAGCTGGCGCGGATCGCCGAGACGCCTGCCTTCCTTGCCGGGCACATCACCATCTCGCCGCTCGAGGTCGGCTTCCGCCCCACACCGACGGCACGCGAACAGTTCAGCCATGCGCACCGTGAGCTGGTAAAGCTGGCGCCTTAGAACATATTTCAACGGGAGCAGGCGGACCTCCGTCCGCTCGAGCCGACTGGCCTCTTCTATTCGATTTGCGTGCAAGGTTACTTCCCGTCGCGCTAAGCGTGTGCCGCCACCCGTCGCGTCTCCCGGCGGCGCGACGGGTGGCGGCGATTGGGCACGCTCGGGAAGGAAAGGCCCACGCGTGGAACTGAATGGCGGCCGGTAAGGCGGTGCGGGTAGCAGGAATGATCGTGCTACGCGCTTGTTGCCGCCGGCAGCTGCAAGAACTATGTGCCTAGGGTCTGTTCACAGGCCGCGCCAGTTGCCTCGTGCTGCATGGTGGCGCAAGCACGAGCGAACGGTCCCACTGGTCTGTGCTCCGCCAGAATCTGTCGAGCCGTGGGATTGGGTCGGTTGCCGTGGATTTCTCCAGGCACGGAGAGAGCTCGGCACGAACAGCCAACTCCCTGAGTAAGCGTGACCGCGAGGCACTTGCAGCGTTGCAGTACCTTGATGAAGCCGAGCCGCGCGCTGTCGTTGGCATCAGCATGAGTGGTGAAATCGCCGTGCGCCTTGCCGCTGACCCTCGCGACCGCATAGCGCGACTGATCACAGTGGTCGGCGCCGCCTACGATTCAGAAGCTTTGGCTTGGCGCCACGCGCGGTCCGATGTCGTTCTGCCGGATGTCGAAACTGAATGGCTAGAATTTCGGTCGCAACCAAAGATTCAAATTCCGCGTTAGTCGCCATCTCCATGATGTCCATGGTATCCGTGGTGCCGGGGGCCCTAATACCCGTACGGACCGTAGTATCCACCACCATAGTACCCGCCATCATACGGCACCACGACGCAACCGCCGAGCAGCGTAGATGCGGCAAAGGCTTTCATGGCGCTTCCCTTATCTTGAACAAACGCGGAGAGGACAGGCTGGCTTTCCAGCCAACCTGGACCCTCCGCAAAGCTCCTGCACTCAGGCTACGTTGCAGCGGCCTTGGCCCCGGCAACGCCCCCTCGGTTCGCCCAATGGGAGCAGCTTATTGCTTCTTCGTCTTGTCCACGCTGGCTGCGGCCTTCGCGCCTTCGGGCTGCGCCTCGGCCTTACCGCCAAGAACGGCACTGTCCCGAGCCGAGTTGACTCATAACTCGTGACAATCCGTAAGTTCTGAAACAGGCAAGCTCAAGTCGCGAATACAGCTGGATGCGCCTCCCCCCGCACGAGTCTTTGTCCATTCGGAAGTACTCCGACCCCTGTCCACGCAGAAGCCGCTCGGTTGTGTTGCAGACCCCAAAGTCCAGCTGGACAGCTAGCGCCTCGACGTGGCGTTACAGAAAGTCACCGCTGTGCGAATCCGCTAATACACCGTCGAACAATGCTGACCTAGAGTCTCTGCAAGAGAAAAAGGAGAAAATTATGGTCGCTGATGCCCGCCTGCGTGGCGTCGATACCCTGGTCGTCGGAACTAGAGCGGCAGCTGACTATTTCTCCCGCCTTGGCTTCACGCCCATTGACCCTGCTACCATCCCTCCGGAATTGCTGGCTTCAGGTGAATTCGCTAGCATCAGTATCAATGAAACGCCCCTATTGACGGCTGAGCTCTAGCTACGCAGCACAGTGAGCTATCCCGCTACAACACCGCTGAGCCGTTCAGAGAGAAGACCGACACATGCCGAGTCATAACCGCTAACAGTTTGTATTGAAGTACCCTCGGCGGCGCATGATGAGGAGGAATAATATTGTGACCAAAGCAATTGTCGGCAAACCTGGACTGACGGCAGACGACGTCAACGATGAATCCGAAGCCAATTGCCAAATTGAGGAACTGCCAATGCGTAAAGTTCGCGTCATTCTTTATATTTCGCGCAGACATCTCGACAACATTTTCGGTTGCGCTGCACGTGGCAGGTTCTCACTGAAGAGCGAAGGCGGTTTCCAAATTTCCCTAACCACCGCTCTCGCCTACCGAAAACTCAGCTCCAACGGATAAAGCGGCGTCCAATCTACGCACGGAACAACACCCGCCGGTGTGCGCTACAAGCACCCTTGCGGAATGGGTAGCGAGAGTCGGTTTGATGTATGCGAGCGCCGCCCCCAAACTGCTCGTTCTTGCTGTTTGCGGATTGGCATGTTGCTGGCCGCTTCGGCACATCCATTCCAACTGCCGCGCGCAAGGTACGTACTTCCTCCAACGACAAGTGCCTCGAGAGAGGGGCTCGCTTCGGCCCGCGAAAGTTGACAACAGCGCCCCCATTGCCGTTAGGATCAACAGTCACCTCTAGCGAGTACCTTCGGCCGTCAGCGGATTCAAAGCCAAAACTGAAAGAGGGAAAGGGGGGCGTTTGCATCAAGCCGTGCCACCCATCGCGATGAGCTTCCAGCCAGCGCGATAACAGCAGGGCCTGCTCCAGGGTCAAAGGCACGGTGCACCAATGCCCCTCGCCTCCCTGCACGTCAACTGCACCGGCGACGACCGGGGCGAAGTAAATCTTGTGAGTGGGGTCGAGGTCGCAGCCCGTTAGGCCCAACGCCAGGGTGGCAGCTAAGATGAGCCGGATTAAAGGCGACATTTCCCAGTCGTTGAATGCTTGAACCCTGGTCTGCCTGAAAATGCGGCGCAATATAGGTACATATTGACCTGCGCGTTGTCCATGGATGAGGAACGCGAGCCGCCTACGTCGAAGGAAGCCGCTCAAGGTTTTTGTGGCGCCATAAATTCAATGCTGACGTCCTTGGTCTCGCTGATGTCATACCGTTCGGCCAGACGCTCCCAGATACGCTCAGCGTCACCATCAAAACAGGGCCAGCCTGATAACAAGTACCGCCGGCCGCTGGAAGTTACTCCGACCCCCGTGACAGTATCGAAGGACTGGATAGCGCTGCTCACACGACCCTCGTGGTTCTCTACGCAATACCCCACGAAATGACGTTGGCCCAGCCTTGTTTCGCGGACTCTCCAGCGCTCAAGTGTTACATGTGGTTGTACGTTGACGAGTGCAACGGTGCTAACAGGCATGATGATTTCAACTCCTGAAAGCGCAAGCAGCCCCTGGCCAAAGCCACATGGTTGCCTGTGACAGGATCTAGTTCTATGAGTTCGAGATTGAGGCGTGGGTAGCCACAGCAGAATCGCCGGACCGCACGTCTTAACTTATGCTTAAAGAGTATAAGCACCGCATCACCCACAATTCCGAGTGGCCTGACGCGCATTGTTTGCCACCGCACAATTCCGTGGGATGGATGATGGACTCGCGCTGGCGCAGGAGCTTTTTAATTCTCAGTTCCTTTCACTCATGCACTACCTGCCAGCGCTCGGCCCAAGCTTCCAACAGGTGTATCGCTATGGGATCTGTCGAACCGGCGGCGGTCTCGGACGGTACGACGTCTGATAGCGGGGCCAAAGGCGTTCTCGCTCCAGGGTTGGCTTCAGATTCGAGCCGAATATGTGTGCAACGCCAGGGTCGTGCCGCCCTATGCCACGCCGGCGCTGGACGTGGATCTAAAGACAAGGAGCCAGTGGTAACCCTGAAAAGCGCTTCATTTATGAAACAAGCCAACTCTTCGAAGAGCGAGCGAAGATCGCCGGCGCGCGAGGGTTGAACAGGGCCGACCGCCTACAAAAAAAGAACCCGCGTTACCGAGGATGGTAGCGCGGGTGGTAGTGGGATCCTACAGCGCTCAATTTAAAGGCGAATTAGATAACCCTAATATCAGGGTTAACTATTGTGTTGCTCAGACGCCTCCGTCATTGGCTCGACACAGGACAGGGATACCCACCACGCCTGGCTGTCTGCAGTAAGGCCGCACTGTTTCCTTCCGGTCAAAGCATACTATGTTCAGCGCTCCGGCCTGTGTGGGGCGCTGGACAGTTCATCAGACCTCACTGCATGTGCTGCCCACCGTTGATGGCAATATTCGCCCCCGTCACGAAAGCGGCGTCCTCCGAGCATAGGTACACAATCAATGCCGCCACCTCTTCCGGCTTCCCAAGACGGCCGACAGGAATTTGCGGGATGATTTTGGTATCGAGAATCTCCTGTGGCACGGCGGTCACCATCTTGGTGCCAATGAAGCCAGGCGAAACGGTGTTGACCGTCACACCGCTCTTCGCAACTTCGAGTGCCAATGACTTCGTAAAGCCATGCATTCCGGCTTTGGCTGCAGCGTAGTTGGTTTGGCCGAAGCCGCCTTTGGAGCCGATGATGGAGGATATGCTGATGATGCGGCCCCAGCCTCGCCTCACCAT
>NZ_JWMA01000036.1 GCF_000812465.1 Cupriavidus sp. IDO | reverse complement strand
GATCGTAGCGACGACGCCCGCCGGCTGTGCGTTCGTCCGCAATGAGCTTGCCTTCGCGCTCCCAGCGCCTCAGCGTTTGCGCCGAGACGCCCAGAAACGCCGCAGCCTCTTGAATGCTGACCATCGTGCGTATCATGCGCAAATTGTGCACAACTGCGCAAGAACGCGCAACTATTTTGTCAGCAGTTCAAGCCCTTAGCCTCGGACCGACTCGGATTTCATCACCACCCATGACTGCCCGAACTCTCAGACTATTCGGATTGCATCTCGCCTGGCTGCGCAAGCAGCGCGGATGGTCACAGGAAACGCTCTCGCTCGAGAGCGGCCTGTCCCGGTCCTATCTCAGTGGCATCGAAGGCGGCAAGCGCAACGTTGCGCTGGCGAACATCTGCACGCTCGCCGATACGCTCGCGGTATCGCCCATGGACATGCTCGACTTCAACCAGCACGACACCACCGCCCTACGCGTGGAGGAGCTACGCGCGCGGTTCGGCAACACGCAGCACGTCGCGATCGAAGCCACGCTGCGGCATATGGCGGAGCTGAACGACGCCGAGTTGAACCTGGTGGCAGCGGTTGCGCGTGCGCTGGCAAGGAAGGGCAGCTTTCGCTGAGGGGATGCTTTGGGACTAGAGCCCCAGCATCCCCTGCTTCTCGATGAAGCGGATCACCTCATCCAGCCCCTGCCCCGACTTGACGCTGCCCATGACGAACGGCCTGGCGCCGCGCATCTTGCGTGCATCGCTTTCCATCACCTCGAGCGATGCGCCCACGTAGGGCGCAAGATCGGTCTTGTTGATCACCAGCAGGTCGGACTTGGTAATGCCCGGCCCGCCCTTGCGCGGGATCTTCTCCCCACCCGCGACGTCGATGACATAGATCGTCAGATCGGAGAGTTCGGGACTGAAGGTGGCGGCGAGGTTGTCGCCGCCCGACTCGATGAAGATCACATCGGCATCGGGAAACTTCGCCAGCATGCGGTCGACGGCCTCGAGGTTGATCGACGCATCCTCGCGAATGGCCGTATGCGGGCAGCCACCGGTTTCCACGCCCATGATGCGCTCGGCCGGTAGCGCGCCCGAGATGGTCAGCAGGCGCTGGTCTTCCTTGGTGTAGATATCGTTGGTGATGGCGACCAGGTCATAGCGCTCGCGCATGGCCTTGCACAGCATTTCGAGCAGCGTGGTCTTGCCGGAACCGACAGGGCCGCCGACGCCAACGCGCAGCGGAGGGTTCTTCTTGGTACGGGCCTGGGTCATGATGGGATCTGGATTCAGGATCGGAACAACCGGGAATACTGGGTCTCATGCCGCGCGGACAACAATCCCAGCATGGGTGAGAACGTAGAGAGCTGCGGCGGGGTGGCTTCGGCGCGGCGCCCGGCCTCGTCAACCACGAGCAGCACTGCGCCATGCAGGCGCCGCAACATATGCTGGCCGGCAACCTGGCCGAGCGGCACAGCCTTGATGGCGGCCGCGACCTGGTTCTCGGCCCAGTTGAAACAATAGGCAGCGAGGCCGTCGCGGGCTTCCACATCGAGCGCCACGCACGCGGCGGTGAACGCCGTGGTCAGGCAGACCGGCGACAGCGACGCCAGGCCTTCGCGCAACGCTGCGTCGCCCCACTCCATCTGCGCCACCAGCTTCGCCAGCGACCAGCCCATCTGCTCGGTTTCCAGCCGCAGCTCGGCCGTCTCCCGGGTGGCGTGGAACCAGTCGTTCCATGCGCGCACCTCGGCCAGCTCGCCGCTTCGCCAGTGCCGGTGCAGCAGCAGCCAGAGCGGCGCCTCGCACTGGGCCTGGACGTGCAGCAGGTTGTCCTGGATCCAGCGCTCGGCGGTGGTGGCATCGTGAACAAGACCGCAGTCGATGGCGGCTTCCAGACCCTGGGAATAGCTGAAGCCGCCGATAGGGAGCGCGGGGGAAGCGAGGTGCAGCAGGGAGATGAGTTGGCGGAGTTGTGTCATGGCATCACGCCGGCCCGAATGCCGTCTCCAGCCAACAACACAATCTGCCCAATCTGTTTCAGGACTGCGCCAGTTAGTCTCAGCGCCGTGCAGCTCCGGAGTGCAAGCACTGCAACGATGCAGCGGCGCGCGCGAGCCGCGCCGGCCGCTTCAATGCTTATGCCCGCAATGATCGTCATGCACATGATCGGCATCATCGTGGTCGTGCGAATGCGAATGCCCATGGGCATGGTCATGCCCATGATGTTCGTGGAACACCGCCTGCGCCGCCGCATAGTCTTCGGCAAACGTAGCGTCGTGGCCATGCTTGTGCCCGCCGCCATAAGCACCAGCTTCGGGCTCGAACGGCAGTTCGGCGCGTTCCGTGCTGACACCCAGCCGCGCCAGCATATCGGCCAGCACAGGGTCGAACTCCAGGCGCAGGTAATCGCGCCCCACCTCCACCGGCGTGTGGCGGTTGCCGAGATGGTAGGCCGCGCGCATCAGCGCATGCGGATCCTCCGAGCGCACCTGCAACACCGACTCCGTCGCGGCCTGGACTTCGACAAAGCTGCCGTCCTCGGCCACCAGCAGGTCGCCACCGCGCAGCACCGTGCCGCGTGGCAGGAACAGCGCGGCTTCTTCGCCGTTGTCCAGCACGGCGCGCAGGCGGCTCTTGCTGCGTTCGGCAAAGGGCAGGACCAGCTTCGGGGCGCGGCGCACCAGCACGGCGGCGATGCCGTGCGGGGCGCTCAGGAGTTTGTCGATCTTCAGCATGCGGATTTCTGGGGAAAGCGATGTCACTCAGAACAGGAAGTAGCGTTGCGCCATCGGCAACACGGTGGCCGGCTCGCACATCAGCAACTGGCCGTCCGCGACGACCTGGTAGGTCTCGGGATCGACGCTGACCTGCGGCTGCCAGTCATTGTGCACCATGTCCCGCTTGCTCACCGTGCGGGTGCCCCGCACGGCCGAAAGCGTCTTGGCCAGCCCGTAGCGTTCCCCTACGCCCGCCGCGAGTGCCGCCTGCGAGACAAAGGTCAGCGACGACTTGTGCAACGCCCCGCCCGCAGACGCAAACATCGGACGATAGTGCACCGGCTGCGGTGTCGGGATCGACGCATTAGGATCGCCCATCGCCGCCGCCGCAATCATGCCGCCCTTCAGGATCAGGCTCGGCTTGACGCCGAAGAACGCCGGACGCCACAGCACCAGGTCGGCCCACTTGCCCACCTCGACCGAGCCCACCTCATGCGCAATCCCGTGGGTCAGCGCCGGGTTGATGGTGTACTTGGCGATATAGCGCCTGACGCGGAAGTTGTCGTGGCCGCCGCGCGCATCGTTGGGGTCGCCCGGCAACTTGCCGCGCTGCATCGCCATCTTGTGCGCGGTCTGCCAGGTGCGGATGATGACCTCCCCCACGCGCCCCATGGCCTGCGAGTCGCTGGAGATCATCGAGAACGCACCCAGATCGTGCAGGATGTCTTCGGCAGCAATCGTCTCGCGGCGGATGCGGCTTTCGGCAAAGGCAATATCCTCGGCAATGGCGGGGTCGAGGTGGTGGCACACCATCAGCATGTCGAGGTGCTCGTCCAGCGTGTTGACCGTGTACGGGCGCGTCGGGTTGGTGGACGACGGCAGCACGTTGGCCTCGCCGCAGACCTTGATGATGTCGGGCGCGTGGCCACCACCGGCGCCTTCGGTGTGATACGTATGGATTGTGCGGCCCTTGAATGCGGCGATGGTGGCTTCGACAAAGCCGGCTTCGTTGAGCGTATCGGTGTGGATGGCCACCTGGGTGTCAGTCGCATCGGCCACGGACAGGCAAGTATCGATCGCGGCCGGCGTGGTGCCCCAATCTTCGTGCAGCTTCAGGCCGATGGCGCCGGCCTCGACCTGCTCCAGGATCGGCCCCTGTTGGCTGGCGTTGCCCTTGCCGAGCAGGCCGATGTTCATCGGGTAGGCATCCACCGCCTGCAGCATGCGCTCCATGAACCACGGCCCCGGCGTGACTGTGGTGGCGAACGTCCCTGTTGCCGGGCCGGTGCCGCCGCCGATCATGGTGGTGACGCCGCTCATGAGCGCCTCTTCGATCTGCTGCGGGCAGATGAAATGGATATGGCTGTCGATGCCGCCGGCGGTGACGATCATGCCCTCCCCCGCAATCACTTCCGTGCCGGGCCCGACCACGATGGTCACGCCAGGCTGGATGTCCGGATTGCCGGCCTTGCCGATGGAAGCAATGCGGCCACCCTTGAGGCCGATATCGGCCTTGACGATGCCCCAGTGGTCGACGATCAGCGCATTGGTAATGACGGTATCGACGCAATCCTTCGCCATGCGCTGGCTCTGGCCCATGCCGTCGCGGATCACCTTGCCGCCGCCGAACTTCACTTCTTCGCCGTAGATGGTGAAGTCCTTCTCGACTTCGATGATCAGCCCGGTATCGGCCAGCCGCACGCGGTCGCCAGTGCTCGGGCCGAACATCTCGGCATAGGCCTGCCTGGAAATCTTTGCCATCACAGCGCTCCCATGATCTTGCCGTTGAAGCCGTAGACGATGCGGTCGCCATCGAGCGCGACCAGTTCCACGGTGCGGGTCTGGCCAGGCTCGAAACGCACCGCGGTGCCTGCCGCGATGTTCAGGCGGAAGCCGCGCGTGGCTTCGCGGTCGAACGACAGCGCTGCGTTGGTTTCGTAGAAATGGAAATGCGAGCCGACCTGGATGGGCCGGTCGCCGGTATTCGCTACCGTCACGCTCACCGTGGCACGGCCGGCATTGAGTTCGATTTCGCCGTCGGCGGGCATCAGTTCACCGGGGATCATCGCGTTCTCCTTATGCAACCAGCAGGCCCACGCCATACAGCGCGACGCCTGCGCCTGCAGCACGCGCCAGCCAGCCAGCGCGGTTGCGCAGCGCGGTGCCGGCCACGATGCCGGCCAGGTGCAGCGCCATCGTGGCAACGGCAAACCCGCCGACGTAGGCCAGCACGCCCGGCAACGCCCCTGCCGTGGTCGGAAGTTCTGCGCCATGCGCGAAGCCGTGGAAAACGGCAAAGCCGCCGACAATCGCCATGCCGGCCCACGCCGGCAGCTTCGCCCGCAGCGCGACCAGCAGACCGACCACCAGCAGCGACGCCGCAATCATCGGCTCAACAGCCGGCAAGGCGAAGCCCGCGAGGCCGAGCGCGGCGCCGGCCAGCATCAGCGCGACAAAGGCCAGCGGCAGGCGCAGCGTATCGGCGGCCGAGCGTGCGCCGAGCGCGCTCCACATGCCGACTGCCGCCATCGCCAGCAGGTGATCGGCACCCGTGAACGGATGCTGCAGACCGGCCCACAGGCTGGCGCCGACGGTCGCGGCATCGTGCCCCGGGTGTGCAAACGCAGCAGCGGCGGACAGGGAAAGGGTGGCACCCAGTGCCAGGCGCGCGCAGGCGGAACGGTTCATATCGGCTCTCGGTTGGTCTTGTTGTGGGAATGGATTCAGACGATGGGGTGGTGCACGGTGACCAGCTTGGTCCCATCCGGGAAGGTCGCCTCGACCTGGATCTCGGGGATCAGCTCGGCAACGCCCTCCATCACATCCTCGCGCGTCAGCACGGTGGTGCCTTCGTGCATCAGTTCGGCGACGGTGCGGCCATCGCGTGCGCCCTCCATGATCGCGGCGGTGATCAGCGCCACCGCTTCCGGATAGTTGAGCTTGAGCCCGCGCGCGCGGCGGCGCTCGGCCAGCAGCGCGGCGGTGAAGATCAGGAGCTTGTCTTTCTCTCGGGGTGTCAGTTCCATCGTCGGAGTCCTTGTTTTTCTGTTCTATTGATGTCGAATGCGGCTTTTCACGTCGCCCACAGCCGTAGCGGACGTGCCGGCACGCCATGCACCGGCCCGCGCAATGCGCTCCAGCTATCGACCATAACCTGCCTGACCGCTTCCATCTGTCTGCCCAGCACACGCAGCAACAGCATCGACTGGCCATGCGCGGCAAAGCAGGTCACCCCGGCACGGAGATCGGCGGTGTAGGGCAGCCGTTCCGCCAGCGACTCAGCCAGTGCCTGCGTGGCGCCCTCGCCCACTGCCCACAGCGTGCCAAGCACGTTCAGTCCGTCGAGCCCGGCCACCGCGCTGCGCAGCGGCGAAGCGGCGTCGAAGTGAGCCTGTTCGATCCACACCGCCCTGCCGCCGCTGCGTACCTGCGTATCCAGCCACAGGGCGCCACGCGCCCACTGCTCGCCGGAGGCCTGCCGGCCGAGCACCACGGCGTCCCAGCCGATGGCGCTGGCGTCGGGGGCAATGGTCAGTTCGGTGGCAATCCGTGCGCGTGCATCATCGAACACGATGTTTTCCTGCGGCAGCCAGTCCAGCCGCGCGCCGGCTTCCACGGCCAGCCGGAGATGCTGGGCAGCCTCCCGGCCGAGCGACTTGTACCACTTGGTCGCGCCCGGCGTTGCCAGTACCGCATGCGCGCCGGGCTCGACAGTGACCTCGATATCCAGGCTGTCGCCGCCCGCGACGCCAGCGGGCGGATGCAGGATGACCACGTGGCAGATGCCGCCCTCGGGATAAAGCGGCTTCTGCACCAGCAGCGGACCAAGGTGGCGCCGCTCGACAAGAGCGGTGCGTACGCCACGCTCGGCAAAACGCAGGCGCAGGCTGGCCTGCCATGCGGCAGGCACGGCAAGCGTCGAAGGAAAGTCTGGATGACGCATGGCTGGGAGTTGGCCGGCGACGGTGTAGGACGATGTAGGCGACGGGCGCGGCGGCATCAGGCGTGATGCCGCTTCCGATGCAATCCATCATAGCGTGCCGCCCGCCTCACCGGAAGCGGCCGGCACGACACTTGTCGCCTATGTCGCGCCGTTCACACCGCGATCAGCTCCCGCACGCCGTCCTGCTCCATGTTGGCGCCCTCGCCTTTCGCCACGACCTCGCCCCGGCTCATCACGACGTAGTGGTCGGCGATATGCCGGGCGAACTCGTAGTACTGCTCGACCAGCAGGATCGTCATGCCGAATTCATCGACCAGCAGCCGCAAGGCACGGCCGATGTCCTGGATGATCGAGGGCTGGATGCCTTCGGTCGGCTCGTCCAGGATCAGCAGGCCCGGTTCGCTCATCAGGGCGCGCCCGATGGCAAGCTGTTGTTGCTGCCCGCCGGACAGGTCGCCGCCGCGGCGCTGCCGCATGGTGCGCAGCACCGGGAAGAGCTGGTAGATGCGGTCCGGCACGCCGGCAGGACGCGCGCGGCTGGCCGCGCCGATCAGCAGGTTCTCTTCCACGGTCAGGCGCGGAAAGATCTCCCGGCCCTGCGGCACGTAGGCCAGACCGGCGGAGACGCGCTCGTACGGCGGGCGCTTCTCCAGCGCGTGGCCGTCCCAGCTGATATTGCCGCTGCGGGTGGGCACCACGCCCATCAGGCATTTCAGCAGCGTGCTCTTGCCCACGCCGTTGCGGCCGAGCAGCGTGGTGAGCTTGCCGCGCGGCACATCGAAGGTGACATCGCGCAGGATGTGGCTGCCGCCGTAGAACTGGTTCAGTGCATTGACTTGCAGCATGGTTATCTTCCCAGGTAGGATTCGATCACGCGTTCATCGCGCTTGACGGCATCGAGCGTGCCTTCGGCCAGGACGCTGCCTTCGGCCAGCACCGTCACCGTGCCGCCGTCGCCGGCCAGCGCCGCGACGAACTCCATGTCGTGCTCCACCACCATCATCGAGCAACTGCCGCGCAGGCTGTTCAGCAGCGCAGCCAGCTGCATGGTTTCCTCGTCGGTCATACCGGCCACCGGCTCATCGAGCAGCAGCAACTGCGGCTGCTGCATCAGCAGCATTCCGATCTCCAACCGCTGCTTCTGGCCATGTGAAAGCAGTCCCGCCGGTCGATAGGCCTCGTCCTCCAGGCCGGTCAAGGCGAGCGTTTCTTCGATCCGGCGATGCCCCTCGCCAGTCAGCCGTGCGCGCAGCGATGACGACCAGCGCTTGTCGGCCTTCATCGCCAGCTCCAGGTTTTCCCAGACGGCGTGCTGCTCGAACACCGTCGGCTTCTGGAACTTGCGGCCGATGCCGGCCTGTGCGATGCGGGGCTCGGTCAGCCGCATCAGGTCAATGGTCTGGCCGAGGAAGACGCGGCCGGTGACGCTGGCGTTGCGCGGACCGGTCTTGCCGGTGATGACATCCATCATGGTGGTCTTGCCCGCACCGTTGGGCCCGATCACGCAGCGCAGCTCACCGTGGTCGATCGACAGCGTGAGCTTGTTGAGCGCGCGGAAGCCGTCGAACTGCACGGTCACGTCTTCCAGGTAGAGGATAGGACCGTGCGAGACGTCGATCGTGCCGGGTTCGACAATGCGCCCCAGGCCGGTGGCGTTGCCGCTCTCCGCCTGTCCACGTTCGAGTGCGGCGTTCATGCTTCACCTCCGGTTCGGCTCGCCACGGCGGGGCTGGGTGCTGGCGCCGACCCGGGTGCCGGCGGGCTGGTGCGCTTGCGTTCGCGCAGGCGCTTGCCAAGACCCATCACCCCATCCGGCAGATACAGCGTGACCAGCACGAACATCGCGCCCAGCAGGAACAGCCAGTATTCGGCGAAGTAGGCCGTGAACATTGTCTTGGCGCCGTTGACCAGGAACGCGCCGATCACCGGCCCGATCAGCGTGCCCCGTCCGCCAACGGCCACCCAAACCGCCATTTCGATGGAATTGCCGGCGGACATCTCGCCCGGGTTGATGATGCCGACCTGCGGCACGTACAGCGCGCCGGCAATGCCGCACAGCACGGCCGAGAACGTCCACACGAAGAGCTTGTAGCCCAGCGGGTTGTAGCCCGAGAACATCACGCGCATCTCGGCATCGCGCACGGCCGTCACCACGCGGCCCAGCTTCGACGTGACGATGTAGCGGCAGGCAATGAAGCCGGCCAGCAGCGCGAGGAACGTCAGCACGAACAAGGCGGTGCGGGTCTGCGGTGCGGCAATGGCGAAGCCGGCGATGCGCTTGAAGTCGGTGAAGCCGTTGTTGCCGCCGAAGCCCGTCTCATTGCGGAAGAAAAGGAGCATCGCCGCATAGGTCATCGCCTGCGTGATGATCGACAGGTACACGCCCTTGATGCGCGAGCGGAAGGCGAAGAAGCCGAACAGCCACGCCAGCACGCCCGGCACCAGCACCACCAGCAGCAGTGCGTAGCCGAGATGCTCGGTGCCATGCCAGAACCAGGGCAATTCCTTCCAGTCGAGGAACACCATGAAGTCCGGCAGGTCGCTCTTGTAGACGCCTTCGCGGCCGATCGAGCGCATCAGGTACATGCCCATGGCGTAGCCGCCCAGCGCAAAGAACAGCCCGTGGCCGAGGCTCAGGATGCCGCAATAGCCCCACACCAGATCGAGCGCGATAGCGGCCAGCGCGAAGCACATGATCTTGCCGACAAGGGTCAGCGCGTAGGCCGAAAGATGCAGCGGATGGCCCGGCGGCAGCAGCAATGCACAAACCGGGACGCCGATGGCGATGACCAGCGCCAGCACTACCAGCAGCAGCCAGCCGCGCCGCGAAAACAACGGCTGGCGTTCCGGCACGGCAAGCCGGAATGGTGCAGCCGAAGGCTTGGATTGGAAACTCTGCATCATGCCTCCGCGCTGCGCCCCTTGAGCGCGAAAAGTCCTTGTGGCCGCTTCTGGATAAAGAGCACGATCAGCACCAGTACGAAGATCTTGGCAAGCACCGCGCCATAGAAGGGCTCGATGAATTTGTTGATGATGCCCAGGCCGAACGCCCCGACGATCGTGCCAGCCAGCTGGCCCACGCCACCGAGCACCACCACCATGAACGAATCGATGATGTAGGCTTGCCCAAGGTCCGGGCCCACATTGCCGATCTGCGACAACGCGCAGCCGCCCAGCCCGGCAATGCCGGCGCCGAACGCGAACGCATAGCTGTCCACCTTCCACGTGCGCACGCCCACGCATGCCGCCATCGTGCGGTTCTGCGTGGTGGCGCGCACGAACAGCCCGAGCCGGGTGCGGTTGAGCACCGCCCACGCCACTGCCACCACGCCCAGCGCGAACAGGATGATGACGACGCGGTTGTAGGGAATCACCATGCCCGGCAGCCACTCCATGCCGCCGCTCATCCACACGGGATTCGCCACTTCGACGTTCTGCGCGCCGAACAGCGTACGCACCGCTTGCATCAGCAGCAGGCTCACGCCGAACGTGGCCAGCAGCGTTTCCAGCGGGCGGCCGTACAGGTGGCGCAGCACCAGGCGTTCCAGCACAAAGCCGACAATCCCTGCGGCCAGGAACGATGCTGGCAGCGCCGCCAGCAGATACCAGTCGAAGGCACCCGGTGCGTAGGCGCGGAACAGCGTCTGCACCACGTAGGTCGCGTAGGCGCCGATCATCAGGAATTCGCCATGCGCCATATTGATGACGCCGATCAGGCCGTAGGTAATGGCAAGGCCCAGTGCGGCCAGCAGCAGCACGCTGCCCAGGCTCAGGCCTGCGAACATGTTGCCGATCAGCTCGGCACGGCGCTGGTCACTGCGCAGCGTGTCCAGCGCCTGCTGGGCGGCCAGGCGCACATCGGCGTCGGGCTCGCGGTACTTGCCGGCGCTGTCGCGCTCCATCAGCGGCGCCAGTTTCTGGCGGCTTTGGGGATTGCTGTCGCTGCCGAGGATGCGGATCGCTTCGAGCCGCGCGTCGTGCGTGGCACGGTCGCCTTCGGCAGGCGATTCGGCCAGTACGGTGTTGGCCCAGATCACGTCGAGCTTGGCGCGCAGGCCCGGGTCCGCCTCGTTCTTGCGCGCGGCTTCGACCGAGGCGCGCGACGCGCTCTCCGGCTGGGCGAACAAGGTGTTCACGGCCTGCGTGCGCACTGCGATGTCGGGTGACTGCAGCAGCAGGCTGCTGGCCGCGCTGTCGACCAGTGCGCGCAGGCTGTTGTTCAGGGTGAGTGACTCAAGCTCGCCAGCCTTCACGGTGACAGGCTTGCCACTGATGGCATCGACCAGCTTGTCACCGTCCTGGCGCACCATGCCCACCGACGGGGCAAACTGCAGCGCATCGTCCTGCAGCGCCTTGAAGATGGGACCAGCCTGTTCGGGAGGCGCCTTGGCCAGTGCGGTCAGCGCGGCGGTCTTGGCATCGAAATCGTCTTCGGCCAGCGGCTTGAGGTCGGCCTGCGTCAGCGCGGCGGCCCACAGCGGCGCTGCAGCCAGCAGCAGCACGGCCAGGATGGCACGCAGCCATGGCACAGCGGTATTCGATAGAGGTTGACGCATAGATGCTGGCGGAGTGATGGCGCTCGTGCGCGCCTTGTTCTTCTTTGTCTGCGGAGTGTCGGCAACGTGATCCCCTCCCCCGCATCGCGGGAGAAGGGAACTGTCGCCAGCGGGCGGACTGGCGTCCGCTTACATCACCTTGTCCGGCTTGCCCTCGTTACCCGCGATGAACGGGCTCCACGGCTGTGCACGCACGGCCTTCGGCGTCTTCCACACGACGGTGAACTGGCCATCGCCCTTCACCTCGCCGATCATCACCGGCTTGTACAGGTGGTGGTTCTCGCCCATGGTCAGCGTGAAGCCGTCCGGTGCCTTGAAGGTCTGGCCGTACATGGCGGCACGCACCTTGTCGGTGTCGGTGGTGCCGGCCTTCTTCACGGCCTGCGCCCACATGTGGATGCCTACGTAGGTGGCTTCCATCGGATCGTTGGTCACGCGCTTGTCGCCGCCGGGCAGGTTGTTCGCCTTGACCCACGCCGCCCATTGCTTCTTGAAGGCTTCGTTCTCGGGGTTCTTCACGGACATGAAGTAATTCCAGGCGGCCAGGTGGCCCACCAGCGGCTTGGTGTCGATGCCGCGCAGCTCTTCTTCACCCACCGAGAACGCCACCACCGGCACGTCCTTGGCCTTCAGGCCCGCGTTGCCCAGCTCCTTGTAGAACGGCACGTTCGAGTCGCCGTTGATGGTCGAGATCACCGCCGTCTTGCCGCCCTGCGAGAACTTCTTGATGTTGGCGACGATGGTCTGGTAGTCGCTGTGGCCGAACGGCGTGTAGACCTCTTCGATATCCTTGTCGGCCACGCCCTTGCTCTTCAGGAACGCGCGCAGGATCTTGTTGGTGGTACGCGGGTAGACGTAGTCGGTGCCGAGCAGGAAGAAGCGCTTGGCGCCGCCGCCTTCCTTGCTCATCAGGTATTCCACGGCCGGAATGGCCTGCTGGTTGGGCGCCGCACCGGTGTAGAAGACGTTCTTCGACATCTCTTCGCCTTCATACTGCACCGGGTAGAACAGCAGCGAGTTCAGCTCTTCATAGACCGGCAGCACCGACTTGCGCGACACCGAGGTCCAGCAGCCGAAGGTCACCGCGACTTTGTCCTTGGTGATCAGCTGACGCGCCTTTTCGGCGAACAGCGGCCAGTTGGAAGCAGGGTCGACCACCACCGGCTCCAGCTTGCGCCCCAGCACGCCGCCGCTCTTGTTGATCTCGTCGATCGTCATCAGCGCCACGTCCTTGAGCGAGGTCTCGGAAATGGCCATGGTGCCGGACAGCGAGTGCAGGATGCCGACCTTGATCGGCTCCTTCGACTGCGCCATCGCCAGCGGGCTGGTTCCGATCATCGCCGCGGCGGCTATCGCCGACAGCTTCAGCATGTCACGTCGTTTCATTGCAGCTCCCGTTTGTCGTGTTGGTCAGGGACTACGCTCCCCGGGTGATGCTTCTGCAACTAGCGTGCCAAGACGGGAAGCCGCCGCAGGGACGGCGGACGGGCTGATAGCAATACAAACAGGCAGGCGCCAGCCGGCGCGCACCATGACAGTGCGGAACAAGGACGCACCGGGGCCGTGCACGGCTGCAAATGAGTGCAGTGAGTGCAGGACCGGGACTCGAACGAGTTGGCGATGGGGGGCGGCGCACCAGGGCCGCGCTCCCGTGCCCCAGCCGTGCGCAATGGCTCAGGCTATGGCGGGGCAATCTGAAGACGAGGGAGACCGCCGAACAGCGCGGCAGCTTGCGGCGGCAACCCGTTCCGGGGCGCCTCCGAAACGTGGACCGCGGACCGGCGGTATTGAGCAGCAGGGTATAGCCATCGGGAGCGGCGCGCGCCACCTGGTCGGTGCCGTCAATTGTGCAAGTTCTGGTATGGGCAGGCACTGAAACAAAACGGGGTCCCGAAGGACCCCGTTTGTTGACCACCGGATGACTGTCGTCAGCCTTTCATCCCCGGCATCATGTTGGCATTCAGGTTATGCATGATCCACAGCGAACCCGCCACCACGATCACCAGGATCAGCGCCGTGAACAGCAGTGCAACCACGTTGCCGCGCTGCTCCGACGAAGTATCCAGGTGCAGGAAGTACTTCAGGTGGACGAGCATCTGGACCACGGCCATGCCGAGGATGATCCAGAGGATGGTGCCCTTGTCCATTGTGCCGTCCATGACAAGCTTGAACGGGATGACGGTCAGGATCACGGCCAGGATGAAGCCGATCGCGTACGACTTGAAGCTGGCGTGCGTGTCGTGCGCGGCGTGCGAGTCGTGGGCGGCGTGCGCCGCCGGTGCGTTGTGCTGTGCCATCACAGTGCTCCCATCAGGTAAACCACGGTAAACACGCCGATCCAGACCACGTCCAGGAAGTGCCAGAACAGCGACAGGCAGGTCAGGCGCTTGGCGAGGGTCGGGGTGATGCCCTTCTTCGACAGCTGCCACATCAGCACGATCATCCACAGCATGCCGCTTGCGACGTGCAGGCCGTGGGTGCCGACCAGCGTGAAGAACGACGACAGGAACGCGCTGCGGCCCGGGCCGGCGCCTTCGGCGATCAGGTGGTGGAACTCGTTGATTTCCATCGCCATGAAGCCCAGGCCCAGCAGGAACGTCACGCCAAGCCACACCATCACGCGGCTCAGGCTGCGGTTCTGTAGCGAGATCATCGCCATGCCGTACGTGATGGAGCTGAACAGCAGCAGGAAGGTCTCCACCAGCACGTAGTTGAGCTCGAACAGCTCCTTGCCCGACGGGCCGCCCGCAATCTCGCCGCGCAGCACGGCGAATGCCGCGAACAGGCCAGCGAAGATGATGCAGTCGCTCATCAGGTAGATCCAGAAGCCGAACACTGTGTTGGCACTGGTATCGTGGTGCGCGTGGTCGTGCCCGTGCGTGTCGGCATGGGCATGCGCCGGCGCACCGGCGTGCGCGGGAATACGATCAAGAACTTCAGTCGACATGGTTATCAGGCCTGCGAAGCAATGCGCTGCAATTGGCGCGTTTCGATCTGCTCGACCTCCTTGGCCGGCACGTAGTAGTCGATGTGGTCGTCGTTGCTGCGGTGGATGAACGCCCACACCATGCCGACCAGGCCCACCGCCGCCAGCCACCAGATGTGCCAGGTCAGGGCAAAGCCGAAGGCCAGGCTGAAGGCGCCGATGATGAAGCCCGCGCCCGTGTTCCTGGGCATATGGATATCGGCATAGCCCTCGGTCGGGATCTTCTCGCCACGCGCCTTCATGTCGGCGAACGCGTCCAGGTCACGCACCACCGGGGTGTGCGCGAAGTTGTAGAACGGCGGCGGCGACGAGGTGGCCCACTCCAGCGTGCGGCCATTCCACGGATCGCCGGTCACGTCGGCCAGCTTCTTGCGGTCGCGGATCGACACGACGATCTGCAGCACCTGGAAGAAGATGCCCAGCGCCACGAACACCACGCCCACCACGGCCAGGTGCAGCCACGGCGTCCATGCCGCGTTGTCGGTATGGTTCAGGCGACGGGTCATGCCCATCAGGCCCAGCACGTACAGCGGCATGAAGGCGAAGTAGAAGCCCACCAGCCAGCACCAGAAGGCGCACTTGCCCAGGCGCTCGTTCAGCTTGAAGCCGAACGCCTTCGGCCACCAGTAGGTGATGCCGGCCAGGTAGCCGAACAGCACGCCGCCGATGATCACGTTGTGGAAGTGAGCGATCAGGAACAGGCTGTTGTGCAGCACGAAGTCAGCCGCCGGCACTGCCATCAGCACGCCGGTCATGCCACCGATCACGAACGTGACCATAAAGCCCAGGGTCCACAGCACCGGCGAAGTCAGCTGCACGCGGCCGCGGTACATGGTGAACAGCCAGTTGAAGATCTTCACCCCGGTCGGGATGGAGATGATCATGGTGGTGATGCCGAAGAACGCGTTGACGTTGGCACCCGAGCCCATCGTGAAGAAGTGGTGCAGCCACACGATGAACGACAGCACCATGATGGCCGCGGTCGCGTACACCATGCCCTTGTAGCCGAACAGTTTCTTGCCCGAGAAAGTCGAGATGATTTCCGAGAAGATGCCGAACGCCGGCAGGACCAGGATGTACACCTCGGGGTGGCCCCAGATCCAGATGAGGTTGACGTACATCATCGCGTTGCCGCCAGCCTCATTCGTGAAGAAGTGCATGCCGAGGTAGCGGTCCAGGCCCAGCAGCGCCAGGGTCACGGTCAGCACCGGGAAGGCAGCCACGATCAGCACGTTGGTGCACAGCGCGGTCCAGGTGAACACGGGCATGCGCATCAGGGTCATGCCGGGCGCGCGCATCTTCAGGATGGTCACCAGGAAGTTGACGCCTGTCAGCAGCGTGCCGAGGCCCGAGATCTGCAGGCTCCAGAGGTAGTAGTCCACCCCCACGCCCGGACTGAAGTCCAGCCCCGACAGCGGCGGATAGGCCAGCCAGCCGGTCTTGGCGAATTCGCCAACGCCCAGCGACACATTGACCAGCATGGCGCCCGCCACGAACAGCCAGAAGCTCAGCGTGTTCAGGAACGGGAAGGCCACATCGCGCGCGCCGATCTGCAGCGGCACGACCAGGTTCATCAGGCCGGTCATCAGCGGCATGGCCACGAAGAAGATCATGATCACGCCGTGGGCGGTGAAGATCTGGTCGTAGTGCTCGGGCGGCAGGAAGCCGGTGGAGCCACCGGTGGCGACAGCCAGCTGGGTACGCATCATGAGCGCATCGGCAAAACCGCGCAGCAACATGACCAGGGCAACCAGGCAGTACATCACGCCGATCTTCTTGTGATCGACGGAAGTAATCCACTCGCTCCAGAGGTAGTTCCACTTCTTGAAGTACGAGATCCCGCCGAGCAGCGCCAGCCCGCCAAGGGCGACGCAGCTCAGTGTGATCATGATGATCGGCTCATGAAACGGAATCGCCGACAAACTCAATTTGCCAAACATCATTGCTCCTAGGATTGCGCGCCCAGCGCCGGCTTGGTCGGCGTGGTCATGGACACCTGCTCTACGCCCAGCGTATTGCGCGAGGTGCAGATCGGGCCGCCTTTGAACCCGTTGGCGGCCATGGCGTCGCCGCCGTTGCCCATGTACTTGTGCAGGATGCCGTGGAAGAGCTCGTCTTCCACCTTGCCGTAGTAGGTGACCGGCTCTTTCTCGCTGGGCTCGGCCAGCTTGCGGTAGCCGTCGGCGCCGAGTGCATTCGACGAAGCGCGAACCTTGGCAACCCACTGGTCGAAATCGAAGTTCGACATGGCCGTGGCCGTGAACTTCATGCCCGAGAAGCCGCCACCGCTGTAGTTGGCGGACATGCCGTCGAACGTGCCGGCCTCGTTGGCGATCAGGTGCAGCTTGGTCTCCATCCCTGCCATGGCGTAAACCTGGCTGCCCAGTTGCGGGATGAAGAAGGAGTTCATGATCGAATCGGACGTGATCTTGAAGTTCACCGGCGTATTGACCGGGAACGCGATCTGGTTGACCGTCGCGATCTTCAGTTCCGGATAGATGAACAGCCACTTCCAGTTCATCGCCACCGCCTCGACGGTGATCGGCTTGGTCTTGGATTCCAGCGGCTTGTACGGATCCAGGTCGTGCGAAGACTTCCAGGTGATGATGCCCAGCGCCACGATGATCAGGCAGGGGATCAGCCAAACCACAATCTCGATCGCGGTGGAGTGCGACCAGTCCGGCTCGTAGCGCGCCGACGTATTGGTGGCGCGATACTTCCACGCGAACACCAGGGTCAGCACGATGACCGGCACGACCACCAGCAGCATGAGCCAGGTGGCGATCAGGATGATGCCTTTGATGTCGACGCCGACCTGCCCTTTCGGGTCGAGCAGCGTCAGGTTGCAGCCGGCCAGCAGGAGCAGGCCAAGGCAAGGCAGGAACCGCGTCCACCGCGGCAGTATGGGTTTCTTCATGTCACGACTGGTCTGGTTAAACCGCGCTTGGGCAAAGCGTGGCTAAACCGCCTGATGCTTGCGCAAGAGGCGTGGGGCTGAGGGAAAACCGGAAGGACGTGTCCTTAGCTGGCGTTGCGGTCTGGTGGCGGATCTAGCGCCGGGGGACCATGCGGCCTTGCAACGCCATGAACACGGAAGGACAACTGACGACTGCGCGCGCTGCTCGCTTGTGGCGACAAGGCGTGCGCTGGAGTACCTGATGGCCGAAACCGCGAACGGACCCGGCTGGATACAGCGGCCGGGCAGCGTTGGAATACGAGGTTTTTGCGATTCTCGACCGACTTGCCTTCATGGCAAGCGCGGTTTCCGGCCGGGGAGCGCAACACGTAAAACATCGTGGGCGCGACTGTACCGCAATGCAGCATTACGGGTAAACCCAACGTCACAGAACACACTGTTCAGAAAACCGGACAATTGCAACGAGTACTTTTACATACACTCGTGATGTGGATCAAGGTTCTCAATTCTGGCCAAAAAATGCAGAAAGCCGCGCATAGGCGCGGCTTTCTGGCTGCCGCTAATTCAACAGCGGCAAATTGTCGCACTCAGCCGTACCGGCGGCTGATCGACTCGGCCACGCAGACCGGACGGTCGCTGCCCTCGCGCTCGATCGTCACTTCCCAGGTGGACTGGGCGCCCTCCAGCTCAGGCGAATTGGGCAGCGGATCCAGCCGCTCGACCTTCAGCAGCTTGATGCGCGCACGCAGGCGGCTGCCAACGGGCACCGGCGCCGTAAAGCGCACCCGGTTCAGGCCGTAGTTCACGCCGATCTTCGATGGCATGTGCAGCGCGTTGTGCATGAACTTCGGCACCAGCGAGAGCGTCAGGAAGCCGTGCGCGATGGGACCGCCATACGGGGATTCCTTCTTCGCCCGCTCCACGTCGACGTGAATCCACTGGTGGTCGCCGGTCGCCTCGGCAAACAGGTTGACCTGCTGCTGGGTGATCTCCATCCAGTCGCTGACCGCGACTTCCTGGCCTTGCAGGCTTTCCAGTTCCTGCAGCGATGCAATGGTACGCATGGGGCTTGTCTCCTCGATTTCCGGGTTAAGTGTTCTTAGGCGGGGCGGCGTCCGTACATCCCCATACCCTTGACGGTGCAGACCAGCTCGCCACGCTGGTTGGTGGCTTCCCACTGGGTGTGGACCACGCCCCGGTCCGGCTTGGACTGCGATGGGCGGGTGTCCAGCACGTTCAGCACGACGGTCAGCGTGTCGCCCGCATAGACGGGCTTGAGCCAGCGGATCTCGTCGACGCCGGGCGAGCCCATGCTGGCCGACTTGCCAGTGGCGCTGAGCACCAGCAGGCGCATCATGATCGAGCACGTCATCCAGCCGCTGGAAATCAGGCCGCCGTAGATGCTGTTGGCGGCCGCTTCCTTGTCGATATGGAACGGCTGGGGATCGTACTGCCGTGCAAAGCTGAGGATCTCTTCCTCCGTGACAAGGTAGGAACCCAGCTCGCGGCGGCTGCCGACTTCAAAATCCTCGAAATACAGCATGAACTGTCTCTCCGTAATGTTTTGGCCGTTGACCTTTCCGCACGATGATCGCACGGCGGGCAGAGCCGAGTGTCCGTATTTGCCGAACACAACCCTAACAACGCGCAAAGAAAAAAACCGCGCCTGGACTACAGCGCGGTTTTGACTGGTACTGCGGGATCAGGCTGCTTGCTGGAACCCCGGCTGGGCAGCGAACCTGCCCAGGTGGTGATCCACGTCGCCGAAGGTGGTGTTGATCAGCGTCAGGCGCTTGAACATGTGCGCGGCCGGCAGTTCGTCCGTCACGCCCATGCCGCCGTGGATCTGTACCGCCTCCTGGCCGACCGAACGGGCAGCCTGCCCGACCCGGGCCTTGGCCGCGGAAACATAGTGGCGGCGCTCTTCCGGCGTCGATTCCTCGAAGCGGGCCGCTGCCAGCAGCGTGATCGAGCGCGACTGCTCGGCATGGATGAACATCTCCACCATGCGATGCTGCAGCGCCTGGAAGCGCGCGATCGGCTGGCCGAACTGCTGGCGCGTCTTGGCGTATTCCAGCGTGGCGGCGTTGAGCGTATCCATCACGCCCACGGCTTCGGCGCACAGCAGCACGGCGGCGTAGTCGGCCACCTGCTCGATCAGCGGCCAGGCCTTGCCTGCGGTGCCCAGCAGCTGGGCCGGCGCGTCCTGGAAGGTGATGTCGGCAGCGCGCAGGTTGTCGATGGTGCGGTAGTCGTTGATGCTGACGCCCGTGCCCTTTGCATCCACCAGGAACAGCGAGATGCCGTCCTGGTCGGCCTCGGCGCCGCTGCTGCGGGCCGACACGATCAGCTTGTCAGCCTGGCCGCCATGCAGCACGACCACCTTGCGGCCGCTGAGCTTGCCGTCGCGCGCGGCCACGCGCACGTCGTTCAGCGCATAGCGGGCCTGCGGCTCGTTGAACGCCACGGCCAGCTTCAGTTCGCCACCGGCAACCTGTTCGAGCAGCGCATCCTGGCCGCCAGCCAGCTTCAGGGCATAGGCACCCACCACCGTCGCCAGATACGGCTCGACGATCAGCCCGCGGCCCAGTTCCTGCTGGACCACCATCATGTCGACCGCGGTGCCCGCGAAACCGCCTTGCTCTTCCGGCACCGGCAGCGCGGTGAGGCCGAGCTCGACGAGCGAGCCCCACGCGGCCTCGCCGTAGCCGGCAGCGCTCTTGATGTTCTTCTTGCGGGACTCGAAGTCGTAGTCCTTGTCGATGAAGCGGCGTACGGCGTCAGCCAGTTGCTTCTGTTCGTCGCTGAGATTGAAGTTCATGTTGCGTGTCTCCTCACAGCCCCAGAATCATCTGGCTGATGATGTTCTTCTGAATTTCGTTGGACCCGCCGTAGATGGAGGTCTTGCGATAGTTGAAGTAGTACGCGGCCAGCGGTGCGGCGTCGTCGTAGCCGGTCACGGCGTGCTCGTGCTCGCACTCCAGGTAGGCGGTGTCGAACGGCTGGGCGTACGGGCCGACGGCCTCGACCATCAGTTCGGTCAGCATCTGCTGGATCTCGGTGCCCTTGATCTTCAGCATCGAAGCCTCGGGACCGGGGCCCTTGCCGGCGCTCTCGCTCGACACGACACGCAGCACCGTGATTTCCAGCGCCATCAGTTCGATTTCCAGCGCGGCCACCTTGGCGCCGAACACCGGATCTTCCAGCAGCGGCTTGCCGTTCTTCTGCTGCTGGCGCGCCACGCGCTTCAGGAAGCCCAGCTCGCGCTTGGAATTGCCCACGCGGGCGATGCCGGTACGTTCATGGCCGAGCAGGTACTTGGCGTAGGTCCAGCCCTTGTTCTCGTCGCCAACGCGGTTCTCCACCGCCACCTTGACGTTGTCGAAGAAGACCTCGTTCACTTCATGCTCTTCGTCAAGCATGATGATCGGGCGCACGGTGATGCCCGGCGTCTTCATGTCGATCAGCAGGAAGGAGATGCCTTCCTGCTTCTTCGCTTCGGGATCGGTGCGGACCAGGCAGAAGATCATGTCGGCGTGCTGGCCGAGCGTGGTCCAGGTCTTCTGGCCATTGACGATGTAGTGCTTGCCGTCCGAAGTCAGTTCGGCGCGGGTCTTCAGCGAGGCCAGGTCGGAACCCGAGCCCGGCTCGGAATAGCCCTGGCACCACCAGTCGGTGCAATCCAGGATGCGCGGCAGGTAGTATTGCTTCTGCGCTTCGCTGCCGTACTTCATGATGACGGGCGCAACCATTGCCACGCCGAAGGGCAGCACGCCGGGCGCGCCGACGCGGGCGTTCTCTTCGTCCCAGATGTGACGCTGGGTCGCATTCCAGCCGGTGCCACCATACTGCACGGGCCAGTGCGGCGCGGACCAGCCGTTGCCGGCCAGGATCTTGTGCCAGCGCACCAGATCGTCGCGGTTCGGACGACGGTGATTGAGAATCTTGCTGCGGATGTCCGCCGGCAAGTTGGCTTCGAGCCAGCTACGCACTTCCTCGCGGAAGGCGTTGTCGGACGCCGAATAGTTGAGATCCATGCCCGTCTCCAGTGGTGCCGGCACATTCTGGGAAGGCCGCCGGCGAATTGTTCTGCCTGCGCGTCATGCGCCGACAGCAACGGGCACAGGACGCAATTCAGTGAGCCGTCTGCTTGAGCGCATCCGGCACTACGAGCGGGAAAGCCTCGATGCCCTCCTCGGCCAGCTCCTGCACCTCTTCCGCAGATGCCGAACCGCGAATACCGCGCTCCGGCGCCTCGTCGTAGTGCATGCGCCTGGCCTCCTCGGCAAAGCGATCGCCAACGTCCTCGGTCTGCGCCAGCACCTGTTTCACTGCCTTCAGGTACAGCGCCTGCAGCGTCATCTGGGCCGCCGGCGCTTGCGCCGGCGGGCTGCCCTCCGCCCGGCCCGCTGGCCTCGCGGTCGCGCCTGACAGATTCAGGCGCGGCGCGCTCGGCAGCCGGCTGACGGCGTGGTCGCCGCAAACCGGGCACTGGACGAGGTCACGCGAAATCTGCGATTGCGCATCTTCCTCCGAGGCAAACCAGCCCTCGAAACGATGGTCTTGCGCACAGCGCAGGTCGAGCACCTTCATGATCTTTCCAGCCCGTCAAAAGCTATATTATCCGCGAATCGAAATTTTGTGAACGGTCGTGCTAAATTTTTTAGAACGACCGTTCGGAACAGTCGCGTGGCGATCAAATCACGTCCATGCGTTGTTCGCTTCCCCAGCTTAGCGCAGAGCGCCGCAGCCTGCCGCCAGCGCTCAGCGCGGCAGCGACTGCTCGCCGGGCTGCCAGGCGCCGGAGATCACTTTCTCCAGCCAGAATGCGCCGATGATGGTCTTCACATCGGTAATGCGGCCATTGCGGACCCAGTCGATAACCTGCCCCACGGGCGTGATGAAGGTCTCCAGAAACTCGCCGTCGTCGAGCTCTGCCTCGCCATGCGTCAGGTCGCGCGCCAGGAACACGTCGATGAATTCGGTCGAATAGGAAATCACCGGATGGATGCGTGTCAGGTAATCCCAGCGCGCCGCACTGTAGCCGGTCTCCTCGCGCAGCTCGCGCTCGCCGCAGCGCAGCGCTCCCTCCTGGGGATCGAGCTTGCCGGCGGGGAATTCCAGCATGACTTCACCCACCGGATAGCGGAACTGGCGCTCCATCAGCACGGTGCCGTCGTCGAACAGCGGGATCATCATGACTGCGCCGGGATGCAGCACGTACTCGCGCCCCGCCTGCTTGCCGTTCGGCAGCCTGACGATGTCTTGCTTGAGCGTGAGGAATTTGCCGCGATGCAGCGTCGCGGAGGCGACGCATTCTTCCCTGAGGCCTTCGTCGTTGTCTGGCGAAGGCAGGTTGCCCTTGGTCTTGTCAGTCATGAATGCTCCGAGGTGTTCACGCACGCCCGGAGACTTGACGACCGGCTTCAGGCGGCGCGGTGTTTGACGAGGTATTGCCAGGTGAAGCCCGGGAAGGCAAACACCAGCATCATGCAGGCCGTGATGGCATAGAACTGCCAGCCCTGCGGGAAAGCGTTGCCGAGGCTCGCCTCCACCGCAAAGCCGGCGGCGCCGGCAATGCCATAGCAGAGGATCAGTTCCACCAGCCGCAGCCACAAAGGCTTGCGCGGCCAGCGCAGCGGAATCAACGCGAACAGGCGCTGGTTGACGAACGGCAGGTTGGCACTGATCAGTGCCAACAAGATGACAAACCAGCCGCCTGCGGTGGAACTCATACGTTTTCCGGCCGGACGATCAGGAGCCCAGCGTGGCGCGGATCGCCTGATAGCACAGGTTCATCAGCGCGGCCGGGAAAATGCCCAGCACGATCAGCGCTGCGCCGTTCAGGCTCAGCATCGAACGCAGGCCCATGGTAGCTTCCAGCTGCTCTTCGCCAACCGGGGCGTCGAAGTACATCAGCTTGACCACGCGCAGGTAGTAGAACGCGCCGATCAGCGAGAACATCACTGCCACCACCGCCAGCCAGGTCATGCCCGACTTCACCACCGCGTCCAGCACCGACAGCTTGGCATAGAAGCCCACGGTCGGCGGGATGCCGGCCAGCGAGAACATCATCACCAGCATCAGGAAGGCGAACCACGGGTTGCGGCGCGACATGCCCTTCAGGTCTTCCAGCGTTTCGGCCTCGAAGCCCTTGTTAGTGCGCAGCAGGATGATGCCGAAGGTGCCAAGCGTGGTCAGCAGGTACGTCACCGAATAGAACATCGATGCGCCGTATGCATTGGCGGCGCCATCGGCCTTGTTGGCCACCACGCCCGACAGCAGGCCGAGCAGCACGAAGCCCATGTGCGAGATGGTCGAGTACGCCAGCATCCGCTTCAGGTTGGTCTGCACGATGGCGGTCAGGTTACCGATCGCCAGCGAGATCACTGAAAGCACGATCAGCATCATCTGCCAGTCATTGGCCAGCGGCAGCAGGCCTTCGACCAGCACGCGGATGAACAGCGCAAAAGCGGCAACCTTCGGACCACCCGCGATCAGCAGCGTCACCGCGGTCGGCGAGCCCTCGTAGATGTCCGGGATCCACATGTGGAACGGGGCGGCACCCAGCTTGAACGACAGGCCGGCGACGATGAAGACCACGCCGAACGCCAGCATGGTGGTGTTCACGCGGCCCGACTCGACCACGCGGAATACTTCACCCAGGTTCAGCGAACCGGTCGCACCGTACATCATCGAAATGCCATACAGCAGGAAGCCCGAAGCCAGTGCGCCCAGCACGAAGTACTTCATCGCCGATTCCGACGTCACGCGCGAATCGCGGCGCAGCGCCACCAGCGCGTAGGACGACAGCGACAGCAGCTCCAGGCCCAGGTACAGGGTCAGGAAGTTGTTGCCGGTGATCATCACGATCTGCCCACCCAGGGTGAACAGCGCCAGCATGTAGAACTCGCCGGCGAACATGTCGCGCTCGGCAAGGTATTGGCGGGTATAGACCAGGGTCACGAACAGGCCCGCGGCACAGAATGCCGACAGCACATTGGCCATCGGGTCGATCACGACCAGGTTCGAAAACGCATAGTGCGTCTCGCCGCCGGCGGCGTTGAGGCCGAACCAGACGGTCAGCACCAGCGTGGTCAGCAGCGACAGCGGATAGGCGACGCTTTGCTTGCCCTTGCCACGTGCCAGGTCAATCCAGTTGATCGCGGCGATCGCGATCGCCAGGAAAATGATCGGCGCCACGGGGCCGAGAGTCGAGGACGGTTGCATGTTGGTATCTCTCCCCGATTACAGCTTGGACTGCGCCACGTGGGACAGCAGGTTCACCACGGACGTATGCATCACGTCCGTAAAGGGCTTCGGGTGCAGGCCCATGTACAGCGTCATGATGGCCAGCAGGCCGAGCATGACGAACTCGCGCTTGTTCAGGTCGATCAGCTCGCGCACGTGCTGGTGCACGGCGTCGCCGAAGATCACGCGCTTGACCATCCACAGCGAGTACGCTGCGCCGAAGATCAGGGCGGTGGCCGCCAGCAGGCCGATCCAGAAGTTGAACTTGACGGCGCCCAGGATCACCATGAATTCACCGACGAAGCCAGAGGTTGCCGGCAGGCCGCAGTTGGCCATCGCGAAGAACACCGACAGCGCGGCGAACTTCGGCATGGTATTCACCACACCGCCGTAATCGGCGATCTGGCGCGAGTGCACGCGGTCGTACAGCACGCCGATGCAGAGGAACATGGCGCCGGAGATGAAGCCGTGCGAGATCATCTGCACGATGCCGCCTTCGATGCCGATTTCATTGAAGATGAAGAAACCGAGCGTCACGAAGCCCATGTGCGCAATCGACGAATACGCCACCAGCTTCTTCATGTCGGCCTGCACCAGCGCCACCAGCCCGATGTAGATCACGGCGATCAGCGAGATCGAGATGATGAACGGGGCCAGCGTGTGGCTCGCGTCAGGCGCGATCGGCAGCGAGAACCGCAGGAAACCGTAAGCCCCCAGCTTCAGCATGATGGCGGCCAGCACCACCGAACCGCCGGTCGGTGCTTCCACGTGGGCGTCGGGCAGCCAGGTATGCACCGGCCACATCGGCACCTTCACCGCAAACGCCATGAAGAACGCAATGAAGAGCGCGATCTGCTCGTTCATCGACAGCTTGGCCTGGTGCCATTCGAGGATGCTGAACGTGCCGGTCTTGCTGTACAGGTACAGCAGCGCAACCAGCGTCAGCAGCGAGCCCAGCAGGGTGTACAGGAAGAACTTGAACGCCGCATAGACGCGGTTCGGGCCACCCCACACGCCGATGATGATGTACATCGGGATCAGGGTCGCTTCGAAGAAGACGTAGAACAGCACGCCGTCCAGTGCGGCGAACACGCCGACCATCAGGCCCGACAGGATCAGGAACGAGGCCATGTACTCGGCCACGCGTTCGGTGATCACTTCCCAGGCCGAGATCACCACGATCACCGTGATGAAGGCGGTCAGCACCACGAACCACATCGAGATGCCGTCGACGCCCAGCGAGTACTGGACGTTGAAGCGCTCGATCCAGGTCGACTTCTCCACGAACTGCATGGCAGCCGTCGAGCGGTCGAAGTGGAACACCAGCGGCAGCGTGACGATGAAGCTGACGATCGAGCCGAACAGCGACATCCAGCGCACGTAGCCGGCGCTGCGATCCGAGCCGGAGCCCAGGATCAGCAAGCCGAAGAAGATAGGCAGCCAGATTGAGAAAGACAGAACCATTTCTTTGTTTTCCTTACTTGGTGCCTATCACTTGGTGCCGATCACGCCCGTGACCGTCAGCGTCAGCAGCACCAGCATGCCGACGATCATCGCGAATGCGTAGTGGTAGATATAGCCCGACTGCAGGTAGCGGCTCGCAGCGGCAAACGAAGCCACCACGCGCGCCGAACCGTTCACGAACAGGCCATCGATGAAGCCCTGGTCGCCGCCCTTCCACAGGCCGGTACCGAGCAGGCGAGCGCCCTTGGCGAAGACCGCCTGGTTGATGGCGTCCATGTAGTACTTGTTGTCCAGCAGCTTGTAGAGGCCCGAGAAGCGATCCTTGATCGCAGCCGGAATGTCCGGACGCTTCATGTAGAAGAACCAGGACAGCGCCACGCCGGCGATGGCCAGCCACAGCACGGGCGTCGTCACCGAATGCAGCGCCATCGGCACCCAGCCATGGAACGCTTGTGCCAGCTCTTCCATGGCGTGATGGTTCTCCCCAACGAAGATCACTTCCTTGAAGGCCACGCCGTTCTTGAAGAAATCGCCGAACAGCATCGGGCCGATAGTCATGGCACCGATCACCACCGACGGGATCGCCAGCAGCACCAGCGGCAGGGTCACCACCCAAGGCGACTCGTGCGGCTTCTCGCCCGGAGCCAGGCCATGGTGGTGGTCGGCCGAGACTTCCTCGTCTTCGTGGTTCTCGTGGTGATTTCCGTGCTCCTCCTTACCGAAGCGCTCTTCACCATGGAACACCAGGAAGTACATGCGGAACGAGTAGAACGCCGTGACGAACACCCCGGCCAGCACCGCGTAATAAGCAAAGCTCGAGCCTGCGATATGCGATTCGGCCACTGCCTCGATGATCGAATCCTTCGAGTAGAAGCCCGCGAAGAACGGCGTGCCGATCAGTGCCAGCGAGCCGATCAGAGAGGTGATCCAGGTGATCGGCATGTACTTGCGCAGGCCGCCCATGTTGCGGATGTCCTGGTCGTGGTGCATGCCGATAATGACCGAGCCGGCGCCAAGGAACAGCAGGGCCTTGAAGAATGCGTGGGTCATCAGGTGGAACACGGCAACCGAGTAGGCCGAGGCGCCGAGCGCAACGGTCATGTAGCCCAGCTGCGACAGCGTCGAGTAAGCCACCACACGCTTGATGTCGTTCTGGATGATGCCCAGGAAGCCCATGAACAGTGCCGTGATCGCGCCGATCACCAGCACGAAGGACAGCGCCGTATCCGACAGCTCGAACAGCGGCGACATGCGGGCAACCATGAAGATGCCGGCGGTCACCATCGTCGCCGCGTGGATCAGTGCGGAGATCGGGGTCGGGCCTTCCATCGAGTCAGGCAGCCAGACATGCAGCGGGAACTGCGCGGACTTGCCCATCGCGCCGATGAACAGGCAGATGCAGGCCACGGTGATCATCAGCCAGTCGGTGCCCGGGAAGATCACGGTCGCCAGCTGGTCGCGTGCTGCGAACACGTCGGTGTAGTTCATGCTGCCGCTGTAGGCCAGCAGCAGGCCGATGCCGAGGATGAAGCCGAAGTCACCCACGCGGTTGACCAGGAACGCCTTCAGGTTGGCGAAGATGGCGGTCGGGCGGGTGTACCAGAAACCGATCAGCAGGTACGACACCAGACCCACCGCTTCCCAGCCGAAGAACAGCTGCAGGAAGTTGTTGCTCATCACCAGCATCAGCATCGAGAAGGTGAAGAGCGAGATGTAGCCGAAGAACCGGTTGTAGCCGGGATCCCCCTCCATGTAGCCGACGGTGTAGATATGCACCATCAGCGACACGAAGGTCACGACCACCATCATCATCGCCGTCAGCGAGTCGACCAGGAAGCCGACTTCCATCTTCAGGTCGCCGATGGCCATCCACTCGTAGACGGTGCCGTTGAAGCTGGCGCCGTTCATCACGTCGAGCAGCACCATCACCGACAGCACGAAGGAAATGGCTACGCCCAGGATCGTGGCGGAATGCGCCACGATCCGGCCGCCGCGCGACTCCGAAGAGAACAGGTCGAAGAACTTGGTACCGAACAGGCCGGCGATCGCGGAGCCGACTAGCGGCGCCAGCGCGATCGCGAGCAGCAGGTTGGGGTTGAGCGTGGTTGCCATAGGACGCTTATTGGTGTGCGGTCGGGGAGCAGTCTTGGTTCATTACGTAAGCCGGCATGGATCAGTACTTCAGGGTATCCATGTCGTCCACGTTGATCGTGTCCAGATTGCGGAACAGCACGACCAGGATTGCCAGACCGATTGCCGACTCGGCAGCGGCCACCGTGAGGATGAAGAAAACGAAAACCTGTCCGGCCAGGTCGCCCATGTAGTGCGAGAAGGCGACGAAGTTGATGTTGACCGCAAGCAGCATCAGCTCGATCGCCATCAGCAGCACGATCACATTCTTGCGGTTCAGGAAAATACCAACGATGCTGATCGCGAACAGGATCGCACCGAGCACGAGGAAATGGGCGAGAGAGAGCACAGCGTTTCTCCGTGGCTTTAGTTCTTATTGGCGGATGCCGCGGCATCCGCCTGGGCGGCCTGGCCTTCGGACGGCATCGTCACCAGGCGTACGCGGTCGTCGCGGCGAGTGCGCAGCTGCACCGAGATATCCTGGCCCTTGACGTCCTTGCGGCGGCGCAGCGTCAGTGCCACGGCAGCAATGATGGCCACCAGCAGGATGATGCCGGCCACTTCAAAGGCGTAGATGTAGTCCGTGTAGATCAGCTTGCCGAGGGCAGCGGTGTTCGAGTAGCCGGGGTCCTGCGAGCCATTGGCCACCACCGGAGTCACCGTGCCGATGAAGTTGCGCACCAGCACGATGGCCATTTCCGCAATGATCAGCGCGCCGACTACCGACGCGAGCGGCACGTAGGTCCAGAAATCCCGCCGCAGGTGCTCGATGTCGATATCGATCATCATCACCACGAACAGGAACAGCACCATCACCGCGCCGACATAGACGAGCACCAGCAGGATGGCAAGGAATTCCGCTTTCAGCAGCATCCAGATCGCGGCGGCCGTGAAGAACGACAGCACGAGGAACAGTGCTGAGTGCACCGGGTTCTTCGCAGTGATGACTTTCAGTGCGGAGAGCACCAGCACCAGCGCAAAGACGTAGAAGATGGTGGTCGTGAGTTCCATGGTCCCTATCGGATCCTCTCTGGGCCGTCCGGCACAGACCTCCCCGTTGGGTGGTCCGCTCCCGCGGCATCCTTCTGTTGGCCCCTTGCGGAGCCGGATTCAAATTCGTTGGCGGCGGCTGCCAGAACCGGCAGCCATGCCGATCGAAACTTCGCCGGTCAGCGATACTTGGCGTCGGCAGCCTTGGCCGCGGCGATCTGCGGCTCGAAGCGGTCGCCCACTGCCAGCAGCATGTCCTTGGTGAAGTACAGGTCGCCACGCTTTTCGCCGTGGTACTCGAGAATCTGCGTTTCCACGATCGCGTCGACCGGGCAGGCCTCCTCGCAGAAACCGCAGAAAATGCATTTGGTCAGGTCGATGTCGTAGCGCGTGGTGCGGCGGGTGCCGTCGGCGCGCGAGTCAGACTCGATCGTGATGGCCAGGGCCGGGCACACCGCTTCGCACAGCTTGCATGCGATGCAACGCTCTTCCCCGTTCGGGTAGCGGCGCAGTGCGTGCAGGCCGCGGAAACGCGGCGAGATCGGCGTCTTTTCTTCCGGGAACTGGACGGTGATCTTGCGCGCGAAGAGATAGCGGCCGGTCACGGCCATGCCCTTGAAGAGTTCCTTCAGGAGCAGGCTGTTGAAGAAGTCCTTGATGACGAGCAGCATGACGATTGCTTCCTAGTGTTTCCAGCGGCGCGCGCAGCGGCGCGCACCGTCGTTTGACTGTTCAGTGCCAGATGTTCCAGGGCGACCGGATCCAGATCGCCACGATGATCAGCCACACAACGGTCAGGGGAATGAACACCTTCCATCCCAGGCGCATGATCTGGTCATAGCGGTAGCGCGGGAACGTGGCGCGAATCCAGATGAAGACCGACAGCAGCAGGAATACCTTGATCAGCAGCCAGAAGAAGCCGGGGATCGCATTGGTGACCACACTCTCGAACGGAGGCGCCCAGCCGCCCAGGAACATCAGCGCGGCCATCGTCGAGATGATGATCATGTTGATGTACTCGGCCAGGAAGAACAGCGCGAAGGCCATGCCCGAGTATTCGATCATGTGGCCTGCCACGATTTCCGACTCGCCTTCCACCACGTCGAACGGGTGGCGGTTGGTTTCGGCCACGCCCGAGACAAAGTAGACAACGAACATCGGCAGCAGCGGCAGCCAGTTCCAGGACAGGATGTTGATCCCCATGTCGGCGAAGTAGCCGGTGTTCTGGCCGTTGACGATGGCCGACAGGTTCAGGCTGCCGGCAACCATCAGCACCGTCACCAGCGCGAAGCCCATGGCGATTTCATACGACACCATCTGTGCCGCGGCACGCATGGCGCCGATGAAGGCGTACTTGGAGTTAGAGGCCCAGCCGGCCAGGATCACGCCGTAGACGCCGACCGAGCTGATCGCCATCACGTACAGCAGACCGGCGTTGACGTTCGCCATCACCACTTCAGCCTGGAACGGAATCACGGCCCAGACCGCAACAGCAGGCATCAGCACCATCAGCGGCGCGATCAGGTACATGCCGCGGCTGACCTGCGTCGGCATCATGACTTCTTTGAGCAGCAGCTTCAGCACGTCGGCGATCGGCTGCAGCAGGCCGAGCGGGCCCACGCGGTTCGGGCCGAGACGGACGTGCATCCAGCCGATCAGCTTGCGCTCCCACAGGATCAGGTAAGCCACGCACAGCAGCAGCGGCACCACGATGAGCACGGCGCGGATCAGGATCCACAGCGGCGTCCAGTACGCGCCCAGCACGCCCTGCCCTTGCGAGGTAATCCAGTCAATCATGTCTTCTTCTCGCTCTTGTTCTTACGCCGTGGCCATGGCGCCGGTGGCCGGCGCCAGGTCGATGGCCTTCTCTACGGTGACCGTACCGAACATGCCGCCCAGCCCGATGGCGGCCGGCGTTGCCGCGGGCACGCGCACGGTGTTGGCCGGCAGCGTCGCTTCCAGCACGGCAGGCAACACCACGCTGCCCTGTCCTTGCGTGACGCGGACCGGGTCGCCCGACTGGATGCCCAGGCGTGCAAACAGGTCGGCCGGCAGCGCGATCTGCATGGCGCGGCGTGCGGCTGCGGTCAGCTGCAGCGAATCGGCGCGGCGCACGATCAGGTCGGCATGGTAGATGGGCACGTCGGCAATGCGTTCGATGCCGTTGGCGGCGGCGGCCGTCACGCGGATCGGCGCGTCGGTGCGGTTATCCAGCTGTGCCTCGACCGGGGCCGACAGCACTTCGGCACGGACCGACTCGGCGGTTTCGTAGTCGAAGCCAGCCACGTCGAGCAGGTTGCCCAGCACGCGCAGCACCTTCCAGCCCGGACGCGACTCACCCAGGGCGCGGACCACGCCGTTGAAGCTTTGCGGCTTGCCTTCGCAGTTGACGAAGGTGCCAGCGGTCTCGGTGAACGGCGTGACCGGCAGGATCACGTCGGCGTACTGCATGGCCGCTTCCGAACGGAACGGCGACAGCACCACCACGGTACCGGCCTGGGCCAGCGCGGCCAGCGCCTTGCCCGGGTCGGCAGCGTCGAACTCGGGTTCGGTATTCAGCAGCACGTAGGCCTTGCGCGGCGTGTCCAGCATGGCCTGCGCGTTTGCGCCGCCTTGCTTGGGCAGTGCGCCGGCAATATAGCCACCCACGGTGTTGGCAGCCTCGGTCAGGAAGCCCAGCGTGGCGCCGGTTTCCGTTGCGATCCACTGCGCCAGCGCGTGCAGCGCGGCGAATTGCGGGTGACGTACGGCCTCGTTGCCGAGGAACACGGCACGGCGTTCGCCCGACAGTAGCGCTTCCGCCACCTTGCGGGCGGCATCGCCACCTTCGAAACCATCGGTGCCGGCCGGGGCGGCTACGCCCTTGGCGGCGGCCACGGCACGGGCCACGCCGGCGAGCGCGGCGGTCCAGCCGGACGGTGCCACGTCGATGCGGGTAATGGGCATCAGCAGGTCTTCACCGCCGGCGCCCAGCACGGCTACGCGGGCACCCTTCTTGGTGGCCTGGCGAAGGCGCGAGGCCAGCAGCGGATGATCCTTGCGCAGCGACGAGCCGATCACCAGCACGCGTTGCAGCGTCGACACGTCCGCAACCGGCATGCCCAGCCACGGAGCACCCTTCAGCCCCGCCGAGAAATCGGACTGGCGCAGGCGGAAGTCGACATTGTCGCTGCCCAGGCCGCGCATCAGCTTGCCCAGCAGGTAGAGTTCTTCCAGCGTGCTGTGCGGGCTGGCCAGCGCGGCGATCTGGTCGGCGCCGTGATCGCGCCTGATGCTGGCGAGACCATTGGCCACGTATTCCAGCGCGGTCTGCCAGTCGGTTTCCATCCACTCGCCGCCCTGCTTGAGCAGCGGGCGGGTCAGACGGTCGGCGCTGTTCAGGCCTTCATACGAGAAGCGGTCCTTGTCGGAAATCCAGCACTCGTTGATGTCCTCGTTTTCCAGCGGCAGCACGCGCATCACGCGCTGGTTCTTGGTCTGCACGACCAGGTTCGCGCCCAGGCCGTCGTGCGGCGACACCGACTTGCGGCGTGCCAGTTCCCACGTACGGGCCGAATAGCGGAACGGCTTGCTGGTCAGCGCGCCGACCGGGCACAGGTCGATCATGTTGCCCGACAGCTCCGAGTCGACGGTTTGTCCGACGAAGGTCGTGATTTCGGAATGCTCGCCGCGGCCCAGCATGCCCAGCTCCATCACGCCGGCCACTTCCTGGCCGAAGCGCACGCAGCGGGTGCAGTGGATGCAGCGGGTCATCTCCTCCATGGAGATCAGCGGGCCCACGTTCTTGTGGAACACCACGCGCTTTTCTTCCTTGTAGCGCGACTCTGAAGCACCGTAGCCCACGGCCAGATCCTGCAGCTGGCATTCGCCGCCCTGATCGCAGATCGGGCAGTCGAGCGGGTGGTTGATCAGCAGGAATTCCATCACGGACTTCTGTGCCTTGACTGCCTTCTCCGAATTGGTGAAGACCTTCATGCCAGGGGTCACCGGCGTGGCGCAGGCGGGCAGCGCCTTGGGCGCCTTCTCGACCTCGACCAGGCACATGCGGCAGTTGGCCGCGATGGACAGTTTGCGGTGGTAGCAGAAGTGCGGAATGTAGGTGCCCAGCTTGTGGGCAGCTTCCATCACCAGGCTGCCTTCTGCAACCTCAACCTTCTTGCCGTCGATCTCTAGTTCAACCATGTTCTGCCACGCTTAGATGTAGGCCGGAACCATGCACTGCTTGTGTTCGACGTGATACTCGAACTCTTTCCAGTAGTGCTTGAGCATGCCGCGGACCGGCATCGCCGCGGCATCGCCGAGCGCGCAGATGGTGCGGCCCATGATGTTTTCCGCGACGTTATTGAGCAGGTCCAGGTCTTCCTGGCGCCCTTCTCCGTGTTCGATGCGATTGACCATGCGATACAGCCAGCCTGTGCCTTCGCGGCACGGCGTGCACTGGCCGCACGATTCCTCAAAGTAGAAATAGGACAGGCGCAGCAGCGAGCGGACCATGCAGCGCGTTTCGTCCATCACGATCACCGCGCCGGAGCCCAGCATCGAGCCGGCCTTGGCGATCGAGTCATAGTCCATGTCGGACGCCATCATCATCTCGCCCGGCACCACCGGCGCGGAGGAACCGCCCGGGATCACCGCCTTGATGCGCTTGCCGCCACGCATGCCGCCGGCCAGTTCCAGCAGCTTGGCGAACGGCGTGCCCAGCGGAATCTCGTAGTTGCCGGGACGCTCGACGTCGCCCGAGATCGAGAAGATCTTGGTGCCGCCGTTGTTCGGCTTGCCCATCTTCAGGTAGTTCTCGGGACCGACTGCCAGCAGGAACGGCACCGCGGCAAACGTTTCCGTGTTGTTGATGGTGGTCGGCTTGCCGTACAGGCCGAAGCTCGCCGGGAAAGGCGGCTTGAAGCGCGGCTGGCCCTTCTTGCCTTCGAGCGATTCCAGCAGCGCGGTTTCCTCGCCGCAGATGTAGGCGCCGTAGCCGTGGTGCGCGTGCAGCTGGAAATCAAAGCCCGAACCCAGGATGTTGTCACCCAGGAAGCCGGCAGCGCGCGCCTCTTCGAGGGCTTCCTCGAAGATCTTGTATTCGTTCCAGATTTCGCCGTGGATGTAGTTGTAGCCCACGGTAATGCCCATCGCGTACGCACCGATGGCCATGCCTTCGATCAGCGCGTGCGGGTTGTAGCGGATGATGTCGCGGTCCTTGAACGTGCCCGGCTCGCCCTCGTCGGTATTGCAGACGAGGTACTTCTGGCCCGGGAACGTGCGGGGCATGAAGCTCCACTTCAGGCCGGTCGGGAAGCCCGCACCACCACGGCCGCGCAGGCCCGAGGCCTTGACGTCCGCAATGACCTGCTCGGGGGCGATCTTCTCGGTCAGGATGCGCTTGAGTTGCTGGTAGCCGCCGCGCTTGACGTAGTCTTCGAGGTGCCAGTTCTTGCCATCCAGGCCAGCCAGGATCAGCGGCTGGATATGACGGTCGTGCAGACAGGTCATGTTACTTGTCCCCCTTGGCAGCTTCGGACTTCAGCTCGTCAACGAGCGCGTCGAGCCTGGCGTCACTCATGAAGCTGCACATGCGGGTGTTATTGACGATCATCACCGGGGCGTCGCCGCATGCGCCCATGCATTCGCCCTCTTTCAGGGTGAAGCAGCCGTCCGCGGTGGTTTCGTTGTAGTCGATCCCGAGCTTGCGCTTCAGGTAGTCGCCAGCCCGCTCGCCGCCCGACAGGGCGCACGGCAGGTTGGTGCAGACGGCGAGCTTGAATTTGCCCACCGGCTTGGTGTCGTACATGTTGTAGAACGTGGCCACCTCTTCCACCCACACGGGCGGCATGTCGAGGTAGCTCGCGACGAACTGCATGACTTCCGGTGAAACCCAGCCCACCTCGCCCTGCGCCACGGCAAGCGCCGCCATCACGGCCGACTGCTTCTGGTCGGCCGGATACTTCGCGATCGCGCGATCGATTTCCTTGAGAGCTTCTGCTGATAGCATGGTCATTGCAGTCATACGGCGGAGGCTGCGCACTGGGCGCCCATCCGCGAGTTTGCAGCCGTCGCTGCTGTTCCGCCGGCAGGCCTCAGGCCGTGCCGGTCCGCCGCGGTTTTCCGGTCGCCCCGGTCTGGGGCAGCCTGGAAAGCGCCCGGATCGTCGTCCGGGCCGGCGGTCCGTGATTAGCGGTCGATCTCTCCGAAGACGATGTCTTGCGTGCCGATGATCGTTACCGCGTCAGCAATCATGTGTCCCTTGGCCATCTCGTCGAGGGCCGCCAGATGGGGGAAGCCAGGCGCGCGAATCTTCAGGCGGTACGGCTTGTTCGCGCCGTCCGAGATCGCATAGATGCCAAACTCGCCCTTCGGGTGTTCCACTGCAGCGTAGGCTTCGCCTTCCGGCACGTGGAAGCCTTCCGTGAAGAGCTTGAAGTGGTGAATCAGCTCTTCCATGTTCGACTTCATATCCACGCGCGGCGGCGGCGCAACCTTGTGGTTGTCGCTGATCACCGGGCCCGGATTGCGGCGCAGCCATTCAACGCACTGCTTGATGATGCGGTTTGACTGGCGCATCTCTTCCACGCGCACCAGGTAGCGGGCATAGCAGTCGCCGCCCACGCCGACGGGCACGTCGAAGTCCATCTTGTCGTACACCTCGTAGGGCTGCTTCTTGCGCAGGTCCCACTCGATGCCAGAGCCACGCAGCATCGGACCGGTGAAGCCCATCTGCAGTGCACGCTCCGGGCTGACCACGCCGATATTGACCAGGCGTTGCTTCCAGATCCGGTTGTCGGTCAGCAGCGTCTCGTATTCGTCGACGTACTTCGGGAACCGGTTGGTGAAGTCTTCGATGAAGTCCAGCAGCGAGCCCGAACGCGCTTCGTTCATGGCCTTGATGGCACGCTCGTTGTGGACTTTGGAGGCACGATATTGCGGCATCGTGTCAGGCAGGTCGCGATAGACGCCGCCCGGACGATAGTAGGCCGCGTGCATGCGCGCGCCCGACACCGCTTCGTACATATCGAACATATCCTCACGCTCGCGGAACGCATAGAGGAACACCGCCATCGCGCCAACGTCCAGCGCGTGCGCGCCGATCCACATCAAATGGTTCAGCAGGCGGGTGATTTCGTCGAACATCACGCGGATGTATTGCGCGCGGATCGGCACTTCCAGACCCAGCAGGCGCTCGATCGCCATCACATAGGCGTGCTCGTTGACCATCATCGACACATAGTCGAGACGATCCATGTAAGGCACGCTCTGGATCCAGGTCCTGGTTTCGGCCAGCTTCTCGGTGGCACGATGCAGCAGGCCGATATGCGGGTCGGCGCGCTGAATGACTTCGCCGTCCAGTTCCAGCACCAGGCGCAGCACGCCGTGCGCGGCCGGATGTTGCGGGCCGAAGTTGAGGGTGTAATTCTTGATGTCTGCCATGGCGCGTTCTCAGTGCTGCAAGCCGCCGTAGTTTTCCTCGCGGATCACGCGGGGCGTGATTTCGCGCGGATCGATCGTGACCGGCTGGTAGATCACCCGCTTCTGTTCCGGGTCGTAGCGCATTTCGACGAAGCCGGAGACCGGGAAGTCCTTGCGGAACGGATGGCCGACGAAGCCATAGTCGGTCAGGATGCGGCGCAGGTCCGGGTGGCCTTCGAACACGATGCCGTAGAAATCGAAGGCTTCGCGCTCGAACCAGTTCACCGTGTTCCACACGTCGATCAGGCTGGCCAGCACAGGGAAATCGTCATCCGGGGCAAACACGCGCACGCGCAGGCGCCAGTTGTGGGTAATCGACAGCAGGTGCGAGACGGCAGCAAAGCGCGGGCCGTCCCAGGCACCGTCGCCGTACTCGGAATAGTCCACGCCGCACAGGTCGATCAGCTGCTCGAAACGCAGCGAGGGATCGTCGCGCAGGATGCGAGCGGTTTCCAGGTAGTCGTCGGACTTGACGATCAGCGTGAGTTCGCCGGTCGCCTCGATCAGTTTCTGCACGCGCTTGCCGAGAGCCTTCTCGAGCGCGGCCTTGAGGGTATCGAGCTTCGCCATTTCAGCCCTTGCGCGCGATGGTGTTGGTACGCTTGATCTTGTTCTGCAGCTGGATGACGCCGTAGATCAGCGCTTCGGCCGTCGGCGGGCAGCCCGGCACGTAGATATCCACCGGCACGATCCGGTCGCAGCCACGCACCACCGAGTACGAATAGTGGTAGTAGCCGCCGCCGTTGGCGCACGAGCCCATCGAGATCACCCAGCGCGGTTCCGCCATCTGGTCGTAGACCTTGCGCAGCGCGGGGGCCATCTTGTTGCACAGCGTGCCGGCCACGATCATCACGTCCGACTGGCGCGGCGACGGGCGAAACACCACGCCGAAGCGGTCCAGGTCATAGCGCGCGGCGCCGGCATGCATCATTTCCACGGCACAGCAGGCCAGGCCGAAGGTCATCGGCCACAGCGACCCGGTGCGGGTCCAATTGATCAGCTTGTCAGCGGTAGTCGTGACGAAGCCTTCGTTGAGAACGCCTTCGATTGCCATTTCACATCACTCCCAATCGAGCGCGCCCTTTTTCCAGATGTAGACGAAGCCCACGATGAATTCCAGCAGAAACACGCCCATGGCGATGAAACCCGCCCAGCCGATGTCCCTCAGGGCTACACCCCAGGGAAACAGGAACGCGGTTTCGAGATCGAACAGGATAAACAGGATGGCGATGAGGTAGTAGCGCACATCGAACTTCATGCGCGCATCCTCGAACGCTTCGAAGCCGCACTCGTATGGGGACAGCTTCGCGGGATCTGGTTTGTTCGGACCGAGGATCCGACCAATCGACATCAGTGCCACGCCGAGCACGACACCGAAGATGATGAAGATGAGGACGGGGAAATAGGCTTCGAGATTCAAGGTACGGCCAGCCTTATCTGGAATGTTGTCAACAGCACCAGCTGAAGCGGCGTCCTGTTGCCCACCCCAGGCGCTAAGCCATGAGAATCACGGCGCGCCGCCTTGCGGACTGCCGGAGCCCCACACCCGGGAGCATTGCCCGGACAGGGACTCCGATCAAGTTGTTTGGTGCCGACGGCGAGACTCGAACTCGCACAGCTTTCGCCACTACCCCCTCAAGATAGCGTGTCTACCAATTTCACCACGTCGGCTGGGGGAGAAACAATATTGCCTGGCGCCGAGTTTTCAGGCCCTTCAGAGCTTTTGCAGAGGCCTTCGCCCTTGCTCAAGCCCCATCGCTGGGGAATCGTTTCAAGCCTTGCATTCTAACCCAAGATTCCAGTTTTGTTCAACGCACAACTGCAAAAAAACTCAGGAATCCGCCACAAGGCCGTTTGATTATTTCGGTACAGCAGGGGCTGCCGGAGCCGAAGCCGCGGTAGCTGCTGCCGGCGCGGAAGCACCGGCCGGAGCGGGCGCCGTTGCCGGAGCCGCGCCCATCACGCCCAGCGACGCAGTGGGCTTGTAGTTACCCAGCATCGTCAGGCTCAGCGTACAGATAAAGAACAAGGTGGCCAGCACCGCCGTGGTACGCGACAGGAAGTTTGCCGAACCGGTTGCGCCGAACAGGCTGCCGGACGCACCGGAACCGAATGCCGCGCCGACATCGGCGCCCTTGCCATGCTGGATCAGCACGAGGCCAATCACGCCCAGCGCCGACAACACCTGCAACACCACCAACAAAGTCTTGAAGATTGCCATTTGATTTAAATAAGCTCTACTTGCCCTATCGGACGATTGGAACGGCCGGTATTCAGGCGTTACCGATCGCGAGAAAATCTTCCGACTTCAGCGAGGCGCCGCCAATCAGCCCCCCGTCGATGTCGGCCATCGAAAACAGCTCGGCCGCGTTGTCCGGCTTCACGCTGCCGCCGTACAGGATCGCCATGCGATCGGCCACACCGGCGTCGCGCGCGCGCACCGTGCCGCGCAGGAATGCGTGGACCGCCTGCGCCTGCTCGCTGGTCGCGGTCTTGCCGGTGCCGATCGCCCACACAGGTTCGTAGGCCAGCACGACGCGGCTCAACTGCTCGACCGACAGCGCCTCGAGCACGGCCTGCAACTGGCGACCAACAACCACCTCAGTCTCGCCCGCCTCGCGCTGCGCCAGCGTCTCGCCCACGCAGATCACCGGCACGATGCCGAATTCCAGCGCACGCAGCGCCTTGGCGGCAACGGCCTGGTCCGTCTCACCGTGATAGGTGCGGCGCTCGGAGTGACCGACCAGCACGTAAGTGCTGCCAAACTCACCCAGCATGGACGCAGCCACTTCGCCGGTGAAGGCGCCACGCGCCTCCGCCGACACATCCTGTGCGCCCCAGGCCACTTGAGAGCCATTCAGCAACGCCTGGCACTGTGCAAGATAGGGGAATGGCGCACATACCGCCAGCCGCGCGCGCGACGACGCGGCCTTGATTCCCTCCAGCAGTGCCGCGTTGGCGGCAAGGCTGCCGTGCATCTTCCAGTTACCGATGACGAGCTTTTGTCTCACGAAGTGCCCCTCCCAAATCAAACCCACTATTGTAGCGTGTGGCAGGGGCCCGGCGCTACCGCCCGATCGGCAATTCGGCGCAGCAGATTCCGCAGCCTTACCAGGTCAGCACAATCTTGCCGATGTGCTCGCTGGATTCCATCAGCCGGTGGGCATCAGCGGCCTGGGCTGCCGGAAACACCTGGTGGATGACCGGCTTGATCTTGCCGGCAGCCAGCAGTGGCCAGACGTGCTGATGCAGAGCCTGTGCAATCTGCCCCTTGAAGGCAGCCGGTCGCGGACGCAGCGTGGATCCGGTCACGGTAATGCGACGGCGGAGGATGTCCCCCAGAGGAATCTCGGCCTTGGCGCCGCCGAGCAGCGCGATGATGACAATGCGGCCGTCATCGGCAATGCATTTCAGTTCGCGAGCGAGGTAGGATCCGGCGACCATGTCGAGGATGACATCGACGCCCTTCCCTTCCGTCAGCGCAGCGACCTCGGCCACGAAGTCCTGCGTCTTGTAGTTGATCGCGCGGTCGGCGCCGAGTGCCTCGCAGGCCTTGCACTTCTCGTCGCTGCCGGCCGTCACGAACACCTTGAAGCCGAGCGCCTTGGCGATCTGGATGGCGGTTGTGCCGATGCCGCTGGAGCCGCCCTGGATCAGCAGCGTCTCGCCCTTGCCGCGCGGGCCCTGCCCCAGGTAGCCGCGATCGAACACATTGCTCCAGACGGTGAAGAACGTTTCGGGCAGCGCCGCGGCCTCGATGTCGCTCAGGCCGGCCGGCACTGGCAGGCACTGCGCCACGGGGGCGGTACACAGCTGCGCGTAGCCGCCACCCTGCACGAGTGCGCACACGCGATCGCCCACCTTCAGGCCGAAGCGGTTATCGGCACTGGCCAGGTCGCCACCGACCACCACGCCGGCAACTTCCAGACCAGGCAGATCCGATGCACCCGGCGGAACCGGATAGTTGCCGGTGCGCTGGAACACATCAGGGCGGTTCACCCCTGCCGCGGCGACGCGGATGAGGATCTCGCCCGCGCCGGGGACCGGGTCAGGCCGCTGCGTCTCCTGCAGGACTTCCGGGGCGCCGTATTCGCGGATCTCGATGGCTTGCATTGCTGCTCCTGTTTCGTTTTCTGTTGTGCGAGGCGCCTGCTGCAACGCGTTCGCGACTGGGTCGGTGCGAGCATTTGCTCGGGCTGCCGGCAGTGTAAACAAAAAAACGGCTGGACATCGCCAGCCGTTTTTCCGTGGAGCCGCCTTGCGGCGGCGCCAGTTGCAGCTTACTGCTGCTGATCCGACGGGGTCGCCGGCGCAGCGGGTGCAGCTTCGCCCGCATTGATCGGGCTGATGCTGCCGCCCTCTTCCGCCAGTGCCGCCTTCAGCGACAGGCGCAGACGGCCCTTCTCGTCAGCCTGGATCAGCTTGACGCGAACGTGCTGGCCTTCCTTCAGCCAGTCCTTGATGTCCTTCACACGCTCGTTGACGATTTCCGAGATGTGCAGCAGGCCATCCTTGCCCGGCAGAATGTTGACGATGGCACCAAAGTCCAGCAGCTTGAGCACGGTACCGGCGTAGATCTTGCCCACTTCGGCTTCGGCGGTGATGCCTTCGATGCGGCGCTTGGCTTCGGCCATGCCATCGGTCGAGGTCGAGGCGATGGTGATCGTGCCGTCTTCCTGGATATCGATGGTGGTGCCGGTTTCCTTGGTCAGCGCCTGGATGGTCGAGCCGCCCTTGCCGATCACTTCGCGGATCTTGTCCGGATGGATCTTCATGGTGATCATGCGCGGCGCGTGCGCTGACAGCTCGGTGCGGGCGTGGCCCATCGCTTCCTGCATCTTGTGCAGGATGTGCAGACGGCCTTCCTTGGCCTGCGCCAGCGCGACCTGCATGATCTCCTTGGTAATGCCCTGGACCTTGATGTCCATCTGCAGCGCGGTGATGCCGTTGTCGGTACCCGCCACCTTGAAGTCCATGTCGCCCAGGTGATCTTCGTCACCCAGAATGTCGGTCAGCACGGCGAACTTGTTGCCTTCCAGGATCAGGCCCATGGCCACGCCGGCCACGTGCGCCTTCACCGGAACGCCGGCGTCCATCAGTGCCAGGCAGCCGCCGCAGACGGAAGCCATCGACGACGAGCCGTTCGATTCGGTGATTTCCGAAACCAGGCGGATGGTGTAAGCGAACTCGTCATCCTTCGGCAGCACCGGAATCAGCGCGCGCTTGGCCAGACGGCCGTGGCCGATTTCACGGCGCTTCGGGCTGCCCACGCGACCGGTTTCGCCGGTGGCGAACGGAGGCATGTTGTAGTGGAGCATGAAGCGGTCACGGTATTCGCCGGCCAGTGCGTCGATGATCTGCTCATCGCTCTTGGTGCCGAGGGTCGCAACCACCAGCGCCTGGGTTTCACCACGGGTGAACAGCGCCGAGCCGTGCGCGCGCGGCAGCACCGACGAGCGGATCTCGATCGGGCGAACGGTGCGGGTGTCGCGGCCGTCGATACGCGGCTCGCCTGCCAGCACCTGGCCGCGCACGATCTTGGCTTCCAGGTCGAACATGATGTTGCCGACTTCCACCTTGTCGGCTTCCACACCAGCTTCAGCCAGTGCGGCCGTCACGCTGGCGGACACTTCCTTCAGCTTCTGGCTGCGGGCCGACTTCTGGCGCAGCTGATAGGCTTCCTGCAGCAGCGGCAGCGCAACTTCGGTGACCTTGGCAATCAGCGCCTCGTTCTTGGCGGCCGGCGCCCAGTCCCACTCGGGCTTGCCACCCTCGCGCACCAGCTCATGGATCGCATTGATCGCGATCTGCATCTGCTCGTGGCCATAGACCACGGCGCCCAGCATCACGTCTTCCGACAGCTGGTTGGCTTCCGATTCCACCATCAGCACGGCGCGCTCGGTACCGGCGACCACCAGGTCCAGGTCCGAGGCAGCGAGCTGCGAGCGGGTCGGGTTCAGCAGGTACTGGCCATCCTTGTAGCCAACGCGCGCAGCGCCGACCGGGCCGTTGAACGGAATGCCCGACACGGCCAGCGCGGCCGAGGCGCCGATCAGCGCGGGGATGTCAGCCGGCACTTCCGGGTTGATCGACACGACGTGCACGACAACCTGCACGTCGTTGTAGAAGCCTTCCGGGAAGAGCGGGCGCAGCGGACGGTCGATCAGGCGCGAGGTCAGCGTCTCGTTTTCCGACGGACGGCCTTCACGCTTGAAGAAACCACCGGGGATCTTGCCGGCAGCGTAAGTCTTTTCGATGTAGTCGACGGTCAGCGGGAAGAAGTCCTGGCCCGGCTTCGGGCTCTTGGCTGCCACCACGGTAGCCAGCACCACGGTGTCTTCGATATCGACCAGCACGGCACCGCCAGCCTGACGGGCGATTTCGCCGGTTTCCATGCGGACCGTATGCTGGCCCCACTGGAATTGCTTGACGACTTTATTGAACATGGACATGAGCGTTCCTTGATGCTTGCGTGCACGCATGCCGGTAATGCATGGCGTGCAATGCCTGCGCTAGCAGCCGCAGGCGAACTGCCGGAGAGTTGCCGGTCGCAGTCTCAGGGAAGTGCTATGCCATTCCAGCGCGATACCGTTGGGCACCCTCGGTGCAACGTCGGCGATATCGCCCTGGAATGACACAAAGCCCTGTTTCCTTGGCCGGCTCCGGTTTCCAAAACAAAGAAAAGAACAGAATAACTTACTCCGTTGCAGGCCTTGCCGCAACGGGCATCGGGGAGGCACAGGCCCGGCCCGAAAGTGAAGCAAAAATCACCAACGCTGACTGACGCCTGAACAAAAGCCGGCGCCAGAAATGCAAAATGCCTGCATCAGCAACGCTGACGCAGGCATTGTGGCCTCACGCGAAACCGTGCAAACCCAGGATTCGCGCTGCCATCCGGCCGTTCCTTACTTGCGCAGACCCAGCTTTTCGATCAGGGCGCGGTAACGGTCGGCGTCGTTGGACTTGAGGTAGTCCAGCAGGCGACGACGACGGCTCACCATGCGCAGCAGACCGCGGCGGCTGTGGTGATCCTTCATGTTGGCCTTGAAGTGCGGGGTCAGTTCGTTGATGCGGGTGGTCAGCAGGGCCACTTGCACTTCGGGGCTGCCAGTGTCGTTGGCGCCACGGGCGAACTGCTTGATGACTTCGGACTTGTTGATATCGGCGACTGCCATGATGATTTCCTTTCACTTGCGAACGCTGCAGCGCGGAATGCGCCACTTGCGTCGTGCCTTTGCTAATCAGGCAACTACCGCCTTCCGGCCAGGGCCAGCGGACGGCAGCCGCGGATTATAACGGAAATCCCCTCCGGGGAGAACCCAGGCTCAAGGGCGCTCCATGCGGCAGGTAGTGGGAAGCGTCGTCTGCGCCGCCTTGAGCTTCCGAACCGTCCGGAAACCATAGCCCGAGCCCTCATTGTCGAACCGGACCGCTCGGCCCTGCTTCTCCATCACGGAAACATATAGCGGTTGCAGCACCTGGTGGTCGTCGGGGCGCACGGTAGCCTCATGGAAATCATTGACGTAACGCATCTGCTCCAGCGCGCGTGCAACCCGCACGGCATCGGTGGTTCCAGCCTGTTCGATCGCGCGCGCCAGCATTTCCACCATCATCTGCATACGCAGATGAACGTAGTCGTCCTTGGGATCCGGGTAGCGGGCACGGAATTGCTGGTAGAACGCGTCAGATGCGGCACCGCCCACGTTCGGATGCCACTCGGCCACCGCCAGCACCTGGCCGACACCCGCATCGCCCATCGCCGCCGGCGCACCCAGGCCATTGCCATAGAAGGTGTAGAACCTGGCGCGCAGGCCGCCCTCGCGCGCGGCCTTGACCATCAGGGTCAGGTCGTTGCCCCAGTTGCCGGTGATCACGGCGTCGGCGCCGCTTGCCTTGATCTTGGCGACGTACGGGGCAAAATCCTTGATCTTGCCGATCGGATGGAATTCGTCGCCGACGATCTGTATATCAGGCCGCTTGGTTGCCAGCATTTCGCGGGCCGATCGCGCCACCTGATGGCCGAAGCTGTAGTCCTGGTCGATCAGGTAGACGCGGCGCACGGCGCGGTCCTCCCGGATCACCTCGGTCAGCGCCTGCATGCGCATATCCGCGCTGGCATCGAAGCGGAAATGCCAGAAGCTGCAGTTCTCATTGGTCAGGCTGGGGTCGACCGCCGAGTAGTTCAGGAACAGCACCCGGGCATCAGGCTGGCGAGCGTTGTGCCGATTGATGGCAGCCACCAGCGCCCCGGCGACGGCCGAGCTGTTGCCCTGGAGGACAAAGGGAATGCGCTTGTCGACCAGTGCGCGGAACTGGATCAGGCTTTCGTCGACATTGCCCTTGCTGTCGAAGGTAACCAGCTCAAGCGGCCGCTGCCCCTCCGCTGTCTTCACCCCGCCGCGCGCATTAACGCGATCGATCGCGATCCGGAGATTGCGCACGACAGCTTCGCCCGCGTTCGCGAACGGGCCGGACAGGCCATCGATCATGCCGAGCCGGATCGGTTCCTGCGCGCCAACTGCGGCCGATACCGCCAGCAGCAGACTGCCTGCCAACCATCGCAAACGATTCGATCCAGCCTTCATTGCACCTCTCCAGGAAAGCGCTGGATGGTAAGACAGGCGCCCGCCCTGGGCAACACAACGACAAATCCGGGGCAGAGGGAAAGATGATGGCAGTTAGCGCCAGTTCGCGGGAAGAATCACAAAAAGGAACGCTGAATGCACACGACTGATCGCACCCCACTACACTCACGCTGTTGCGTTATCGCGTCCCAGGAGGTCAATGCATGAAAACCGTTTCCCGTCGCGCCGCCCGTTGGCTGGTCGTCGCGCTGGCGACCGCGCTCTCGGCCTGCACCACGCTGCTTCCGGTACAGGAGGGACAAAAGCTGATCGGGTCGCCCCAGAGCGCCGTTCAGGCGCGCTTCGGGCAGCCAACTGATGTGTTCAATCTGCCGGACGGCACCACGCGCTGGATCTACTCCAAACAACCGCTGGGCCAGCAGGCCTATGCTGCGGATTTCGATCGAAACGGCAGCCTGACCCAGTTCCGCAACATGCTGGAAACGCAGGAGCTGTACAAGGCCAGGGTCGGCACCTGGACCAGACAGGATGTGCTGGAGCACTACGGCAGGACGCGCGAGCCCATCCAGTACTACCCGCTGATGAAGCGCGAGGTCTGGAGCTACCGGTTCCGCCATGAGAACCTCTGGCCATCGCTCTTCAATTTCTACTTTGATGACAGCGGCGTCCTGCGCCAGACCCAGATCACGCCGGATCCACTCAATGACCCCGATCGGCGCCGCTGAGCAAAACGGGCTGCTGCCAATCGCGCATCCATGAAAAAGCCCGCCATTCCCGGATAGGGAATGGCGGGCTGGTTCGGATGCTCAGGCCTGATAAGCCTTTCGCCACCTGCGCAGATCGCGGGTCAGATCTGCGGGTTGATCTTCTGCACGGCCTTGTCGTGCAGCTTGTTCAGGGCCGCCAGGTAAGCCTTGGCCGATGCCGCGACGATGTCCGGATCGGTGCCGACGCCGTTGACGATACGGCCGGCCTTGGACAGGCGCACAGTCACTTCGCCCTGGGCCTGGGTGCCGGTGGTGATGGCATTGACCGAATACAGCACCAGTTCCGCGCCGCTGTTGACCTTGCCTTCGATGGCATGCAGCGTGGCGTCGACCGGGCCGTTGCCCTCGCCTTCGCCCGTCATTTCCTGACCGTCCATGTTGAACACGACCTTCGCATGCGGGCGCTCGCCGGTTTCCGAATGCTGCGACAGCGAGATGAAACGATAGTGCTCGTTGGCGTCATGCGCCTCGTCAGAGACGATCGCGACGATGTCTTCGTCGAAGATCTCGGCCTTCTGGTCGGCCAGCTCCTTGAAGCGAGTGAAGGCGGCGTTGACTTCGCTCTCGCTGTCGAGCTCGATGCCGAGCTCCTGCAGGCGCTGCTTGAAAGCATTGCGGCCGGAGAGCTTGCCCAGCACGATCTTGTTCGCGCTCCAGCCCACGTCCTCGGCGCGCATGATTTCGTAGGTGTCGCGCGCCTTGAGCACGCCGTCCTGGTGGATGCCGGAAGCATGCGCAAAGGCGTTGGCACCGACCACGGCCTTGTTCGGCTGCACCACGAAACCGGTGATCTGCGAGACCAGCTTGGAGGCAGGCACGATCTGCGTGGTGTCGATGCCGACGTCGAGGTCGAAGTAATCGCGGCGGGTCTTCACCGCCATCACCACTTCTTCAAGGCTGGTGTTGCCGGCACGTTCGCCCAGGCCGTTGATCGTGCACTCGATCTGGCGCGCGCCGCCGAGCTTGACTGCTGCCAGCGAGTTCGCCACGGCCATGCCGAGGTCGTTGTGGCAGTGCACCGACCAGACCGCCTTGTCGGAATTGGGGATGCGTTCGCGCACCGAGCGGATCAGGTCGGCGTAGCCTTCCGGCACCGCATAACCCACGGTATCCGGCAGGTTGATCGTGGTGGCGCCTTCGGCGATCACGCCTTCCAGCACGCGGCAGAGGAAGTCCATGTCCGAGCGGCTGCCGTCTTCCGGCGAGAACTCGATGTCGTCGGTGAACTGGCGCGCGAAGCGCACGGCGAGACGGGCCTGCTCATACACCTGGTCAGGGGTCATGCGCAGCTTCTTCTCCATGTGCAGCGCCGATGTGGCGATGAACGTATGGATACGGAAGGAATTGGCAGGCTTGAGCGCCTCGGCCGCGCGGGCGATGTCCTTGTCGTTGGCGCGGGCCAGCGAGCAGATGGTCGAGTCCTTGACGGTCTGCGCGATGGCGCGGATGGCTTCGAAGTCACCGTTGGAGCTTGCCGCAAAGCCGGCCTCGATCACGTCGACCTTCAGGCGTTCCAGCTGGCGCGCGATGCGGATCTTTTCCTCGCGGGTCATGGAGGCGCCGGGCGATTGTTCGCCGTCACGCAAGGTGGTGTCGAAAATGATGAGTTTGTCAGACATTTGTGGAGCTCCTGTACTTTATCGTGTGCTGTCCCCGACATCTGCCGCCGGGGATTTCCGCTTGTCCCGCTGTCCGCGAAAGTGGAATGCAAAACGCCCCGGCGTGCAAAGATGCAGGCCGGGGCGTTGAAAAAATTCCTTGCGGATTTCGCGCTAAGGGTGAGTCTTGTCCTTAGCGCGCGCGCGTCCCGACCTGATGGCGTAGTAGGCCACCTAGGCTGGTGCGGGCGAGTAGGACTTGGCGCGAAATCATGTGAGCGACTATAGCCGAGTTGGCGCGTGTGTGCAACACAGGGATTGCGCCAGCGCGCCCCGCGGCTATGTGTGTCCGGACACTCAGCCCTTGGGAGGGATGCGCAGCTTCTGGCCCGGGTAGATCTTGTCGGGATGGGTCAGCATGGGCTGGTTGGCTTCGAAGATCCGGTTGTACTCCGCGCCGTTGCCGTAAGCCGCCTGCGAAATCGCCCACAGCGTGTCACCCTTTACCACGGTATGCCACTGGGACTCGGCGGAGTCCACGTTGACCGACATCTTGTCCTCTACCTTGTCCACGCCTTCGACATTGCCGCAGCAGAGGATGATCTTCTCGCGCGTGGCCTGGTCGGGCGCCACGCCGAATACCGTGACCAGTCCCTGGGAACCATCCACCTGCACCATCAGGCCGGTGGCATCGAGCCCCATTTTATTGATGTAGGCCTCGATGGCGTCGCCCGCGGCGCGGTTGGCGGCGTCAACCTTCTCTGCCGAGGCATCCGCCGCGGCCGCGTCCTGGGCGGCCTTGGCCTCGCCGCTGCCGAACAGCTTTTCACCCGCTTCCTTGATGAAGTCGAACATACCCATGACATTCTCCTGACGGTGAGTGGAAAACACTGCAGAGTGCCACGCCTTCCTGGCCGCGGCATGAAAACAATTGTGAATTTCCTGGTCCTGCAAAGCACGAAGGGCGCCGCAGCGCCCTTCCCTTCCCGCAACTCAGGAAATCTTGCTTCCGTTGTCGCGCTGCTTCTTCACTCCGCCCGGCTGGCCGTGCAAGGCACGCCACCCCCAGAGCAGGTAACCCGAGATCGCGTAGGCCACGAACAGGCCGAACAACGCAACCGGCGGATCGGTCGAAACCACCACGAACAGAACGAGCACAAGCACCATCATGCCGAACGGCACGCGGTACCGCACGTCGAGCGCCTTGCCGCTATAGAACGGCGCATTCGACACCATCGAAAGCCCCGCATACAGCGTGATGCCGAACGCCACCCACGGCATCCACAGCTCCTTGACCGGCAGCTTGTTGTCGATCACCAGCCAGACGAAGCCCGCCACCAGCGCAGCGGCTGCCGGACTCGGCAGGCCCTGGAAAAAGCGCTTGTCGACCACGCCGATATTGGCGTTGAAGCGGGCCAGCCGCAGCGCGGCGCATGTGCAGTAGACAAAGGCCGCGATCCAGCCCCACTTGCCTAGGTCATGCAGGATCCATTCGTACATCACCAGCGCCGGCGCGACGCCAAACGAGGTCATGTCGGACAGCGAGTCGTATTGCTCGCCGAACGCGCTCTGGGTATTGGTGATGCGGGCCACGCGGCCGTCCATGCCATCGAGCACCATGGCGGCGAAGATCGCGATGGCGGCCACATCGAAGCGCATGTTCATCGCCTGGACGATGGCGAAGAAGCCGGCAAATAGCGCAGCGGTCGTAAATGCGTTGGGCAGCAGGTAGATGCCGCGCCGGCGCGGACGCACGTACTCGATATCGTGATCGTCGGCCGCTTCGTCGTCGAAATCCTCCGCGCCGCGCAACTGGTTGTGGCGGAACGGCCGCAGGTGGGTCACATTGCCGTTGCTGGCCCGCTTGTTACGTCGGTTGAAGGCAACCATCGCGTTCTCCTGGTCGGACCGGCGCTTACTTCTGCTCATCCAGCTCGGCAAGAATCGTCGACGATGCCGATACTTTCTCGCCAATCGTGACGCGCGGACGCGCGTCCAGCGGCAGATACACGTCAACCCGCGAGCCGAAGCGGATAAAGCCATAGCGCTGGCCGCGCGACAGGTTGTCGCCCACCTTGGTGTAGCACAGGATACGTCGCGCCACCAGGCCGGCCACCTGCACCAGCGTGACCAGCTGGCCGTCCGCGACGCGGCGAATCACGACGGCATTGCGTTCGTTCTCGCTCGACGCCTTGTCCAGGTCGGCGTTAACAAACTTGCCAGCGAAATATTCGAGCTTCTCGACCTTGCCATCCACCGAAGCGCGGTTCGAGTGCACGTTGAACACGTTCATGAACACGCTGATCTTCAGCGCCTCACGCCCGGCATAAGGATCCTGCACCTTCTCGACGGACACGATGCGGCCATCGGCCGGCGCCAGCACGGCGTTCGGCTGCGACGGGATCGGCCGCGGCGGATCGCGGAAGAATTGCAGCACGAACAGCGTGATGATCCACAGCGGCAATGCCCACCAGAAGCCCGCACTGGCATGCACCAGCAGCGAGATGACAAAGGCGCCGGCCAGGAACGGCCAGCCTTCACGGGCGATCAGCGGATGAGGATAGTTCATGCAGTGCTTGTTTCGGGTTGTACAAAGAGGCACGCCAGCGCGCTTTTTGCGCCGGGCCGTGACCAGGATGCAATATGGCTGCCAGGGCAGTGCTGCGGGCAGGATAAGGCACGCCTTGCCTGAAGTCTGACAAGGATAACAAAAAGCCGTTCAGGCTCCGCGCGAATCCCTTCTGACTATAGAAGGCATGGCGCGAAACGCTGAACGGCCCCGGCCTGCCGCCGGACGGCGGCAGGCCATCAGACTGGCTGGCAGCTTAGTTCTTCGACTGGTCGACCATCTTGTTCTTGGCAATCCACGGCATCATCGCACGCAGCTTGGCACCCACTTCTTCGATCTGGTGCTCGGCGGTCAGGCGGCGGCGCGAGCTCAGGGTCGGAGCGCCGGCCTTGTTCTCGAGCAGGAAGCTCTTAGCGTATTCGCCGGTCTGGATGTCCTTCAGGCACTGCTTCATCGCCTTCTTGGTCTCTTCGGTCACGACGCGCGGACCGGTGACGTATTCGCCGTATTCCGCGTTGTTCGAGATCGAGTAGTTCATGTTGGCGATGCCGCCTTCATAAATCAGGTCGACGATCAGCTTCAGTTCGTGCAGGCACTCGAAGTAGGCCATTTCCGGCGCGTAGCCGGCTTCCACCAGCGTCTCGAAGCCGGCCTTGATCAGCTCGACGGTACCGCCGCACAGCACGGCCTGTTCGCCGAACAGGTCGGTTTCGGTTTCTTCGCGGAAGTTGGTCTCGATGATGCCGGCACGGCCGCCGCCATTGGCGGTGGCATACGACAGGGCGATGTCACGGGCAGCGCCGGACTTGTTCTGGTGCACGGCGATCAGGTGCGGCACGCCGCCACCTTGCGTGTAAGTGGCGCGCACGGTGTGGCCCGGTGCCTTCGGCGCGATCATGATGACGTCGAGGTCGGCACGCGGCACCACGGCACCGTAGTGCACGTTGAAGCCGTGGGCAAAGGCCAGCGCTGCGCCTTCCTTGATGTTGGCGTGCACTTCGTTCTTGTAGACGTCGGCGATCTGCTCGTCCGGCAGCAGGATCATGACCACGTCGGCGCCCTTCACGGCCTCGGCCACTTCCTTGACTTGCAGGCCTGCGTTCACGGCCTTGTTCCACGACGCGCCGCTCTTGCGCAGGCCGACCGTCACGTTGACGCCCGAATCCTTCAGGTTCAGCGCGTGGGCGTGGCCCTGCGAGCCATAGCCGATGATGGTGACGTTCTTGCCCTTGATCAGCGAGAGGTCGGCGTCCTTGTCGTAAAACACTTTCATGATAAATCCTTCAGTCTCAATTTTTGTATGAGGGAGGCAGCGTCATCTGTCGCATCGTGTGCGCCCGGGTCGCGCCGCCGGGGGGATACTGCTTGAATCTGTGTGTGCGTCCGGTGAAGCCGGTCAGACCTTCAGGATGCGTTCGCCGCGGCCGATGCCAGAGCCGCCGGTACGGACGGTCTCCAGGATCGCGGTGCGGTCGATCGCATCGAGGAACGCATCGAGCTTGACGCCGTTGCCGGTCAGCTCGATGGTGTAGGTCTTCTCGGTCACGTCGATGATGCGGCCGCGGAAGATATCGGCGGTGCGCTTCATTTCCTCGCGTTCCTTGCCGACGGCGCGCACCTTGACGAGCATCAGCTCGCGCTCGATATGCGCGCCTTCGGTCAGGTCGACCACCTTGACCACTTCCACCAGGCGGTTCAGGTGCTTGGTGATCTGTTCGATCACGTCATCCGAGCCGGAGGTGACGATCGTCATGCGCGACAGCGAGGCGTCCTCGGTAGGCGCCACCGTCAGCGTCTCGATGTTGTAGCCACGAGCCGAGAACAGGCCGACCACGCGCGACAGCGCGCCCGGTTCGTTTTCCAGCAGGACCGAAATGATGTGTCGCATTACAGGTCCTCCGCGCCGAGCAGCATTTCGGAAATGCCCTTGCCTGCCTGGACCATCGGCCAGACGTTTTCGGTGGGATCGGTCTGGAAATCCAGGAACACGGTGCGGTCCTTCAGGCGGAATGCCTCGCGCAGGGCGGGCTCGACGTCGGCAGTCTTCTCGACACGCATGCCGATGTGCCCGTAGGCCTCGGCCAGCTTGACGAAGTCAGGCAGCGCGTCCATGTAGGAATGCGAGTAACGATTGTCGTACTCGATCTCCTGCCACTGGCGCACCATGCCCAGATAGCCGTTGTTGAGCGAGCAGATCTTCACCGGGGTGTCGTACTGCAGGCAGGTCGACAGCTCCTGGATGCACATCTGGATCGAGCCTTCGCCGGTGATCGTGACGACTTCCTTGTCCGGGAATGCCTTCTTGATGCCCATCGCGTACGGCAGGCCCACACCCATCGTGCCCAGGCCGCCGGAGTTGATCCAGCGGCGCGGCTCGTTGAACTTGTAGAACTGCGCGGCCCACATCTGGTGCTGGCCGACGTCCGAGCAGATGAAGGCATCGCCATGGGTCAGTTCCCAGATCTTTTCCACCACGTACTGCGGCTTGATGATCTCGGAGCTGCGGTCGTACTTCAGGCAATCCACCGAGCGCCATTGCTCGATCTGGTCCCACCACCTGGCCAGGGCCTCGCGCTTGGGCTTGACCTCGCTGGCCTGGAGCTGGGCGATCAGTTCCTGCAGCACGTCCTTGACGTTGCCGACGATGGGGATATCCACCTTGACGCGCTTCGAGATCGACGACGGGTCGATGTCGATATGGATGATCTTGCGCGCCTGCGATGTGAAGTGCGCCGGGTTGCCGATCACGCGGTCATCGAAGCGGGCACCGATCGCGATCAGCACGTCGCAGTTCTGCATGGCCATGTTGGCTTCATACGTGCCGTGCATGCCTAGCATGCCGACGAACTGCTTGCTGGTACCGGGGAACGAGCCCAGGCCCATCAGCGTGTTGGTGACCGGATGGCCGGTGATCGCCGCCAGCTGGCGCAGCTCGTCGCTGGCATTGGCCAGCACCACGCCGCCGCCGGCATAGATATACGGACGTTCGGCACCCTGCAGCAGCGCCACAGCCTTGCGGATCTGGCCCGAGTGACCCTTGTTCACCGGGTTGTACGAGCGCATGTCGATCGACTTGGGGTACTCGTACTTGCAGGAATTGCGGGAAACGTCCTTGGGAATATCCACCACCACCGGGCCCGGACGGCCGGTAGCTGCAATGAAGAACGCCTTCTTGATGGTCGCCGCGAGATCGCGCACGTCCTTCACCAGGAAGTTGTGCTTGACGATCGGGCGCGTAATGCCGACCGTGTCGCACTCCTGGAACGCATCCTGGCCAATGGCGTGGGTCGGCACGTTGCCGGTGATCACCACCATCGGGATCGAGTCGAGATAGGCCGTGGCAATGCCGGTGACGGCATTGGTCACGCCGGGACCCGAGGTCACCAGGGCGACGCCCACCTTGCCGGTTGCCCGTGCATAGCCGTCTGCGGCGTGAACCGCGGCCTGCTCGTGGCGCACCAGGATGTGCTCGAACTTCTTTTGCTTGTGGAGCTCGTCGTAGATATACAGCACTGCGCCGCCGGGGTAGCCCCAGACGTACTCGACGCCTTCTTCGGCAAGTGCGTGAACGAGAATTTCCGCCCCGATCATTTCGGGTGCGGCAGATGAATTGCTGTCTGCGTGGAATTCCGCGCTGGGCATGTTCATTTCAGTCCTTTGCAATTTTCGGCAAAAAATTGTTTGGATGCTCTCTGCCGGGCTTGTGGCACGGGTTCAAGCGGTGCGCGTCTGCATGGAAGACCGCCTCATAAGCGGCCGGATGAGACAACCACTGATGTCGTGAACCGCTGATGATACTGCAATGCACCAGCGCGGTCTACGGTCTTTTGCTGCCATATGCGGTCTTCGTCGGCGCAAACCGGCATCCGGCAGCGCGGTCTTGGGGGCCTGCATGTATTCAGCAAAATACAGGAGTGGTCACGGGCACCTGTTTTTTGCTAGGATCGCACCATTTTGGACGTGCCGCAGGCCGTACGCAGCACATCCGTCAGCATTGAGCCTACGTCCCCGCATTTCGCCTGCATGGCCACCGATCAGGAACTCTCCGATTTTCTCGCCAGCGTCGAGCGGCGCGCCTTCAAGCAGGCCGTCTTTGCGGTACGTGACGACGAGGCAGCCCTGGACATCGTCCAGGACGCCATGATCAAGCTTGCTGAAAAGTATGGCGACAAGAGCGCCGCCGAGCTGCCTCCGCTGTTCCAGCGCATTCTCCAGAACACCATCCACGACTGGTTCCGCCGCCAGAAGGTCCGCAACACCTGGGTCTCGCTGTTTTCCAGCCTGCGCGACGACCGCGATGGCGACGATAATGACTTACTCGACACCCTGGAGGCGCAGGCCGGCTCGGAATCGGCCGAAAGCAGCGCCGACAAGGTGGAACGGGCCCAGGTCATGCATATCATCGAGCAGGAGATCCAGCGTCTGCCCACGCGTCAACGCGAAGCTTTCCTGATGCGTTACTGGGAGGATATGGACGTCGCCGAAACCGCCGCGGTCATGGGGTGCTCAGAAGGCAGCGTCAAGACGCATTGTTCCCGTGCCACGCACACACTGGCACAAGCCTTGCGCGCGCGGGGGATCCGACTATGAGCAGAAACGACAGAGAAATCCAGGAACGCCGCTTTGCCCACGAGATCCGGACAGCGCTAGACGCTGCCACGGACGAACTCCCGGCAGATCTGACCGACCGGCTTGCCGCCGCGCGCCGGATGGCGCTCGCACGCAAGAAGGCCGAAGCGCCCGTGCGCGTGCCGCAGCTGGCCATGCCGGGCGGGCACTCGCCGGTGTTCGAAGAAGACGAGGACACGCCACTGCACCGCGCCGGTGCGTGGCTGCGTCGTGGCGCCCTGGTCTGGACCCTGGTGGCGCTGGGTGCCGGCCTGATCGGCATCTACCACTGGCAGCAGCAAAAACGTGTCGAGGAACTGGCGGACATCGATGCCGCCATGCTGCTCGACGACCTCCCCCCCACGGCATACGCCGACCAGGGCTTCCACGTGTTCCTCAAGCGCGGGCAATAGCATGGCTCGCGCAACCACCTGCTCCGACGCACCGCGACGCCGGCTCGCCGCGCTGTTGCTGGCCGGCTTGGGTGCGGCCGCGCTCTGGTGCCTGATGCCGCCCGCCGCCCATGCGCAGGGGCCGGCATCGGCGTCGGCGCCGCAAGTCATCAACGCCCATCCCGCCTGGTCCGAGTTGAGTCCGGTGCACCAGCGCATCCTGGCGCCGCTCGAGCCGCTCTGGGACACGCTGCCGGAACTCAACCGCCGCAAATGGCTGCGCATCGCGGACCGGTATCCCAAGTTCTCGCCGGCCGAGCAGGCCCGGCTGCAGACGCGCATGGGCGAATGGGTAAAGCTGACGCCGCAGCAGCGCCGGCTGGCGCGCGAGAACTACCAGATCACCCGCTCCCTGCCGCCTGAAAAGAAGGCCGAGGCCTGGGACAAATACCAGCAATTGCCGGAAGAGCAGAAGAAGAATCTGGCAGCCGCCGAACGCGTGCCGCGCCGCCCCGGTGCGGTCAGCGCATTGCCCAGCGGCAAGCGCCTGCCCGGCGACACCACCCGGCAGCTGCGGCAGGAGAAGAAGCAGGCGCCGCTGGCAGGGGGCAAGTCCGCCTCGGAAAGCGCCGCGAAGGCTGTCAACACGACGGCACCGGCCAGCGGTCCCGCTGCGGCGCCAGTGGCACCTTCGCCCGCGAGCCCGCCCCCCGCAACGATCGAAGCAGGCTCAGAAGCCGCTGCCGCAACGCCGGCGGACGCTACTATCCGCCAATAGACCATCCTGCATTTGGCATAATGCCGACTCCGTGCAGGCTACGGGCGCGCTCCGCGCCGGTGGTCGCATCCAGCAGTTGCCGCCCGGCAGAACCGCGACCGAGCCGATAAGCCCGCGGCTCCCCGGACTGGCCTACACCGAAACGCCCGCAGAACGTTCCTCGCGCCCGCGCCATGCCCGCCGCCACTATCGACCCAGCACCTACCACCGCAGCTGTTGCCGCTGCCCCGCCGCTGCGGCGCCGCTTCACCTGCATGCTGTACGAAGGCGTGCTCCTGTTCGGTGTGCTCAGCGCATCGACGGCGGCCTATCTGCTCTTGCGCCCCTTCTTGCAGAAGACCGGCCTCGACAGCCCCGTCTCGATGCAGCTGTGGAGCTTCCTGATCCTCGGCTGCTATTTCACATGGTTCTGGCAGCGCAGTGGCCAGACCCTGGCAATGCAGACCTGGCGCATGCGCGTGGAAAACGCGCGGGGCATGCCGCCACGCTGGCCACAGGCGGCGCTGCGCTACCTGCTGGCGTGGCTCTGGCTGCCGCCCTCGGCCGCCGTGGGGCACGCGCTCGGGCTGGTTAAGGGGCCGTTCGTCGGCGTGCTGTGCGCCGGCCTGCTGATCTGGATCCTGCTGGCCCTGCTCGACCCTCGCCGGCAGTTCCTGCATGACCGGCTTGCGGGCACCCGACTGACCGATCTGCGCCAGCCCAAGCGATGAGCCTGAGCGCCGCCGGCATCCGCCGCATTGCGGTGGCCATGCAGGCGGCCACCGCATGCGGTATCGGCGCCGCGCTGGTGTGGCTGGCGGGCTGGGGCTGGGCCGCCGCGCTGGCGGCCGGCGTGCTGGTCGTCCTGGCGGGCCTGGGACTGGGCATCGCACAGGCCTTCGTGCTGACGAAGCGGGGCTTTGGCATCCGGCGCGCCGATCTTCCGCCGGCCGCTCCCTCCGATATTGCCGCCTGCCGCAGGCCATTGCGGGCACCCGAGGCGCTCGCCTGCTACCTCGCCGAATACGCGGCCGTGTTCCGCATGTTCAACTGGCTGCAGCCGTTCCTCTCTCACCGCCAATTCGCCGAAACCTCACCCGGCCGCAATGCTCCCACGGTGCTGCTGGTGCACGGCTACGCCTGCAACCATGCAGTCTGGCTCGACCTCCAGCCGGCGCTGGCGGCGGCGGGCTACCGCTGCGAGGCGATCGACCTGGAGCCGGTATTCGGCGGCATTGACGACTACGCGCCGGTGCTGCTGGACCGCATGCGCGCGATTGCCACCCAAACGGGGCGGCCGCCGTTGCTGGTCTGCCACAGCATGGGCGGGCTTGCCGCCCGCGCGGCGATGGTGCTGGGCGGCACCGATGAGATCTGCACCGGCGCCGTAACGCTGGGCAGTCCGCATCACGGCTGCGCCCTGGCGCGCTTTGGCACCGGGCGCAATGCCGAACAGATGCACTGCGGCAATGACTGGCTGGAAGCGCTCGCCGCCGCCGAATCGCCGCGGCTGCGCGGGCGCCTCGTCTCGATCTTCAGCTGGCACGACTCGATCTCGGGTCCGGCGTGCACGTCATGGCTGGACGGTGCGCATCACATAGCACTGACGGGCATCGGCCACGTCTCGCTGCTGCGCCACCCGCGCGCGGTAGCGGCAGTGCTGGAGGCACTGGATACGCTGTCGACCAGGGCCCGCTGACGCCGGGCAACCAGGCCCGGTTTCATATGTCATTCATGTTTCCGTCACGGTCCCGTCACGGCAGGCTGGCTGAATGCAGCCATCGCCGTTACCGGGGCCAACATGGTTCAAGCAATCCGATCTGCCCGCGGATATCTGTCGTGGGTCACGCACAGGCTGCGCAGAAGTCCTGACCCGACCTTCTCCGTGACCGCCGCGCTGGCGGCATTCATGCCCCCGGCCTCGGATCTAGAATCTCCCGCTGCCCGCCCGGCATCCCCCCCGGCCTCCGAAGCCGGCACGAGCTACCCGCCCGAACCGCACCTGATCCAGCGCTATCGGGCCATCTGGCTGTCGGACATCCATCTCGGCACGGCCGGATGCCAGGCCACCTACCTGCTCGACTTCCTCAAGCACAACGAATCGGACCAGCTCTACCTGGTCGGCGACATCATCGACGGCTGGCAGTTGCGCCGCGGCTGGTACTGGCCGCAGAGCCACAATGATGTCGTGCAGAAGCTGCTGCGCAAGGCCCGCAAGGGCACCGAAGTCATCTATGTGCCCGGCAACCATGACGAGGTGGCACGCCAGTTCGACGGCATGGCGTTCGGCGACATCACCGTGCGCGAGGACGCCGTCCACGTCACCGCCAGCGGGCGGCGCCTGTGGGTGGTGCACGGCGACCTGTTCGACGGCGTGGTGCAGCATGCCCGCTGGCTGGCCTACCTGGGCGATTCGCTGTACACGGTGATCCTGGCGATGAACCGGCACTTCAACCGCATCCGCGCGCGCCTTGGCTTTCCCTACTGGTCGCTGTCCCAGTACCTGAAGCACCAGGTCAAGAACGCGGTGAACTACATCAGCTCGTTCGAGCACGCGATGGTCGACGAAGCACGTCGCCGCGGTTGCGACGGCGTGGTCTGCGGGCATATCCACAAGGCCGAGATCCGCGACGTGGATGGCCAGCTCTACTGCAATGACGGCGACTGGGTCGAAAGCCTGTCGGCGCTGGTGGAAACCATGGAGGGCGAACTGAAGATCGTCTACTGGACCACCCTGCTCGACCCGCCCGAGCCCGCCGCGCGCAAGCGTCGGCGCGCAGCCGTCGTGGCCGGCTGACTACCGCTCCCCGCTCGCCACACGCTATTCCCGAACGTTCACTGCAAGCCACGCGGCCACGCCGCTAGGAGTCCGCATGAAGATCCTGATCGTCACCGATGCCTGGGAGCCGCAGGTCAACGGCGTGGTACGCACGCTCAAGTCAACCCGCCGCGAGCTCGAAGCGATGGGCCACACGGTCGACATGATCACGCCGCAGGAATTCCGCACCGTGCCGTGCCCGACCTACCCGGAGATACGGCTCTCGCTGATGCCCTCGGGCCGGGTGCGGCGGCGCATCCACGCGTTTGCCCCGGACGCCCTGCATATCGCCACCGAAGGCCCGCTCGGGCTGGCCGCACGCCGCTACGCCATGCAGCAGCAGATCCCGTTCACGACGGCCTATCACACGCGCTTTCCCGAGTACGTGCAGGCGCGCTTTGGCATGCCGCTGGCGTGGACCTACCGCTTCCTGCGCTGGTTCCACGGCCCTGCGCGCGCCGTGATGGCGCCGACGCCGGTCGTGCTCGACGACCTGCACCGCTACGGCATCACCCACGGGGTGCTGTGGACACGCGGGGTCGACCTGGACGTCTTCACCACGCAGCAGGCCAACGTCCTGAATACCGCACATCCAATCTACCTGTACGTGGGCCGGGTTGCCGTGGAAAAGAATGTCGAGGCCTTCCTCGCGCTCGACTTGCCGGGCTCGAAATGGGTGGTGGGCGACGGCCCGGCGCTGCCGGGCCTGCGGGCGCGCTATCCGGGGGTAAGCTACCTCGGTGTGCTGAGTCAGCCAGAATTGGCCAAGGTGTATGCTTCGGCGGATGTCTTCGTGTTTCCCAGCCGCACCGACACCTTCGGGCTGGTCCTGCTGGAAGCGCTGGCCAGCGGCTTGCCGGTGGCAGCCTACCCGGTGACGGGTCCGATCGATGTCCTGGGCGACAGCCCGGCCGGCGTGATGCACGAGGACTTGCGTGAAGCCTGCCTGGAGGCGCTGCGTATCGACCGCGCCACGGCCCGCGCCCATGCCGAGCGGTTCTCGTGGCGCGCCGCTTCCGAGCAGTTCCTGGCACACCTGCGCCCGCTCGCGGCACCCGGCAGCACGAGCAAGCCGGGCGGTGCGCCAACCCAACCTGCATCGCAAAGCCATGTCGAAACCACATCAGCCGCTGTCGTCAGACCCGCCGCTGCAGAGGCCGGCGCAACCCGTGCAGAGTAGCGACTATTCGGTCGACCAGAACCCGCACAAGGGCAACCGCGGGCTGGCGCGCGCCTGGCACGCCGGCATCAATTCCCTGTCCGGCCTGCGCTATGCGGTCCTCGAGGAAAGCGCGTTCCGGCAGGAGCTCACGCTGGTGGTCATCCTCACGCCGTGCGCCTTCCTGCTGCCGGTCAGCGTGGTCGAGCGGATCTTGCTGCTTGGCACATTGCTGGTCGTGCTGATGGTGGAACTGCTCAATTCGAGTGTCGAGGCCGCGATCGACCGCATCTCGCTGGAGCGCCACAGCCTGTCCAAGCGCGCCAAGGATTTCGGCAGCGCCGCCGTGATGCTGGCGCTGGTCCTGTGCGGCGGGACCTGGATTGCGATCGCCGGGCCACATGTGATGCGCTGGCTGCGGGCGCTGGCGGGCTGAGCGGGCCGCAGGCCAGGCGGCATGGGGCGGGCGGGGGACGATTGCTTATAATCGCTACCCTTGCCCCGATTTACCGATCGCCCGGACGCCCATGGAACCCAAACCGCAAACCGGCCCCCGCCGCACCAGGGACCGCATCCTCGACGTCTCGCTGCGCCTGTTCAACGAAGTCGGCGAACCGAACGTCACCACCACGACCATTGCGGAAGCGATGGAGATCAGCCCCGGCAATCTCTACTACCACTTCCGCAACAAGGACGACATCATCAACTCCATCTTCGTGCGCTTCGAGCAGGAGATGGAGCGCCGCCTGAAGCTGCCCGACGACCACAAGGCCACGCTGGACGAGAGCTGGGGCTACCTGCAGTACATGTCCGAGTTCCTGTGGAACTACCGTTTCCTGTATCGCGACATCAACGACCTGCTGGCGCGCAACCGCATGCTGGAAACCAACTTCAAGCGGATCGTCGAGCAGAAGAAGCGCTTTGCACTCGAGATCTGCCGCCAGTTCCAGGAAGACGGCGAGATGGAAGCCACGCCGGAGCAGGTCGAAGCGATCTGCACCAATATCGTGGTGATCGCCACCTACTGGCTGTCGTTCCAGTTCGTGCAGCATCCGCGCCAGTACAACGATCCCGAGCAGATCCGCGGGTACCTGCACGGGTCGAGCTACCACATCTTCTCGATCCTGGCGCCGTACCTGCGCGGCCGGGCACGGGAAGCGTTCGATCAGCTTGCCCGCGAATACGCGGCATCGAAGGCCGCAGAGGCCGGGAAGGAAAAGAAGTGAAATCCGTTTGCGTTTACTGTGGTTCCAGCCCGGGCAACCGGCCCGAATATGCCCAGGCCGCGCGTGCCCTGGGCAAGGCGCTGGTGGACAACGGCATGTCGCTGGTCTATGGCGGCGGCAAGGTCGGCCTGATGGGCGTGGTGGCAGATGCAGTGCTGGAGCACGGCGGCAAGGCCATCGGCATCATTCCCGAAGCGCTGATGCAGAAGGAAGTCGGCCACCGCGGGCTGACCGAACTGCACGTCGTGCGCAATATGCACGAGCGCAAGCAGATGATGGCGGACCTGGCTGAAGCCTTTATCGCCATGCCCGGTGGCGTCGGCACCTTCGAAGAGCTGTTCGAGACCTTCACCTGGCTGCAGCTGGGCTACCACGCCAAGCCGGTGGGCCTGCTCAACGTGGCCGGCTTCTATGACAGCATGCTGGGCTTTCTCTCGCACGCGGTGCAGGAAGGCTTCCTCAAGCAGGTGCATGCCGACCTGCTCCATGTGTCCGATACCGCCGAAGGCCTGCTCGGCAAGCTCGCCGCCGCGCCGCGCGTACGCGTGGACAAGTGGCAGGAAAGCCGCGAGCGGACCTGAGATCGGCTTGAGCCAGGCCGTCTAGAACGACGAGCCCGGCTCTTTCAGGAACGCCAGCTCGTCGGCGGTGCTCTGCCTGCCGAGCACCGCGTTCCGGTGCGGAAAGCGTCCGAACCGCTCGATGAGGGCGCGATGCTTTTCGGCCCACTCCACCACATCCACCACCCCGCCGCTGGCTTCACGCAGCAGCGTCGTCAGCCTGACGGATTCGTCCTGGTCGGCCAGCGCCTCCGAGTGCTCGAACGGCATGTAGCAGAACATGCGGTGGTAGTTCGTGGGCAGCGCGCGGTCCATGCCTGTGGCCACGATGCGCTTTGCCAGCGCCAGCGCCTGCTCGTCGCTGCCAAAGCTGCGCGGATCGTTGCGGAACATGTTGCGCGGGAACTGGTCCAGCAGCACCACGCGCGCGCAGGCGCCTTCGGGCGTGACCGACCAGTCGTCCGGTGCCCCGTCGCAGGCGACCTGCCAGTCGGACAGGAATCGCGTGCGGATCTGCGCATCGAAGGCATCCGACTTGGTGAACCATGCCGGGCGCTCGGTATTCCAGGCGGCCGAACCAGGCTGGTCGAACCAGAAATCAAGCACACGCAGGGCAGCTTCAGGCAGTTGGACGGTCATGGGTCGGGAAACCTTCCGGTGAAAAAAAACGCGGCGGCGCCTCAGCGCGCCACGTTGCGCATCCAGTCAGCAGTCTGGAAGAACGCCTGCATCAGGCGCAACTGCAGGTCTTCAGACAAGCCGACATCCTGCATCGCCAGTGCCATGCAGCGCATCCACTGGTCGCGCTCGCTGATGCCGATTTCGAACGGCATATGGCGCGCACGCAGGCGCGGGTGACCGAAGCGCTCGATGAAATGGTTGGGGCCGCCCAGCCAGCCGCACAGGAACCAGAACAGCTTGTCGCGCGAGCCGTCCAGCGATGCGGGATGCAACGCGCGCAGCCCGGCGAACTCAGTCTCCAGGTCCATCAGGTCGTAGAAACGGTCGACCAGTTCGCGCACGCGCGCCTCGCCACCGACCAGTTCGAAGGCGGTCACATCAGCGGCGTTGGTGTTATCAGTGGGTTCGGTACTCATAAGACACATGAATTCAATGGTGCGGCGGCTCAGACGTCACGCAGGGTGGTCAGCGCGGGCTGCCTCAGCACTTCGCGCAGGCCAAACCAGCCGCCCGCAAAAGCGCACAGCATGCCAGAAACCACGCCTACCGGCACGATCCACGCATTGAAGCGGTAGGGGAAGTCGAACACGTACTGCGACAGGCCCCAGCCCACGGCAATCGCGCCAAGGCTGGCCAGCAGCCCCGCCAGGCCGCCCACCACCAGGAACTCCGCATACTGCGTCTGCCTGACCAGCGCCGCCGACGCCCCTAGTGCCTTGAGCAGGCCGGCATCGCGCATGCGCTCGTCGCGTGCGCCGGACAGCGCTGCGTACAGCACCGTGACACCGGCCGCGAGCGTGAACACGAACAGGAATTCCACGGCGGCGATGACCTGGTCGACGATCTCCTGGATCTGGCGCAGGATCAGGTCGGTATTGACCACCGTGATGTTGGGAAAGGCCGCGGTCAGCCGGTTGCCCAGCGCCGCGCTGGCTGGCGGCAGATGGAACGAGGTGATGTAGGTTTCCGGCAGGCCTTGCATCGCGGAAGGCGGCAGGATCACGAAGAAGTTGACCCGCATCGAGCCCCAGTCGAGCTTGCGCAGCGAGGTGACCGGCGCCTGCACCGACTGCCCCGCCACATCGAAGCGCAGGGTATCGCCCAGCCGGATACCCAGCGTCTTGGCGATGCCCTCTTCCACCGATGCCCCCGCGTCCTTGCCGTTCATCCAGCGGCCAGCGATCACGCGGTTGCCCTCGGGCAGCTCGTCGGTATAGGAGAGATTGAATTCGCGCTCGACCAGGTTGCGTGCGCGGCCTTCCGTGAAGCTGTCGGCGCGGATAGCGCGCTTGCCGATATGCGTCAGCCGGCCGCGCACCATCGGGTAAAGCAGGTCGTGAATCCCGGCGCCAGCCAGCATGTTGCGCAGCGGCTCGCGCTGGTCCGGCTGGATATTGATGATGAAGCGATTGGGCGCATCCGCGGGCGTGGCGCTGCGCCACGAATCGACCAGGTCGTTGCGCGTCATGCCGAGCAGCAGCAGCGCCATCAGGCCCACCGCCAGCGCCACCGTCTGCAGCACCGTGACGGTGCGGCGGCGCTCCAGCACCGCCAGCGCAAAACGCCAGCCCACCGCCGTGCGCCCCGCCAGCCGCCCGCGCAGCACGCGCGACAGCAGCGTCAGCATGCCCAGCGCAAGCAGTGCGAACGCGGCGCCGGCCGCGACGAATCCACCAGCCGTGGTCAGCCCCAGCCGCAGGTCGCGTGCAGCCACCAGCAGCAGCGCGACGAAGGCGCCAAGACCCAGGGCGTAAGCCACCCATGCCGACACCGGCGGCAACCCGATATCCCGCCGCAGCACCCGCAGCGGCGCAATGCGCGTCAGCGCCAGCAATGGCGGCAGCGCAAACCCCGCCAGCAGCACCAGCCCGGCCAGCACCCCGACCAGCGCCGGCACCAGCGACGGCTGCGGCAACGACACCTTCAGCAGCCCGCCCAGCGAAAGCAGCAGGCCGTAATGCGCGAGGTAACCCAGCGCCACGCCCACCGCCGCGCCAGCCGTGCCCAGCAACAGGAATTCGATGCCGAAGGCCTGCAGGATCTGCCCGCGCGACAGGCCCATGCATTTGTAGACGGCGCAGGCGTCCGTATGGCGCTGCATATAGCGGCGCGCCGACATGGCGATGGCCACCGCCGCAATCATTGAAGACAGCACTGCCACCAGCGACAGGAAGCGCTCGGCGCGGTCCAGCGTGGCGCGCATCTGCGGCTGGCCGGATTCCAGCGATTCGATGCGCGTGTTGCGCAGTTTGCGGCGCTCGATTTCGTCCTTCGCCCATTTCAGGTATGCGGCGCCCGCGGCATCGGGCCCAGCCACCAGCAGGCGGTAGGTCACGCGGCTGCCCCAGCCGATCAGCCCGGTGCTGTCCAGGTCCGACAGCGGCAACAGCACGCGCGGAGCAAAGTTCATGAAGCCGGCGCCGCGGTCGAGCTCCTGCGTGATGATCCGTTCGATGCGGAACGTGCGGCTGCCCAGCTGGAGCGCCTCGCCCACGTGCACACCCAATGCGCTCAGCAACGCCTCGTCGACCCAGACCGTGCCCGTCGCGGGAATGCCGTCGGCAAACGCTTCGGGCGCGCCCGGCGCGCTGGCAACCTTGAGCTTGCCACGCAGGGGATAGCCCGGGCTGACCGCCTTCAGCGCGGCCAGCTGGCTGGGAGCTTCGCCATTCGCCGGCGCCGCCGCGCCGCGCGCGGTAGCCATGCTCGGGAAGGTCACCGTCTGCGCCACCGCCAGGCCCGACGCCGATGCATGCCGCGAAAATTCCGCGTCGAACGGCTGGTCGGATACCAGCAGCACGTCCGATGCAATCATCTGGCGCGCATCGCGCTCCAGCCCCAGGCGCATGCGGTCTGCCAGGAAGCCGACGCTCGCCAGCGCCGCCACCGCCAGCACCAGCGCGAACAGCAGCAGATTGAGCTCCCCGGCCAGCCAGTCGCGCCGCGCCATGCGCAGCGCCTGCCGCCAGGGCGAGAAGCGCAGCCCATCATGCGGCGTCTGCCGGTGGGCAGCAAGAGCAGGCGAAACGGCGCTCGTGTTGGGCTCGGAAGCGGGCTCAGAAGCGGACTCGGTTGGCATCGGTCGTCAGTCAGTGTTGTTTGCGGTCGGTGCCAGCACGTCCCTGGCGCTTGGGCGATGAAAGCGGGCGGTCAGAGCCGTCCGGGCCGGCTGTCCGGTTTGCTGCGCAGGGTGGCGCGCAGGCGTCGCACGCCACGCCAGAGCTTCGGCAGCAGCCAGGCGGCGACCAGCAGGAAAACGACGAGCAGGCCGAAGAAGACCACGGGCAGGAAGAATGCCAGCAGCAGGCTGCCGGTTGCCGTCACATCCTCAGTCAATGAGGCCACCCAGTTCGAAAACGGTTCCGGCGAGACATTGATCAGGGCGCGCGTGCCGGCCTTGGCGGCATGCGCGGTGCCGGCGAGCGTGCCGCCGATCAGTCCAGCCGCCACCATCCACTGCGGATCGAGCTGGCCAAATGCCGCTGCCGCCAGGATCGCCCCGGCAGGGATGCGTATGAAGGTATGGATGCTGTCCCAGACGGTATCGAAACCGGGAACCTTGTCGGCCACGAACTCGGCAACCGCCAGCACGGCCGCCACGCCGATCACCCACCACGACTCCAGCGACTGCAGGCCGTGCGGCAGCTCCAGCCAGCCCAGGCGCGCCAGCACGCCGGCCGCGAAAACGGCCAGGTAGAGGCGGAAGCCGCTGGCCCAGGACATGCCTGCGGCCAGCGCGGCGGTTTCCAGCATTGTGTTCCTTGCGAAGGGTTCCGGAATGGCGTCGGCGCCATGCAAGGAGTGTAATACGCCGGGCGGTGGGCGGCTGCCGGCCGCCCTCTTGGCGTCAGCTGCCTTCCTTGCCGTCGGGGCCGAACCACGGCAGGGCTTCCTGCGGCGTCAGCAGGCCCGCGGGCTCGGCCATGGTGTAGCCGGGCAAGGCCTCGATGCGGCGGGCGAAAGCCGGATCGGCCAGCAAGCCCAGCAGCCCTGCCATCCATCCCGCGGTCTGGTCATTCTTGCGCAGGGCCAGGTAATACGCCTCGCGCGTGAGCGGCACGAACGTCAGCCCGTGGGCCTCCGCATTCATGCGCAGCCCGAAGCCGACCTGCGCGCGGCCGGCATGAACCGCTTCGGCCACTTTCTCATTGCTGAATTCAGGATCGTCATAGCCGGCAATCTGGTCGGGATAGAGCCCTTGCGCAGCCAGCAACTGGTCGAACAGCATGCGCGTGCCCGAACTGCGCTGGCGGTTGACGAAGCGCGCCTGCGTGCGCACCAGGTCCTGCAGGTCATGGATCTCCCGTGCCAGTTCCGGCGCCACGATCAGACCCTGCTCGCGCCATGCCAGCCGCAGGAGCCGGACCGACGGCGGACGCAGCCACTTGCGCAGCGTCACGTGCGCGACCGAACCGGCAGTCTGGATCGGCGAGACGTAAAAACCGGCCAGCTCGGACTGCCTCTCCTGCAGGCAGATCAGGCCTTCCACGCTGCCGCAGAACACCGTGTCGAGCTGCAGCGAAGACGGCTGCTGCGCCAGCGCCCCCGCCAGGACTTCAACGGCCGGGTCGTGGCTGCCCGTGAAATGCACGCAGGTCTGCGGCAGGACGGCGTCGTCTAGGTCGGCAATGAATTCCGCCATGGCCTTCTGCACTACCGGGTCGATGGTCTCTCGCAGGCGCAGTTCCGCCCGCAGCAGCCGCTCGCCAAACCGCGTCAGCGAAGCGCCGCGGCCGCGCTCCATGTCCAGCATGTTGCGGCCAAGCATTTCCTCCCAGGCCCGCATCACGCCCCAGGCGTGGCGGTAGGACAGGCCGATCTCGCGTGCCGCGCGATGCAGGGAGCCGGTCTCCCGCACCGCCTTCAGCAGCTGGAAAACCTTGCCGTTGGCGCGCGGATTGTCATCGGCGGCAATCACCGGAAACAGGTCAAAGCGAAATGTCATATGTACCGCCTTGCATATTTACTTCCCTGATGTGACTCGACGACAATCTGATCACCCCGTTATTTACGTAATTTCCGGCATTCTCCACGATCACGGAAGAACGTGGCAATTATGTTTCTAAAAACATAATTCAAAGGAACCACAGATGCCCCTACCCCTGCTTCGCCTGATTCCGCGGATGGCCGCCGTCGCCTGCCTGATGATGTGGGCAACCACGCACGCCAGTGAACTGAAGATGGCCACCACGACCAGCACGGAGAACTCCGGCCTGCTGAAGTACTTGCTGCCGAAGTTCGAGCAGAAGTCCGGCGTGACCGTGAAAGTCATTGCGGTCGGCTCGGGCAAGGCCATGAAGATGGGCGAGATGGGCGACGTGGACGTGCTGCTGGTGCACGCCCGCAAGATGGAGGACGAATTCGTCGCGGCCGGCTACGGCGTCAATCGCCGCGACGTGATGTACAACGATTTCATCGTGGTCGGCCCGGCCAGCGATCCTGCCGGACTCAAGAGCAGCAAGGATGTCCTGGCCAGCTTCCGCAAGCTTGCCGGCAGCGGCAGCAAGTTCATCTCCCGCGGCGACAACTCGGGCACCGACATGATGGAGAAGGACTACTGGAAACAGGTCGGCATCGAGCCGAAGGGCCAGCCCTGGTATGTGAACGCGGGACTGGGCATGGGCGAGGTGCTGACGATGGCGGCGCAGATGCCGGCCTACACACTGTCCGACCGCGCCACCTACGGCGCCTACCGCGCCAAGACCGGCTTGGCGATCGCCGTGCAGGGCGACCCGAAGATGTTCAATCCCTACGGGATCATCGCCGTCAATCCTGCAAAGCACCCCGGCACCAACTATGCGGATGCGATGAAGCTGGTGGAATGGATTACGTCGAAGGAAGGCCAGGACGCCATCGCCGGCTACAAGGTCGAGGGTGAGCAGCTGTTTTTCCCGGACTACAAGGGGAAATAAATAGATTCTTCGCTGGTTTGTGGGGTTGGGGTTTTGGAGGGGCGGTTGCCGATAAACCTGAGGGTAGTGGCTGCGGTTGGGCGCTGTCGAGGGTCGACGGCCTCAGGTTTCGCCCCTGAAGGGGCGCCGGCTACGCCGGCGAAACAGCAGAGCATCCAAGAACCCCGAACCGCGATCCAGCGAAGAGCCAAATAAAACGGCTAGTCCGCGCCCGGCGGCCCCAAAACCGCGGCAATAAACGACGATTTCGCGGCTCGGTAGGCGGGATACGCTGGAACCCCCGCTCCACCGCGCCGGAGTCAACGGAAGGCGCGGCGAGCCTGAACCGCGTTCCGGTTTCGCTTTCCATTTCCGCCCTGTCAGCCCGCCGCTGCTTCCAGCCGCGGCAACTGCGGCAGGTCTGTCGCCACCTCGGCGATCATCCTGCGCATCCACATCACATCAGGCGCAGCATGGCAGCGCTCATGCCAGAGCTGGTAGAACCGCATGCGCGGGAAGGCCACCGGCGAGGCCACCATCCGGATCGGCAGGTATTGCGCATAGTGCGCCGCGAACTGGCGGCCTGTCGTGAAGACCATGTCCGTCTTCATCAGTACATACGGCACCAGCCCGAAATACGGCAGCGTCACCTGGATATTGCGCTTGTAGCCCTGCTCCGCCAGCGCCTGGTCGATCATGCTGCGCTGCATCGAGGCATACGGCGCAGGTGCCAGATGCGGCATCTCCAGATAGTGCTTGAGCGTCAGTCCCTTGCGCGCCAGCGGGTGCTGGGCGCCGAGCATGCAGACCACCTCGTCGTCGAACAGCGGCGAGATATGCAGATGCTCCGGCGGGGAAAGCCAGTTGCCCACCACGATGTCCAGCTGCCCCTGTTCCAGGTCCTCGAGAAAGTCGCTCGACGAGGTCATCGGATGCACGAACAGCTTGGCGCCCGGCGCCAGGCGGCGCACGCGCTCGACGATGTTTGGCAGGAAAAAGGCGTCCAGGTAGTCAGGCGCGCCCAGATGGAAGGTGCGGGTCGTCGTGGCCGGATCGAACTGCTGGGGCGGGCGGGCGATGCGGTCCATCGCCGCCAGGCTCTGCTCGGCCAGCGCCAGCAGTTCGCGCCCCCGCTCGGTGGGCACCATGCCGTTTTTGCCCCGCACCAAAATGGCATCGCCGGTGATCTCCCGCAGCCGCTTTAGCGTGTTGCTGATGGCCGGCTGGGACTGGCCCAGGCGCACGGCAGTACGGGTCACGCTCTGCTCGGTCAGCAGGGTGTGAAGCACCCGCAGCAAATAAGTATCGAGATGGTCGCGTCCGTGCATGGCGATGGGAGTCCTTCCGGCCGGGGCTGGATGGGTGGCGTGGGGGATGGGAACGGCGCATAGTGTATGTCACGCACCCCGTAATCGGTCAAATCCGGCCACGCCCTGTCCACTTGCCGGCCATTTGCCGCCCAACCGGCGTGCCTGCTGATGGGGCATATCACCTGGGCCGAATATTGCATGAATGGCGCCAATGCTATGTTTCCTCCATCACAGAAAGAGAGAAGACCATGGAGACGCAAACCATCCGCTTTTTCCACCGCGGCCAGGTCCAGGAAGTATCCGACGCCCCCGTTACCCGCACCGTGCTGCAGTACCTGCGTGAAGACGCGCGTTGCACGGGCACCAAGGAAGGTTGCGCCGAAGGCGACTGCGGCGCCTGCACCGTCGTGATCGGCGAGCTGCAGGACGGCGGCGATGTCGAATTCAAGGCTGTCAATTCCTGCATCCAGTTCCTGCCCACGCTCGACGGCAAGGCCCTGATCACGGTCGAGGACCTGCGCCAGGCCGACGGCACCCTGCACCCCGTGCAGGAAGCCATGGTCGAGTGCCACGGCTCGCAATGCGGATTCTGCACCCCCGGCTTCGTGATGTCGCTGTGGGCGCTGTACCAGCAATACACGCCGGGCAGCGAAGCGCCCTCGCGCACGACCATCTGCGACGCCCTGACCGGCAACCTGTGCCGCTGCACCGGCTACCGGCCGATCATCGATGCCGGCGAGCGCATGATGGCCCTGCCCGCCCCGCACGCAAGCAAGCTCAATCCGAAGCAGATCGCCGACACGCTGCGCAACCTCAAGCGCGGCGAGACCTTCCGCTACAGCGCGCAAGGCCAGAACTTCTATGCCCCGCGCACGGCCTCCGAATTCGGCGCCATCAAGGCCGCCGAGCCTGGCATCCGCATCCTGGCGGGCAGCACCGACGTCGGCCTGTGGGTCACCAAGCAGTTCCGCGAACTGGGCAACCTGCTTTACGTGGGCCAGGTGGAAGACCTGCAAACCATCGAGGAACGCGACGGCATGACCGAGATCGGTGCCGGCGTGACGCTCGAGAAGGCCTACGCCGCGTTGAACGCCGTGCATCCCGAGCTCGAAGAAATGTGGAAACGCTTCGCCTCGCTGCCGATCCGCAACGCCGGCACGCTGGGCGGCAATATCGCCAACGGCTCGCCGATCGGCGACTCGATGCCGGCCCTGATCGCCCTCGGTGCCGAAGTCGTGCTGCAGCATGGCGGTACGCGCCGCACGATGCCACTGGAAGACCTCTACCTGGCCTACCAGAAGACCGCCATGCAGGAAGGCGAATTCGTCGCGGCCCTGCGCGTGCCGGTGGCCGGCCCGCAGCACTTCAGGACCTACAAGCTGTCAAAACGCTTTGACGAGGACATTTCCGCCGTGTGCGCTGCATTTGGCATTACCGTCGAAAACGGCGTGGTCACGCAGGCACGCATCGCCTTCGGCGGCATGGCCGCCACGCCCAAGCGCGCTGCCGCGACGGAAGCGGCACTGACCGGCCAGCCCTGGAACGAAGCGACCGCGCGTGCCGGCATGGCCGCGCTGGCACAGGACTACACGCCGCTTTCCGACATGCGTGCAACCGCCTCGTACCGCACCCGCGGCGCCGCCAACCTGCTGTACCGCTTCTGGCTGGAGACGCGCGCCGATGCGCTCCCTGCAGCCTCCGTCAACGTCCGCGCCATCGGCGCCGGCACCACTGCAACCGTCACGGCCTGAGGAGAGATCGGCATGAACAAGCAAACCGAACCCTTCCTGCTCGACGCCAGCGTTGCCGCCGAGTCCACCCCGCAGGTGGGCATCTCGCGTCCTCACGAATCGGCGCACCTGCATGTGGCGGGCACGGCGACCTATACGGACGACATCCCCGAACTGGCCGGCACGCTGCACGCCGCGCTCGGCATGAGCACGCGCGCCCACGCCCGCATCAAGTCCATCTCGCTCGACAAGGTGCGCGCCGCGCCCGGCGTGGTGTCGGTGCTGACGGTGGACGATATCCCCGGCACCAATGACTGCGGCCCGATCATCCACGACGACCCGATCCTGGCGCGCGACGTGGTGCAGTTCATCGGCCAGCCGGTCTTCATCGTGGTGGCCACCTCGCACGACGCGGCACGCCGCGCCGCATGTCTGGGCGTCATCGACTATGAGGACCTGCCGCCGGTGCTGTCGCCCGAAGCCGCGCACCAGGCCGGCAGCTATGTGCTGCCGCCGATGCACCTCAAGCGCGGCGACGCCGTGCAGCACATCTCCGCCGCCGCGCACCAGGATGCCGGCAAGATCCGCCTTGGCGGACAGGAACAGTTCTACCTGGAAGGCCAGATCTCGTACGCCGCGCCGCGCGAGAACGACGGCATGCATGTGTGGTGCTCGACCCAGCACCCTACAGAAATGCAGCACGCCGTGTCCCACATGCTCGGCTGGCATGCGCACCAGGTGCTGGTCGAATGCCGCCGCATGGGCGGCGGCTTCGGCGGCAAGGAATCGCAGTCGGCGCTGTTCGCGTGCTGCGCCGCGCTGGCGGCGTGGAAGCTGATGTGCCCCGTCAAGCTGCGTCCGGACCGCGACGACGACATGATGATCACCGGCAAGCGCCATGACTTCGTGTTCGGCTATAAAGTCGGCCATGACGATGCAGGGCACATCGAAGGCGTGAAGGTCGAGATGGTGTCGCGCGCCGGCTTCTCGGCCGACCTGTCCGGCCCGGTGATGACCCGTGCCATCTGCCACTTCGACAACGCCTACTGGCTGCCGAACGTGCAGATCGACGGCTACTGCGGCAAGACCAATACGCAGAGCAACACCGCCTTCCGCGGCTTCGGCGGCCCGCAGGGCGCATTCGCGATCGAGTACATCCTCGACGACGTAGCGCGCAACGTCGGCAAGGATTCGCTGGAAGTGCGCCGTGCCAACTTCTATGGCAAGGGCGAGAACAACGTCACGCCTTACGGCCAGACCGTGGAAGACAACGTCATCCACGAACTGATCGATGAGCTGGTGGCCACCAGCGAATACCGCGCCCGCCGCGAGGCCACGCGCGCCTTCAATGCGACCAGCCCGGTCCTGAAGAAGGGCATCGCGATCACGCCGGTGAAGTTCGGCATCTCGTTCAACGTTGCCCACTTCAACCAGGCCGGTGCGCTGGTGCATGTCTACAACGACGGCTCGGTGCTGGTGAACCACGGCGGCACCGAGATGGGCCAGGGCCTGAACACCAAGGTGGCAATGGTGGTGGCGCATGAACTGGGCATCCGCCTGGAACGCGTGCGCGTGACCGCTACCGATACCAGCAAGGTGGCCAACACGTCCGCCACGGCAGCCTCGACCGGCGCCGACCTGAACGGCAAGGCCGCGCAGGACGCCGCCCGCCAGATCCGCGAGCGCCTAACCGCCTTTGCCGCACGCAAGGCAGGCGTCGAACCGGAAGACGTGCGCCTCAATGATGACCTGGTCGTCGCAGGCGAGCTGCGCCTCTCGTTCGGAGACCTGGCGCGCGAAGCCTATGTGGCGCGCGTGCAGCTGTGGTCGGACGGTTTCTACACCACGCCGAAGCTGCACTGGGACCAGAGCAAGCTGCATGGCCGTCCGTTCTACTACTTCGCGTACGGTGCGGCATGCTCGGAAGTGCTGGTCGATACGCTGACCGGCGAATGGAAGCTGCTGCGCGCCGACGCCCTGCACGATGCCGGCCGCTCCCTGAACCCGGCGATCGACATCGGCCAGGTGGAAGGTGCGTTCATCCAGGGCATGGGCTGGCTGACGACGGAAGAACTGTGGTGGAACCAGGACGGCAAGCTGATGACGCACGCGCCTTCCACCTACAAGATCCCGACGATCAACGACTGCCCCGAGGAATTCAACGTCCGGCTGTTCCAGAACCAGAACGTGGAAGACAGCATTCACCGCTCCAAGGCAGTGGGCGAGCCGCCGCTGCTGCTGCCGTTCTCCGTGTTCTTCGCCATCCGCGATGCGGTGGCAGCCATCGGCGACTACAAGGTGAACCCGCCGCTGAGCGCCCCCGCGACCAGCGAGGCGATCCTGAACGCGGCGGATGCCGTGCGCGAAGCCATCGCGCAAGCGGCCTGATGCGTCGCGCCTGCTGACGCCTCCGGACTTTCCCCCCTCGACCGTCCATCGTGGCGGCCGGGGGGCCGGAGGCAGAGGCAGGCGCGCGCTCCACGCCCGGAACACAAAGCAGCAAGAAGAACAACTACACCTGCACCAGACAGCACCCAGACCAAGGCCCCCGATCATGCAGGACGCTCCACTCAAACCCTTCCGCTTCGCCGACGCCGCACGCATGGTGCGCACCGGCGTGCCGGTGGCGATGGTCACCATCGTCGAAGTCAAGGGCTCCGCGCCACGCGAGCCGGGCATCCGCATGCTGGTCAGCGCCAACGACCTGGTCGGCACCATCGGTGGCGGCCATCTGGAATGGCGCGGCATGGACATTGCCCGCGACATGCTGACTACCGGTGAGCAGCGGCGCATCGAACGCATTCCGCTCGGGCCAGCGCTGGGCCAGTGCTGTGGCGGCGTGGTGCAGCTGGCATTCGAAGTGCTGGGCACGGCCGACCTCGCCTGGCTCGATGCGATCGAGACGGCCTTTGCCGCGGGCAAGCCCGTGCAGCGCCACGTGCCGGCATCGGGCCCGGTGACTTACTCGGCCAGCCGCGCCGTGGTGCCCGGCGTGACGCTGGAGTCCGATGGCACATGGGCCGACACCCTGGTGCCCGACGAAATGCACGTGGTGCTGTTCGGCGCCGGCCACGTGGGCCACGCGCTGGTCAAGGTGCTTGCCACCCTGCCATGCCGCGTGCACTGGGTCGACGAGCGCGACACGCTGTTCCCGGGCGGCCTGCCCGACAACGTCGAGGCCGAAGCCAGCGACACGCCGGAGGCGGTGGTCGCGCAGGCGCCGGCCGGCAGCTACTTCCTGGTCATGACGCACAGCCATGCGCTCGACCAGACCTTGTGCGAGGAGATTTTCAGGCGCACGGACTTCGCTTACTTCGGCCTGATCGGCTCGAAGACCAAGCGCGCGCGCTTTGAACACCGCATGGCCGAGCACGGCATCGACCCGGCCCGGTTTGCAGAAATGACATGCCCGATGGGGGTTCCAGGGATCACGGACAAGGCTCCGGCTATGATTGCGGTTGCGATCGTCGCCCAGATGCTCCAGGTCCGCGACCAGCGCCTTGCCGCGCTGAACGCGAGCCTGGCGGAGGCGGCGCATCCTTAACCCGAATAGCCCTCGGCAAGCGCCGACAAGACCCCATACGAGGCCCCACATGACCATCGACGCCGCGCTGGCGGACAAGATCCGCCGTACCCCGAAGGCCGAGTTGCACGTGCATATCGAAGGCACGCTCGAACCGGAACTGATCTTCCGGCTGGCCCAGCGCAACCAGGTCCAGCTTCCCTACCCAAGCGTCGAAGCCCTGCGCGCCGCCTACGCGTTCACCGACCTGCAGTCCTTCCTCGATATCTACTACGCAGGCGCCAGCGTGCTGCTGACCGAAGAGGATTTCTTCGACATGACGATGGACTACGTCAAGCGCGCCGTCGCCGACAACGTCCGCCACGCCGAGATCTTCTTCGACCCGCAGACGCATACCGCGCGCGGCGTGCCGATCGGCGTGGTGATCGACGGCATTGCCGACGCCCTGGCCCAGGCACGTACCGAGTACGATTTTTCGAGCAGCCTGATCCTCTGCTTCCTGCGCCATCTTTCCGAGGAAGACGCGTTCGCCACGCTCGAAGCGGCGCTGCCATATCGCGACCGCTTCGTCGGTGTCGGTCTGGACTCGTCCGAGCAGGGCAATCCTCCGGAGAAGTTCGCGCGCGTGTTTGCCCGCGCCCGCGAGCTGGGCCTGCACCTGGTGGCGCACGCCGGCGAGGAAGGCCCGGCACAGTACGTCACGGATGCGCTGGATATCCTCAATGTCGAACGCATCGACCATGGCGTGCGCGCCGTCGAAGACGCCGCGCTCATCGAGCGGCTCGCCAGCGAACGCGTGGCGCTGACGGTGTGCCCGCTGTCGAACCAGAAGCTCAAGGTCTATCCCGACCTGCGCGACCACCCGCTCAAGCGCATGCTCGATGCGGGCGTCATGATCACGCTGCACTCGGACGACCCGGCCTACTTTGGCGGCTACATGAACGCCAACTGGGAGGCCACGTTCGAAGCGCTGCCGCTCGACGCGGCCGATGCCCACAAGCTGGCGCGCAACAGCTTTGAAGCGGCCTTCCTGCCCCCGATGCAGAAGGCCGAGTTCCTGGCGGAAGTCGACCATTTCTGGTCCGCTCCGCCCACTTCCCCGCCCGCGACGGCTCCTGCAGCCTGAGCGCGGCACATACCAAGAGCCCGGCCTGCCGCCTGCGCGCGGCGCCGGCCTTATGAGACAAGCCATGACGACCACTCCCCCGACTCCGTCCCTCTCTCGTGCGATCCGCGGCCGCGTGCTGCATTTCCTGCGCGATCCGCAGTTCCATGAGGACGCCTATCAGTATTGGGAGGATGGTCTGCTGATCGTCACGGCCGGCCGCATCGTGGCTGCCGGTGACTACACGCAGCTGGCTGCTCGCATTCCCGCCGGCGCGGAAGTGATCGACCACCGCGGCAAGCTGATCGTGCCGGGCTTTATCGATACCCATGTGCACTACCCGCAGACCGACATTATTGCGTCGCCGTCGCCCGGCCTGCTGCACTGGCTCGACACCTACACCTTCCCTGAAGAGCGCCGTTTTGCCGAGCCCGAGTACGCGCGCGCCGTAGCCGGCTTTTTCACCGACGAACTGCTGCGCAACGGCACCACCAGCGCGGTGGTCTGGAGCACGGTGCACAAGGCTTCTGCCGAAGCACTCTTTGCCGAGAGCGAGCAGCGCAACCTGCGCATGATCACCGGCAAGGTGATGATGGACCGCAACTGCCCCGAGTTCCTGCGCGATACCGCCGAGACCGGCGCGCGCGATTCGGCCGACCTGCTGTCGCGCTGGCATAACAAGGGCCGCCTGGCCTACGCCATCACGCCGCGCTTTGCCCCGACCTCGACGGAAGCCCAGCTCGCCGCCTGCGGCGAACTGGCGCGCGCCTACCCGGACGCCTTCATCCAGACCCACGTGGCCGAGAACCGCGACGAGGTGAAATGGGTGGCCGAGCTGTTCCCGGATGCCCGCAGCTACCTCGACGTGTACGACCGCTACGGCCTGCTGCGCCCGGGCGCGTTCTACGGCCACGCCATCTACCTGGATCAGGACGACCGCCGCCGCCTGTCCGACAGCGGCGCCGCCGTGGCACACTGCCCGACCTCGAACCTGTTCCTCGGCAGCGGCTTCTATGACTTCCACCAGTCCGACGCCAACCGCCTGAACGTGACCCTGGCCACCGACGTGGGCGGCGGCACTTCGTTCTCGATGTTCCGCACCATGAACGCAGCCCACAAGGTGGCGCGCATGGGCGGCTACCACCTGACGGCCCTGCGCATGTTCTACCTGGCCACCCGCGCCGCCGCCGATGCCCTGGGCTGGGCCGATCGCATCGGCAGCTTCAGCGAAGGCTGCGAGGCCGACTTCATCGTGCTGGATCCGCAGGCCACGCCGCTGATCGCCCGCCGCAGCGGCCGCTCGGAAACGCTGGAAGAGCAGTTGTTCGCCTTCGCCATGCTGGGTGACGACCGCGTGATCGACAGCGTCTATGTGATGGGTGAGGCTGCCCACGTGCCGGCCCTCTGATCCACCCGCCACTCGGCCTGCCGGCAATACCCGGCAGGCGGCCAATACCCGGGACTGTCACCGGCTGGCTTGATGATGATCAAGATCACCCCGGACAAAGCCTTCTAATCTTTGCGGTTTCCAACGTGCGTCGTTTGAGCGACGCGCGTCGACGACCGCCAACAGAAGGTTTTGCATGACCGCCAGCCAATCCGCGCATCCCGAGGTACCGCTTCCCGAACCGATTGCCCCCGACCAGCCCCTGCCCTCGCGCAAGATCATCCGCGGCTGGCTGATCCCGCTGGGTGCGCGCAGCACGCCGCACGCACTGGCGCTGTTCGCACTGGACTATGCGCTGTTCGCTGCCGTCCTGGCCGGCGTGGTGCTGGCCTCGCACTGGCTGGCCAAGCTCGCCCTGGGCGTGCTGGCGGGCCTGATCATCGCGCGCCTGTTCATCATCGGCCACGACGCCTGCCACCAGAGCCTGACGCCGCGTCGCGGCCTCAACAAGTGGCTGGGCCGCCTGACCTTCCTGCCTTCGCTCACGCCGTACAGCCTGTGGGAAGTCGGCCATAACGTCGTCCACCACGGCTACACCAACCTGAAGGGCTTCGACTTCGTCTGGGCGCCCTATTCGCTGGAAGAATTCCAGGCGTTGCCGCGCTGGCGCCGCGTGATGGAACGCATCTACCGCACCGGCTTCGGCCCCGGCCTGTACTACCTTGTCGAAATCTGGTGGTGCAAGCTGTTCTTCCCCAGCAAGCGCCAGATGGCCACGCGCCGTTCCATCTTCACGATGGACTGCCTGCTGGTAGCGGCCTTCGGCATCGCCTGGATCGGCGCGCTGGTGTGGCTGGCTATCGTCACCGGGCAATCGGTCTGGATGCTGGTCGGTGCCGGCTTCGTGCTGCCCTTCCTGGTGTGGAATGCCACCGTCGGCTTCGTGCTCTATGTGCACCACACCCACACCAGCGTCGCGTGGTACGACACCAAGGCCATGTGGGCCAAAGCGCAGCCGTTCGTCTCGACCACCGTGCACCTGCGCTTCCGCCATGGCATTGGCACGGCGCTGCATCACATCATGGAGCACACCGCCCACCACGTGGACATGAGCGTGCCGCTGTACCGCCTCAAGCGCGCCCAGGCGATGCTCGAGCACGCACTGCCGGGCCGCATCATCATCGAGAACTTCTCGTGGCGCTGGTACTTCGATACGGCGCGCCGCTGCAAGCTGTATGACTTCAAGGCCCTGTGCTGGACCGATTTCCGCGGCCGCCAGACCAGCGACAACTCGCCGGTGCCGGCCTGATCACTCCGGTCCGACCGGCGGTGGACGACCATCGCCTCAGCCGCTATAATCGCGACTTCCATTGGGGAGTAGCCGCCCTGCTCTCACCGCGCCGCGCAATGCGGACTCCGGAGGACAGGGGCGTACGTCAACAGACTTGACCGCTTGCGGTTATGGCGTGCGCAGCTCAGGACCCGTCCGGCCAGCGTCGATCAAGTGCTGGCCCGACAGCGTCCAATGCCTGGCGAGACCGATGACCATACCTTTCTGGCCGGGCCGGGAAAGGTGTGCGTCATTGGCATCTCGCGATGCATGCGGCCCGGTTACTCACAAAACAACATGGAAGCCTTCTTCGTCTCCACTGGCATCGTCGCGCTCGCTGAAATGGGCGACAAGACGCAACTGCTGTCGCTCGTCCTGGCCGCGCGTTATCGCAAGCCGCTCCCCATCATCCTCGGCATCCTGATCGCCACGGTGGTCAACCACGGCTTTGCCGGCGCGCTGGGCGGATGGATTACCCACGTGCTTGGCCAGGATGTCCTGCGCTGGATTCTCGGCATCGGCTTTATCGCGATGGCAGGCTGGATGCTCATTCCCGACAAGCTCGACGACGCCGAGCAGGCCAAACCGGTGAAAGGCGCCATCGGCATCCTCGGCACCACCATCGTGGCGTTCTTCTTTGCGGAGATGGGCGACAAGACGCAGATCGCTACCGTGGCACTGGCCGCACGCTTCAGCGGTGAAGTGGTAGCCGTCGTGGCCGGCACGACCTTCGGCATGATGCTGGCCAACGCACCGGCTGTGCTGCTCGGCGACAAGTTCGCCAACAAGATGCCGATCGGGCTGGTGCACAAGATTGCAGCGGCGATCTTCCTGGCGCTGGGCGTGCTGGCGTTGCTGAATATCGGCGGTTGAAAGACAACTGAAAGGCAAGCGGCACCGTGGCGTAACACGCCCTTACAACACGGTGTACCGCCAGGCACATGCTCACCCGTTATCGAAGGCATCCGCACACGTGGACGCCCCTTATCAATAACGAGGAGAAACCGCAATGCCAAGCACAACCCTCCGCGCGCAGCGGCGCCTGCCCCAGCTCTGGAAGCCCGCGCTGGCGGCGCTCGCTGTCGCCTGCTCGCTGACCGGCTGCGTGACCGAGCGTGTAGTCGTTCGCGAACCCGCGCCGCAGCACCAGATGGTGCGCACCATGCCGCCGCCGGTGCACGAAGAGCGCGGACCCGCACCGGGCTACGGCTGGAACTGGGTGCCGGGGCACTGGAGGTGGGCCGGCAATGACTGGCTCTGGGTGCACGGCAAATGGGTGCAGCAGCCGGTGCCGCCAATGCCCGCCGTGATCGTCGAGCAGGTCACCGTGACGCCCGCCCCCCATGCCTACTGGGTGCCCGGCCACTGGGTATGGCGATATGACGCCGGCGGCGGCTGGATGTGGGTAAAGGGCGGCTGGCACTGAACGCAGGCGAGCGCGCCGCACGAAAAAAAACGGGGCTTGCGCCCCGTTCAAACCCTCGCCGGTCCGGTACTGACGGTTGCCAAACTGCACAACCCTCCGGACCGTCGATCACCGATGCTCGGTTTTCGTGGACCGACTCCGCGAGCCGGTCCGCATGTCTTTCAGTTCGATCACACCTCAATTGGTGGTCTTGGCTCCGCCTTCGAACCACTGGCCCAGCAGGGCGCGCTCGTCGTCCGTAATCTGGGTCACGTTGCCCAGCGGCATCGACTTCTGCTGCACGGCCTGCTGATAGATCAGCTGTGCGTGCGCCTTGATCTCGTCCGCGGTATCGAGCTTGATGCCCTTGGCCGCGGTCGGCATCATCTTGGGCGCCTCGGCGTGGCACTGCACGCAGCGCGTGTTGATGACTTCCTGCACCTTGGCAAAATTCACCGCGGCTGCAGCAGCACCGGCAGCATCGCCCTCTTTGCCGGCAACCGTTGCACGCGGTTGCGGCGCGATCAGCACGGCCACCACGGCCAGCACGGCAACGCCGGCTGCAGGCCATGCCACATTGATCTTGCCCTTGTGCTTCAGGATGAAGAACTGGCGGATCAGCACACCGGCCAGCATGATCAGGACCAGCACAGCCCAGTTGTACTTGTAGCTGTAGGTCATGCTGTAGTGGTTCGACAGCATCGCGAACAGCACCGGCAGCGTGAAGTACGTGTTGTGCACGCTGCGCTGCTTGGCGTTCTTGCCGTGGACCGGATCGACCGGCTGTCCTGCGCGCAGCGCGGCAACCACCTTGCGTTGGCCCGGGATGATCCACACCAGCACGTTGGCGCTCATGATCGTGGCGATCATCGCGCCGGTCAGCAGGAATGCCGCGCGGCCCTGGAACAGATGGCACGCCACGAAGGCAGCCACTGCCACATAGATCGCCACCAGCACGCCGACGGTACGGTCGCTCTTGCCGAAGATGCGGCAGATGCAGTCATACACGACCCAGCCCGCGCCGAGGTAGGCCAGCGCCAGCCCCACTGCCGCGCCCGGCGACATGTCGTAGACGTTCTTGTCGATCAGGTACGTGCTAGCGTTGAACAGGTACAGCACCACCAGCAGGCCGAAGCCGGTCATCCAGGTCGAATAGGACTCCCAGTAGAACCAGTGCAGGTTCTCCGGCAAGGTCTTCGGCGCGGTCAGGTATTTCTGCGGGTTGTAGAAACCACCGCCGTGCACGGCCCACAGTTCGCCGCCGACACCCTTTTCCTGCAGGTCCGGGTCAGAGGGGCGGGTGAGGCTGTTGTCGAGCCAGACGAAATAGAACGAGGAACCGATCCACGCGATTGCCGTGATGACGTGCACCCAGCGCAGCAGCAGATTGGCCCAGTCGAGAATGTAGCCTTCCATGACTTGTCTCCTGTTTCCCTATGCCACCGCTTCAGCTGCCGCGGTAGGTCGAGTACGACCAGGGCGATACGAGGAGCGGCACGTGGTAGTGCGCGGCCGTGTCGGCAATGCCAAAGCGCAGCGTCACCACGTCTAGGAATGCCGGCTCGGGCAGCTTGGTGCCCTGCGCACGGAAATAGTCGCCGGCGCCGAATTCCAGTTCGTACACGCCGACAGCGAGCGCTTCGCCTTCCAGCAGCGGCTGGTCGCAACGACCGTCGTGGTTGGTCACGACCGTCTTCAGCTTTTCGCGGCGATTGTCGACAATTTTATGCAGGGTAATCGACATCCCTTGACCGGGCGTGCCGGCGGCGGTGTCGAGAACGTGAGTGGTCAAGCGTCCCATCCTGTTTTTCCTTGGAGGTTTGGGTTGTGAGGGGCGCCGCTGCCTTCACTAGCACCATTGGTGGGAATGGTGCCCGCTCGGTACGTCATCTAACGCATCCCGGCGCTGGGTTGGTGCGTGGCGACAATGCGCCTGCACCTACCCGGTTGGCAACTCAGGGATTACCCGGAGTTGTCGAAAACCTGAGTCGGTTTTGTTGACAATATTGAATGCCCAACCAAATAATTGTCAACAATTTTCGGATCACCGCCTCCTGATACTCAGGATTTCCGGTGACCTGGCAAGGCCGCGCAATCCGCGCCACGCCTGCCTGAGCAATACGCAACGATGCGATGGTGCAACGATGTCCAAGAGCCTGAAGCTGATCGCCGGTGTCACTGACACCGCTCCTGCCGACCCGAAGCCCGAGAAGCCCGCACGCAAGGGCTCGGTCGAGGAGCGCATGTACCACGAGATCTACGACGCGATCATGGAGCACCGGCTCCCGCCGCGCACCAAGCTGACCGAGCACTCCCTTTGCGAGATCTATGCCACCGCCCGGCACACGGTGCGCAAGGTGCTGTCGCACCTGGCCGCCGACGGCATGGTGGACCTCGAACCCAACCGCGGTGCCTTTATCGCCAGCCCTTCCACCGACGAGGCGCACGATATGTTCGAGCTGCGCCAGATGATGGAACGCGCGGTGCTGGAAAAGCTCGCCGCCATGCCCGACGTGAAGGCCGTCATCACGCCGCTGCGCAAGATGGTGGCAACCGAGCGCCAGGCTTTCCTCACGCATGACCGTCCCCGCTGGATCCGCCTGTCGGCCGAATTCCACACCGCCCTGGCCGAGCTCTCGGGCAACGCACTGCTTGTCAACATGATGCGCCGGCTGGTCTCGCGCACCACATTGATGATTGCCAGCGTAGAGGCCCCCGGCAACAACGCCTGCTCGTTCGACGAACACGAAGAGATTCTTGACGCACTCGAACAGGGCGACGCCGCGCTGGCGCAGGCCCGCATGGCGCACCACCTTGGCGCCTGCGCGGACCGCGTGCAGCCGGACGAGCCAGGCAATTTCGATCTTCGCAGCGTACTAGGCCGCTCCACCTAGCACGGTGTTCCCGCCACCCGCCCGCATAAGGCCAGGTGTACGCCGGCAAGACAGCGCCCACGAGAGCGCGAGGACGGCAGATCCGACAAGAAGGCCAGGACGGTGGCGTTCCCATCAAACCAAAGGAGAGGAGACGCACCAATGACTTCCGCAAGCACTACGGTCCCCACGGACCTCACCAACGAGCGTTTGCCTTCCGGGCGCCTGCTCGCGCTTGGACTGCAGCACGTGCTGGTGATGTATGCCGGCACCGTCGCGGTTCCCCTGATCATCGGTGGCGCACTCAAGCTGCCGAAGGACCAGCTCGCCTTCCTCATCAACGCCGACCTCTTCGCCGCCGGCCTTGCCACGCTGATCCAGGCCTTTGGCTTCTGGAAGTTCGGCATCCGCATGCCGGTGATGATGGGCGTGACCTTTGCCTCGGTCGCGCCGATGATCGCCATCGGCACCGATCCCAATGTCGGGCTGCTCGGCATCTACGGCGCGGTGATCGCCTCGGGACTATTCGGGATCCTGGTTGCGCCGTTGATGGGACGGATGCTCGGGTTGTTTCCACCGGTGGTGACCGGCACCGTGATCACGCTGATCGGCGTGTCGCTGATGCGCGTCGGCATCAACTGGGCGGCCGGTGGCCAGCCCACCACGCGCGCCGTGATCGATGGCGTGGCCAAGGAAGTGCCCAACCTCGCCTACGGCGACCTGAGCAACCTGAGCATTGCCGCGCTGACGCTGGTAATCATCCTGCTGCTGACCAAGTACGGCCGTGGCCTGGTGGCCAACTGCGCGGTGCTGCTGGGCATCATCGCCGGCACGGTGGTGGCAATGGCGATGGGCAAGGTGTCATTCGAAGGCCTGAGCGAAGCCAGCTATATGGCCGTCATCACGCCGCTGCACTTCGGCATTCCGACCTTCGAGCTGAGCGCGATCCTGTCGATGTGCATCGTCATGCTGATTACGCTGGTGGAATCGACCGGCATGTTCCTGGCGCTGTCCGACATCACCGGCAAGAAGCTGAGCAATGAAGAGCTGACGCGCGGCCTGCGCGCCGACGGCCTCGGCACGGTGATCGGCGGCGTCTTCAACACCTTCCCGTACACCTCGTTCTCGCAGAATGTGGGCCTGGTGACCGTGACCGGCGTGCGTTCGCGCTACGTGGCAGCGGCCGGCGGCATCATCCTGATCGCTTTCGGCCTGTTCCCGAAGATGGCACACGTAGTGGCCTCGGTGCCGCAATTCGTGCTGGGCGGCGCGGGTATCGTGATGTTCGGCATGGTGGCCGCCACCGGCATCCGCATCCTCGGTTCGTGCGATTTCAACCGCAACCGCCACAACCTCTTCATCGTTGCCATCTCAATCGGCTTCGGCATGATCCCGACGCTGGCACCGACGTTCTTCCAGTACCTGCCGAAGTGGACCGTCCCGTTCACCCACAGCGGCATCGTGCTGGGCACCATCGTGGCTGTCGCGCTCAATCTCTTCTACAACGGCATCCAGTCCGCCGAAGAGGCCATGCGCAATGCCGCTGCTAACTCGCACGGTACAGAGTAAGCCAAGTATCTGGAGCCACGCAGACGCGAAGCGGCGCAACTGGCACGTTCATTGCGTAGATTGCGACGCTTCCGGGCGTCGCGGCATGGCTCCGGGCCGGACATCCGAATGGGTGGCCGGCCAGTTCCCTGAAGCAGAAAAGACTCATGACAAACCAGACCTATCCACGCGATCTCATCGGTTACGGCAGCCAGCCGCCGCACGCCCGCTGGCCCGGCGGCGCGCGCGTTGCGCTGCAGTTCGTACTCAACTACGAAGAAGGCGGCGAGAACAACGTGCTGCACGGCGATGCCGGCTCCGAACAGTTCCTGTCCGAAATCATCGGTGCCGCGGCCTACCCCGACCGGCACATGAGCATGGAGGGCGTCTACGAATACGGCTCGCGCGCCGGCGTCTGGCGCATCCTGCGCGAGTTCGAGAAGCGCAGCCTGCCGCTGACCATTTTTGGCGTGTCGATGGCGCTGCAGCGCCATCCGGAACTCACGCGCGCGTTCGTCGAACTCGGTCATGAAATCGCCTGCCACGGCTGGCGCTGGATCCACTACCAGGGCATTGACGAGGCGACCGAGCGCGAGCACATGCGCATCGGCATGCAGATCATCAAGGACCTGACGGGTTCGATGCCGCTGGGCTGGTACACCGGCCGCGACAGCCCCAACACGCGCCGCCTGGTGGTGGAGCACGGCGGCTTCCTGTACGACTCCGACTACTACGGCGACGACCTGCCCTTCTGGACCGAAGTGGAGGTCACCGGCGGCGAGAAGAAGCCGCACCTGGTGGTGCCGTACACGCTGGACTCGAACGACATGCGCTTTGCCACGCCACAGGGCTTCAACACCGGCGAGCAGTTCTTCCAGTACCTGAAGGACGCGTTCGACGTGCTGTACGAAGAAGGGGATCCCAGCGGACAGGACCGTCCCAAGATGCTGTCGATCGGCATGCACTGCCGGCTGCTCGGCCGCCCGGGCCGCTTCCGCGCGCTGCAGCGCTTTCTCGACTATGTGCAGGGCCACGACAAGGTCTGGATCTGCCGGCGCGTCGATATCGCCCGCCACTGGATCGACACCCACCCCTACACGCCCCGGAACCAAGCATGAGCCAGACCTACACCATCGCCCAACTCAACACCATGCCTGTCGCCGGGTTCGTGCAGGTCCTGGGCGGCATCTACGAACACTCGCCCTGGTTTGCCGAAACCGCCGCTGCGCAGCGCCCCTTCGCCAATGCCGCGGCACTGGCCGAAGCCCTGCGCAACGCCGTAGACCAGGCCGGTGAGGCTGCCCAGCTCAAGCTCGTGCGCGCCCACCCGGAGCTGGCCGGCAAGGCCGCCGTGCGCGGCGAGCTGACAGCAGAATCGACCCGCGAACAGAGTGGCGCGGGCCTGAACCTGTGCACCCCGGAAGAGTTCGACCGGCTGCAGTCGCTAAACGCCCGCTACAACGAGAAATTCGGCTTTCCGTTCATCCTTGCCGTGCGTGGCTACGATCGCCACGGGATCATTGCCGAGTTCGCCCGCCGCGTCGAAAACTCGCCCGAGGTGGAGTTGCAAACTTGCATCAACCAGATCCACCGCATTGCGCAGTTCCGTCTCGACGACTTAGTATCCGCCTGAGCCAAAAAAGGCACCACCTGTATAACAAAAACGCTGTACCCGATGCCGCCGGCACCCATGTCACCCGAGCCCAAGCCAGGCAGCACGAACAGAAGCGAAAAGACAAGAAGAACCCGCCAGGGACCCAGTACACAACGTTCTAAAGCAGGATCAACCACGGAGGTCTAACAATGCAGAAGCAGTACAAGCCGGCAATGAAGCTGGCAGCGGTAGCGGCTACCCTTCTTTCCGGCGCAGCCATGGCGCAGTCCAGCGTCACGCTGTACGGCCAGGCTGACATGTTCGTCGGCGGCGTAAAGAACCCGGGCTCGGGTGATCGCGCGTGGGTTGCCAACTCGGGCGGTATGCAGACATCCTACTGGGGCATCAAGGGTACCGAGGACCTCGGCGGCGGCACCAAGGCCGTCTTCGACCTGAACGGCTTCTTCCGTACGGACAGCGGCAGCACGGGCCGCTTCAACGGCGACTCGATGTTCAGTCGCAACGCGTATGTGGGTCTGCAGAACGACAAGTTCGGCGCGCTCAAGCTGGGCCGCAACACGACGCCGTACTTCGTGTCGACGATTCTGTTCAATCCGCTGATTGACTCGTACGTATTTTCGCCGACGATCTTCCACACGTACTTCGGCGCTGCCAGCAACGGTGTTGTGGATCCGGGCATCATCGGCGACTCGGGCTGGAACAACTCGGTGCTGTACTCCACCCCGAACTTCGGTGGCCTGACCGCAAACCTGATCTACTCGACGGGTGAGAAGCCCGGCGCGGCCGGCAAGAACAAGTGGGGCGGCAACCTGATGTACTTCAACGGGCCGTTCGCCGCCACCGTGGCCTACCAGCAGGTGCGCTTCGATGTGGTTGCCGATGACCTGGCAACCGCTGGCTTCAGCCGCCAGGATGCAGTGCAGGCCGGCATCTCGTATGACTTCAACGTGGTCAAGCTGTTCGCCCAGGGTCAGTACATCAAGACCAAGGCCACCACGGCCGCCAGCGGCGACATCAAGCACACCAACGGCCAGTTCGGCGCCTCGGTGCCTATCGGTGCTGGCAGCCTGCTGGCGTCCTACGCCTATGACAAGACCGAGAACTCGGTGAGTGACTTCAAGCGCAACACGTTTGCCGTTGCCTACGATTACAACTTGTCCAAGCGCACGGACGTGTACGCCGCGTACTACTACGACAAGATCACCGGGATCGAGCACGGCGACACCTTCGGCGTGGGCGTGCGCCACAAGTTCTGATCGAAGAACGGTCTGACCGTGGTCCTGAGCCCGCCGCAAGGCGGGCTTTTTCATTGCCGCCCCGGAATCACATTCGGCATAAACGCGTCGCTGGGATGCTGCATTGCGATATGAAGTGCCAGCGCGTCACCAGATTGGAAGTCGCCCTTTCATAGCGGTATTCAATTGGCACCGCCCCGGCACGATGCCTAGATTGATCATCCGGACTTCGAAAACCATAGCGAGACAGGTGACTCATGCGGCGATATGCGAAAACCCGGTCTGAACTGATGGCCATCCTGAACCAATGCCTGGACAACAACCCGGAGTGCGGCGAATGCGAGCTGCACGCCGTCCGAATGCACCAGCCTGACCATACCGGTTGCAACTGGAGCGCCGAAGTCGACTTTCCGCACGAGGAAGTCGAAAATCTTGGTGGCCAGCTGGCCGCCGCCAAATCGATCATCGTGGTGATGCGCGAGCAGTACAACGTGCTGCAGTAGCGCCTGCTGCGGCGCTGCGATCGCCGCGTTGCAACAAACAAAAAGCCGGGTCGTCGACCCGGCTTTTTGTTGTCCGCGCCGCCGCGGAGCGGCGCGGTCATGCGGTCACTTACCGGTGCGCATTGGACTCCGCCACCGCTACGGCCGTCATATTGACGATCCGGCGCGTCGTCGCCTGCGGGTTCAGGATATGCACCGGCCGCGCCGCGCCCAGCAGGATCGGGCCCACCGTCACGCCCTGCCCACCCGTGATCTTGAGCAGGTTGAACGCGATGTTGGCGGCATCCAGGGTCGGCATGACCAGCAGGTTGGCGCTGCCCGCCAGCTTGGTCGACGGCAGGAAGTGACGGCGCACGTCTTCGTCCAGGGCGGCGTCGCCCTGCATCTCGCCCTCCACTTCCAGGTTCGGCGCGACGCGTGCGAGGATCTGCGCGGTCTCGCGCATCTTGCGCGCCGACGGACGGTTGGACGAGCCAAACATCGAGTGCGACATCAGCGCGACCTTCGGATGCAGGCCAAAGCGCGCGATTTCCTCCGCGGCCAGCTGCGTGATGGCTGCCAGCTCTTCCGCGCTCGGGTCGTCATTGACGAAGGTGTCGGTGATGAACAGCGTGTGCTTCTCGAGCATCAGCGCGTTCATCGCGGCGAACACGCAGGCCCCCGGCGCCAGGCCGATCACATCGCGCACGTGCTCCAGGTGCGCCTCGAAGCGGCCCACCGTGCCGCACAGCAGCGCGTCGGCGTCGCCCATGTGCATGAGCATGGTGCCGATCAGCGTATTGGAGCGGCGCAGCGCGACCTTGGCCATGTCCGGCGTCACGCCGTCGCGGCCGCGCAGGTGATGGTATTCCTCGTGGTAGGCGCGGTAGCGCGGATCGTCTTCCGGATTGATCAGCTCGAAATCGACGCCCGGCTTCAGTCTCAGGCCGGCCTTTTCGATGCGCATCTGGATCACATGCGGACGGCCGATCAGGATCGGGCGAGCCAGGCCTTCGTCCACCACGGTCTGCACCGCACGCAGCACGCGCTCTTCCTCGCCCTCGGCATAGGCTACGCGCTTGGGCGATGCCTTGGCGGCCGAGAACACCGGCTTCATGATCATGCCGGTGTGATAGACGTACTGCGACAGCTGCTGGCGATAGGCTTCCAGATCCTTGATCGGACGCGTGGCCACGCCGGACTCTTCAGCCGCCTTGGCCACGGCCGGCGCGATCTTTTCGATCAGGCGCTGGTCGAACGGCGTCGGGATGATGTAGTCGGGGCCGAACTTCAGCTCGCGGCCGCCGTAGGCTGCGGCCACGGCGTCGTTCAGCTCGGCTTCGGCCAGCTCGGCGATCGCCTTGACGCATGCCAGCTTCATCGCTTCCGTGATCTTGGTCGCGCCGCAATCGAGCGCGCCGCGGAAGATGTACGGGAAGCACAGCACGTTGTTGACCTGGTTCGGATAGTCCGAACGGCCCGTGGCGATAATGCAGTCCGGACGCGCAGCCTTGGCGACTTCCGGGCGGATTTCCGGCTCAGGGTTGGCCAGCGCCAGGATGATGGGCTTGTCGGCCATGGTCTTGACCATTTCGGCGCTCAGCACGCCGGCGGTCGAGCAGCCCAGGAAGACGTCGGCACCCTTGACGATGTCGGCCAGCGTGCGGGCCGAGGTGTCCTGCGCGTAGCGGGCCTTGTTGGCTTCCATGTTGGCGTCGCGGCCAACGTAGATCACGCCCTTGGAATCCACCACCGAGACGTTCTCGCGCTTCACGCCGAGGCCGACCATGGTGTCCAGGCACGCAATGGCCGCCGCGCCGGCGCCGGACACGGCCAGTTTCACCTTGCCGATATCCTTGCCAACTACCTTCAGACCATTGAGCAGCGCCGCGCCCGAAATGATGGCCGTGCCGTGCTGGTCATCGTGGAAGACGGGAATGTTCATGCGCTCGCGCAGCTTCTGCTCGATGTAGAAGCACTCGGGCGCCTTGATGTCCTCGAGGTTCACGCCGCCGAGCGTCGGCTCCAGCGCGGCAACGATCTCGACGATCTTGTCCGGGTCGCGCGCGTCGAGTTCGATATCGAACACGTCGATGCCGGCAAACTTCTTGAACAGGCAGCCCTTGCCTTCCATCACCGGCTTGCCGGCCAGCGGGCCGATATCGCCCAGGCCCAGCACAGCGGTACCGTTGGTGACCACGGCCACCAGGTTGGCGCGCGAGGTGTACTCGGCGGCGGTCGAGGGATCCTTCGCGATTTCCTCGCAGGCGTAGGCCACGCCGGGCGAGTAGGCCAGCGACAGGTCGCGCTGGTTGGACAGGGCCTTGGTGGCGGTTACCTGGATCTTGCCCTTGGTCGGGCTGCGGTGATATTCCAGCGCGGCGAGACGCAGTTGCGCTTCGGGACTATTGGGGGCATGTTGCGGTGCATCACCGCTGGTCTTGCTGCTCATTGGCTCGTCCGGAAAATGGCCCTGCTCCTTTTCGAAGTCCGCGCGCATCCCGCCATGGATCACTGGGGCGCGACGGCCGGCAGCGAAAGGCAGCATCCTGACGGGCTCCGGCGGCATGGGCCGGAAAATCGAGCAGTTATTCTAGCCCACGTGCACTCTCCTGGAGCCCCCTCACAAGGCCGAAACGCCGGTTTTTCGGTCGATTCCTCTAGTTAAACAGCTTTTACCAACGGGTATGCAATGGCATGCCGCCGCGTGCGAGTGAAGGCATTGCTGCGCCGCCCGCTACTTCGCGTCCTTGTCGACCGTCAGGGTGACCTGCCGCGGCCTGCCGCTCTCGGCCGGGAAGTCGGTGAAGGCACTGCGAATGAGGTAAGGCATCATTGCGGCAACGTTACCCCCCTCGCTCTGGTTCTGAGCGGTAACCTGGTACACCCGCTGACCAGTGGCCGCATCCTTGAAATACACGCGCAGGCTGGCGAAGGTTACCGGCACATCACGCACCACGGTCTGCGGCGGCCAGTAGCCCGGCCCCCATCCCCACGGCCCCCAGGGCCGGTAGAAGCCGTACGGACCGTACGGGCCCCACGGGCCATACCAGGGATCGCCGGGGTAAACGGTTTCAGCCACGCGGACAATGCCGGGAGCCGAATCGTATTCCATGCTGACGCGGTAGCGGGCCTGCTTCGCCGGTACCTGTTCGAAGCCCAGGCCGGCCAATGTGCTGGCCAGCCATTCCTCATACGTCTGACGATCCAGCTCGGCCGCCTGCGCGGCGCTGTGCTCGAAGCTGTAGGTGCGCGGTGCCTCGTTCTGCCAGCCGGGCTGGCGGAACGCCGTGACATCAGTGACTACCGTGCTGGCGCAACCCGACAGCAGCAAGGCACCAAGCAACACCAATCCGCATGCCAGCCTGCCAAAGGTCCAGTTCCCGCCAATACCCCCACCGCTGCCGGCGCGGCCAATCCTCTGCCACATAGAGAAGCCTCTCTTGTTGTTGGTTCGTGCATGCCGCACGTGTCTCTGAGACCACGCCCGCCGCACGGAATTCCCACGCGCGCTCCGGGAACGGCCTGCGGCGCTTGGCTACAATGGTTACTTCAGCGCCCACTCTTCACTGCCGAGGAGCCGCGCCCTTCTTTACGGTCTTCCGAAGACAGGATTCCTCCATGCTGCGCACCGATACGCCCGTTACCGTCTATCGCAAGGACTATACCCCGCCCGCCTTCGCCATCGACCACGTCGACCTGGTGCTGGACCTGGACCCGCAACGTAGCGTCGTCACCAGCACGCTGCGCTTTGCCCGCCATCCGTCGGCGGCGCAGGATGCACCGCTGGTGCTTGCCGGCGAAGAGCTCGAACTGGTCGGCGTAAGCCTTGACGGCAAGCCGGTCGCGAATGCCACGCAGGAAGCCGGCTCGCTCACCGTGCCCGGCCTGCCCGCGCAAGGCACCCTCGAAATCACCGTGGCCTGCCAGCCAGCTGCGAACACGTCGCTGTCGGGGCTCTACGTCTCGAACGGCAACTTCTTCACCCAGTGCGAGGCCGAAGGCTTTCGCCGCATCACCTATTTCCTTGACCGCCCCGACGTGATGACCACCTACCGGGTCACGCTGCGCGCCGACCGCGCGGCCTACCCGGTGCTGCTGTCCAACGGCAACCTCGTCGGCGAACGCGAACTCCCCAACGGCCGCCACGAAGCAGTCTGGGAAGATCCGTTCCGCAAGCCTTCCTATCTGTTTGCACTGGTGGCCGGCAAGCTGGAGTGCATCGAGGAACGCATCCGGTCCGCCTCGGGCAAGGAAAAGCTGCTGCAGGTCTGGGTCGAAGCGCGCGACCTTGAAAAGACCCGCCACGCCATGGATTCATTGATCCACTCGATCCGCTGGGATGAAAAGCGCTTCGGACTGGAACTGGACCTTGACCGCTTCATGATCGTCGCCGTAGGCGACTTCAATATGGGCGCGATGGAGAACAAGGGCCTGAACATCTTCAATACGAAGTACGTGCTGGCCAACGCGCAGACCGCCACCGACACCGACTTCGCCAATATCGAGGCCGTGGTCGGCCATGAGTATTTCCACAACTGGACCGGCAACCGCGTGACCTGCCGCGACTGGTTCCAGCTCTCGCTCAAGGAAGGCCTGACCGTTTTCCGCGACCAGGAATTCTCGGCCGACATGATGGGCTCGGAATCCGGCCGCGCCGTAAAGCGCATCGAGGACGTGCGCGTGCTGCGCCAGGTGCAGTTCCCCGAGGACGCCGGCCCGATGGCGCACCCGGTGCGCCCTGACAGCTACGAGGAAATCAACAACTTTTACACTGTCACGGTGTACGAGAAAGGCGCCGAAGTCGTGCGCATGTACCAGACCCTGCTGGGCCGCGACGGCTTCCGCAAGGGCATGGACCTGTACTTCAAGCGCCACGACGGGCAAGCCGTCACCTGCGACGACTTCCGGGCCGCCATGGCCGATGCCAACGGCCGCGACCTGACGCAGTTCGGCCTGTGGTACAGCCAGGCCGGCACCCCGGTGGTGACCGCGCGCACTGCCTGGAATGCCAATGACGGCAGCCTGACGCTGACGCTGTCACAACGCTGCCCCAAGGTCGGCATCGAAACCCACGCCGGCACGCCGGACAAGCAGCCCTTCCACATTCCGTTTGCCATCGGCCTGCTCGGTGCGGACGGCAAGGACCTGCCGCTGCAGCTGGAAGGTGAAGCCGCACCGGCCGGCACCACCCGCGTACTGGATTTCACGCAGGCCGAGCAGACTTTCCGCTTCGTCAACCTGCCGGCCGGTGCCGCCGCACCGCTGCCTTCACTGCTGCGCAATTTCTCGGCACCGGTGATCGTCGATGCGGAGTACACCGACGCCCAGCTCACCTTCCTGCTCGCGCACGACAGCGACGCCTTCAACCGCTGGGAAGCCGGGCAGCGCCTTGCCACGCGCGCGCTGCTGCAGCTGGTGGCGGACGTGCAGGCCGGCCGCGAGCTGAAGCTCGATCCGGCACTGGTCAGCGCTGTGCGCGCCGTGCTGACCGATGACACGCTCAGCCCCGCCTTCCGCGAACAGGCGCTGGTGCTGCCGGCCGAAGCCTACCTGGCCGAACGCATGGGCGTGGCCGATCCCGCCGCCATTCACCGTGCCCGCCAGTTCATGCGCGAAGGCCTGGCCCGCGCGCTGCAGGCCGACTGGCTGGCCGCCTACGAGGCCAACGCCACTCCCGGCACGTACAGCCCGGATGCCGATGCGTCAGCCCGGCGCGCGCTGCGCAACCTTGCGCTCGGCTACCTTGCGGACAGCGGCAGCGCCGCCATGCAGGCACTCGCCGACGAGCAGTACCGGAATGCGGACAACATGACGGACCGATTCGCCGCGCTCGGCGCGCTTGTGAACAGCTTCGCACCGGGCCGCGAAGCCGCGCTGGCGGACTTCTACGAGCGCTTCGAGGACGACGCCCTCGTCGTCGACAAATGGTTCTCCCTGCAAGGCATGCAGCGTGGCGAAGTCGGCCCGCGCGCCGGCAAGCGGACCATCGACACCGTCCGCGCGCTAATGGAGCACCCGGCCTTCAACCTGCGCAACCCCAACCGGGCGCGTTCGCTGATCTTCAGCTTCTGCTCGGGCAACCCCGCGCAGTTCCATGCCGAAGACGGCTCGGGCTACCGCTTCTGGGCTGACCAGGTGCTGGCGCTGGATGCGATCAACCCGCAAGTGGCCGCGCGCCTGGCCCGCGTGATGGACCGCTGGCAGAAGTACGAACTGACGCTGCGCGACCGCATGCGCGCCGAACTGGAGCGGGTGGCGGCATCGAGCGAGTTGTCCCGCGATGTCCGCGAGATCGTCAGCAAGGCGCTGGCCGCCTGAGCGCACGGAGGACGGGAACGCCGCCCGCACTTTCGCCCCCCGGCCACGTCCGGGCACGCCGCCAGCGCGGCCCGGCCTGCCAGGCATGTAGAATTGCGGCCATCCAAGGAGAACCATCATGACCCGCATCAGCCTCACCCGCTACCTGGTCGAGGAGCAGCGCAAACACAATACGATCCAGCCTGAACTGCGGTTGCTGATCGAAGTGGTGGCGCGCGCCTGCAAGGCCATTTCCAACTCCGTCAACAAGGGCGCCCTGGCCGGCGTGCTTGGCTCGGCAGGCACCGGCAATGTGCAGGGCGAAACCCAGCAGAAGCTGGACGTGATCGCCAACGAAGTCCTGCTCGACGCCAACGAATGGGGCGGCCACCTCGCCGCCATGGCCTCGGAAGAGATGGAATCGTTCTACGAGATTCCCAACCGCTATCCGAAGGGCGAATACCTGCTGATGTTCGACCCGCTCGACGGCTCGTCCAACATCGACGTCAACGTGTCGATCGGCACTATCTTCTCGGTGCTGCACATGCCCAAGCCCGGCCAGACCGTGACCGAGGCCGACTTCATGCAGCCCGGCACCCACCAGGTCGCCGCCGGCTACGCCGTGTACGGCCCGCAGACCACGCTGGTGCTGACCGTCGGCAACGGCGTGCACGTGTTCACCCTCGACCGCGAGGCCGGCAGCTTCGTGCTCACGCAGTCCGATGTGCAGATTCCCGAAGACACCAAGGAATTCGCCATCAATATGTCCAACATGCGCCACTGGGCCCCGCCCGTGCGCCGCTACATCGACGAATGCCTGGCCGGCGAAGAAGGCCCGCGCGGCAAGAACTTCAACATGCGCTGGGTCGCCTCGATGGTCGCCGACGTACATCGCATCCTCACGCGCGGCGGCATCTTCATGTACCCGTGGGACAAGCGCGAGCCGGGGAAACCCGGCAAGCTGCGCCTGATGTACGAAGCCAACCCGATGGCCATGCTCGTCGAGCAGGCTGGCGGCGCCGCCACCAACGGCCACGAACGCATCCTGGACGTGCAGCCCGAAAAGCTGCACCAGCGCGTTTCGGTGATCCTGGGCTCGAAGAACGAGGTCGAGCGCGTCACCCGCTACCACCAGGAAGAAACCGCCAAGGGCGCCTGAGGGAGGACTTCGGCTGAAGAGAACGGGGCGCCACTGCGGTGCCCCGTTTTTCTTTGAAGGCCGCCCACACCGGCATGGCCGGCACGACACAAAAGCTTCCCACGGCGAAAAAACGCTGTTATTATTGCGGGCTGTTCCAGTTCACCGGAACATGTTGCCGAAGTAGCTCAGTCGGTAGAGCAGCTCATTCGTAATGAGAAGGTCGGGGGTTCGATTCCTCTCTTCGGCACCAAAAGAATTCCATGGCAATCGCAGCATTGCCCACGCAAACCCGGACAGCTCAAGGCGCTCCGGGTTTTTTGTTGCCCGCCCCTCCCGCATGAGCAAACAAAGCCCGCCTTCCGGCGGGCTTCCAGACCGGCACTGCCCAGGATCGGGGCCAATCTCTAGTGCCGGTGAATCAGATGATCGAACCAGTTGCGTACTGACTGTTCCTGAGCCGACAGCAGCGTCGGGTTCTTCTCGCGCAGTGTCCAGATGACAAGCACGGCACAGAGCGCGAGGCCGATGATCAGTAGCAGAGCTACGGTGAGGGTGGCAACCATAGCAACCTCCTTGGGAAGTGGTTGCACCTTCAGTGTAGGTCGATCCGCGGACAGCGGGCAGAAACAGAAAGGCCAGCCTTCAAGGCTGGCCTTCCGCAATCCAGTGCCACGTGAGTCGGTTCCATGTAACGCTTTCACGGATTGCTGTTCCGCTTCCGCATTCACTGCCCAACACTAGCTATCCCATCGCCGATCCTGCGGCACCCCAGGACACAGTTTCAGGATAGTACAAATTCGACGCCGCAGCGCCACGTCCCGATCAGCTCACTGTGATGCGATCGTCGACAAGGCGAATCTGGCCGCCCGGTTTATCTTCCATCACCTTCAGCACGCGGTTGCCGACCTGCAGCGTGACGCCGCCGTGGATGCGGCGGCCGGCTTCGATGACGGCGCCCGCAGCGGGCTGCATCTGCTGGCTGAGTTCGTTGAGGCGCGTTTCGAGCTCGAAGAGATCCCGCGAAGACTTGAACAGCGTGGCCCGGGCTTTTTCGCGCAGGTCGCCGACTGCCTTTTCGGGGTGCTTGGTGAAGAAATCGACCAGCTGCTTCACCTTCGCCTGTTCTTCGAGCATGCGGCGGCGATCGGCTTCGAGTGCGGCGCGCTGTGCATCGGCATACGGATTCAGGCCGACCTGGACGCTGGTGGCACTTCCTGCCGGCGCGCCCAGTACCGCTGCGCTCACCCCCAGCAGGGCGCGGGTGCGGCCGCCGCTGATGCTGCCCTGCCCGCTTTTCCCGCCCACGGCAATGCGCGCGCCCGCCGCCACGTCGCTCTGGCGGATGCCGCTTTCCACGTTCACTTCGGTGCCGGCTTCGACCACGGCGTTTTCGATGAAGCGTGCCTGCACCGAGCCCTTGCAGCGCACGCTGGCGCGGCTGATGGTGCCGTCGCTGCGACCGGTTTCGGTCTTGCCGATGATGCCGCCCTTGACGACGACGTTGCCGCCGGCCTCGATTGTGGCCGCTTCGATCGTGCCTTCCACCACGACGTCGCCGCTGACGCGCACCGACATGCCGGTGCGGACATCGCCAGACACGCGCAGCGTGCCATCGAATGCGACATTGCCAGAATGCAGGTCGACCGACTCGACCTGCACGACGGGGCTCACGGCGATACCATGCACGCCGACCACGGGCGAGCCTGCGATCACGGCAACCAGCAGGTCCGGATCATCGGGATCCGCCGCGGCACCGGTCAGTCCCTCTGCGAAGGGATAGTCGTCGACCGGATCCGCCGCCAGTGGCTTGCCGAAGACATCGATGCCATCGCTGCCTGCCACCGCGGGCTCGCGCCGCATCAGCGGCGTGCCGGGGCTGACCAGCAGGAGACTGCCAAGATCACGCAAATCCATGCGCGCGGCTTCATCTTCGGCCTGCGTCGGCTTGCGCGGCTCTAGCAGGTTGATGAAGCGTGCCGCCTGGCCCTGCCTGGGAGCGACGCCGGCCGCGATCACCTGGTACTCGCAAGCGCCCTGGTCCAGGGCGGCGTCCAGCGCGAGCGTCTGCACCTGCGCGACGACGCCGCGCTCGGCAACGGCGCGCCGGATCTCGTCCGCGCTCACCGGGCGGCCGCCCTCCGGGGGAAACAGCGTCAGCCGCACGGCGAGGCCGTCGGCGGTGATATCGAGCTCGAACGCGCCGTCGATCAGCGCGCCGATATTGGCGTCGATCTCGTGATCGGTGTGCTGGCACTGGCTGAGAAACTGCCTGACTGCGGCCTGGTCCAGCCGGGCGCCGGCCCAGCCATGGCTGGCCAGGCACGCATTCAGGCTGGCGTGATCCGGCGGTAGCCGTCCCGCTTCCGGTACGTAGCGCGCACGCACCTGCTCGCCTGGCTCGCTGAGCTCCAGGCGCAAACCCGACTCGTGATCCATGAGTCCCCCGAACTTCTCGTATGCCATGGTGCCGGCAACTGCCGCGGCACCTGGCCTGCGGCAGCTTTTGCGGAGCAATCGCCATGGATGCCCTGGGCATCCGTTACGTTTGTCACGGCTGTAACGCCGCCGGCACTTCTGCTTGTTGTCGATCTATTACCTACGGCAACGGGGCCAAGAACTTGAGGAGGACCAAACCCTCCTGTAGCGGGGCGTCGGGCTGGCCGGCCCCTGGATTGCGCCGCAGAAGCGTGCCCGCGGCCGGGGTCATGGAGAGTTTTCGGTAAACTGTCGGGGTCCGGCGCGCTCCGCGCCCCCGCCATTCCCCCCGCAGTCATGCCAAATACCCACGAAATCCGCCCCGGCCAGTCGATCGAGCTGCTCAAGGAACTCCACATCCTGACGCGCGACGGCAAGATGAACCAGGACAGCCGGCGCAAGCTCAAGCAGGTCTACCACCTGTTCCAGTTCATCGAACCGCTGTTGCAGGAAATCAAGGCCGAGCGCGGCCGCGTCACGCTGGTGGACCACGGCGCCGGCAAGTCCTATCTGGGCTTCATCCTGTACGACCTGTTTTTCAAGACACTGCAGGACGACTCGCACATTTTCGGCATCGAGACGCGCGAAGAACTGGTGAAGACCTCGCAGGCCCTGGCGGCGCGGCTGGAATTCCCCGGCATGTCTTTCCTGAACCTGTCGGTGGCGGACTCCATCACGTCGCCCGAGCTGCCTGCCACGGTAGACGTGGTCACTGCCCTGCATGCGTGCAATACGGCGACCGACGATGCGATCCGCTTTGCGCTGGCCAAGCAGGCCCGGCACATCGTACTGGTGCCGTGCTGCCAGGCCGAGGTCGCCAGCGTGCTGCGCAAGAACAAGGGCAAGCTGCTGGCGGGCAACCCGCTGACCGAGATCTGGCGCCATCCGCTGCACACGCGCGAATTCGGCAGCCAGGTGACCAACGTGCTGCGCTGCCTGCAACTGGAGGCGCACGGCTATCAGGTCAGCGTGACTGAACTGGTCGGATGGGAACACTCGATGAAGAACGAACTGATCATCGCGCAGTTCAAGGACCTGCCGCGCCGTCGCCCGACGGAGCGGCTGGAGAGCGTGCTGGGTACGCTTGGGCTTGAAGAGATGCGTGAGCGGTTCTTCGCCACGCCCTGAGCAACGCCGGCTCCGGGTTTACTGTTCCGCGTCGTCGCCCTTGCCAGCCATCCAGCGGCGCCAGCCTTCATGGCCGAGGCGCCGCATGGTTTCCTGGTTGCGCTCGTAGATGTCCGCCGCATCGGGAAACGCAGCCGCCGCGCGCGCGATGCTGTCTTCCCGCAGCAGGTGCAGGATCGGATACGGGGCGCGGTTGGTGTAGTTCTCGATATCGTCCGGCTCAGTGCCGCTGAACTGGTACTGCGGATGGAAGCTGGCGATCTGCAGCGTGCCTTCCAGGCGCAGGCTCCCGAGCAGGCGCTCGGCAAAGTACAGCAGGTCGTTGTAGTCGATGAAATCGGCCAGCGCGTCCGGCACGATCAGCAGCGTAGTGTCGATCTGGGCCGGATCGGCGTCGGCCAGCAGCTTCAGTTCGCGCTCGAGGTCATCCAGCACGTCCGGCGCTTCGGTCGCCGTACTGACCACATAGCGGACCTGTTCCTTCACATACACGCTTTTCGCAAACGGGCAGAGGTTGAGCCCGATCACGGCGCGCTCCAGCCAGTGGCGGGTGGCGGCGATTACGGCGTCGGCGGGGCTGGTGACTGAAGACATGGCGGCGATGCGGAGGAAACCGTCATTTTAGCCCCGGCGCAGGCTCTATAATCCGCGGCGGAAGCGGCCGTTGGCCTGACGTGTGTCCGCACCGCCCGACTCCCCCATTTCCTCGCCCCCCGATGCCATCAGCTGAAACCTCTCAAACCACGCCCGCCACCCACTCGTCCAGCATCGAAGTCGCCGTGATCGGCGGCGGTCCGGCCGGGCTGATGGCGGCGGAGGTGCTGGCGGCGCGCGGCACCAGGGTTGCGGTCTACGATGCCATGCCCTCGGTCGGCCGCAAGTTCCTGATGGCTGGCAAGGGCGGCATGAACCTGACGCACTCGGAAGCCGGGCCCGCTTTCCTCGGCCGCTACGGCGAGCGCGCGCAAGAGATTGCGCCGATGCTGGCCGGCTTTGGCGCGCAGGCGTTGCGCGACTGGGTGCACGGTCTTGGCATCGAAACCTTTGTCGGCAGCTCCGGCCGGGTCTTCCCGACCGACATGAAGGCCGCGCCGATGCTGCGCGCATGGCTGCACCGCCTGCGCGAAGCGGGCGTGCGGTTCCATATGCGGCATCGCTGGCTGGGATGGGAGGCTGGCGCTGTCGATGGCAACAACCGTCATACGCTGCGCTTTGCCACGCCGCAGGGCGATGTCAGCGTCGAGGCCAATGCCGTGGTCCTCGCGCTCGGCGGCGGAAGCTGGGCCCGGCTCGGATCGGATGGAGCATGGGTCCCGCTGCTGGCGGCGCGCGGCGTCGATATCGCGCCGCTCAGGCCGGCCAACTGCGGCTTCGACGTGGCATGGAGCGAGGTATTTGCCGAGCGCTTTGCCGGCGAACCGGTCAAGCCGGTCGCTATCGCGATAACCGACTGCGGCGGCCAGGAACACTATCGGCAGGGGGAATTCGTCATCAGTGCCGGCGGCATCGAAGGCAGCCTGGTCTATGCCTTGTCGGCCCCGATGCGCGACCTGGTCGAGCGTGACGGCGAGGCCGTGATCAGGCTTGATCTGCTGCCAGGCCAGAGCGCAGGGCACGTCAACGCGGAGGTGATGCGTCCGCGCGGTGCCCGCTCTTTGTCCAGCCATTTGCAGAGCCGATTGGGCATTACCGGCGTCAAGGCGGGACTGCTGCGCGAATGCTTGTCGAAGGATGCGATGCACGACCCTGTCACGCTGGCCGCCGCTATCAAGGCACTGCCGTTGCGACTGCTGCGCGCGCGGCCGATCGACGAAGTGATCAGCAGCGCCGGGGGCATCCGCTTTGAAGCGATGAACGAAAGCCTGATGCTGTCGGCATTGCCCGGCGTGTTCTGCGCCGGCGAGATGCTCGACTGGGAAGCCCCCACCGGCGGCTATCTGCTGACCGCCTGCTTCGCCAGTGGGCGGACCGCCGGCCTCGGCGCGGCGGCCTACCTCAGCGGAGTTTAAGCACCGCGCTGGCCGTTGACGATGCTCAGCGCCACCGCTTCGGCCACTTCGATGCCATCGATCGCGGCGGAATAGATGCCGCCGGCATAGCCCGCGCCCTCGCCCGCCGGATACAGGCCCTGCACGTTGATGCTCTGGTAGTCGTCATTGTTGCGGCGGATGCGCAGCGGCGACGACGTACGTGTCTCCACGCCCGTCAGCACGGCATCGTGCATCGCGAAGCCTGGCAGCTTCTTGTCGATTTCCGGCAGTGCTTCGCGAATGGCTTCGATCACGTAGTCGGGCAGCGACGTGCTGAGGTCGGTCGGCGTCACGCCCGGCTTGTACGAGGGCTCGACGGAGCCAAGCGCCGTCGAAGGCCGGCCAGCGATGAAATCGCCCACCAGCTGGCCCGGCGCGCAGTAGTTGCGTCCACCCAGCTCAAACGCGCGCTCTTCCCAATGCCGCTGGAATTCAATGCCGGCCAGCGGTCCGCCCGGATAGTCTTCCGGCGTGATACCCACCACGATGCCCGCATTGGCATTGCGCTCGGCCCGCTTGTACTGGCTCATGCCGTTGGTCACCACCCGGCCCGGCTCCGACGCCGCCGCCACCACCGTGCCGCCCGGGCACATGCAGAAGCTGTAGACGGAACGGCCGTTGCTGCAGTGATGCACCACCTTGTAGTCGGCCGCGCCCAACAGCTTGTTGCCGGCAAACTTGCCGAAGCGGCTGCGGTTGATCAGGCCCTGCGGATGCTCGATGCGAAAGCCCAGCGAGAACGGCTTGGCCTCCATGAACACCCCGCGGTCGTGCAGCATCCTGAAGGTGTCGCGCGCGCTGTGGCCCACCGCCATGATGACGTGGTCGCACTCCAGGTATTCGCCGTTGGACAGCTTCAGGCCGCGCACCTTGCCGTTCTCGATATCGATGTCGTCCACGCGCGTTTCGAAGCGGACCTCGCCACCCAGCGCGAAGATCTCGGCCCGCATCTTCTCCACCATGCTCACCAGGCGGAACGTGCCGATATGCGGGCGCGCCTTGTAGAGGATGTCTTCCGGCGCGCCGGCGCGCACGAATTCATCGAGCACCTTGCGGCCGTAATGCTTCGGGTCCTTTATCTGGCTGTACAGCTTGCCGTCCGAGAAGGTGCCCGCGCCGCCTTCGCCGAACTGCACATTCGATTCGGGGTTCAGCTCGCTCTTGCGCCACAGCCCGAAGGTGTCCCTGGTGCGCTCGCGGACTTCCTTGCCGCGCTCCAGGATGATCGGGCGAAAGCCCATCTGCGCCAGGAGCAGCCCGGCCAGCAGCCCGCACGGTCCCATGCCGATCACTACCGGGCGCGGGTGCACGCCGCCCTCCGGCGCGCGCGCGACGAAGTGGTACGTCATGTCGGGCGTCACGCTCCAGTTGGGCTTGCCCGCCATCCGTTTGATCGCCGCGGCCTCGTCGCTGACCTCGATATCGATGATGTAGGTCAGCTTGATATCCGAGCGCTTGCGCGCATCGTGGGCGCGGCGGAAAACGGTATAGCCGATCAGGCCGTCGCCCTGGACGCCGATCTGCGCCAGGCTGGCGCGCACGACGGCATCCAGGTCGCTTTCGGTATGGTCGAGCGGGAGTTTGACTTCACTTAGACGTAGCATGGGGAACCAGGAAACTGCGGCCGGGGGGTTGGGCACGGGAACGTACCAGGCCGGCCGGAGCGCAATTTTATAGTTTTTCGGGCGCCGGGGCCGGGAATCGGCGTGAGGAACAGCGACGCCGGCGGTCCGGACAGGCAGGCGCGCACTCGCTGTGCTTCATACATCTCCTGGCGCACCCTCCCTTTTTGCAATACCGCTCCCAATTTCCGGTGCGCTGGCCTATCCTAACGCGCTGGCGCAGATACCCTTTCCCGGCTGGTCCCCGGGGCGAAAGACGGGTTTTCGCTGCGCAAACGGGAACGAAAAAGAAGAAGGGATATGGCCTTGAGCAACGCATCCGCAGCGTCGTGCCTCGACGACGACTATCAAATCTTGTTTCAGCTGGCGCCGGTTTCGCTCTGGCTGGAAGACTTCAGCGCAGTGCGGCGATATTTCGAGCGCCTGCGCGCCGACGGCGTCACCGACCTGCGCGCCCACCTGCGCGCCAACCCGGCCGAGGTCGCGCACTGCTCCTCGCTGATCCGCGTGATCGCGGTCAACAAGCGCACGCTCGATCTGTTCCGCGCCGCCGATCGCGAGGATCTCGTCGCCAATCTCGACACCGTCTTCCGCGACGACATGTTCGATCAGCACGTGGAAGAACTCGGCCAGCTGTGGGATGGCGGGCAACGTTTCTCCAGCCAGACCGTCAATTACACGCTCGATGGCGAGCGCCTGGACATCCGTCTGGAAGCCACCGTGATGCCCGGCCACGAAGGCACGTGGGAACGCGTGCTGCTGTCGATCGAGGACATCACCGCACGCGTGCGCACCGAGCGCGAACTGCGCCGCGGCGAGCAGTACGCGCTGGGGCTGTTCGAGCATTCGCCGGTGTCGCTGTGGGTGGAAGACTTCAGCGTCGTGAAGATGCTGCTCGATGAAGTCCGCGCGGCCGGCATCACGGATTTCCGTACCTTCCTCAACGTGCATCCGGATTTTGTCTCGCGCTGCATGCAGGAAATCCGCGTGCTCGACGTCAACCAGCAGACCCTGCTGATGTTCGGCGCGGCATCGAAGGAGATCCTGCTGTCCCGCCTTGGCGACGTCTTCCGCGATGACATGCGGATCCACTTTGCCGAGCAGCTGATCGATCTCTGGCATGAGAAGCTCTGGCAGCAGCGCGAGGTCATCAACTATGCGCTGGATGGCCGCGCGGTGGACGTATTCATGCAATGGTCGGTCTTCCCTGGCCGTGAGGCCGAATGGGACCAGGTGCTCGTGTCGCTCACCGATATCACGGCGCGCAAGAAGGCCGAGGCCTATGTGGAATTCCTCGGCAAGCACGACGTGCTGACCAAGCTCTACAACCGGGCCTTCTACGAAGACGAGCTGGCCAGGCTCGGCCGCAAGGGGCCGTGGCCGGTCAGCGTGGTGGCGGTGGACCTGAACGGGCTAAAGACGGTCAATGACCAGTTCGGGCATGGCGACGGCGACGCACTGCTGCGCCGTACCGGCGAGGTGCTGAAGAAGGCGGTCGGCGAGCAGGCGTGCGTTGCCCGGACCGGCGGTGACGAATTCATGGTGCTGCTGGCCGGCCGCGACGAGCGCGGCGCGGCTACGGTCGTCGAGCAGATCCAGCAGGTGGTGGAGCTGAACAACCAGTTCTATCCCGGCACCGGCCTGAGCTTCTCCATCGGCACAGCCACGTGCACGCAGGGCGAACGGCTCAGCGACATCGTCAAGCTGGCCGACAGCCGCATGTACGAAGCCAAGCGCGCGTACTACGAATCGCTGGGCGACGACCGGCGCGGCGACTGAACGGGCATCAACCCGGCGCGCAGTCGCCGCGCATCAACGCCCATTCCTCGCATTGCTGGCCGGACGGGAAGGTGCAAATGCCGACCTGGCCGGCGGGCGTCGACACAATGCTCAGCTTGCCGCCGCGCTGTGTGCAGTTGACCGACGCAGGGTTCGCCATGCCGACAGGCGCTGCGTCCTGCGCAGGCATCGCGGTCGTGCTCGCGGGCGTGGTGTTGCACGCGGCAAGGCCGACCGTGGCAGCAATCAGGCACAGGCCAATGCAATCACGCATGAAAATCTCCGGGTCGGAATGTGAGTAAGCGTTGGCGGCGGCAACCGGCCGAACGCAAAGAGCCGGCTTGCGCCGGCTCTCTTGCTCATCACAGGTAGACGATCAGCGCCACACCCGCCACGATCAGCCCGAACTTCGTCACGTAATACAGCTTGCGGTTCCACGCCTTGTAGCGGCGGCGGTACTGCCCAGCTATCCAGACGAAGCGGAACAGCCGGTTGATCATGCCCGTCTTGTCATTCTCGTCATTCGGCGAACTGGCCGCGGTCATCACCTTGCGGCCCAGCCAGCGGTTGACCTTGCCGGCCCAGCCATAGCGCATCGGACGTTCGATATCGCAGAACAGGATCAGCCGGTTGGCGTCGCTCTTGTTTTCGGCCCAGTGGAGGTAGGTTTCATCGAACACCACGCCCAGCCCGTCGCGCCAGCTGTGGCGCTCGCCGTCCACCTCGATAAAGCAGCGGTCGTCGTTGGGCGTGGCAAGGCCCAGGTGATAGCGCAGCGAACCGGCAAACGGGTCGCGGTGCGGATTCAGCTTGCCGCCAGGCGGCAGCTCGGCGAACATCGCGGCCTTCACGCTGGGCAGGCCGCGCAGCAGTTCGACCGTCTTCGGGCAGAGCGTCTCGGCCGATGGGTGATGGGCTTCGTACCATTTCAGGTAGAAGCGCTTCCAGCCGTACTTGAAGAAGGAATTGAAGCCGGCGTCGTCGTTCTTCTCGGCGGCCTTGATCTTGCGCATCGTGGCCAGGGCCAGGCCCTCATCGCGAATCTCCGGCCAGGCGGCGCGGATCTTCTCCAGCTCAGGGAACTTCTCCACCGGAATGTAGGGCGTACGCGGCACGCCCGAGAAGGCGTACATAAAGCAGTTCACCGGCGCGACCAGCGCCGAATGGTCCAGCAGCTGGCGCCAGATGCGCAGTCGTACCTTGCCGCGGAAGTGCACATACAGGATGGCACCGAGGTAACCCGCGACGATTATCCACTTGATCACCCGAAATCCTCCAAGTCAGTCCGAAACCGTGCCGCCCGCTCGTGCGGGCGCGCGACAGTATAGCCGTGAGGGCGAAAACCGATATTTTAGCGAAACGCAGCCTTGCCGCACCGTGAAACGGCAAGCGCACATCGGAATGTGACCCGGGCCGCCCGGGCGAGGCGGCTACAAAGCGGCCCGATTCGCTCAGGGCTGGCCGCGAGACTGGCGTGCAATGCGCTCGATCAGGGCCCTGGCATCGTCCGGCATGCCCTGCAGCGTCAGCAGGCGGGCATTGAGCACCATGTTCTCGAGCACCAGCTTGGCGGTCGATGCCCACATGGTGGCCAGTAGCGCCTCGACCGGCATGCCGGAGGCCTCCATCTGCACCGAGCGCTCGGCGATCAGCTTGCACGCCAGCTGGCGCAGCGCGGCGTCGTCGAACGGCAGGTTGGCATAGTCGATGGGGTCTTCCTTCTCGACCTCCACCATGAGTTGCAGCAAGGTGTCTTCAGTCATCCAGCCATTCTCCTTGCGAGTCACTTCACCACGACTTCACGCTTACACGCGGAAATCCGCCGCCATGTCCGCATCGGTGCGGGCTTCCAGCCGTCCGGAGCGGCACGCCGCCACGAAGCGCTCGTAGTCCTTCTCGACCTGATCGGCATAGGCGTTCGAATAGGCTACCATCGTTTCGGCCATGCGGTCGCTGCGGCCCAGGTAGCCGGTGATCTCGGCAGCCAGCCCCCCCGCCTTGGCGTGGCCGCGCGCCAACACCCAGCCGCACAGCGCGGCGTACTTGCCAAGCAGTTCGGCGTCCATCAGTTCGATCTGGGGCGACAGCTTCATGTCCCGCAACTGGCGGAAGTAGAAGTGGCGGCCGAAGGGGCCCTTGCCCCAGCCCAGGAAGAGGTCACTGGCCGCCTGCATCAGGCGCTGCCCTTCGACCACGCGGCGGCCTTCGTGCGTCACCGCCGGGCCCTTGAAGTAGCGTGCAACCACCGAGCGGCTGGCCTCCTTCACCTGGAGGAAAAGGGGCTTGTCGTGGCGGTCGATCATCAGCTGGATCAGGCAGCGCGTGCCAACGCTCCCCACCCCCACCACCTTGAAGGCCACGTCGTGCCGCGTGAAATGGGAAAGCAGCTCGCGGCGATCCGGCGCCAGCGTGGCGAGGTATTCCTTGAAGACCTTCTCCACGGAAGCGGTTGCCTCCGCGTCGTCCTTGGTCATCCAGTCGTCGTCCTTGTCGAACAGGGTCTGCTTGCCCCGCACGTGGAAGAGCGCCGGCGGCGCATCCAGGATGATCCATCTGTCGCCGACCCGTTCCGCCAGCTTCGGCAGCAGGGATTCGTGGGTCCGGTCGGCGGCGCGTTCGATGCCGCGCCGGATCCGCTTCTGGACAACGGGCGACGTTTCTTCTTCCAGCAACCGGTCGAACGTGATCCGGTCATACCAGGTGTCCAGGATGCTCATTTCGGCATAGGACTGCATACGCGACTGGTAGCTGCGGACCAGCTGGTAGACCAGATCGTCGGCAACGCCGGGGCTGTGCCGCAAATGGCGCGCAGCCACGATGAAGCTGGCAGCGACGCGCTTCAGGTCCCATTCCCACGGGCCGAAGCTGGTTTCGTCGAAATCGTTGAGATCGAAAATGAGCGCCCGTTCGGGCGAGGCGAACCCACCGAAGTTGGCAAGGTGGCAGTCGCCGCAGATCTGCATGTGCAGCCCGGAATTGGGCGTACCGGCCAGGTCATGCGCCTGGACGATGGCGCTGCCGCGGTAGAAGGCAAAGGGCGATTCGATCATGCGCCCGTAGCGCAGCGGCACCAGCCGGGGCACGCGTCCTTCGCTGCTGAGCTCCAGCAACTCGACCGGATCGCGGTCCACGTTGCCGATTGCGGTGTGCGCGCCGCGCGGAACGTGCCGGCGGACCGACTTGCCATTGTCACGCCGGACCTCAGGGATTTCCGGTGCCTCCACAATGCCTCCACGCCGGCGCCGCCGGTCCAATTGTGCAGTATCTGCAACTGAAGCTAATGCACCGGCATGGCCTTGTCAATCAGACCGATGTGGAGGTTGAACCGCGCTCAGACCGCCGGCGGCTGGAGGCGGAAACCGACGCCAAAGCGGTTCCACGCATTGATGGTGGCGATCAGCAAGGTCAGGTCGGCAATTTCCTTGTCCGAGAACACTTCACGCACGGCGTTGTAGTCGGCATCTGGCGCCTGGCTTTGTGGCAACAGCGTCAATGCTTCGGTCCAGGCCAGCGCGGCACGCTCGCGGGCGTTGAACCAGCTGACCTCGCGCCAGGCCGGCAGCACATGCAGGCGGCGTTCGTTCTCGCCGTGCTTGCGTGCATCGGTGGCGTGCATGTCCAGGCAGAACGCGCAACCGTTGATTTGCGAGGCGCGCAGCTTGACCAGTTCCTTCAGGCTGGACTCCAGCCCGCAGCGGGCCAGGTAGATTTCCAGCCCGACCATCGCCTTGTAACCCTCGGGGGCCGCGTCCTGCAGATTCAGTCGTTGTTCCATGGAGTTCTCCTAGTTTGTGGCCGGGGCACGGCATTGCGCCCTCAGTGGTATGTACGATAGACGGCGAGATTGGTGCCGTACACTGCCAATTCTTCACAAGATTGGTAGACCAATTTCCTGGTTCGCATGGAATTCCATCTCTCGCTCGACAACAGCCACGACCTGACCGCCCAGATCGTCCACCAGATCCGCGACGCCATCCAGGCCGGGCGCCTGCCCGCCGGCCAGCGGATGCCGCCGACGCGGCTGCTGGCCGGCCAGGTGGGCGTGGCGCGCAAGACCGTCACGACGGCGTATGAACGGCTGATTGCGGAAGGCTGGCTGCGCGCGCGCGTGGGCGACGGGACTTATGTGGGAGACGGCCTGGCCCGCCCGCCTGCCATTGAGCCGGCTGCACGGATCCTGCCAGCGGGCGTGCGACGCTGGATGGCGGTCGACACGCCGTTTCTCGAGCCCGGCGGAGGCGGCGCCCGTTACGGCTTCCGCCCGGGGCAGGCGGACACCACCCGCTTTCCGCACGACGCCTGGGCGCGCTGCGTGCGTGCCGCACTGGTATCGGAACGAAATCGCGCCCCCGGACCCGCCGAGCCTGCGGGCGAGATGGTGTTGCGGCAGGCGATCTCCCGGCATATCGCCTTCACCCGCGGCGTGTTGAGCGCCCCGACCGACATCATGGTCGCCAATGGCGCGCAGCAAGGAATCGACCTGATGGCCAGGCTCCTGCTTGGCCCCGGCGCGGTGGTTGCCATGGAGGAGCCGGGCTACCCCATGGCCCGCGCCCTCTTCCAGGGGATGGGCGCACGGGTAGTGCCGGTGCCTGTCGACGCTGAGGGTCTTGTCGTCGATGCCCTGCCCCAGGACGCCGTCATGGTCTACGTGACGCCCTCGCACCAGTCTCCGTTAGGCGTTCCGATGAGCCTGGCGCGCCGGCAAGCCTTGCTCGACTGGGCGACACGGCGGCACGCGGTGATCCTGGAGGATGACTACGACAGCGAGTTCCGCTACGGCGGGCAAGCCCTCGACGCCCTGCAGACAATGGACCGCCACGATCGCGTGGTGTATCTCGGCACATTCTCGAAGACGCTGGTGGCCAACCTGCGCGGCGGCTATCTGGTGGTGCCACCGTGGCTGATGCCGGCCGCGCGCAAGGTCCGGCACCTGATGGACTGGTACACGCCCACCCTCACGCAGCAGGCGCTGGCGCGCTTCATGTCGGAGGGCCATCTGCTGCGCCATATCCGCCGCTCGCATGTGCGGCACGCGCAACGCCGGACGCGCCTGCTGAGCCGGCTCGGCGGCGACCTCGCGCGTTGGCTGGAGCCGCTGCCGGCGTCCGCCGGTTTTCATCTCGCGGCACGGCTGCGGGTGCCGCTGCAGGCAGACATGCTGGTGTCGCTTGCCCGGCTGGCAGACCTCGACCTCGCGACGCTGGATCCCTTCTACGCCAATCCGCCCGAGTCCTGCGCCGGGCTGCTGTTCGGCTTTGGCGCGATCGACCTGCTGGACATCGATCCGGCGCTCGACCGGCTGGGAATGGTACTCTCAGGACTGGCTCCCGACCGGAGTGGCTGACCCGGCGCAAGATGCGCCGGTGCGTGCCCCAAGCCGCACAAAATGCAGCCCATCGAGGGTTTTTCCCGGTGTATCGCGAGATGCACTGAACGAAGCGAACGAGCTATAGTCTCATCCGCATTCCATCAGGAGAGTCGCGTTAATGACCAAGCGTTTGTTATCCGCCATGCGTCAGTACGCATGGTTTGCAGGAGTAAAGCATCACGTTGTCCAGGGCGTCGAGGCGCTGGCAGAACTCCTCAAATCCCCTTCCGTTGCGGCGCGTGCCGTGGCAGCAATCATTTCCGAAACCGAGCACGGTGTTCAGGTCTGGGTTTCGTATTTTGGCAAGCCACTGGACCCGCACACCAACTACGTGCTGTGGCCGAACCGCGTGCTCAGGCCGGCGCGACGGCGAATCCAGCCACACCCGCTTGAACACTTGCGAGATCGTCGCTGACAACGCTCGACGCCGGCTTCTGCCGGCGTTTTGCTATGGCGGCTCAGGCGTCAGCCCAGCGCCGCAGCAGGTTGGGATACACCCCGGTCAGGCCGATCACGGCATCGTGCTCCTGGCCCATTTGCTGGGCGACCTGGCGAATCCGTCCATCCAGTTTGAACAGCATGGCGCGTTGCCCGTCATCGCGGACCATGCTCTGCATCCAGAAAAACGACGACACCCGCGCGCCGCGCGTGACGGGCGTGACATGGTGGATGCTCGTCGCGGGATATAGCACAAGGTGTCCTGCCGGCAGCTTCACGTGCTGCTGCCCGTAGGTGTCCTCTATCACCAGTTCGCCACCGTCGTAGTCATCGGGCTCGGTCAGGAACAGCGTCGCCGAGAGATCGCTGCGAATGCGAAACTGGTGCCCCGCAGGTAGCGGATCGCGTTGTCGACGTGATTGCCGAAGGTGTGGCCACCCTCATAGCGATTGAACAGCGGTGGATATACCTTGAGCGGCAGCGCCGCGGAAAAGAACAGCGCGTGGTTGCCCAGCGCGTCCTGGATCAGTTCGCCAACCTGCCGCGCCGCCGGCGATCCCTCGGGCAGCTGCTGATTGCGCTTGGCCAGGGCCGACTGATAGCCGGAGGTCTCGTTGCCATCGGTCCACTCCGCTGCGTCGATGATCTGCCGGCATTGGGCGACCTGCGCCTTGGATAACACGTCGGGAATTTGCAGCAGCATGATGGCGACAACCTCTCGGAACAAGGAATTGCTGGTGGCCGCACGGGTGCGGGCGGCACGGAATCGGGAATTGTAAGAGAAAGATCAGTAGCTCATAAACAAGAATCATTACTATTTGATTTGGAGCAGGCGCCTGCTCCACTACAATGACTGGGTATGGTCCCGCCATCGACAAGGAGACGACATGCCCGAACCGCTACATGACGAAGCGCTGGTCAATCTCTACCTGGAACGTGTATCCGCCCTGTCAGTCAGCGCCTTCGACGGCGCCGATGTCAGCAAGGAACTTGACGCGACGATCGGCGAAGCCGTGACGAGGTGCCGCGCCGATGGCGATGCAAGATCGAGCGGCACACTGGCGGTGCTGGCGAAACGCCTGCGCGAACGCGCCGATGCCGCAGACCGCGAAGGCCAGCCGCTTGTGAGAGACACCTTTGCGCGCGCGGCCAGTCTCGCAGGCACGCCTGCATAGGCTTGCATCGCGAGGCCGCTCAATGACGCGGAAAGCGTGACCGCAGACGCGAGTCATCCGCCTGCGGACAGGCAACTAACAAGTTTGGGAATTGCGGCCGGACGGCCTGAGAACAACAAGAAAGGCGTTGGTTGCGGGGGCAGGATTTGAACCTGCGACCTTCGGGTTATGAGCCCGACGAGCTGCCAGACTGCTCCACCCCGCGTCTGAAGGAGACGGATTATGGGTGATCCTCGCGCGCAACGCAAGCACTATCTTTCGCTGCGCGCGAAATCGACGCATCAACGCTCTGGCGTGCATCGCGCGAGGGGCAATAGATCATGACATGATATAAGCCATTGCCAGCACCGCAATAAAGATGGAATGCGGCGCGCAAGCCCGCCAGGCGCTGCAAAGTGGCTATTGCGCGGGGCCGAGCAACCGGTCGACCAATGCGTAGCCGGCGCCGAATGCCGCGACTTCCGCAGCGTGGCGCGTGGCGAAGTACTGCTCGCCGCTGGTCAGCAATTCGGTGTCGCCCGCGTCCGCAGGATCCGCACCTTCCTGGCACACGCGCACTTCATAGCGCCAGCGCCCCGCAACATCGAGACTGCGCACACCGTAATCGTGCTGCTGGGAAACCAGGGCATAGACATCCATGCCGCGATACGCTTCCACACGCCACTCAGCATCGCCCATGCTTTTCTCCGCTCATGATGAAGTCGTGCCTGACTTCGAGCCTAGGTGCGTGAGCGTGTGACTTCAAGGCCAGCGGCGTGGCATTGGCAGGCAGCCCCGACCTGATGCAGGGCGAAGCAACGCGAAAAGCGGAGAATTGGGGAGAGGAAATGAAAAAGGGCTTCCGTTTCCGGAAGCCCTTTTAATAGGTGGCGCGGCTGGCAGGATTCGAACCCACGACCCCTTGGTTCGTAGCCAAGTACTCTATCCAACTGAGCTACAGCCGCACTCGAGAAAAAGATTATATCTGAATTTTTGGATTTGTGAACCCCCTTGGCGCACATTTTGTCGGTTTGGCTCGCCCGCAGCCGATTTTCTATAATGACTACCCCAAGAAGTGATCCGGACCATGAACAAGGCATTTGTCAAAGAGTCGTCAGGCGACGAGGACGACGACCTTCCCGAAGGCGCAACGCCACTCCCCCCCGGCACCAAGAACTACATCACTGCCAGCGGCTACCAGAGACTGCGCGATGAGCTGATGCACCTGATCGACGTCGACCGGCCCGACGTCGTGCAGATCGTCTCGTGGGCGGCCTCCAACGGCGACCGCTCCGAGAACGGCGACTATCTCTACGGCAAGAAGCGTCTGCGCGAGATCGACCGGCGCATCCGCTTCCTGACGCGCCGGCTGGACAAGGCTGAAGTCGTGGATCCGTCGCTGCAAGGGGACAACGACCAGATCTTCTTCGGCGCGACCGTCACCTACGCCAACCGCGCCGGCGAGGAAACCACGATTACCATCGTCGGCATGGATGAGGTCGATCTCGACACCAACCACGTCAGCTGGATCTCCCCCATCGCCAAGGCGCTGATCAAGGCGCGCGAAGGCGACACGGTGCCGCTGCGAACACCGGCAGGCGTCGAACAGATCGAGATTCTGGAGGTCCGCTATCCGCCGCGAATTGCGCAGTGAGCGTGGAGGCCGTTTCAGGGCGAAGCGCAGCGGTTCTGGCTAGGGCGAAGCAGGGAATTCGGCTCGCAAGCGAGCCGCCTGCGTAGCGGCATGCGCCTGCCAGCGCATGCGCGCCCTGCAAGGGTGCGGCCGCAGACAGTACAAGCCGGTACGGCAAGGCCGCGCAACGACGCCAGAATCGTCCTGAAACGGCCTCCTAGCCGTCGTTGCGGTCGCGGAAGATGCGAATAACGTCAGGATTGCGGCGCAGTGCCCGCATCACGTTGGCCAGGTGCAGGCGATTCTGTACCTGGATGACGAACTGCATGTAGGTCGCTTCCTGATGGCTGCCGTCCTGCTGCTCCATCGCCACGTGCGCGACGTTGGCATCGGCCGCGGTCAGGTCGGCAGCCACGCGGGCGACGATGCCCCTCACGTTGCGCACCATCACCCGGATCGACACGTCGAACGCGCGCGCGGTCTTCTTGGCCCACATCACGTCGATCCAGTGCTCGGGGTCCTTGCTGTGCAGGCGCTTGGCCACCTTGCAGTCCTGCACGTGGATCTGCAGGCCCTCGCCCTTGCCGAGGTAGCCAACGATCGAATCGCCGGGAATCGGGCGGCAGCAGGCCGAGAAGACGATCGACATGCCTTCGTCGCCGGTGATAGCCACCGCGGGCGCTTCTTCGCCGGCGAAGGTCTGCACCGCGGCCAGCAGCGCACTGTCGACGTCGCCGGAGAGCTCCTGCAGCAGGATCTCCATGCGCTTGGCCACCACCGCCGGCACGCGGCGGCCCAGCGCAAGGTCGGCGAAGATGTCTTCGCGATGCTTGTTGCCGGTCCACTGGATCATGCGGTCCCAGATTGACTGCGGCACCGCCTTCAGCTCGATGCCGAGCTGGCGCGCCGACTGCTCCAGCAAGCGCTCGCCAAGCTGGATGGCCTCATCGAGCTTGGTGGTCTTGAGGTAGTGCCGGATCGCCGCGCGCGCCTTGCCGGTACGCACGAATGCCAGCCATGCCGGATTCGGCTTGGAATACGGCGCGGTCACGACCTCGACGATATCGCCGCTCTTGAGCTCGGTGCGCAGCGGCAGCAATTCGTTGTTGATCTTCACCGCCACGCACTGGTTGCCCAGGTCGCTGTGCACGGCATAGGCAAAATCGAGCGCGGTCGCGCCGCGCGGCAAGGCGCGGATATGGCCCTTCGGCGTGAACACATAGACCGCGTCGGGGAACAGGTCGATCTTGACGTGCTCGAGGAATTCCTGCGAATCGCCGGTCTGGCTCTGGATATCGAGCAGCGACTGCAGCCACTGGTGGGCCTGCTGCTGGATATCGTTGGCATGGTCGGCCTGATGCTTGTACATCCAGTGCGCGGCCACGCCTGCCTCGGCGATCTGGTGCATGTCGCGCGTGCGGATCTGGAACTCCACCGGCGTGCCGAACGGCCCGACCAGCGTCGTATGCAGCGACTGGTAGCCGTTGATCTTGGGAATCGCGATGTAGTCCTTGAACTTGCCGGGCATCGGCTTGTACAGGGCGTGCAGCGCCCCCATCGCCATGTAGCAGTGCATCTGCGTCTCGACCACCACGCGGAAGCCATACACGTCGAGCACCTGCGAGAACGACAGCTGCTTGTCGTGCATCTTGCGGTAGATGCTGTAGAGCGTCTTCTCGCGCCCCGAGAGCTCAGCGACGATGCCAGCATCGGCCAGCGCCTTCTGCGCGGCCTCCAGGATGCGCCTCACAACCTCGCGCCGATTGCCGCGCGCGGCCTTGACCGCCTTTTCGAGCGTGGCGTAGCGGAACGGCGAGCCGACCTTGAACGACAGCTCCTGCAATTCGCGGTAGATCGTATTGAGACCGAGCCTGTGCGCGATCGGCGCATAGATCTCCATGGTCTCCAGCGCGATCCGTCGCCGCTTTTCCGGCGGCACGAAATCGAGCGTGCGCATGTTGTGCGTGCGATCGGCCAGCTTCACCAGGATCACCCGCACATCGCGCGCCATCGCCAGCAGCATCTTGCGGAAGCTCTCCGCCTGCGCCTGCTCGCGGCTCTGGAATTCAAGCTTGTCCAGCTTGGTCAGGCCATCCACCAGTTCAGCGACCTTGGGGCCGAATTTCTCGGCTAGCTCGCTCTTGGTGATGCCCTGGTCTTCCATCACGTCGTGCAGCAGCGCCGCCATGATGGACTGCACATCCAGTTTCCAGTCGGCGCAAAGCTCGGCCACCGCCACCGGATGGGTGATATACGGCTCGCCGCTCTGGCGGTACTGGCCCAGGTGGGCCTCGTCGGAAAACTGGAAGGCCTCGCGCACAAGCGCCTGGTCGGGCGCCTTCAGGTACGCGAGCTTTTCCATCAGCCGGGTGATGGAAATGACCTGCTGGCGCGGCGGAACCGCCGGCTGCGAGGTCGGGCCGAAGAAGTGCCGGTATGACTCCGCCAGCACTGCATCGATAAAAAGATCGTCACCGGCGGCCGCCGGTGGTGCTTCCTGCACCGCAGCCAGCTCGTCCCGCGCCGCCGACGCGGCCGCCCGTGCCTTGCCCTGCGCCATCGGAGGCACAACGGCTCGCTCGCCGACAACATTGTCGCCGAGCGGATCAGGCAGGTTGGGAGCGCCGGTGCGCGCGTTCACGGATGACTGGCCGGGGGTGGCGCGCTTACGCGCAGGTGCCGGGCCAGCTTCGCTGCCCGTCTCGGCGCGCGGGAGCGCAGCGCCGGCCGGATGGCCGGGCGGGACGGTGGGCGAGGAAGGCTGGGAAGAAGGCATAAGGGCGGCCCCTGGAATCCGGATGGATGCTTGAGGACACGATGCAAGGCTGAACCACGGCCGCCCCTGAAATCAGGTCGGGACCTTCTTGAGCATCTCGATGCCAACCTGGCCCGATGCGATTTCGCGCAGCGCGACCACAGTGGGCTTGTCCTTGGCTTCGACCTTGGGAGTATGGCCCTGCACCAGCTGCCGTGCACGGTACGTGGCCGCCAGTGCGAGCTCGAAGCGGTTCGGGATGTGTTTCAGACAATCTTCGACGGTAATACGCGCCATATCAAATCCACCTTGGGACAAAACCTGTTCGTTGGGTAGCCATTTTACAGCACCCTGCGGAAAACGCTCCGGAGGCGCGCTAGCTCAGTGAATCCCGAGCTCGATAAAGAGCTCGGTGTGCCGGGCCTTCTGCGACGAAAAGCGCAGACGGGTAGCACGAACCACGTCGCGCAGCTGCTCCAGCGCGTCGGCAAAGACCTCGTTGATGATGACGTAGTCCGACTCCGACGCATGTGACATTTCACTGCCGGCGGCCAGCAGGCGGCGCACGATCACATTCGGCTCGTCCTGGCCGCGCTTCTTCAGGCGCTCTTCCAGCGCCGTCAGCGAAGGCGGCAGGATGAAGATCTCGACCGCGTTGGAAAAACGCTGGTGCACCTGCTGCGCGCCCTGCCAGTCGATCTCAAGCAGCACATCGTTGCCCTGGGCCATCTGTTCCTCGATCCACACGCGCGAGGTCGCGTAGTAGTTGCCATGCACTTCGGCCCATTCCAGGAATTCGCCGCGGTCGCGCGCGGCGCGGAAGGCGTCGACCGTAGTGAAGTGGTACTCGCGGCCATTCTGCTCGCCGGGGCGCGGCGCGCGCGTGGTGTGCGAGACCGACAGGCGGATGGCGGAATCTTCGGCCAGCAGGGCATTGACCAGGGTCGACTTGCCGGCCCCCGACGGTGCCACCACCATGAAGAGGTTGCCGGGGTAGACGGTATCGATGGCAGTGTGAGACGTGTCGCTCATGATGTTTCTTGAATCGTTCTTTATTCGAGGTTCTGGATCTGTTCGCGCATCTGCTCGATCAGCAGCTTGAGCTCCATCGAGGCATCGGCCAGCTCCTTGGCGGCAGCCTTGGAACCGAGCGTGTTGGCTTCGCGGTTGAGCTCCTGCATCATGAAATCGAGCCGCTTGCCGACCTGACCACCCTTCTTCAGGATGTGCCGGGTCTCGTTCAGATGCGCCTGCAGGCGCGACAATTCTTCCGCGATGTCGATGCGGATGCCGTAGACGGTGGCTTCCTGGCGGATGCGCTCGGCGATTTCATCGCGGCTCATCGACGGCATGCCCTGCGGGGCGGCCAGGTTGAAAGCCTCTTGCAGGCGCTCGGTCAGCTTTTCCTGGTGGTGTGCGATCAGTTGCGGGATCGTCGGCGTCAGGCGCTCGACGATGGCCAGCATGGCCTCGATGCGCTCCACCAGCGTGGCCTTGAGCGCCTCGCCCTCGCGGCGGCGCGCCTCCAGCAGCTGGCTCAGGGCCTCGCGCGCGGCGCCCATCACGGCTTCGCGCAGCGATTCCTGCGACAGTTCGGGCTCCACCAGCACGCCGGGCCAGCGCAGGATCTCTCCCATGCGCAGCGTGCCGGCGCCGCTGAAGGTTCCGGCCACGGTGGCTTCCAGCGCCCGGATCTGGCCCAGCAGGTTTTCGTTCAGCGCCAGCGTGGCGCCGCCGGTATCGGTGCGCTGCAGGTTGATGCGGCATTCGAGCTTGCCGCGCGACAGTTCGCCCATCAGCATTTCGCGCAGGGCCGGCTCAAAGGCGCGGCATTCCTCAGGGGCCCGGAACAACAGGTCGAGAAAACGCGAATTGACAGTACGGAATTCCACCGAAACGGAAGCCGTCCTGCCGCTGGGCTCGCCCTGCGCGTTTGTCAGCGGTGCCTGGCGGGTTGCCAGGCCATAACCTGTCATGCTGTGGATCATTGGATGTTCTCGCGAAATGGCGGACGGGCCGAAGTCGGTCGAAACGACGGCCGGCCCGCCTGAAAGGCGGCTTGATAACGCCGAAATGGGGCAAAAAAGCCCGCTATTGTGTTCTTTACAAGTGACCGATTAGCCGTGACAATCCGGAGGCAATTCAGGTCCCTATACCTATGACAGAATCCAAGGGCACTACACAACCCAAGAGTGCACCACTGCCCGTCGGCACGCTGTTGTCCAACTATCGTATTGTAAAGAAGTTGGCCAGCGGGGGGTTCAGTTTCGTCTATCTCGCTACCGATGAAACGGGGGCGCCGGTAGCCATCAAGGAATACCTGCCATCGTCGCTGGCGCGCCGCAACCCGGGGGAACTGATCCCGGTGGTGCCGGAAGAAAACGCCGCGTCGTTCCGGCTGGGCCTGAAATACTTCTTCGAAGAGGGCCGCTCGCTCGCCCGTATCTCGCATCCCAGCGTCGTCCGCGTGGTGAATTTCTTCCGCGAGAACGCCACCGTCTACATGGTGATGAACTATGAGATGGGCAAAACGCTGCAGGAGCATATCCTTGCCGCCCGCCAGCAGGGCCGCGCCAAGGTGCTGCGCGAGCATTTTATCCGCAAGGTTTTCCACGACCTGATGAGCGGGCTGCGCGAGGTGCATATCCACAAGCTGCTGCATCTGGATATCAAGCCCGGCAACATCTACCTGCGCGAAGACGAATCGCCGATCCTGCTGGATTTCGGCGCCGCGCGGCAGATCCTGACGATGGAAGCCGCCCGCTTCCAGCCGATGTACACGCCCGGCTTCGCGGCCCCCGAGCTGTACGGCAAGCACAGCGAGCTCGGCCCCTGGACCGATATCTACAGCCTGGGCGCCACGCTCTACGCCTGCATGGCCGGCATGCCCCCGCAGGAAGCCAACCAGCGCGAGAAGGACGACCGCATGGCCGACGGCATTACGCGCCTGCGCAGCAGCTACACCGGCGGCCTGGTCGACCTGGTCGAATGGTGCCTCAGGCTGACGCCGTCCGAGCGCCCGCAGTCGGTCTTCCGGCTGCAGAAGGAGCTGCGCGAGCAGACCAACGCCCTCGGCGAGCAGGCAGCCGCGGCGGTCGCTGCCCCGGCCGAGCGCCCGGCACCCACTTCCCGTTTCATGACCTTGCTGCGCCGTCGTGACGAACCCGCCGCAGCGATGCCACAGGGCACCGCCAGCACGAGCGGCGACTAAATCACCCGGCAATCGCCGACCAACCGACTTCCCCGAGCCAACATGCGATTCTCCGTCTACCAGGAAAGCAGGAAAGGCGGCCGCCGCGTCAATCAGGACCGCATGGGCTACTGCTTCACGCGCGATGCCCTACTGATGGTGCTGGCCGACGGCCTGGGCGGCCATGCGCATGGCGAAGTCGCCGCGCAGCAGGCGCTGCAGACGCTCGCCCGCCAGTTCCAGACGCAGGCCCGGCCGGCCATTCGCAATCCGGCCGACTTCCTGCAGGACACCATCATGCTGGCCCACCGCGAGATCCACCGCTACGCCGAAGCCCACCGGCTGGATGACGTCCCGCGCACGACGGTGGTGTGCTGCCTGGTGCAGCATGGCCAGATCCACTGGGCCCATGCCGGCGACTCGCGCTTCTACCTGGTGCGCAAGGGCCGGCTGCTCACGCGCACGCGCGACCATTCGAAAATCGAGAACCTGCTGCAGCAGGAACGCGTGCTGCCGATGGAAGTGGCCAACCATCCTGAGCGCAACAAGCTCTACAACTGCCTGGGCTCGCCCAACCTGCCGCTGATCGACATCGGCGGCCCGGTGCGGCTGGATCCGGGCGACGTCGCCCTGCTCTGCTCCGACGGCATGTGGGGCAGCCTCGAGGAGCCGGTGCTGGTGGACAGGCTCACGCGGCTGTCGGTCGTGCAGGCGGTGCCGGAGTTGATCGAAGCGGCCCTGAACAATGCCGGCGAAGGCGCGGACAATACGACCGGCATCGCCATGATGTGGGAACACGATGCCAACGCAGCCAGCGAGGATTCGGTGATGACCGACACGCTGCCGCTGAACGCCTTTACCACGTCAATCCTCGAGCGCAACGGCAATGAGGGCGACCTGCTCTCCGAAGAGGAAATCGAGCGCTCGATCGCCGAAATCCGCGCCGCCATCGACAAGACCAGCAACCTGATGCGCTAGCGGGAATGCCCGCCGGGTGCGGGCACGCGATGCCCGGCGGCGTTAGAATCGCGGTCTCAACCCGATTCCAACGAAAGATTCCCATGCGACCCAGCGGCCGCGCAGCCGATGCGCTGCGTTCCATCAGCCTGACCCGTCACTACACCCGCCACGCCGAAGGCTCCGTCCTGTGTGCCTTTGACGATACCAAGGTGCTGTGCACCGCCAGCGTGCTGGCCAAGGTGCCGCCGCACAAGAAGGGCAGCGGCGAAGGCTGGGTGACAGCCGAATACGGCATGCTGCCGCGCGCCACCCACACCCGCTCGGACCGCGAGGCCGCGCGCGGCAAGCAGACCGGGCGCACGCAGGAAATCCAGCGCCTGATCGGACGCGCCATGCGCTCGGTGTTCGACCTGGCGGCATTGGGCGAATACACGATCCACCTCGACTGCGACGTGCTGCAGGCAGACGGCGGCACGCGCACGGCCGCGATCACCGGCGCCTTCGTGGCCGCGCACGACGCGGTCTCGACCATGCTGCGCGATGGCCTGATCGCCAAAAGCCCGATTCGCGACCATGTCGCTGCCGTATCGGTGGGCATGGTGGACGGCGTACCGGTACTCGATCTGGACTACGCCGAGGACAGCAACTGTGACACGGACATGAACGTGGTCATGACCGGCAGCGGCGGCTTCGTCGAGGTGCAGGGCACCGCCGAAGGCGCGCCCTTCAGCCGCGCCGACCTGGACGCCATGACCCGCCTGGCCGAGGCCGGCATTGCACGGCTGGTGCAGTATCAGCGCGACGCCCTGGGCCTGGCGTCGTAAAGCGGAGCCGGCATGCAACGACTGGTCCTGGCCTCCAACAATCCCGGCAAGCTGCGCGAGTTCGGGGCGCTGCTGGCGCCACTTGGCTTTGACGTGGTGCCGCAGGGCGAACTCGGCATTCCCGAAGCCGACGAGCCCTTCTGCACGTTCGTCGAGAACGCGCTCGCCAAGGCGCGTCACGCCAGCCGCCTGTCCGGCATGCCGGCGCTGGCCGACGACTCGGGCATCTGCGTGCATGCGCTGGACGGCGCGCCGGGCGTCTATTCGGCGCGCTATGCGCAACTGGTGGGCAAGGCAAAGTCCGACGAAGCCAACAATGCCCACCTGATTTCGCAGCTGGCGGGCAAGCTGGATCGCCGTGCGCACTACTACTGCGTGCTGGTGATGGTGCGGCATGCCGACGATCCGTGCCCGATCATCGCCGAAGGCATCTGGGCCGGCGAAGTCGTCGACGCGCCACGCGGCGCGGGCGGCTTCGGCTATGACCCGCATTTCCTGCTGCCGCAACTCGGCAAGACGGCGGCCGAGCTGCCACCGGAAGACAAGAACGCCATCAGCCATCGCGCACTGGCGCTGCAAACGCTGATCGCGCGCCTGCAGGCAGACGGATCGCGAGTGATACGTCAATGATTCCGATCGTTCCCGCGCGCGGGCAGGCAGCAACGCCGGCCGCAGCCGACCGCAACCAGCTGTGGCTCAAGCCCGGGCAACTCGCCCTGCCCGGCTCGCCGCCGCTCTCGCTGTACGTACACATACCCTGGTGCGTGCGCAAGTGCCCGTATTGCGATTTCAACTCGCACGCGGTCCCAGGCAAGGCCGACAGCCACGAGATTCCCGAAGACGCCTATCTCGACGCACTGCGCGCCGATCTCGAGCAATCGCTGCCGCTGGTCTGGGGCCGGCCGGTGCATACCGTCTTCATCGGCGGCGGCACGCCCAGCCTGCTGTCAGCGGCCGGCATGGACCGCCTGCTGTCGGATATCCGCGCGCTGCTGCCGCTCGATGCCGATGCCGAGATCACCATGGAGGCCAATCCCGGTACGTTCGAAGCGGAACGCTTTGCCAGCTACCGGGCCAGCGGCATCAACCGCCTGTCGATCGGCATCCAGAGCTTCAACGACCGCCACCTGGAGGCGCTCGGCCGCATCCACGGCAGCCGCGAAGCGCGCGCCGCGATCGACATCGCGCAAGCCAGCTTCGACAACATCAACCTCGACGTGATGTACGCGCTGCCGGGACAGACGATCGACGAATGCCGGCAAGACCTCGAAACGGCGCTCTCGTACGGCACCACGCACTTGTCGCTGTATCACCTCACGCTGGAGCCGAACACGCTGTTCGCCAAGTACCCGCCTGCATTGCCGGACGATGATCTCGCCTATGCGATGCAGGACCTGATCGAGGCCCGCACGGCCGAGGCCGGATACCGGCACTACGAAACGTCGGCCTACGCGCGCCCGCATCGCGAAGCGCGCCACAACCTCAACTACTGGCGCTTTGGCGACTACCTCGGCATCGGTGCGGGTGCGCACGGCAAGCTGTCGTTCCCGCATCGCATCCTGCGCCAGATGCGCCACAAGCATCCGGCCACGTATATGGCGCAGGCGATGGCAGGCAATGCCGTGCAGGAAGCCCGCGACGTCACCGCCGACGAGCTGCCATTCGAGTTCATGCTCAACGCGCTGCGCCTGACCGACGGCGTACCGGCCTCCAGCTTCTACGACTACACCGGACTGCCGCTGCATACCATCAGCCGCCAGCTTGCCGCGGCGGAAAAAAAAGGCCTGCTGGAAGCGGACCTGACCACCATCCGCCCGACCGAGCTGGGCCGGCGCTTCCTCAATGATCTGCAGGAGATGTTCCTGAAGGACTAACGGCGCCGCGCAAACGAAAAAAGGGCCATGCATCGCATAGCCCTTTTTTCTGCCGGGACGGGATCAGTACGGCGTCGCCATATCGTTCGCAACGCGTGCGCGCATGCCAACCTGCAGGTTGCCGATATTGCTCTGCGTCACCGTGGCCACGCGGCCATCGTCCAGCCGCACGTTGACCCGATACACGGTCTGCGTGTTGGTGGCGGCACGCTTCTCGACCTGGTTGCCAGCCACGGCGCCGAGCACCGCGCCGCCGATGGTCGCGACAGTCTGTCCGGTTCCGCCGCCAATCTGATGGCCGATCAGGCCGCCGGCAGCGCCACCGATCACGGTGCCGAGAATGCCGGAGCTGTTCTGCGTGGTGGTGACCGGTTCAATCGATTCCACGCGCCCGTAGTACACCGACCCAGCCGGTGCCTGCGTGGTATTGGGGTCCTGGTATCCGGTATTCGGCGGAGGCGGCGCGTTGTAGCCGTTGTTGTAGCCACCGGGCGCTGCACAGCCCGCCAGTCCGATGGCCGCTGCGGCGGCCGTCAGGGTCAGCCAGTTCTTGGGTTTTCCGTTCATTCGAGTTTCTCCTCTGTTGCCAGGTGAAAGCCGGGAAAGCAACATTCGCGGATCCCGCCGCCGCCCGGCCACGCCAGTATGAGCCCGAAGCCCGTCATAAGGTTCCGCCATGTCGGACAGACACCGACACGACTGGCTTTGCATTCACACAAGAAACCGCGCGACCCTTGTATAATGCGCGGCCGGCACGCAGCGCGATCCGCGCTACAATGCCCGCACTTTTCCAGGAAGCGTGGCCGAGTGGTTTAAGGCAGCAGTCTTGAAAACTGCCGATGGGGTGACCCATCCGTGAGTTCGAATCTCACCGCTTCCGCCAGGCAAGAACGGCCCGGGCAACAGCTTGCCCGGGCCGCTTTCATTCGTGGCCGGAACGCCCCTCCGTCAGCAGGCGGTACGCTTCGCTCTCGGAAATCTTAAGCCGGTACTTACGAGCCAGCACGCGCGCGAGCCCATGCGCCGCATCGGGTGCGCTGTGCCTGAGCTGCTCCCGGTAGGCTTCGACCTCATAACGAAGCCGCCAGCGCCGGCTCGCAAGATAGAGCACACCCATCAGCCCCCAGCTGCGCCAGAATTGCCGGACGTGCACTTTCTCGTGCTCGATCAGCGCATCGCTGGCGCCGGGGCGCACCAGGATGACCGGCCCGGGCGTAAAGCCGTCGAAGCCGCGTGGGATCAGCCAGCGGGTCTCGATCAACAGGCACAGGGGCGAACGGCAATAGCGGACCATGCTTAGAGCATACGCTTTGCCGACCGGCGGGCTCAGGCGGCCGCGCGCATTGCCTCCTGCATCACGGCGGCATTGCCGCGCGAACGGCCGGAGCTGAGATAGCCGGCAATCGATTCCTGCGTGACTTCGCCCAGGTAGGCGCCGTCACCGTCGACCACGGGCAGCCAGCTCGTGTTGTGCTGGTACATGCGCGACAGCACGATGCGCAGGTGCTCGTCGAACGCCGCCGTCACCGCAAACGGCCGCATGACGCTTGCGCATGGGCCCGAGCCGGAGCGCGCGTCGCGGCGCGTGACGTAGCCCACTGCGCGCTGCAAGTCGTCCACCACCGGGAGGTGCCGCACGTCGGCGTCGTCCATCACACCCAATGCCTCGGACAGCGCCATGTCCGGGCGGCAGCTCGGCGGCATGGTGGCCGCATCGCCGGCGCGCACCAGCAGCAGGCGCTTGAGCGTGTTGTCGTGGCCGACGAAGGCCTGCACGAATTCATCCGCCGGGTGCGCCAGCAGCGCGTCCGGCGGATCGAACTGCACCAGCTTGCCGCGGCGGAACACCGCCACCTTGTCGCCCAGCTTGATCGCTTCGTCGATGTCGTGCGAGACCATGATCACGGTCTTGCCGAGCTGGCGCTGCATCTGGAAGAACTCGTTCTGGATGCTCTCGCGGTTGATCGGGTCGACCGCGCCGAACGGCTCGTCCATCAGCAGCACCGGCGCATCGGCCGCCAGCGCGCGGATCACGCCGATACGCTGCTGCTGCCCGCCCGACAGCTCGCGCGGATAGCGGCTGAGCATCAGCCCGGGATCGAGCTGCACCATCGCCATCAGTTCGCGCGCGCGCTCGCGGCATTGCTTCTTGTCCCAGCCGAGCAGGCGCGGCACCACCATGATGTTCTCTTCGATGGTCATGTTCGGGAACAGGCCGATCTGCTGGATCACATAGCCGATCTTGCGGCGCAGCGTCACGCCGTCGATGCCCGAGGTGTCTTCGCCCTCGATGCGCACAATGCCCGAGGTGGGCTGGATCAGCCGGTTGATCATCTTCAGCGTGGTGGTCTTGCCGCAGCCGGAAGGCCCCAGGAACACGCAGATCTCTCCGCGCGGCACCGTCAGCGAGACCGCATCGACGGCACGCACTTCAGAGCCGTCTTTCTGCGGGAAGGACTTGGTGAGTTGGTCGAGTGCGATCATAGCCGGATTCCTTTTGGCGTCAGCGCCCGCTGCAGCCACTGCAGGCAGGCATCCGCCACGATTGCGAGCAGGCTGACGAGGACGGCGCCCATCGCCAGCTTGCTCATGTTGCTCTGGCTGATCGCTTGCAGGATCAGCACCCCAAGGCCACCCGCGCCAATGATGGCGGCAATGGTGGCGACCCCGATATTCATGACGACGGCCGTGCGCACGCCGCCCAGGATCACCGGCACCGCCAACGGCAGGTCGACCAGCCGCATGCGCTGCCAGGTGGTCATGCCGATGCCGCGGCCCGCTTCCTGGATGCCGGGGTCGACATTGGCCAGGGCGGTGTAGGTATTGCGCATGATCGGCAGCAGCGAGTACAGGAACACCGCCGTCACCGCCGGCACATAGCCCAGCGCATGGCCGAAGCGCGCGAAGATCGGGATCATCAGCCCGAACAGCGCGATCGACGGCAGCGTCAGCACAATGGTTGCCAGCGCCAGCAGCGGCGTGGCCAGCCAGCGGAAACGGGTGATGACGATGCCCAGCGGCACGCCGGTCAGGATCGCCAGGCCCACGGCGGAGCCAACCAGCGCCAAGTGCTGGCCGGTCATTTTCAGCAGCGTGGGCCAGCTATGCTGCAGGTAAGAGAACAAGTCCATGCGGCCCTCCTCAGATCAGTCCGTGGCTGCGCAGGAAGTCCTCCGCGACCTTGTCCACCGGCTGCTGGCCGATGTCCACCTTGTGGTTCATATCGGTCATGCTCTCGTTATCGAGCGTGGCCGCCAGCGCGTTGAGCAGGCCGGCCAGCTCCGGATGCTGGTCCAGCACCGGCTTGCGCACCACCGGCACGGCGTTGTATGGCGGGAAGAAATGCAGGTCGTCTTCCAGCAGCACCAGGCCAAAGCCCTTGACGCGGCCGTCGGTGGCGTACACCAGGCCCAGTTCCACCTGATTGTTCTTCAGCGCCGTGTAGACCAGGCCCGGATCGAGCTGAATCACGTCGCGGCGCGAGAACGGCAGCTTGTACAGTTCCTTGAGCGGCTCCAGGCCGTCCGGGCGCGCGGCGAATTCCATGTCGACCGCGAACGGGTGGCTGGCGTCGGGGCCGGCCTTGCGCATCTGTTCGGCAAAGCCGGACAGCGTGGTGACGCCGCTGCCGGCGCGTTCCTTCGGCATCGCCAGCGCGTAGGTGTTGTTGATACCGGAGGCATCCAGCCACACCAGCCCGCGCGCGCCGTCCATCTGCCTGACGCGCTCGTAGCTTTCCTTGGCACCCAGCTTTTCCTGGACCTTGTTGAACACGATCAGCGCGGTGCCGGTGTAATCCCAGACCACGTCGAGCTGGTTGCTTTCCATCGCCTGGCGCATCAGCGTGCTGCCCAGCCCCGCGGTCAGCTCGGTGTCGAAGCCTTTGGCGCGCAGGTACTTCGACGTCATCGACGACAGCAGCAACTGCTCGGTGAAATTCTTGCCGCCCACGCGGATCGGCGCCCTGGCGGACTCGGCGGCATGCGCGTCCGGCGCAGTGGCCAGCGCCAGGCCTGCCGCAAAGGCCGTGACGGCGGCCACCAGCATGGCGATGCGCCGCGCACGACGTCGGATGAATTGCATTTGGTCCTCCATATCGGTCCCCCGTTCAGCGCGCCAGCCCGTGGCGGCGCAAGTACACCTGGCCGGCGGCGGCGAAGAGCGCGTCAAGTGCCAGTGCCAGCAGCGCCGTGGCTGCGGCACCCAGCAGGAGCAGCGACTGGTTGTTCAGGTAGATGCCCGGGAAGATCAGCTCGCCCAGGCTGTTGGCGCCGATCAGGAACGACAGCGGCACCGTGCCGACATTGATCACCAGGCTGATGCGGATGCCGGCCAGCATCACCGGCAAGGCATTGGGCAGCTCCACGCGCACCAGCCGCTGGCACGGCGTCATGCCGATGCCGCGCGCCGCTTCCAGCAGCGTGGGTGAAACATTGCGCAGGCCTTCATAGGTGTTGCGCACGATCGGCAGCAGCGACGCCAGCCACAGGGCCAGGATGGCCGGCCGCTCGCCGATCCCCAGCACTGCCAGGGCCAACGCCAGCACGGCCAGCGACGGCACTGTGTTGCCGATATTGAAGATCTGCATCAGCCGGTCGGCCCAGCGCCGCATGCCGGGACGGCTCAGCACGATGCCGGCCGGGATGCCAGTGGCCAGCGCCAGCGCCATCGAACATGCGACCAGGCGCAGGTGATCGGCCACGTCGTAAAACAGGCGGTCCTGGTGCTGACGGATGACATCGACACCGATCCACGCCACCAGTCCTGCCAGCGCGGCCAGCGTCAGGCATCCCCAGGCAAGCGCCCGTACGGATTGCTTTGACATACTCCCCCTCGTTCCGCATGGAAATGCACAATGCGCCACTTCCCGGTAGCGGAAAACAGTTTGGGCCAGGCGGTTGCGAGTGGGGCGCCGCCGGCCCAGTTCAGATTGCATTACCGCCATGACCGGCAGAGGCGCCGGCGGACGGTGTCGGGGTTCCATGCCAGGCGGCAGGAAGCCCAATTGACGGGATGCCGGGTCTGGAGACCAGCGACAATCCCTGAAGCGGCGCAACCGAAAAACGGTTGGCCAGTGGCAGCGCAAAAATTGAAGGTTCCGACGCGCCGCCGGATCAATCGGCCGCTGCTGCGCAAGGCCGGCAAGGTGCCGGACGCATGCATTCCGCAGCAACGGATGACAACGAGAGCACTATTATACACATCTTCAGCGATCTTGTCACATCCCACCATTCCCAGCCCGATCCGGCGCGGATTTTCCGACTTCTGCACGGTGCGTCTGCCGCTGTTTCCGGCACGAGAAAGCAGCAGTCGTATCGTTTCATTTTCGGATCGTACGAGCAAGGAATCGGAGCATGGATAGAACAATGTGTTCCCTATGCGCCCTCTACTCTTTCCCCGCCAAACCTCTACATTGTTGAGGTAGCTGAAACGACGAGGTTCGGCGGCAGCGGCAAGCGTGCCGCCCCTGCCGGCCCCGCCCACAGGAGAGAATGACCATGGATACCCGCACCACCCTCGCCACCGTCCCGGCCACCGCCACGGAGAGCGTGCAACGCTCGCGCACGGTGGATCGCGTCGTACGCGGCATCGCCACCTCGGATGGCGCCGGCGTGAAGCTGACCCGCGTGCTGACGCAGAACCTGCAGCGCCGGCTGGATCCGTTCCTGATGCTCGATGCCTTTGGCACCGACAGCAAGGACGACTATATCGGCGGCTTTCCCGATCACCCGCACCGCGGCTTCGAGACCATCACGTACATGCTGGCCGGCCGCATGCGCCATCGCGACAGCGCCGGAAATGAGGGCCTGCTGGAAAACGGCGGCGCGCAATGGATGGTGGCCGGTGCCGGCGTTGTCCACTCGGAAATGCCTGAGCAGGAAGACGGCCGCATGGAAGGCTTCCAGCTCTGGCTGAACCTGCCGGCTGCCGACAAGATGACGGCGCCGTGGTACCGCGACCTGCCCGCCACCGACATTCCGACGGTTGCGCTGGACAACGGCGGCACCGTCCGGGTGCTGGCCGGCGCCACGCATGGCGTGGCCGGAGCCATCACGCGCCCGGTGACCGAGCCGGTCTACCTGGACGTGTCCCTGCCGGCTGGCCAGCAGTTCCGGCAGGCATTGCCGGCCGGGCACAACGCCTTTCTCTACGTGTACCGGGGCGAAGTGTCGGTCGGTGACGGCAGCGACAAGGCGGTGGTGGAAGCGCAGCGCATGGGCGTGCTCGACAACGCAGGCCGGGCCGATGGCGTCGTCATCAACGCCGAAGTCGATGCGCGCTTCCTGCTGATCGCCGGCAAGCCGCTGGGCGAGCCGATCGCGCAGTACGGGCCGTTCGTGATGAACACCCAGGAGCAGATCTACCAGACCCTGGCAGATTTCCGGGACGGGCGCTTCGCCAGCATCCCGGCGTCCACCGGCGCCTGACCAGCCGGGCATTCGGCCCATGGCCGCCGTCCTCCGCAAGGAGGACGGCGGCCTTTTTGCTTTAGTGCCCGGCATGCGACTTGCAACCAGCCCCCAACCGTTGCGGAGACTGGACAGTCACCGGATTCGGCCCGCCTGGACCCCGCTCACTTATATAATTCGTAACCAATATTGGGCATCACCAGACCATGATGACAGCTGCAATGCGTCGCGGCCATGCTGCGCCACGCACTGCCGCTGATTGACTCATTTCCACGTTGCTGCCAATACAACAACCCGAGCCGCCTCAGTGACATCACAAATACCCCCCAGGCTGGCGCTAGCTCATATCAGCAAGCGCTATCCGGGCGTCGTCGCCAACGACGACGTCAGCCTCAGCGTCGGGCCCGGCGAAATCCACGCCGTCCTCGGCGAGAACGGCGCCGGCAAGTCCACCCTGATGAAGATCATTTTCGGTGCGGTCCGGCCCGATGCCGGCGAGATGCACTTCAACGGGGCACCGGTCACGATCAACAGTCCGCACGACGCCCGCAACCTGGGCATCGCCATGGTGTTCCAGCATTTCTCGCTGTTCGACACCCTGACCGTCACCGAGAACATCGCACTCGGCCTGCCCGGCGGCAGCGAAGGCGCAGGCGGGGCCGGCATGAAACAACTGGCCGAGCGCATCCGCGCCACGGCCGAACGCTACGGTCTGCCGCTCGAGCCGAATCGCCATGTGCACACCCTGTCGGTCGGTGAGCGCCAGCGCGTGGAGATCGTGCGCGCGCTGCTGGCCAATCCGCAGTTGCTGATCCTGGACGAGCCCACGTCGGTGCTTACGCCCCAGGCCGTCGAGACCCTGTTCGTCACGTTGCGCCAGCTCGCCGCCGAAGGCACCAGCATCCTGTACATCAGCCACAAGCTCGACGAAATCCGCGCGCTGTGCCATCACGCGACCGTGATGCGCATGGGCAAGGTCACCGGCGTTTGCGATCCGCGCCAGGAAAGCGCGGCATCGCTGTCGCGCCTGATGATCGGCGGCGAGCCGCCGCGCGAAGCGCGCATTGCCGCCCAGCGTGGCGCCGTGCGCCTCAGCGTGCAGGAATTGTCGCTGCCGCGCTCCCATGCCTTTGCCACCGAGCTGCACAAGATTTCGCTGGATGTCCACGCCGGCGAAATCGTCGGCATCGCCGGCGTCTCGGGCAACGGTCAGCAGGAACTGCTTGCCGCGCTGTCCGGCGAGGACGTGCGAGCCGGCAACCAGTCGGTGCTGCTTGGCGGCAAGCCGGTGGGACGCCTTGACGCGCGCCAGCGCCGCCGCGCGGGCCTGGCCTTCGTGCCGGAAGAGCGGCTGGGCCGCGGCGCGGTGCCGGGCATGAGCCTGTCCGCCAATATCCTGCTGTCGCACCAGACGCCGCCGTACGTGCGGCAAGGCATGATCTCGCCGAAGGCCGCGACCGGGCTGGCCGCGGCCGTCATCAACCGCTTCCGCGTCAAGGCGAGCGGCCCCGACGCCCTGGCACGCAGCCTGTCGGGCGGCAACCTGCAGAAATTCATTGTTGGCCGCGAGATCGAAAGCGGCCCGAAGGTACTGATCGTGGCGCAGCCGACGTGGGGCGTGGACGTCGGCGCGGCCGCGCAGATCCATAACGAAATCCTGGCGCTGAAAGCTACCGGCTGCGCCATCCTGGTGGTCTCGGAGGAGCTGGACGAACTGTTCGGGATCTGCGATCGGCTGCACGTCATCGCCAAGGGCCACCTGTCGCCCTCGGTGCCGACCGAAACCGCCACGCGCGAGCAGATCGGGCTCTGGATGAGCGGCTTGTGGGATGGCGGCCCCGCGCAAGGGCAACACGATGCGGAGGCCGCGAATCATGGCTGAACTGCGACATATCCTGCCCCGCTCCCCGATCACGCTGGCGCCACGCGGCACGCCGTCGCGGGGCATGGCCTATGCCTCGCCGGTGATCGCGCTGGCGCTGACACTACTGTTCGGCGCCCTGCTCTTCCTGGTGCTGGGCAAGGACCCGGTGGCCGCGCTCAAGGTATTCCTGGCAGATCCGCTCAAGGACAAGCGCGCGATCGGCGAGGTGCTGCTCAAGACCGTGCCGCTGGTACTGTGCGCGCTCGGCCTGTCGGTCTGCTACCGGGCCAATATCTGGAACATCGGCGCTGACGGCCAGCTGATCCTCGGCGGCATCTTCGCAGGCGCGACCGTGCTGGTTTTCGACGTGCCCGGCCAGACCATGAACGGCACAGCGGTGCTGGTGCTGGCCTCGCTGGCCGGCATCGTCGGCGGCATGTTCTGGGCCGCGATCACCGCACTGCTCAAGGACAAGTTCAACGCCAACGAGATCCTGGTTTCGCTGATGCTGACCTATATCGCGCAGCAGCTGATGCTGTGGGTGGTCAACGGGCCGCTGAAGGACCCCAACGGGATGAACTTCCCGCAATCCAAGGTCTTCTCGTCGGAATACCTGCTGCCAAACCTGCTGTCCGGCTCCCGCCTGCACGCCGGCTTTGCGGTGATGCTGGTGCTGGTGGTGGTGATGACGGTGTTCATCTTCCGCAGCTTTGCCGGCTACCGCCTGCAGGTGGGCGGCACCGCGCCGGCCGCGGCACGCTATGCCGGGTTCTCGGCACGCAGCTCGCTGTGGAGTGCGCTGCTGATCTCGGGCGCCACCGCCGGCCTGGCCGGCGCCTTCGAGGTCACCGGCCCGATCGGCCAGCTGCTGCCGTCGATCTCGCCCGGCTATGGCTTCACGGCCATCATCGTCGCCTTCGTCGGCCGCCTGCATCCGGTCGGCACCATCTTCGGCGGCATCATGATGTCGCTGTTCTATATCGGCGGCGAAATGGCGCAGTCGCGGCTGGGCCTGCCGTCGGCCATTGGCTGGGTGTTCCAGGGCATGCTGCTGTTCTTCCTGCTGGCCTGCGACACCCTGATCGAAAACCGCCTGCGCTGGCGCGCCACGGCAGCCTGAGCGGAGCTACACAACAATATGGAACAACTCGCTCCCCTCATTGCCACCGCCATCAATGCCGGCACGCCGCTGCTGCTGGCGGCGCTGGGCCTGCTGATCAACGAGCGCTCCGGCGTGCTCAACCTGGGCGCCGAAGGCATGATGCTGGTCGCCGCCGTGGCTGGCTTCATGGTCGCCTACCAGACGCAATCGCCGCTACTCGGCTTCGCGGCGGGCACGCTCGCCGGCATGCTGATGGCCACGCTGTTCTCGTGGCTGGCGCTGGTGCTGGCCACCAACCAGGTCGCGACCGGCCTGGCGTTGTCGATCTTCGGCACCGGGCTGTCTGCCTTCATGGGCCAGCGCTTCGTCGGCTTCGCCATGCCGGCGCAAGCCAAGTCGATCCCCGGCCTGGCCGACCTGCCCTTCGTCGGGCCGGCCTTCTTCCAGCATCACTGGATGGTGTATTTCAGCCTGCTGCTGTGCTTTGCCATCATGTGGTTCCTGTTCCGCACGCGCGCGGGGCTGACGCTGCGCGCCATTGGCGAATCGCCCGAATCGGCGCACGCGCTTGGCTACCCGGTGCGCACTATCCGGTTCTGCGCGCTGCTGTTCGGCGGTGCCTGCTGCGGGCTGGCAGGCGCCTACCTGTCGCTGGTCTACACGCCGATGTGGGTCGAGAACCTGGTCGCCGGGCGCGGCTGGATCGCGCTGGCGCTGACCACCTTTGCCACCTGGCGCCCCGGACGCGTGCTGGTGGGTGCGTGGCTGTTCGGCGGCGTGACCATCCTGCAGTTCTACCTGCAGGGGATCGGCGTGTCGGTGCCGTCGCAGTTCCTGTCGATGCTGCCGTACGCGGCGACCATCGTGGTGCTGGCGCTGATCTCGCGCAACCCGGCGTGGATCCGGCTGAACATGCCGGCCTCGCTTGGCAAGCCGTTCCGCCCCGGCAATGCCTGAATTTTTCTGACGGAAATCCCTGAGCAGTCCAAACAATTCATCACAAGGAGAAATCATGATCGTCACGCGCAGGAAGACCCTGGCGGCACTTGCCGCCACCGCAGTGCTGGCCCTGGCCGGCTGCGGCAAGAAAGAGGCCGAGAAGCCTGCCGAGACCGCGGCACCGGCCTCCGCGCCCGCTGCCGAGCAGAAGGCCGAGCCGCTCAAGGTCGCCTTCGTCTACATCGGGCCGGTGGGCGATGCCGGCTGGACCTATGCGCACGACGCCGGCCGCAAGGCCGTCGAGGCGAAGTTCGGCGACAAGGTCAAGACCACCTACGTCGAGAACGTGCCCGAGTCCGCCGCTGACGCCGAGCGCGTGTTCCGCGACCTGGCCAGCCAGGGCAACAAGCTGATCTTCGGCACCACGTTCGGCTACATGGAGTCGATGCTCAAGGTCGCCAAGGAATTCCCGGACGTGAAGTTCGAGCACGCCACCGGCTTCAAGACCGCCGAGAACCTCGCCCAGTACGACGTGCGCACCTATGAAGGCGCGTACCTCGCCGGCGTGGTGGCAGGCAAGATGAGCAAGACCGGCAAGATGGGCGTGGTGGCTTCGGTGCCTATCCCCGAAGTGATCCGCAACATCGACTCGTTCACGCTCGGCGCGCGCAGCGTCAACCCGAAGGCCACCGTGAAGGTGGTGTGGGTCAACAAGTGGTTCGATCCGGGCAAGGAGCGCGAGGCCGCCACCACCCTGATCGGCCAGGGCGTTGACATGCTGATGCAGAACACTGACTCCGCCGCCGTGGTGCAGACCGCGCAGGAGAAGGGTGTGTACGCCTTCGGCTGGGACAGCAACATGAGCAAGTTCGGCGAGAAGGCCCACCTGGCCGCCTCGGAAATCTCGTGGGGCGTCTACTACAACAAGGTGGTCGAAGACGTGCTGAACAACCAGTGGAAGAACAACACCACGTGGTGGGGCCTGAAGGAAGGCATGATCGACCTGAAGGACTTCAACCCGGTCGTGACTGAAGAGGCGAAGAAGCTGGTCGAAGAGCGCCGCAAGGGCGTGATCGACGGCACCGCCCCGATCTGGAAGGGTCCGATCAAGGACAACACGGGCAAGGAACAGCTCGCCAAGGACCAGGTTGCCGACGATGGCTTCCTGCACGGCATCAAGTTCTACGTCGAAGGCGTGGAAGGCAAGATTCCGGGCTGATCAAAGCCGCTTGCCGGGCCGCGTGCCAAGCTGGCACGCGGCCTCGCCCCCCGCTTCGTGCGGGGGCGCATCGTTCACCCTTTCTGTCTCGCCTCGGCCCGCTTCGGGCAACTTCCCCCTCCCCCGCTCGCATCCGGAACTTGAAGCCGTCCCGAACGGCCCAAGCTATCTGTGCATGCGCCAGTGACCGGCGCCCGCAATGTGAAGGAGGCCTCTCATGTGGAAGCGATTTTCGGCCCTGTGGACGCTGGTGCGCCGCGACGGCCGCCTGTTCTGGTTCGCACTGCGCCATCCGGACGCCCCGCCATGGCTGAAGCCGGCCGCCGTCGGGCTACTGCTCTATGCGATTTCGCCGATCGACCTGATTCCCGACTTCATCGCCGGTCTTGGCATCGTGGATGATGTCGTCCTGATTCCGCTGGCCGTGCACCTGATTCTCAAGCGGCTGCCGCCGCATATCCTGCGGCAGGCCGAAGCACGCGCGACAGCCACTACGGTCAGGCCGCACTGATTCGCCGCTAAAGAAAAACCCCCGGTGCCCCTCCGGTGCTCCGGGGGTTTTCTTTGAAGCGCCGCGCCGCCTGCGTCAGTTCGGCAGCAGGATGGTCGAGCCCGTCGTCTTGCGCGACTCCAGGTCGCGATGCGCCTGAGCCACGTCGGCCAGCGCGTAGCGCTGGCGGATGTCGATCTTCACCTTGCCAGTGGAAACGGCATCGAACAGGTCAGCCACCATCGGCTCCAGCAGTTCGCGATGCACCACGTATGTCATCAGCGTGGGCCGCGTCAGGCGCAGCGAACCCTTGCTGCCCAGCACCGAGAGATCGAACGGCGGCACCGGCCCCGATGCATTGCCGAAGCTGACCATGGTGCCACGCGGCGCCAGGCAGTCGAGCGAGCCGTTGAAGGTATCGGCGCCGATCGAGTCATACACCGCAGGCACGCCCTTGCCGCCCGTAATTTCCTTCACGCGGTCCACGAACGATTCGCGGGTGTAGACGATGGTGTGCGTGCAGCCGTTCGCACGCGCCAGCTCGGCCTTCTCGTCGCTGCCGACCGTGCCGATCACCGTCACGCCCAGCGCCTTCAGCCACTGGCAGGCAATCAGGCCGACGCCGCCGGCGGCAGCGTGCAGCAGCACCGTGTCCCCGGCCTGCGCCCGATAGCTGTCGCGGATCAGGTACTGCGCGGTCAGGCCTTGCAGCATCATCGCCGCACCCTGCTCGAACGAGATCGATTCCGGCAGCCGGACCACGATATCGGCCGGCATCACGCGCACCTGCGCATAGGCACCCGTAGGACGGCCCGCGTAGGCCACGCGGTCGCCCACCTTCAGGTGGGTCACGCCTTCGCCGACAGCCTCGACCACGCCGGCGCCTTCCATGCCCAGCCCGGCGGGCAACGGCTGCTTGTAGAGGCCGCTGCGGAAATAGACATCGATGTAGTTCAGGCCGACTGCCTCATGGCGCACGCGCACCTGGCCGGGGCCGGGCTCGCCCACCTCGACATCCACCCACTGCATCACTTCGGGACCGCCGGTCTGCTCAATCCGGATGGCTTTGCTCATCTGTCTTGCTCCTGTTGTTGTGTGGGGATTTTCAGGCCTGTGCCTGCTGCGACACCGTGCGGCAGAGTTCCACGATCAGCATGTCGGCCGTCGCCACATTGGTCGCGCATGGCACGTTGTGCACGTCGCAGGCGCGCACCAGCGCGTTGATGTCTGGTTCGTGCGGCTGCGGGGTCATGGGGTCGCGCAGGAAGATCACCGCCGTGACGCGGCCCTCGGCCAGCTGCGCGCCGATCTGCAAGTCGCCGCCCCAGGGGCCAGACAGCATGCGCGTCACGTCCAGCCCGACTTCGTCGACCAAGCGGCCGCCAGTGGTGCCCGTGGCAAGCAACTCGCATTGCGACAGGAAATCGCGGTGGCGGGCGGCAAAGGCGACGATGTCATCCTTTTTCCGGTCATGGGCAATCAGTGCGATGCGGGGGCGGCTCATCAGTAATTCCTTGTGACGAATGAAGCGACTGCGGAATGGAAATGATCAATGCAATGCGGCCGCACATGGCGGCCGCAGTCGGACTCAGAACGTGCCGGGGTACGCTCCGCCGTCGAGCAGGATATTCTGGGCGGTGATAAAGCCGGCGTGACGGCTGCACAGGAACGCACAGGTGGCGCCAAACTCGGCCGGGTCGCCAAAGCGGCGCGACGGGTTCTGCGCGGCGCGGCGCTCCGCCACCTCCTCGACCGACAGGCCGGCCTTCTTGGCACCGCCTTCCATGGTCTTGAAGAGGCGGTCGGTGTTGAACGGTCCCGGCAGCATATTGTTGATGGTTACGCCGTGCTGCGCCACTTCGCGCGCCACGCCGGCCACGAAGCCAGTCAGGCCGAAACGCGCACCGTTGGACAGGCCAAGCACGTCGATCGGTGCCTTCACCGCCCCGCTGGTGATGTTGATGATGCGGCCCCACTTGCGCGCAATCATGCCGTCCACGGTGGCCTTGATCAGCTCGATCGGGGTCAGCATATTGGCGTCGAGCGCTGCCAGCCAGTCATCACGATCCCAGTCGCGGAAATTGCCCGGCGGCGGGCCACCGGCGTTATTGATGAGGATGTCGAGGTCGCCAAGCTTGGCCGCTGCGTCCAGCGCCGCCTTGCGGCCGGCGGGCGTGGAGATATCGGTAGCCACCGCGACCACGCGGCGGCCGTGGCGGGCGCGCAGGCCGGCGGCAGCCTTCTCCAGCGCCTCGGCGCCGCGTGCCACGATCACCACATCGACGCCTTCGGCGGCCAGCGCGTCGGCGCAGGCAAATCCGAGTCCCTTGCTGGCACCGCACACCAGTGCGTGCTTACCGCGCAGTCCGAGATCCATCTCTTGCTCTCCTTGATCCTTGTTGGTCGGTGGCTTGTTCATTGCCGGCCGTCAGCGCCACGCTGCCGCCTTGAAATCATTTCCTCTTGCGTGCGGATAGCAGGTACATGCCACCCAGCACCAGGGCACTGCCCGCCAGTTGCACGCTGCTGATCGGTTCGCCGAGCAGCCAGAAGCCCAGCAGCAGCGTCGACACCGGGCCGAGCATGCCTGCCTGCGAAGCCATCGGCGCGCCAATGCGCGACACCGCAACCATGGTCAGCGACACCGGCAACACCGTGCAGAACACCGCATTGATGAGTGACAGCCACATCACCGGCGCCGGCTGCGCCAGTTCCGGCACGGCCCGTCCCAGCGCCAAGTACTGCAGCACGCAGCACGCGGTGGACACACACATCGCATACGCCACCAGCCGCAGCGAGCCGATCCGGCGCACCAGCTCGCCGCTGGCGATCAGGTAGATACCATACGTCATGGCACTGCCAAGCACCAGCGCGCCGCCCAGCCAGACCTGGCTGCCGCTGACATCCAGGTCATGCGCAAACACCAGCACGATGCCGACGTAGGCCAGCAGCAGAGACACCCACTGCCGCGCACTGATGGGCCGGCGGAATACCAGCGCCGTCGTCAGCAGCACGAATGAAGGCGTGAGGAACAGGATCAGCCGCTCCAGCCCCGCCGTGATGTATTGCAGGCCAAGGAAATCCAGGAAACTGGACAGGTAGTAGCCGATGAAACCGAGAAAGACCACGCGCCCGCGATCGGCCCAGGACAGCGGCGGCAGCCGCCTTGCCTGCCACCAGCCGATGGCCATGAATAGCGGCACCGCAAACAGCATGCGCAGCGTGATCACCATCACGGCATCCACGTTGTAGCGGTACATCAGCTTGGCAACGATCGCCTTGGCGGAGAACAGCACCGCGCCGACGGCGGCAATGGCAAGCCCCGAACGCTGCGGCGACGGCAGCGCGGCAGGTACGGCGAGAGACTTCTGGGAGGCGGGCACGGGGAATACTGGGGGAAAAGCGGGCGGGCACGTCGGCCCCGCGAAACGACCCGACGATTGTATTCTAAAAGACGCAATGGCATCGGCGCCCACTACGGGGCGCACCGGCTCCGCCGCCCATGCCTGCAATCCCATACAATGGCCGCGCGCCGGCTGCGTCACCGCCGCCGCCAGAACAACAGACCAACGAGGAGATCCCGCCATCATGCCAACCCGTCCCGCACACCCCGGCCGCCCCCTCCTGCTCGCCGCGATGGCCGGCGCCGCCGCCCTGGCCGGCAGCTTCAGTGCCAGCGCAGCGCCTGGTGGCGCCTTCCCCTCCAGGCCGATCCGGTTCGTCGTCCCCTACGCCGCCGGCGGTACCACCGACCTGGTGGCGCGCACCGTGGGCCAGCGCGTGGGCGAGAAGCTGGGCCAGCCAGTGGTGATCGAGAACCGCCCCGGCGCCGGCGGAAATATCGGCATGGACGCCGTGGCCAAGGCCGCCCCGGACGGCTACACGATCGGCTTCGGTGCGATTTCCACCAATGCGCTGAATCCGCATATCTACAAGCAGGTGCCGTTCGACCCGCGCAAGGACTTCACCGCGATCAGCCTGCTCGGCACCTCGACCATCGTGCTCGAAGTCAGCCCGACACTACCGGTGAAGAACGTCAAGGAACTGGTGGCCTACGCCAAGGCGAATCCCGGCCTGACCTATGCGACCGCCGGCACCGGCACCTCGATGCACCTGGCCGGCGCGATGTTCGCGCAGATGACGCAGACCAGCCTGACGCATGCGCCCTACAAGGGTAGCAGCCCGGCCATCAACGACATGCTGGGCGGCCATATCGCGGTGATGTTCGACAACCTGCCGGCTTCGCTGCCGCATATCCAGGCAGGCAAGCTGCGCGCGCTGGCAGTGGCCGGCAAACAGCGCGCGGCGTCGCTGCCGGATGTGCCTACACTGGCCGAGGCCGGATTGCCGGATTATGCAGTCGAGCCGTGGTTCGGCGTGTATGGGCCCGCCAACCTCCCGGCACCGGTGGTGCAGGCGCTCAACGCGGCGTTCGTCGAAGCGCTGGCCCGTCCCGATGTGCGCGAGAAGCTGGCGCAGGCAGGCTTCAACCCCAGGGGCTCGGGCGCGGCCGAGCTGCAGGCGCTGACGCAGTCGGAGTACGAGCGCTTCGGCAAGGTCGCGAAGACGGCGGGCATCACCGTCGAATAAGCAGCGGATATACTCGGGGCACGCTCATCCACCGCATTACGATCGACGTGCCCCAGCCCTCCGCTTCCGCCGCAGACACCACTGCCACCGACTACGATTTCACCGAGCAGGTGGGCCACCTGCTGCGGCGTGCCTACCAGCGCCACGTGGCGATCTTCCAGCAGACCATTCCGGATTCGCAGCTGACCGCGGCGCAGTTCGTGGTGCTATGCGCGGTCAGGGACCGCCAGCCGTGCTCGCTCAATGAAGTGGTGCGTGCGACGGCGATCGACCAGGCAACGGTGCGCGGCATCATCGAGCGCCTGAAGGCACGCAAGCTGATCGCGGTGTCGCATGATCCCAATGACCGGCGCAAGGTGGTGGTGACGGTAACGCCCGCCGGACTGGCATTGATCGACGAGACGGTGCCGTTTGCGAAGCAGATTTCGGAGCAGACCTTCGGCAGCCTGAATCCCGCGGAGCGGGTGGCGGTGACTTACCTGCTGCGCAAGATGAGCGAGATCGATGAGGGCAATGGCGGCGGTTAAGCGCGCCAGTGTCTGACAATACCCGCCAAGGTCAACCGCTTCGCAAAGCCGCCAACACTGTCTCCGGCACGAACGGCGGCCGACGCAGCCGCACACCAATCGCATCGAACAACGCATTGGCAATCGCCGGCGCTCCCGGCAGCGATGCCGACTCCCCCGCTCCCAGCGGCGGCTCTGACTGCCGCGGCATCAACACCACCTCGATCGGCGGAATCTCCGGAAACGTCAGCAACGGATAGCTGCCCCATTCACGGCTGGCGACGCCGTCCGCATCGAAGCACACCTGCTCCTTCAACACACGGCTCAGCGACTGCACCACGTTGCCGTGAATCTGGTGCCGCACGCCGTCCGGGTTGACCATCATGCCGGTGTCCTGCCCGACCACCAGCTTATCGACCTTGATGCGCCCCGTCGCGGCATCCACCGACAAATCGACAACCCATGCCGCCCACGCCGCGCCGAATCCCGGAAAGCGGCTGTGGACATAGCGCGCGTAGGCAACACCGCGCCCGCGCAACTGGCCATCCGCATCGGGCGTACCGCGCGAGCCTTGCACCCCGCGCTGCCAGCCCGCGGCGTTCGCCACCGCGCGCAGCAATTCGGCGGCACGCGGATCCGGCAAATGGCGCAAGCGGAAATCCACCGGATCGACGCCGGCCTCGGCGGCGAGTTCATCGATCATGCATTCGTGCGCAAACGAGTTCGGCAGCGCCGAGACGCCGCGCAGCCATGACGCGCGCACGATCGCAGGCGTGTCGTCGCAAGCGATGCGGCGCGCACGGTAGGCGTATGGCGGCACCGCGGTGCGGTCACCCATTTCCAGCGTGCGCGGCGCATTGGGCACGGTGCCGGTCAGGACCAGTGCCAGCGTCGGTGCATCGTTGGACGGGTAGCGGCTGGTGAAGTCATAGCCGAGCAGCTCACCGTCGGTGCCCAGCGTGGCACTGACGTCCATCAGCTGGGCCGCGCCCTTGGGTTCCCACAAGTGCTCCTGCTCGCGGGAGAGCTGAACGCGCACCGGCCGGCCGGCCGCGCGCGACAACAGCGCCGCATCGGCGCAGACATCGTCCGCGCAATTGCGCCCGTAGCAGCCGGCGGCTTCCATGCGCACGATCTCGATGCTGTCCTCGCCGAGTCCGCACAACCACGCGAGGTCGATGCGCAAGACATGCGGGTTCTGCGTGCCGGACCAGACTGTCAGGCCGTCCTCATGCCAGTCCGCCACCGCGCAAGACGGGCCGATCGAGCCGTGCATCTGGTATGGCCAGACGTAGTGCCGATCGAGGATCCTGCCTGCACCGCCCGGCGGCATCTCGCCCTCGCTCAGCAGCTCGCGCCGCTGCGCGGGATTGGCGCGCAGCGCCGGCTCGGGGTCGTCCAGCGCCGGCAGCGGCGGCACAGGCTTCCATTTAAGCCGCAGCCTGCGCGCGGCCAGCACCGCGTATTCCTCGCGCTCCGCCACCACGCCGACGAAGTCGCCCTGCACCACCACGTCGACCAGGCCTGGCACGTCGCGTACGGAATCGCGATCGACTTTCAGCAGGCAATTGCCGACGAAGCCGCCGCTATCTCGCCCGGCGTAGGGCGGGCGCACCACGCGGCCATGCAGCATGCCGGGCACACGCACATCGTGCACGAAGGTGAGCACTCCGCGCGCCTTGTCCGGGATATCGACGCGGCCGGCCGGGCGGCCGACGATGCGGTAGGACTCGACCGGCTTGGTCTGCACGTCATCGGCCAGCGGCAAAGCGACATGTTCGCCTTGCACCAATGCGCCGTAGCCAATGCTGGCCTCGGTGCCGGGCACACGGAATACGCCGTCCTCCGCCTCCAGCCTGCCCGGCTCCACCCCGAACTGCCGGGCAGCCTGCGCCTGCAGCCACGCGCGCGCCTGCGCGGCGGCGCGGCGCAGCGGAATGGCGGAAATCTGGATCGACGCGCTGGCGATGGTCGGACCCTGGTTGGGCGTGGCCTCGGTATGGCCCAGCACCATGCGCACCCGCTCCAGCGGCACGTCGAGCTCCTCGGCCACGATCTGCGCCAGTGCGGTGCGGATGCCGGTGCCCAGGTCGACGTGGCCGTTGAAGGCCAGCACCTCGCCGCTGTCGCGCACCGCGATAAAGATATCGGGCAGCGCCGGCACATAGTCCGAGGCCGCGCCGGGCTGCCCGGGCGCAGGACGCGCCGCCGGCTGCGGCGCGCGCGTGACCAGCAGCACGCCGCTGGCCTGCAGCAGCGCCAGCCGCAGTGCGCGCGGCGTGGCGGGGTCGGCCTGGGCCGCGGGTGGCAGGGTCGTTGCCGTCATTGTCTTGCCATCTCCTTCACCGGCCGGGCTGCGCGGCCCGGCGCGCCGTTATACTGCGAGCCAGACGTGACACAGCCCAACCCACCATCATGACGATCACCACTGCGACCAAGCCTGCCGCCAGGCGGGCGGCCGTCGGCACCCGGGCCAGGCAAGCGCAGGACAGCCGCGACCGCATCCTGAAGGCTGCGATCAAGGTATTCGCGCAGCGCGGCTACGACGGCGGGCGCATCGAGCGCATCTCGTCGCTGGCCAAGACCTACGACCGGATGATCTACTACTACTTCGGCAGCAAGGAAAAGCTGTTCGTCGAAGTGCTGGAAACCATCTACCTGCAGCTCAACGAGGCCGAGCAGAAGCTCGAACACGAACTCGACGCCGCCGACCCGGTGCGCGCGCTGTCGCAGCTGATCGACTTTATCTGGCAGTACTACCTCGACCATCCGGAATTCGTCGCGATCCTGACCAGCGAGAACATGAGCCAGGGCAAGCACGCGAAGAAGTCCGTCCGGCTCAGGGAAATCTCCAGCTACGCGCTGTCGGTGCTGGACGGCATCCTCACGCGCGGCAAGGCCGCCGGGCTGTTCCGGCCGGACGTGGGGGCGCGCGACGTCTACCTGGTGATCGCTTCGCTCGGCTACTTCTACAACTCCAACCATCATACGCTCAGCGCCTTCCTGGGCGAGGCCATGATGAGCGCGCCGGCACTGGCGCACTGGCGCGATATGATCCAGCAGACGGTGCTGCGCACGGTGGCCGTGCCTGGCTCCGAGCCAGCTGTGGCGCCGCCGGCCGCGCCGCGCAAGACGGCGCGCGCCAGACGAGCAGCGGCAGCCTGAAGACGGGCCCGGCCGCATCGTCTCGTCTCAGGCAGCGGCCCGGACGCCAGCGCCGGCGATCTGCGCCAGCGCTTCATCGCGCGTCAGCACCGTGGCGTACTTCTGCGCCATGTCGAACAGGTTGGCGTCGTGCGGGCCGAGCGCGCGGTCGCCCACGCAGTCGGATACCACCAGCGGGCGGAAGCCCAGCGACATCGCGTCGACCACGCTGGCGCGCACGCAACCGCTGGTCACGCAGCCCGCCACCAGCAGCGTCTGCACGCCGCGCTGCGTCAGCCACGCGGCCAGCGAGGTGCCAAAGAACGCCGACGGCACTGTCTTGCGCACCACCAGCTCGCCCGGCGCCGGCGCCAGCTCCGGCACGATCTGGCTGTTGTGGCCATCTTCCTTCAGCGTCAGCATGCCCGGCACCTTCAGCGTGAAGATATTGTGGTCGCTGTCGTCGTCGGCAAACACGATGCGGCTGTGCGCCACCGGCCAGCCCTGCTCGCGCGCAGTGCGCAAGAGCGGCCGCGTGTTGCGGATTGCCTCCGGGATATTGCCGCCGCCGAACACGGCCGGATCGGCAAAGCCATTGACGAAGTCGATGATCAGCAGGCCGTACGGCGCACGCAGTTCCATCGACGCGCCGAAGCCCTGGCGCTGGTAAGTCTGCATTGCGTCATCCATGGCGCGATTCCTTATAGAGCGATGCGGCGGGGGCATGGTGCCCGTCCATCACCTTGCCGCGCACCACCACCGGCTCGCCGTCGAGGCTGACCGTGCAATGGCGCACCGGGATGTCGATATGGCAGGCGGTAGTGCGGCCGCCGCCAGCTTCATTGTTGGGACCGAACGAGCACAGGAAGTTGCCCTCGTAGGCGCGCGCGTCCATGCCGATGGTGGCCTCGCGGTCGTACATCGCCAGCGCCGACCAGCTTGCGCGAGGCTGCAGCCCCCAGCCGATATGCGACATCGCATAGGCTTCCGGGTCATTGAACGAGGCCATGTAGTCCGCCAGCAGCTCGGCATCCACGCCGCCTTCGATGCGGCGCACGTAGCCCGCCTCGACCGTGATGCGGATCGGCGCCTGGAGATAGGACTTCATCGGCAGCAGGATGTCGCCGCGGTCCAGCACGATGGTGCCGTTGGTACCGCCCTCGTCCGGCCAGGTCAGCACGAAGCCGCTCGGCCAGTGGTCCCAGCGGCCGGGCTCGTCGACGAAGCCGTACTCGCTGATCGCCGGGAATTCGCCGAGGCGGCAGCGCAGGTCCATGCCCGCATCGGACACGATATGCATCTCGCGCGCCTTGCCCAGCCGTGCGGTCGCGGCCTTGACGCGGGTGCGGTCGGCCTCGGTCGGCACCAGCCGCGCCAGCACTTCGGGGGGCTCCACCGCCAGCAGTATCCTGGTGCCACCGGCCAGGATCTCATGCTGCTCAGGCGAGAACAGCAGCGTCATCAAATCCAGCACCAGGTCACTGGCCTTCAGCGCGGCAATGGCGGCCGGGTTGCCGGTCAGCGGCGTGGTGCCGAGGTAGGCCAGCGCATCGCGGCTCAGTGCCTTCTCGCCATTGACTGGCGGCAGGTCGAGCCGGTTGACGATGGCGCCCATCGACTGCGCCGCCACCAACGCCGTGCGCAGCGTCTGCGGGTGCGTGGCCGCGCCGGTCAGCACCGTGACGGTCTGCCCCGGCTGCAGCTTCGACAGCGTCAGCACCTGCTTCCATGCCGTGGTCAGGTCGTAATCGCTTATGGGCATGTTCCCTCCTTGGTCAGTTCAGTGCCGCGCCGAGGAAGTCGCCGAAGGCGCGGTAGAAACCCGGCTCGTCGTCCCACGGGATCATGTGGCCGGCATTGGCCACATGCGCGACCAGCAACGCGGGCAGCAACGTGCCCATTTCCTGCACGTCTTCCGCGCGGATCACATCGCCGCGCCCGGCGGTCATCAGCAGCGCCGGCACCGACACTTGCGGCAGGTCGGCGTGGATATCGTCCTCATGGAAGCCGTTGAAGCTGGCCAGGATCGCGCGCTCGTCGCAGGTGTGCAGCCACTGCGCGCGCAGGCGCAGCTGGTCCTCGGTCCAGGTCGGGCAGAAGCGGCGCATGCCTTCCACATCGATGCCCTGCTGTGCCAGCCGGATCGAATCGACGTACCACGGCAGTTGCGACGGGTACGGACGACGCCCCGGCCCCGACACCGGCGGATCGACCAGCACCAGCCGCGTCAGCCCGGCGGGCGTGGCGCGCGCGGCGCGGATACCGATGCGTGCGCCCATCGAATGGCCGACGATGGCATAGCGCCGCAGCCCGAGGGCCTCGGCAAAGGCAACCACGTCCGCCGCCTGCGCGTCCAGGCTGTAGTCCAGCTCTGGCCCGGCCTGCGACAGCCCGCGGCCGCGCACATCGAGCACATAGGTATCGAACTGCCGCCCGAACTGCTCGCCGACAAAGCCCCACGTCACCGCCGGGCTGGTAATGCCCGGCACGATCACGATGGCATCGCGCTGCGCGCGCGCACCATCCTGCCCGCCGTAGCGCAGGTAGTGCTGGCGGATGCCGTTGGCGTGGACGTTGGCGCCGTAGAGGAAGGTGCTGGTCGTCATGGCCGGCCCCTTCAGTAAGCGCCCGACAGCAGCGCGCCCGCGCCCGGCACCACCGGCTCCAGGCCCAGGCGCTTGAGCAACGCGTAGGTCGTGGCGATGGCGGCGGTGACCACCGGCTTGCCGGTCATCGCCTCCACCCTGGCCACCGCCGGCAGCGACGGCATTTGCACGCAGGCGGACAGCACGATGACATCGGCGTCGGCGGTATTCATCTGCGCGACGATGTCGGGCAGCCGGGACGGGTCGTGGCGGCCCACTTCGAGGTTGTCGGGGATCTCCAGCGCGCGGTAGTCGACGACCTCGTAGCCTTCATTGCGGATGTAGTCGACCACCAGCTCGGTCAGCGGCTTCATGTAGGGCGCCACCACGGCGATGCGCTTCGCGCCCATCACCTTGAGCGCATCCACCAGCGCACCGGCGCTGGTGATCACGGGCGCGTCGCCGCCGTTCTCGGCGGTATGCGCCTGCAGGCGCTGCTCGGAGACACGGTGGTAGCCGTGGCCCATCGCCATGATCGCCACCAGGCAGGCGTAGCCAAGCACGTCGACGCGGGCGTCGCTCAGCTCCACCGCGCAGCGGTCGGATTCGGCGTCCATCGCCGCCAGCTCCTCCTTGACCACCTTCTTCATCCGCATCCGGCTTGAATGGAAGGTGAAGCGCTCCGGGCGCACCAGCTGACGCGCGGCCAGCATCGCCGGGATCTCGGTTTCCATCGTGGTGTTGGAGCTCGGCACGATCTGGCCGATTCGGAAAACTTTCTGCACTGTCGACTCCGTCATTGGTTTGTCTGTCTACCCGCCTGCGCTGGCTTGCCGGCCCTGCACGCTTCGATCGATTGTAGTGTACACACTTTATCTAGGCAAACAGAATCTGCACCGGGAATATTTCACTCATTCAGTGCACACTTAATTAACCAATCCATGTTTTTGCACATAAATTCACCGATATAGCGCAGCGTGGATGCTCAATCATGTTTTCATCAGGGTTTTCCATAGGTTCGCGATTTTCTTCCTTTACGTTGATATTTTGAGTGTGTACACTCATTTTCAACGGTCGGCCACACGGCCATCCCCGCCCCTAAACGACCCATGTGTCATTGCCCCAGGAGAAAGAACGTGCAAGGCAAACCGCGAATCGCAGTTGTCGGCGCCGGACTCGGAGGGACGGCCGCGGCCGCCCTGCTGCAGCGAGCCGGCTTCCAGGTCAGGCTGTATGAACAGGCACCGGCGTTCTCGCGCCTGGGCGCCGGCATCCATGTGGGGCCCAATGTGATGAAGATCATGCGGCGCATTGGCATCGAGGACGCGCTCAACGACATGGGCTGCCACCCTGACTACTGGTACAGCCGCGACGGCCTGACCGGCGAGGTGATCGCGCAGATCCCGCTGGGCGACTACGCGCTGCGCCACTACGGCGCCAGCTACCTGACCGTGCACCGCGGCGACTTCCACAAGCTGCTGACCGATGCCGTGGCGCCCGGCACGCTGCTGTTCGACAAGAAGCTGGAAAGCGTCACCGACCAGGGCGACGTGGTGCAACTGCGCTTCACCGACGGCACGGTGGAAGAAGCCGATATCGTGGTCGGTGCCGACGGCGTCAATTCGCGCATCCGCGAAACCCTGCTGGGCGCCGAGCCGCCCAAGTACACCGGCTACGTGGCGCACCGCGCGGTATTCCCCATCTCGCGCGTCAAGGGCTTTACGCACGAGCGCTGCACCAAGTGGTGGACCGACGACCGCCACATGATGGTCTACTTCGACACCAGCAAGCTGGACGAGATCTACTACGTGACCGGCGTGCCGGAGCCCGAGTGGGACATGTGCAAGAGCTGGGTGCCGAGCAGCATCGAGGAGATGCGTGCCGCCTTCGATGGCTGGCACGAAGGTGTGCAATCGCTGATCGAAGGCACCGTCGAGGTGACCAAGTGGCCGCTGCTGGAACGCGACCCGCTGCCGTTATGGAGCCGCGGCCGCATGGTGCTGCTGGGCGATGCCTGCCACCCGATGAAACCGCACATGGCGCAAGGCGCGGCAATGGCGATCGAGGATGCGGCCATGCTGACGCGCTGCTTCACCGAGGCCGGCGTTGACGACTACGCCAGCGCGTTCGCGCTGTATGAAGCCAACCGCGCCGAGCGCGCCGGCAAGGTGCAGCTGGTCTCGCACAACAACACCTGGCTGCGCAGCAACGAGAACCCGGACTGGTGTTTCGGCTACGATGTGTTCAACGTGCCGCTGGTATCGGCCGGGACCAGGCCGCTGTCCGCGGCGGCCTGACCGCCTGCCAGATCCTGCCCGCCGCAGCCCCTCGCCAAGGAAGGGGCGCGGCGCCGCGAAGCGTGACGTTCAAACCGCCCCCAGCCCCCGATGAACACGCCCCGCCCCCCTGTCCGCATGGTGCTGCAGGTCAACCACGCCGAGCACACACTCAGCGTGGCGCCTGACACGCCGCTGCTTTATATCCTGCGCAACGACCTGTGCTGCAACGGCCCCAAGTACGGCTGCGGGCTGGGCCAGTGCGGCGCGTGCACGGTGCTGGTGGACGGCTTGCCCGCACGCGCTTGCGTGCTGCCGGTCCGGGCCGCGGTGGGCCATGCGGTGACCACGCTTGAGGGTCTCGGCACGGCGGAGCTTCCCGATCCGGTGCAGCAGGCCTTTATCGACGAGCAAGCCGCGCAATGCGGCTATTGCCTGAACGGCATGATCATGACCGTCAAGGCGCTGCTCGCGCAGAATCCCGATCCCGACGAAGCGCAGATCCGCGAGGCGCTGCGCTTCAACCTGTGCCGCTGCGGCACGCATGTGGAGATCGTGCGCGCGGTAAAGCGCGCCGCGGTGCTGCAACGGCGGGCCAGCGAGGGAGCGGCATCGTGACGCAAAGACTCGTGCCGCACGCCGGGCGTGCCAGCGTTGTGGCGGAGCTTGCGCCACCGCCGGCGGCGAAATGCCTCGTCGCCCATGTGCTGACGCCGCCCGGCCTGCGCTGGATCGGCGGCAAGCCGCTCTCGCCGCGCCTCCTTGGCGCTGACCACCACGCGGCACTGGCACTGCCGGGCGTGCGCGCGGTGGTGCTCCGCCACCGGTTTGCGGGCGTTGTGGCGGAGTCGGATGCGCTCGCAGCCAATGCCGCGCATGCCTTGCAGGCGCGCTGGTCGGCACCCCCGCGCGCTGACGGCGCACCCGTGCCGCGCCGCGCGCTCACGCAAGTCGGCGCCCCCAGCGAAGTGCTGGCCAACGCCGCGACGCGCCACGCGCAGGACTACCAGTGGCCGCTGGCCGGCACCAATGCAGAGGCCCGCTGCACCGTCATCGCCGACTGGCGCGACGGTATGCTGCATGTGTGGCTGCCCGGCACGCGCCCGGGCGCATTGCGCGAGGAACTGGCCGCGCTGCTGGGCATCGCGCCGCAACAGGTGGCGCTGGCCTGCTGGCAAGCGCCGGATGATGACGCCGACCCAACGCTGCTGGCGCACCACGCCGCTGCCGACGCCGCGCTGCTTGCCCATGCCGCCGGCAAACCGGTGATGCGCCGGCTGTGCGCCGACGACATCGGCTTGTCCGACGCCGTACTGTCCGTGCGCGTCGACACCGCACAGTCCGGCGCTGCCATCGATGCCTACGCCACCACGCTGGCCGGCACCGCCGCGCCGTGGGTGCCGCTGGCGCTGTGGCTCACGCATACGCCGTCGCCAGTGACGGACGGCACAGACACAGCCCAGGCAGGCAACGCCGGCAATCCGCCCTACCGCATTCCCAATGTCGATGTCGGCATGGTCGGCGCGGTCGGCGATAGCGCCACCTTCGATGCCGCACCGCTTGCCGCCGCGCGCGCGCAGGTCTTTGCGCGCGAATCCCATCTCGACGAAATCGCCGCTGCATCGGGCAGCGATCCGGTCGCGCTGCGGCTCGCGCATCTCGACGATGCGCGGGGCGGGGCGCTGGTACGGCAGGTAAGCGAGCGCGCAGGCTGGTCGCCGGCCGCGCCGCGTGCCGCCGCAGCGGCCGGCAACGTGCGGCGCGGTCGCGGCTTCGCCTATGCGCACACCGTCGACCACGATGCCGGCCAGAGCTGGTCCGCGTGGGTGGCGGAAGTGGAAGTCGACGACACCACCGGCGACCTGGCAGTCACGCGCGTGACCGTGGGCCGCGACAGCGAATCGCTGGCGCCCACACAAGCCGCACCCGCCACGCGCTCGCTTGAACAGGCAGTCGCCGACACCGCACTGCAACTGACAGCCGCCACGCCTGGCTTCGACACCTGGCCATCCGCTGCGCCCACCGCCCGGATGCTGCCAGCGACGGCTGGCATCGCACTGCCGGAAGTGCGCCTGGCCGGCACGCTCGCCGGCTACGACAAGCTCGCAGCGGGGCCGGCCGATACGCTGCCCGCCGCCGCCGCAGTTGCCAACGCCATTTTCGATGCCACCGGCGTGCGCCTGCGCGCACCGCCCTTCAGCGCCGAACGCATCCGCCTGGCACTTGCCGAGAGTGAAGACAAGCGCGGCAGCCGGCGCAAGAAGCGTGGCTGGCTTGCCGCCGCTGCCGCCACCGCGGCCGGCCTGTGCGCGACGCTACTGCCGTGGCGTGCGCCGATCGCGCCGGTCGCACCGACCGAACCCGGCTTTTACTCCGCGGCCACGCTGGAGCGCGGCCGCCTGGTGGCCGCGGCAGGCGACTGTGCGGTGTGCCATACGGCGCCCGGCGGCGTGAAGAACGCCGGCGGCCTGCCGCTGGAAACGCCCTTCGGCACGGTGTACAGCACCAACATCACGCCCGATGTGCAAACTGGCATCGGCAACTGGTCGTTCGCGGCGTTCGAGCGCGCAATGCGGAAGGGCATCCACCGCGACGGGCGCCGCCTTTATCCGGCCTTCCCGTACACCGCGTTCGCCAAGGTCAGCGATGCCGACATGCAGGCGCTGTATGCCTACCTGATGGCCGCCGGGCCGGTGAAGTCCGAGGTCCCGCAAACCCGGCTCGCATTCCCGTTCAACATGCGGCCATTGCTGGCGGGCTGGAACCTGCTGTTCCATCGCAACGAACCATTTAAGCCCGACCCCTTGCGCTCCGCGCAATGGAACCGCGGCGCGTATCTCGCCGAAGGACTGGGCCACTGCAGTGCCTGCCATTCGCCGCGCAACGCGCTCGGCGCGGAACAGGGCGGGCGCAAGTACCTGACCGGCGGCAGTGCCGACGACTGGGAAGCGCCGCCGCTGACCTCGCTCACGCACGCGCCGGTGCCATGGACCGAGGCGGCACTGTTCACGTATCTGCGCGGCGGCTATGCGCCGCATCATGGTGCCGCGGCTGGGCCCATGGCACCGGTGGTGGAAGAACTCGCGCAGTTGCCGGAATCCGATGTGCGCGCAATCGCGCACTATGTGGCCTCGTTCGCCTCGCCGCCACCTGCGCCTTCGGTGCTGGCCGCGCAGGCAGCACAAATCGAGCAGCGCAGCGCGCAGGCCGCGCTCACCCTGAACGGTCCCGGCGAACGCCTGTACCAGAGCGCATGCGCGGTATGCCACCAGTCGGACCAGGGCATCGCGCAATTCGGCGTCAAGCCAGCGCTCGCACTGAATACCAACCTGCACAGCAAGCTCCCGGACAACGTGATCCAGGTGCTGCTGCAAGGCATGCCCGCACCGCCCGACAGTGAGCTGGGCGCGATGCCCGCCTATGCCGACACGCTCGACGACCGGCAGATCGCGCAGCTGACGCAGTACCTGCGAGCGCGCTTTGCCCCTGACCAACCCGCCTGGCAGGACCTGGAGAACACTGTCGCGCGCCTGCGTGCGGCACCTGCCCACTGAGACCAACGGAGACCCGCGCGGCGGGCTCGCCGCGCCTTCCGCATTCACGCTGACCGCACATACGCCGTGCCTGGCAAGGCGCTTCGCCACCGGGCAGGGAGCCGTGCGCTCCCTCGCTGGCGCCATGCGCGCGACGCGCGGGAAAACCCCGAGGAGGGAAATCGCAATTCGGCCTTGCCCGCCAGTTTCATGTAGCTTACGCTGAACGATCATGTAGTGCGCACTACATGAGTGCCGAAAGGCGCGCAGCGGTGCCTCCCCGCACAAGGAAAGCGCGCCGCAAGTGGCAGACGAGACAACACAACTACAAGATTGGCCCTTTACATCACCGGAAGCGCTGGCCCGGGGCTTGCATAGTCCATCGCCGTGCCGAGCGGGAGGCCGGGCCTGGACCAACCAAGGGTAGACAAGGAGTGACTATGTCGTATCAGCATCAGAAAGGTGGCGCGAGCGTACTACCGGGTTAGTTCCGGCCTCGCCAGATTGGAGTAGTCACCACGTTCGTTGCAACCCGGTGCGATGGCATCACGCATGAGTTGGTACCGTACTCTGGCCCTGCTTCGATAAACGTGTGCTTCCGAGTTCAAGAACCAGCCTATAAAGACAGGTAGACAAATGTCGTCATCAATTTCATCCATGGCAACAACGGCAATCCCAGAAGCAACGATCAGCCCGGCCCCCCAGCCGAGCGCGAGGGCAGCGTCGTCTCAGACCATCACGATTGAGCAGGGCATCCGCGCGGCCGGCGTCGGCCGGTTCCAGTATCGGCTGTTTGTCATATTTGGCCTGGTCTGGCTCGCTGACGCGATGCAGGTGCTCTCGATCGGATTTACCGCACCGTCCGTTGCGGCGACATTCGGCATTCCCGTGCCGACGGCTTTGCAGACCGGGACGATGTTCTTTGTCGGCATGCTGATCGGCGCTTTTGTGTTCGGTCGGCTTGCGGACAGGATCGGCCGCCGACCCGTGCTGATGATGGCGGTGGTCATTGACGCCATCTGTGGTGTCGCATCCGCCTTCGCACCCGACTTCCAGTGGCTTCTGCTGCTGCGCTTCCTGACAGGCATCGGCGTCGGCGGCACTTTGCCCGTTGACTACACCATGATGGCCGAGTTTCTGCCTTCCGACCGGCGCGGCCGCTGGCTGGTCCTGCTGGAGTCATTCTGGGCGGTCGGCACGATCTTGCTCGCCATTCTTGCGCTGATCGCTGTTTCGCGAGGCGACGGTGCCTGGCGGCTGATCTTCTTCGTCACTGGCATCCCCGCCCTGGTCGGCGTGGTATTTCGGTTCTTTGTTCCCGAGTCTCCGCTCTATCTGAACAGGGCGGGACGCTCGGCAGAGGCGCGCGCGGTGCTTCAGCGTGTAGCCGCCGCCAACCGCGTTTCCGTGGAGATCGGCTCGCTGGAGCCGCAGCAGATGGAGCGCAAATCGGTGCTTGCACTCTTCGCGGCCGGATGCCGGCGCCGCAGCATCTGCCTGCTGGCCGCCTGGATGCTCATCTCAATCGCCTACTACGGCGTCTTCGTCTATCTTCCGGTGAAGCTGGCTGGTCAGGGCTTTGGCTTCATGCGTGGACAGGTCTTCCTGATCCTGCTCGCACTGGTACAGCTTCCCGGGTTCGCGCTCGCCGCTCACGGCGTCGAGCGTTGGGGTCGGAAGCCGACCCTGATCGGCTTCCTGCTTCTCAGCGCGGCAGGTTGCATGCTCTATAGCCTGGGCCAGTCCACTGCGCTTGTCGTCGGCTCGACCTTGCTGATGAGCTTCGCGCTCCTCGGTACCTGGGGAGCACTCTATGCCTTCACGCCCGAGGTGTATCCGACGGATCTGAGGGCCAGCGGGATGGGCACCGCGGGTGCGATCGCACGCTTTGGCGGCCTCTTCGCACCGTCAATCATTGCACCCGTCATGGCCAGCCAGTTCACACTGGCCCTTGCGATCCTTTCGTCATTTCTTGCCATGGCAGCGCTCGCCATTTTCATGGTGGATATCGAGTCGAGAAACCGCGCGCTTGATTAGAGCCAGGCATCGGCGAGCCCGTGGGCGGTCCCAGCGGTCGAGGGAGCCCGCCGACGGTGCCAGCCTGGGCGGTACTCAACACGAAGCCACGGTCAGGGCGGCCCGCTTCCATTACAATCCGGCTGCAACGGCGCGGCGCCAGTGTCATCGATCTGGCGCCCGCTTCACCCTCTTCCGCCGAGCCTCGCCGCCTGCCATGAAACAAGATCCGCGCTTTCCCAACCTGTACATCCTCGACCACCCGCTGATCCAGCACAAGCTCTCGCACATGCGCGACAAGGACACGTCCACGCGCACCTTCCGGGAACTGCTGCGCGAGATCACGCTTCTGATGGGCTACGAGATCACCCGCAACCTGCCGCTGACCACGCGCCACATCGAGACGCCGCTGGTCGAGCTGGATGCGCCGGTGATCGCCGGCAAGAAGCTGACGATCGTGCCGGTGCTGCGCGCCGGGGTCGGCATGAGCGATGGCCTGGTCGAACTGATTCCGTCGGCGCGCATCGGCCATATCGGCGTCTACCGCGACGAGCAGCATCGCCCGGTCGAGTACCTGGTGCGCCTGCCCGATGTGGAAGACCGCAGCTTCATCCTGTGCGATCCGATGGTCGCCACGGGCTACTCGGCCGCGCATGCGGTGGATGTGCTCAAGCGCCGCGGCGTGAAGGACGAGGCCATCACCTTCGTTGCGCTGGTTGCGGCACCCGAGGGCGTCGAGGTGTTCCAGAAGGCGCATCCGAACGTGCAGTTGTTCGTGGCCTCGCTCGACAGCCACCTGGACGATCACGCGTATATCGTGCCAGGCCTGGGCGATGCAGGCGACCGCTTGTTCGGCACCAAGAACTAAGCACTGACGCGGGCCGGACTGCCAGCAGACGGTCCGGTCAGCGTCGAGCGGGCTTGATCCACCTCAACGGCGCGCCCGACGCCGCTCCCTACACTTGACGGCGCGCGGCCATCCGCCGCCTCAGTGTTTCAAACCCACAGGGAGCATCGCATGGAAGCCTTCAAGATCCTGTTTTCGACCAGCACCGGGCTGATGAGCCTTGCCGTGATTCTTTTCATTATCGGCATGGCCTGGTTCTTTGCGCGGATGTTCAGCCGCAAGATGCGCGAGGACGCAGCTGCGGCCAAGGCCGCGCGCTCGACGCCAGACGCGCAGCAGTGAAGCCCGCGGGTCGCCGCCACGCAGGCGACCCCGCCCTGACACCACCCCGCCTTACTTCTTCTTCCCGCCCAGCAAACTGCCAAGCACGCCGCGAATCAGCTCGCGGCCGACCTGCGAGCCTACGGTGCGCGCCGCCGATTTGGCCATCGATTCAAGAATCGAATCGCCCCGGCCGCTCTTGCCGGTGCCCTTGGTCAGCGTGCCGAAGATTTCTCCCGCCTGACCCAGCCAGCCGCCGCTTTCGGAGCCACCGGCAGCATCTCCCGCGGGCTTCTGTCCGGCCGTTCCGTTACCCGCCGCCGCAACGTTCCCTCGCAGCTTCTCATAGGCCGATTCGCGGTCGATGGTCTTTTCATACGTGCCCGCTACCAGCGAGGTCGCAATCAGTTGCTTGCGTTCGTCCTCCGTGGCCGGACCGATGCGGCTGCCGGGCGCCAGCACCCAGGCACGCTCGGTCACGCACGGCGTGCCCCTGGCGTCGAGGAACGACACCAGCGCCTCGCCCACGCCCAGTTCGCCGATCACCTTCTCCACATCCAGCTTGGGATTGGCACGCATGGTGGTAGCGGCCACCTTGACGGCCTTCTGGTCGCGCGGCGTAAAGGCGCGCAGTGCATGCTGCACGCGATTGCCGAGCTGGCCGAGCACGGTATCGGGGATATCGGCCGGATTCTGCGTGACGAAGTACACGCCTACACCCTTGGAACGGATCAGCCGCACCACCTGCTCGATCTTGTCGAGCAGGGCCTTGGGCGCGTCGTTGAACAGCAGGTGCGCCTCGTCGAAGAAGAACACGAGCTTGGGCTTGTCCAGGTCACCTGCCTCGGGCAGTTTCTCGAACAGCTCGGACAGCATCCACAGCAGGAACGTCGCGTACAGCTTGGGCGAGTTCATCAGCTTGTCCGCCGCCAGGATGTTGACCACGCCCTGGCCCTTGTCGGTCTGGATGAAGTCTTCCAGGTTGAGCATCGGCTCGCCGAAGAACACGTCGGCGCCCTGCGATTCCAGCGCGACCAGGCCACGCTGGATCGCGCCGATCGAGGCTGCCGAAATATTGCCGTACTCAGTGGTGAACTGCGCCGCGTTGTCGCCCACGTACTGGAGCATCGCGCGCAGATCCTTGGCGTCGAGCAGCAGCAGCCCGTTGGCATCGGCAATGCGGAACACCAGGTTGAGCACGCCCTGTTGCGTGTCGTTGAGCTCGAGCATGCGGGACAACAGCAGCGGTCCCATGTGCGACACCGTCGCGCGCACCGGATGCCCCTTTTCGCCAAACACGTCCCACAGTGTCGTCGGGCACGCACCCCACACCGGTTCCGGCAGGTTCAGCTCGGCCAGGCGCGCCTTGAGCTTGTCAGATGGCTGACCAGGCTGGGAAATGCCGGTCAGGTCACCTTTGACGTCAGCCAGGAAGACCGGCACGCCCAACCGGGAGAATCCTTGCGCCAGCGTCTGCAGCGTGACCGTCTTGCCGGTCCCGGTGGCACCGGTGACCAGGCCGTGCCGGTTACCCATCTCAGGGAGCAGGAATAGCTCTTGTTCGGCGTTCTTGGCAATGAGGATGGGTTCGGCCATGATCTCTCTGGTTCAAAAGGCCCTGTCCGGCGGGCCGCCCCAGAGGAGCGGCGCAGGCAAGGGCGCGTGATAAAATCCTGGGCTGATTATAGCCAGCAGCAAGGCACATCAGTCACCTGGCGCGCCCAGGCAGCAGCCAATACGCAACCAGCAAGCAGCCAGCGCGCGCAACGCACGGCAACCCCGCGCAACATCACCGCAACGTCTCAGTTTCCGCCTCGGAGAGAATCATGGCCGGTCATTCAAAATGGGCCAATATCAAACACAAGAAAGCCGCCGCTGACGCCAAGCGAGGCAAGATCTGGACCCGCCTGATCAAGGAAATCACCGTGGCCGCCAAGCTGGGCGGCGGCGATGCCGATTCCAACCCGCGCCTGCGCCTGTCGATCGACAAGGCGATGGACGCGAACATGCCCAAGGACAACATCCAGCGCGCCATCCAGCGCGGGGTGGGCGGCCTGGAAGGCGCCAATTACGAAGAAATCCGCTACGAAGGCTACGGCCTGGCCGGCGCCGCCATCATCGTGGACTGCCTGACCGACAACCGCACCCGCACCGTGGCCGAAGTCCGCCACGCGTTCTCCAAGCATGGCGGCAACATGGGCACCGAAGGTTCGGTCGCGTTCATGTTCACCCACTGCGGCCAGTTCCTGTTCGCCCCCGGCACGCCCGAAGACAAGCTGATGGAAGCCGCGCTGGAGGCGGGCGCCGACGATGTGCTCACCAACGACGACGGCTCGATCGAAGTGACCTGCCCGCCCAATGACTTCTCCGCGGTAAAGGCTGCGCTGGAAGCGGCCGGCTTCAAGGCGGAAGTGGCCGACGTGGTCATGAAGCCGCAGAACGAAGTCAGCTTCACCGGCGACGACGCGGTCAAGATGCAAAAGCTGCTCGACGCCCTGGAAAACCTGGACGACGTGCAGGAAGTCTTCACCAACGCAGCAATCGAAGACTAAGCAATAGCAAGCCCCCAACGGCGGCTGCCCGGACAAACAGACCAGGCGGCCGCCTTTTTGTATGCGTTTCTTTTCTGGCAGTGGATCATGAAAGTATTGGTTGTCGGCTCGGGTGGACGTGAACACGCGCTGGCCTGGAAATTGGCCCAATCCCCCAAAGTACAGGTGGTGTACGTCGCGCCGGGCAACGGCGGTACCGCGCTCGACAAGCGCCTGCAGAATGTTCCGCTGACGGATCCGGAAGTCGTCGCGGCCTTTGCCGAACGTGAAGGCGTGGCCTTCACCGTGGTCGGCCCGGAGGCACCGCTGGCGGCCGGCATTGTGGATATCTTCCGCGCCAAGGGCCTGCGCATCTTCGGCCCGACGCAGGCGGCAGCGCAACTGGAATCGTCCAAGGACTTTGCCAAGGCCTTCATGCACCGCCACGGCATCCCGACCGCGGCCTACCAGACCTTCTCGGACCCCGCGCAGGCGCACGCCTACATCGACGCGCAAGGCGCGCCGATCGTGATCAAGGCCGATGGCCTGGCCGCCGGCAAGGGCGTGGTGGTGGCGATGACGCTGGAAGAGGCGCACGCGGCCGTCGACATGATGCTGGCCGACAACAAGCTCGGCGATGCCGGCGCGCGCGTGGTGGTGGAAGAGTTCCTTGAAGGCGAGGAAGCCAGCTTCATCGTGATGGTGGACGGCAAGAACGTGCTGGCCCTGGCCACCAGCCAGGATCACAAGCGCCTGCTGGACGCCGACGCCGGCCCCAACACCGGCGGCATGGGCGCGTACTCGCCCGCCCCGGTGGTCACGCCCGCGCTGCACGCCCGAGCGCTGCGCGAGATCATCCTGCCGACCGTGCGCGGCATGGAAAAGGACGGCATCCCGTACACCGGCTTCCTCTACGCCGGCCTGATGATCGACAAGGACGGCAACCTGAAGACGCTGGAATTCAACTGCCGCATGGGCGATCCGGAAACGCAGCCGATCATGGCGCGCCTGAAGACCGATCTGGTCGACGTCATGGACGCCGCGGTGTCGGGCAAGCTCGACAGCGTCGAACTGGACTGGGACCGCCGCACCGCGCTGGGCGTGGTGATGGCCGCCCACGGCTACCCCGACGCGCCGCGCAAGGGCGACGCCATCACCGGGATCCCGGCCGAGACCGACGACAGCGTGACCTTCCACGCCGGCACCACGCTCAAGGACGGGACCCTGCTGACGACCGGCGGCCGCGTGCTGTGCGTGGTGGGCCTGGCCGATACCGTCAAGGCGGCGCAGCGCGCGGCTTATGCGGCGATCGAGCAGATCCGCTTTGATGGCATGCAGTACCGCACCGACATCGGCTACCGCGCCATCAAGCGCTGATTGCCGATATCCAGGCCAACCAACAGGAAATGACGACACGGCGGCGGTCAAAAGGGCCCCGCCAGCCGTCCCCGGACCGTCCGGCAAGGCCAGCCGGTACAATCGTGACAATGTTGTGACTTGCCGGGCGGGATCGCCTCCCGCCCGGCCGTTGTCCGCCCGGTCCCTCCGACACCGCAAATCATGATCGATTCCCAGGCAGTCCGTGCCTATCTGCTCGGTCTGCAAGACCGCATCACCGACGCCATTGCCGCCGTGGACGGCCAGGCGTTTTCGACCGACGCCTGGGAAAAGCCGCCCACCGAACGCCTGCGCGGCAGCGGCCGCACCCGCATCCTGGAAAACGGCAGTGTGATGGAGCGCGCCGGCGTGGGCTTCTCGCACGTCAGCGGCGACACCCTGCCCCCTTCGGCCAGCGCCAGCCGGCCAGAGCTGGCCGGACGCAGCTTCGAGGCAATGGGCGTGTCGCTGGTCTTCCATCCGCGCAATCCGTACGTGCCGACCGTGCACATGAACGTGCGCTGCTTCATGGCCGTCAAGCCCGATGCCGAGCCGGTCTGGTGGTTCGGCGGCGGCATGGACCTGACACCCTATTACGGCAACGCGGACGACTGCGCCGACTTCCACCGCACCTGCAGGCAATCGCTGGCGCCGTTCGGCGACGAGCTCTACCCGCGCTTCAAGCAGTGGTGCGACGAGTACTTCTTCCTGCGGCACCGCGGCGAAGCCCGGGGCATTGGCGGCATCTTCTTCGATGACTTCTCGGCGCTGGGCTTCGACCGCAGCTTCGAGATGATGCGCTCGGTGGGGGATGCCTTCCTCGACGCCTACCTGCCGATCCTGCAGGCGCGCAAGGACACGCCGTACGGTGAGCGCGAGCGCGACTTCCAGGCGTATCGCCGCGGGCGCTATGTCGAATTCAACCTGGTGTTCGACCGCGGCACGCTGTTCGGGCTGCAGTCCGGCGGGCGCGCCGAATCGATCCTGATGTCTATGCCGCCGCTGGTGAAATGGCGCTATGACTGGCAACCGGAACCGGGCAGCCCCGAAGCGGCGCTGTATACCGATTTCCTGCCGGCACGCGACTGGGCCTGACAGACCCCATGGCACATTCCCAGCAAGCCGCCAAGCCTGCCCCCGCGGGCTCCGCCGACCGTCCTTACCGCCTGGGTATCCTGGGCGGCACTTTCGACCCGCCGCATATCGGCCACCTCGCCCTGGCGCAGTTGTGCATCGACCACCTGGCGCTGGACGAACTCGTCTGGATCCCGACCGGCCAGTCCTGGCAGAAAAGCGCCGATGTGACGCCCGCCGCGGACCGGTTTGCGATGACCGAACTCGCCGCCGCCGCGCTGGCCGGGACGCCGGCAAAGATCCGCGTCAGCCGCATGGAAGTCGACCGGGCCGGCCCCAGCTACACCATCGACTCCGTGCGCCAGCTGCGCGCCGAATATGGCCCGCAGGCCTCGCTGTGCTGGCTGATGGGCGCCGATCAATTGCTGCGCCTGCACACCTGGCACGGCTGGCAGGAACTGTTCGAACATGTCCACCTGTGCACGGCCACCCGCCCCCGCTTCGAGCTGTCGGCACTGGAGGGTCCGGTGCTGAAAGCACTGGCCGAACGCCAGGCCGACACGCACCTGATACAATGCACGCCCTCCGGCCGGATGTGGATCGACCAGATGCTCGCCGTCGACCTGTCCTCCACCAGCCTGCGCCAGCGCCTTGCCGCCGGCGAGCCGGCAGATGACCAACTGCCTGCCGGCGTGGCACACTACATCGCGAGCCACGGGCTCTACCGTGACCCATCAGGCAAGGCCTGACCTGGCCGCCCCCAAACCGATCTCAGCTGAACAAGAACACACCATGGATATTCGTAAACTGCAACGCGCCATCGTCGACGGCCTCGAGGATGTCAAAGCGCAGGACATCAAGGTGTACGACACCACTCACCTGACCGAACTGTTCGACCGGGTGGTGATCGCCAGCGGGAACTCCAACCGCCAGACCAAGGCGCTGGCGGCTTCGGTGCGGGACACGGTGAAGGAAGCCGGCGGCCATATCGTTGCAGTGGAAGGCCTGGAAACGGGCGAGTGGGTGCTGGTCGACTGCGGCGACGCCGTGGTGCACATCCTGCAGCCGCAACTGCGCCTGTACTACAACCTGGAAGAGATCTGGGGCGACAAGCCGGTGCGCATGAAGCTGGCGACCGCCCGCGGCCTGGCCAAGGCCAGCGAGCCTATGGAAGACGAGGACGAAGTTCCGGCCGCGCGCGGCACCCGCCGCGCCAGCAGCCTGCGCCCGGCGCTGGCTCGCCTGCCCGAAGGGATGAAGGAGCCGTCGCCGCCGATGGGCCACGAAGACACCGACCCGGACGCCATCGCCACCATCCGCAAGCCGGCCCGCAAGACCGCCGCCGCCAAGAGCACGACCGGCCGCGCGCCGGCCACCAAGGCAGCCGGCACCCGCGCCGCCGCCCCGCGCAAGACGGCTGCCGGCACCACCGCGCGCAAGACCACGACGCGCACGGCGGCTGCCAAGACCGGCGCCGCCAAGCCGGCTGCACGCAAGCGCACCACCCGCTCGGCCTGAGCCTGACCGCGTGGCCGTTCCCCGGCCACGCCGCAATACGCATGCAACTGGTCATCGTGGCCGTCGGCCACAAAATGCCTGGCTGGATCGAAACCGGCTTCAACGAGTATGCCAAGCGCATGCCGCCGGAGCTGCGCATCGAGCTGCGCGAGGTCAAGCCGGAAGCCCGCTCCTCCAGCAACAACGCCGCCACCGTGATGCAGCGCGAAGCCGCGCGCATCGACGCCGTGCTGGCTTCCCTCTCGCGGCAGTGCCGCATCGTGGCGCTGGACGAACGCGGGCGCGACTTCACCACCGTGCAACTGGCCGACCAGCTGACCGGCTGGCAGCGTGAAGGCGGCGACGTGGCCTTCCTGATCGGCGGGGCCGACGGCCTCGATCCGGCGCTCAAGGCGCGCGCCCAGACCCTGATCCGCCTGTCCAGCCTGACGCTGCCGCACGGCATGGTGCGCGTGCTGCTAGCCGAGCAGCTTTACCGCGCCTGGTCGGTGACGCAGAACCACCCGTATCACCGGGTCTGAGCCACCGGGACTGGCACCGCCAGCAGGTACAATGCGCCCCAACGCCGCGGCGTATCCCGCCATCCGGCGGCCGCCCGACCTTTCCCGTACCCTCGCTCCAGCCAGCCCGCCGTGCTCCACGACTATCTCTACCTCGCCTCCCAGAGCCCCCGTCGCCGCGAACTGCTGACCCAGCTCGGCGTGCAGTATGAACTGCTGCTGGCCGACGACGACGAAGACGCCGAAGCGCTCGAAGCGATACTCCCGGGCGAAACGCCGGATGATTACGTCCAGCGCGTCTGCGCGCTCAAGGCGGAAGCCGCGCTGCGCCGCCGCGAACGCCGCGCCCTGCCCGACGCGCCCATCCTGACTTCGGACACCACGGTATGCCTCGGCGGCACCATCCTCGGCAAGCCCACCGATGGCCCGGATGCCGCGGCGATGCTGGCCTCGTTGTCGGGCGCCACGCACCGTGTGCTGACCGCCGTCACCGTCGTGTCGACCGTCGGCATGCACCACGCGCTGTCCACCTCCGAAGTCACTTTCCGGCCAGTCGATGCGGCGGAGATCGCCCGCTATGTCGACAGCGGCGAACCGCTCGGCAAGGCCGGAGCCTATGGCATCCAGGGCCGCGCCGCGGAATTCATCGAACGGATTCAGGGCAGCTATTCGGGTATCATGGGCTTGCCCTTGTTTGAGACGGCAGCGCTACTTAGACAGGCCCGGTTGCGGTTCTGAGCGCCCGTGCCGTCCGAGGCAAGATCCGGCTGATCCGCCGGACAAACATCACAAAGCCGGCCCACCGGCGACGCGTTGCATCCGCTATGACTGAAGACATCCTCGTCAACATCACGCCACAAGAGACCCGCGTTGCCATCGTGCAGCAGGCCGCCGTCCAGGAACTGCACGTCGAGCGGACGCTGACGCGCGGGCTGGTTGGCAATATCTATCTGGGCAAGGTCGTGCGCGTGCTGCCGGGCATGCAGTCGGCCTTTATCGACATCGGCCTGGAACGGGCAGCCTTCCTGCATGTGGCCGACATCTGGCATCCGCGCGACGCGGACAAGAACGGCGCGACACCACAGCTGGCGATCGAGAAGACCCTGTTCGAAGGCCAGGCGCTGATGGTGCAGGTCATCAAGGATCCCATCGGCACCAAGGGTGCACGGCTGTCCACGCAAGTGAGTATCGCCGGGCGCACGCTGGTCTATCTGCCGCAGGATCCGCATATCGGCATCTCGCAGCGCATCGAAGGCGAGATCGACCGTGAAGCCTTGCGCAGCCGGGTGCAAGGGCTGGTGCCGGCCGACGAGCGCGGTGGCTTCATCGTGCGCACCATTGCCGAAGAAGCCAGCGACGAGGAACTCGGCAACGATATCGCCTACCTGCGCAAGATCTGGGGCTCGATCCGTCAGAACGCCACCACGCAACCGGCACCGCACCTGCTCTACCAGGACCTGAACCTGGCCCAGCGCGTGCTGCGCGACTTCATCAACGACGCCACCGGCGTGATCCAGATCGACTCCCGCGAGAACTACCAGATGCTGCTGGAGTTCGCCCAGGAGTACACGCCGGCGGTGCTGCCGCGGCTGTCGCACTACACCGGCGAGCGGCCGATCTTTGACCTCTTCAATATCGATGCGGAGATCGAAAAGGCATTGTCGCGCCGGGTCGACCTGAAGTCCGGCGGCTACCTGATGCTCGACCAGACCGAGGCGATGACGACCATCGACGTCAATACCGGCGGCTACGTGGGGGCGCGCAACTTCGACGACACCATCTTCAAGACCAATCTCGAAGCGGCCCACACCATCGCGCGCCAGCTGCGGCTGCGCAACCTCGGCGGCATCATCATCATCGACTTCATCGACATGGAGAATGTCGAGCACCGCGAGGCGGTGCTGTCGGAACTGAAGCGGGCGCTGTCGCGCGACCGCACCCGCATTACCGTCAACAATTTCTCGCAGCTCGGCCTGGTGGAGATGACCCGCAAACGCACCCGCGAGTCGCTCGCGCACGTGCTGTGCGAACAGTGCCCGGTCTGCCAGGGCAAGGGCCAGGTCAAGACACCGCGCACGGTCTGCTACGACATCCTGCGCGAGATCATGCGCGAATCGCGCCAGTTCAATCCGCGCGAGTTCCGCATACTGGCGTCGCAGGAAGTCATCGACCTGTTCCTGGAAGAAGAAAGCCAGCACATGGCCATGCTCGGCGACTTTATCGGCAAGCCGATCTCGCTGCAGGTGGAATCGACCTTCCACCAGGAGCAGTACGACATTATCCTAATGTGACTTATCAGTCGGTTTCATACCATCTCACGCATCGCCAGAAAACCCAATCTCATCAAGGACTTTCACCGCTACGCCATCTCACAGCGTATCATCCGAGCAAGCTACAGCGCACTTAAAATTGGTAGCTACATTGGTAGCTAGCCTCGGAGCAATGCGACATGGCAAAGCGGCAAACCAAGGTTCTTTCGGACGTTCAGTTGCGGCACTGGATCGCCGAAGGCGCACCAGTAGCCAAAAGCGACGGCGACGGGCTGACGTTCACCCTGTCCCCTGCTGGCGCTGCATCGTGGGTACTGCGATTTAGTCACAGCGGACGGCGTCACGAGTTGACGCTTGGCAGTTACCCCGACCTTACTCTTACGGCGGCGCGCAAACTCGCAGCGGCGCGGCGCGTCGAAGTCCAACAAGGCATCAACCCGGCGACAGAGAAGCGCAAAGAGAAATCGCGTAAGAATTGGTCCGTCCGCCAGCTAGCGCAGAACTACCGGGAGCTTGCCTTACCCGCCCTGGCCGCCAGTACGCAACGCAGCTACGGGCGCAACCTGAAGCGCATTGAGGCCGAGATTGGAGCAATGCCTGTAGCGGTCGTGGCCGCGCGTGATGTTGTCGCCGTCATCGAGCGCAACGATGCACTTGGATGGGTGGAAGCACAAATGCTGCTCGTCACCATGAAGGTGCTTTTCAAACACGCAGCGGGCCGCAAGCTGATCGACGCCAACCCATGTAGCGGCGTCGAGCTATCTGCGCTGCGCGGGGAACGCCCCAAGCCCAAGAAGCGCCTGATGCTGACGGAAGCCGAGATTCACGCCTTCATGACTGCCCAGATGAACCGGGAAAATGCCTTGGCCATGCGCGTGCTTCTGGCGACTGGCGTTCGGGTATCCGAGCTTTACACGGCGCAATGGCAGCACGTCGATCTGGATGCCGGTAACTGGCACCTGCCCAAAAGCAAGACCGGCCCGGAGATGGATATTCCCCTCGCGCCTGCTGTCGTCGAATGGTTCCGGGAACTGCGGGTTCTGGCCGGCGAATCTCCTTTCGTGTTGCCCGGCAGACGACTTTCAAACGGCGACGGGCATATCAGCAAGGACACGCTCGCGGCGGCAATTTCCTTCTGGATCGACGAACACAAGCCGAAAGTGCGCAGATTCACCCCGCATGACCTCCGCAGCAGCATGAAATCCCACATGCGGGCCCTCGGGGTGTCGCGCGATATCAGCGAGATGTGCCTGAATCACAAGCTTCCCGGTGTCGAGGGCATCTACGACCGGCACACGTACTACGACGAGCGGCGGGCGGCGCTGGAGCTTTGGGCGTCACTCCTGACGAATTGCGAGGCGGGCAAGCCTTGGAATGTGACGCCGCTTCGAAAGTCGGCCTAGATGGTTTGCTACGGCCACAGTTGCTACATTTGCTACAGACGAATGACCAGGATCGGACGACCCAAGAAAGACAATGCACTGAATGACGCGGAACGGCAAAAGCAGTATCGAGCCCACAGAAAAAGTAGCCCGCTCAGGTAAAAGCCTCGGCGGGTTTTTTGCTTTAAGGTGGTGTCTTGACGTCTTGGATCAAGTCACCTAATATTTCGCTAATCTTAGGATTCGAGTAACTACCGCGCGCCCAGCGCGTTTTTTTTCGTCCACAGTCGCCCCTTCTGGCGGCTTTTTTTGTTTGCGAGTCGATAAGCCGAACGCCCCCGAAGCGCAAATCCGCATCTCATCTATGCGCGCCCTTGGTCGGACGATGAGAGCCAAGCATTTTTGATTTAAGGGGATGTCTTGACGTCTTGGGACAAGTCACCTAGTATTTCGCTAATCTTAGGATTCGAGTAACTACCGCGCGCCCAGCGCGTTTTTTTTCGTCCACAGCCGCCTTCGGGCGGTTTTTTTTCGTCCACAGCCGCCTTCGGGCGGCTTTTTTCGTTTACGGAGTACGTATGCAAAACAGCAACATCAAGGCACCTTCGAAGCTGCTGTCCAACCTGATCGGCAAACTGCCCGACACTGGCTATGTCCGCCAGTCCCAGCTAGTCCCGTCCATCGTTCCCTTCTCTGCCGCCACACTCTGGCGCAAGGTAAGGAACGGCACGTTCCCGAAGCCCGTAAAGCTGTCCGAACGCGTCACGGCGTGGCCGGTCGAGGCAATTCGGCAATATCTGGCCGACCCGCTGAACTACCGCGCGGAGGTCTGAACACGATGCAGAACGCCCAAATGAAAAAGGGCTGCGCCCACCGCAAGGACGCGACCCCGACCGCCACGGCGAATTGTAGCCAGACTGCGCCTACGTTCCTGCTTCACCTGCAAGAGCTTGCTGCACGCCATTCCCTGCTTGGGCTATCCGCCGGCACGGCGGCGCTGTCCCTGGTTGAGCTATGGGGCATCTATTGCTCTCTGAACGGCATCGAAGGGAGCGGTTTATGAGCGCCGACACCTTGCTGTCGCGACTGGATAGCGTCAGGCAGACGGGCCGGGGCCGATGGGTTTGTAACTGCCCTGCCCATGAATCCAAGTCCAAGCAATCACTCGCCGTTCGGGAACTGGACGATGGCCGAGTGCTACTGCATTGCTTCGCCGGATGCTCGCCGCACGAAGTCATGTTTGCGGTAGGACTAGATATGTCCGACCTGTTTCCCGATGCGGCGGCAACGCACCTGCCGCGTGAGCGCAAGCCGTTCAATGCGCATGACGTGTTGCGTTGTGTGGCTTTCGAACTGGCAGTTGCCGTCCAATTCCTGAACATGGTTCGCCGTGGCGAGCCGCTGAGCGATCAACACAATGAGCGGTTCCTCGCTTGCGTGGAACGACTCATCACGGCGGAGGAAATCGCCAATGCGTAATGACTTTGCATTGATGGAACGCGGCGCAACGGAACTCGACGCACTGGCAGCGATCCGCATAGCGCGGCGGGATTGCGTAGAGAATTCGGGTACATGGCCGGAGCCGCAAGCGCTCATTGCCAAGGTCGAGCCGGAGCCGTACCCATTGCAGGCGTTGCCGTCTGGAATCCGCGCCGCTGTCGAGGAAGTCCAATCCTTTGTCCAAGCGCCTGTCCCATTGGTCGCGGGCTGCGCACTGTCTGCACTGTCGCTGGCAATTCAGGCCCACACCGATGTGCAACGGGCCGAGAAGCTGCAAGGGCCGTCCTCTCTATTCCTGTTGAGTATCGCTGACAGTGGCGAGCGCAAGTCATCGTGCGACGGGTTCTTTATGCAAGGTATCCGGGATTACGAGCGCGCCCGGGAGGAAGCCGGCAAGCCCATCATAAAGGCATACAAGGCCGATCATGCCGCATGGGAAGCGAAATGCGAGGGCGTGCAGCAGCGCATCAAGGAGGCAGTCAAGAAGGCACAGCCCACCGCCGATTTCGAGGACGAATTGCGCGATCTGGAACTGCATGAGCCGGAGCCGCCTAAGATTCCGCGCCTGCTATACGAGAACATCACGCCGGAGAAACTCGCTTTTGAGCTTGGGACCGCGTGGCCGTCTGGTGGCATTGCCTCTGCGGAAGCAGGCGTAGTGTTTGGCGGGCACGCGATGAGTGCAGATAGCGTTATGCGCAACCTGGCGCAGCTGAATCAACTATGGGACGGCGCATCTATCCGAGTGGATCGACGCACAAGCGAATCGTTCTCTGTTCGAGGTGCGCGGCTGACCGTGGCTTTGCAGATTCAGGACGCGACCCTGCGCAGCTTCTTTGACCGGGCCGGGGCGCTGGCACGCGGCACCGGCTTCCTCGCACGGTTCCTAGTGGCGTGGCCGCAATCGACCCAAGGAACGCGCCTATTCCGCGATGCGCCTGCGAACTGGCCTCATTTGTCTGGGTTCAATCGCCGCATCACCGAACTACTGGAGCAGCCTGCACCTATTGATAGTGGCGGCGCACTGGCACCAGCAATGCTGACGATGACGCCGGAGGCAAAAGCCGCTTGGATCGCCTTTCATGACGAGCTAGAACGCGCCCTCACCGGCGACCTATACGATGTGCGGGACGTAGCCAGCAAGACGGCGGATAACGCAGCCCGGCTGGCGTGCCTGTTCCACACCTTCGCGAGCACTGGCGGCGCAATCGACGCCGATGCAGTCGAGCGAGCCTGCGCTATTGTTTCCTGGCACCTGAGCGAATCGCGCCGCTTCTTTGGCGAGCTTGCCCTACCCCAGGAAATGGCCGATTCATGCCGCCTCGATGACTGGCTGTTGGCATATTGCCGCCGCGAGCACACCCACATGGTCGGCAAGAACTATGTGCGCAAGCACGGGCCGCTGCGCGACGGCCGGAAGCTGGATACGGCCATCGCCGAGCTTGCCAACCTGGACCGCCTGCGAGTGCAGAAGGACGGCAAGCGCATCACAATATTTCTTAACCCGGCGTTGCTCGGAGGTCAGTAACTATGAGCTTTTCCGAACGCATTCGAAAATACGCAGGCGGGCGAATTGCGACCGCATCGGCCATGGTTTCCAAAGACGTGGAAACAGAACGCCCATACGTAGCAGCGGTGGCAAATGTACCAATAACAAATTTGCTAATCGATCGCACAGCCCCCGTTCGTAGCAACTGTAGCTACCGTAGCAGTAGCAACGCCGAAAATGCGAAAAGCACACCCCCCTTAGCCACTGAAACCGACGCCCCCTTCACACCGTACTATGTGCCAATGCCGGCGAATTGCGTGGACGCGATGCTGGCGGAAATCCGGGAATCTATCGCCATCCTTGCCTACGCCGAGAGGTGGCCCGAGGTCCACCGGACGCGCCTGCTGGACATACTGCGGCGGCAACCCGCGTCCACCCTAGCCGACGATCTGGCGCACTTCCGGGCACGTCTAGACGCCCTGCCCGCAGCCAACCGCACCGCCGAGATTTTGGTACGCACCTGCGGCACCTGCGCGCACCGGGCCGAGCAAGCCCACGGCGTGAGGGCGCACTGTGCGATGGCGCGGGCGATGGATTGGCGGCATCACGATTGGCTAGACACACCGGACGAGCAAAACGACTGCGCGCTGTACGAGCGGCTGGGCCAATGAAATATTATCCGTTGGGAAACGGATGCGGCAACGCCCCCGGGAACGCCTGATTGACGAGCTTTGCCGCATCGAGGACGCTGCCGATGTTGTCCTGTCCGGGCAGTTGTCGCGCCTCGTGGGAAACGCTGAAGGGTCTAAGTTCCGGTAGGCACTTTTCGGGTTCAGCCCCGAATTCCGGGGAGGGTGCTGACGGCCGAGACCGGCCAATCTCAGTCAGTCACCGCCGGCTGTCCAACGGCTGGTTTGTCTGTCAACGCACACACATAAGCCTGTCTGCGCCTGATACTGTTTGAAACGTAGTGAAGATCGCGCAGCTATCGGAAGGCAACCGAACTAGCGGTCCGCCGGTGAGCTTTTTCGCCGTATGCGGCCCGTCAAGATGGAAACACAAGGAGCGACGCCATTGGCAGCGTCATACGAAGACCACACGTAGCATATCCATCCCCAATCGACGGCCTCTACCTCGGACATACAGTTATCAAGATGCGGCAGGCAACTTTCGATTTAGAACTGGCATTGCTGAGCCCAAGCAGCGTTTGGAATGATTTGCAGAGCCACCTCCGTGATACCTGCACGTTAGAGGACCGCATGGAGCAGGGTTGGGGAATAGTCATTCGCCCAACCGATCCCCAGACCGGTTCACTTGCTGAACAGATGCGAGGTTTTCTGTCCGTGCTAGCAGGCAACGAGGCGCTGATTCGCAAGTGTGATCCTATTCTAAGAATTGCGGTCTTCAATCCAAACGCGACCGTTACCGTCCTTGTCGAAGATTTGACCCGAGTCTGCTCGTTGGGTGCCAGAGTTGAACTAAGTGTCTATCCAGTCGAATGAGTGTGGATACATCAATGCATGGGCTGAGTCCCCAGGGGGCGACGCACCGCTAAGCAAGGCTCTACCAAGCACGTTGGGGGGTTACGTTCTCGCTCAGCAGATTCGGCCATTCGACCCCAACGGCCGACTGTCCGAGTAGGGTCGGCAGCCGCCGATGACCGCCATCGGCCCTAAAACGGCGAGCCGACGACGGAGTTCGGCCATGAACGGCCAGTCATTTGCGCGCCGGAAAGCGGTCACAGACCGCGGAGCGATTGTCATGAATCATCCGTGGCGCCAGGGCCTACGCGGGCCGCTATCGCAGCGAGGACGGCCGGCAGATCGGCTGGCTTTACAAAATGATGATCGAAGCCGGATCTGATTGATTCGGCATGCTCGGAAGGCGAAGTAAGAGCGGTAACCGCCACCAGCATAGGGGCCGGCGCGGATTGTAGGCGCCGAATCTCCCTTGCCACCGCGTGCCCGTCCAAACCGGGCATCTGAATGTCGAGAACAACCGCGTCCGGACGCCACGCAAAGTACGCCGCGAGCGCGTTCGCGCCGTCTCCTGTTGTCCGGGTCTCGTAACCATGAGCGTCGAAGAACAACTCGTATGCTGCCAACGCATTCGGGTCGTCGTCCGCGATCAGCAGGCGCACCGCGTTTCGGGTAGGCATGAGGTTCTCCAATTTCCTACCATAAGCAATAGATGTACCCGACAAAATCAGGTGCAATTTTGCTCACCGCAAAAATGCGTTATGCGACGCATTTCCCGCTCTTCGGAAGCAAACATGCGATTAGCCGACTTTATCCTGGACCATATGGATGCCATTTTGTTGCAATGGGAGGCATTTGCGCGCACCCAGTTGCCGGCAGCGGCCGATATGAGACCGCTGGCCTTACGAGACCATGCGCAGCAGATCATGGTGGCCGTGACAAAGGACCTGTCTACTTCCCAAAGCAGGCAAGAGCAATTCGAAAAGTCCACGGGGCACGCGCCAAAACTGGCCGGAACTCCCGAGACAGCCGCCCAGATGCACGCCCTTCTGCGCGCGCGAAGCGGCTTCGATATCAACCAGATGGTTGCCGAATACCGTGCCCTGCGCGCGAGCGTACTCCGACTGTGGATGGACGAGTGCGCGCCCGACAGTCATCACGAGGATGACATGATCCGTTTCAACGAGGCCATCGATCAGGCAATCGCTGAATCGGTAGATTTTTTCAGCATGCAGGTAGACTTGGCCCGTAATCTTTTCCTCGGAATGTTGGGGCATGACATGCGCAGTCCGCTCCAGACCATTCAGATTACAGCGTCGTATCTGGCAGCGCTGAACGCCGGCGAAAACGTGTCGGGAGCCGCGTCCCGTTTGATCAGAAGCGGCGCTCGCATGCAGGCGCTGCTGGACGATATGGTTGATTTCAATCGAACCAGGCTCGGTTTGGGTATCAATATGGCGCCGACCAACATCGATCTGGCCCAGTTGTTTGCCGATACGCTGGACCAGTTGCGGGTAGTACATCCGGGCCGTCAGATGGATCTGGACGTGGTCGGTGACTGCATGGGTGTCTGGGATGGCCGACGTCTCCAGCAATTGTTGGGCAATCTGGTACTAAATGCGATCAAGTACGGAGTGCAAGACGCGCCGGTATGTGTGACAGTGACCGACAAGGGTGCGGAAGTCCTACTGGAAGTGAGGAATACCGGCACCATTGAGCGGTCGACCCTCGACCTCATTTTTAATCCACTCCAGCGCGGCCCGAACCATCAAGGCACAAATACCGACAGCAGTCTGGGGCTTGGGCTATATATCGCGCGCGAGATTGCCAAGGCACACGGGGGCGATATCGATGCGCGATCCGACGCAACAGAAACGGTGTTCTCTGTAAATCTGCCTCGTGGCAAATAGCGAGCATTGTGTGGTACGCGCAGATCGCTGCCAGTCTGCGGTACGGCTGTCCGCTTCCGCTGGACGCCGTTGGCTGCTTCGGGTCGGTCAGAGACCGTCGAATCGCTTAATAGCGATCGTAACGCGCGGATCGTCTGGGCGCTGCTGACACAGAACCGGGTCTGTTCCTGATTACCGGTCCACCGCTGCCCTCAGGGCGAGGCTAGGTCCGGCAACAGACGTTCGAACTCCCGCTTCACGACCGCGTAGCACTCGCACACGCGCTTTTCCAGCCCCGCCCGGTCGAGTACCGCAATATGCCCGTGGCTGTAGCGAATCAGGCCCGCGGCCTGAAGCTTTAAGGCGGCTTCCGTCACGCCCGAGCGTCGCACCCCGAGCATGTTGGCGATGAGCTCCTGCGTCATCGTCAGGTCGTTGGAGGGCAGCCGGTCGATGCTCAGTAGCAGCCATCGGCACAGTTGCTGGTCGATGGAGTGATGGCGGTTGCAGACGGCGGTCTGCGCCATCTGGGTAATGAGCGCCTGTGTATAGCGGAGCAACAGATGCTGCATCGCCCCGCCTCGCACGAACTCCTGCTTCAGGATGGCAGAGCTCAGGCGGTAACCGTACCCGGCGCTCTGCACGATGGCGCGACTCGGCGTTGTTTCTCCGCCCATGAAAATGGCGATCCCGACCATCCCCTCATTGCCTACGATGGCGATCTCGGCGGACGCGCCGTCTTCCATCACGTACAACAGTGAAATGATCGAATCGGCAGGAAAGTAGACGTAACCGAGCTGATCCCCAGACTCGTACACCACGTGGCCCAAGGGCAGTTCCACTGGCGTAAGGTGCGGCGCAAGACGCTCCCAGTCGGCTGTCGGCATCGCAGCGAGCAGGTGGTTGGATTTCGGATCATGCGTCGCGTTCATGACTGATACTCCCCAGACCCAAGCAGGACGAAATCAATAATGTGGACGTCAAAGTCGAGGTTGATCCGGCGGCTGACAAAGGATTACTTCAGATCCACACCACGGGACGGCAGTGAATCGCTTACCATTTTATGCATGGGACGGCGGATTTACCAGGCAACGAGGACCTGGTGCATCTTCGCGCGGCGTAGGGTGTAAGGTGTGACAGAGCCAGAGGTCCGACCCTGCTGGCGAAAGTCGAGGACGTCGCGCTGGCGCTGCACGACGAGGCAGCATGGCACAGGTCCCAGTTCGGGCCGTATCATTTTGCCCTCTGCGCGTTGCTTTGAATGACCGTTGCACCTTCGGGAGCGGTCTTCGAGACTACGCAAGCTCAACGGCCGGGATGGGTCGGCCAGAGACGGTGGCAGCTTCGCGGCTGGCACCGGCCAGGAACGGACGGTCGAAGTCAGCATATAGTTCATAGACAATTGATGTGGATGTTTTTGGTCATTGAACGTCACAGAAAACGTATGAGTACCTATGGAGCGAGAGTTGACTGATGTCGAGCTGGAGCTGTATCGAAGGGTAGATGAGGTCTTGTACTACGTCTGGGACCCAATCGGGGTTGCGCACAGCCCGGCGGCACGCGATGAGTATCAAGGGTATCTGCTGACGGTGTTTTCCATGTTGCAGGAGGGCGCGGACGCATCGTCCGTCGCGGCATATCTGGACGCAGTCGCGACCGATAGAATGGGCTTGCACGATAAGGGCGAGCATTCGAAACGCGCCGCCGAGCTGCTACTGGATTGGAAGACTGAGATTTACAGATCTCGGTAGCGTGCGCCCGATAAATTGGCTTGAAGCGGGGAGATGACGAATGGTGACGAAGGATACTGTCGCACTCATCGTAGATCCTGAATTTGGAACTCGTATTCGAGACGTGGCCGCAAGAGTCTGGCACACGTGGGTTGTTGCTACCCCCGCGAATGCTGTCGTTGCGGAGCAAATCTGGGCCGCAACACCTAATTCGACCGGACTCAACATGCAAGGCGGCGTTACTACGTTCATTCAGTATGGAGCAGATCGAGAAAGCTGGTGTGATGCCATCCTAGATTCTGTAGACGAGCATCACAATAGTTACTCCCAAGATCCGGGTTACTCGATTCTGGAGGTCTATGGGATCCCGATTACCGAGCGACTGCGGCCGGCCTTTGTCGAGTTCGGGTTCTCAATTTTTACGCCGACGGACTATGGTTTTTGTGCGCGCAAGCTCCAACCTTCCTAGAAGACAGTAGGGGCGTGGACGTCCGTATTGGGAAGCCACGGCTGGCCGCTTCGGGTCGACGTGCGCTTCAATCTCCTTGCACGTCGGCGGTGAACCTTTTTCATGTGCGACTGCAAGCGCGTGCTACGCAAAGCGAATAGAGGCCCTATGGAGGCTATTGCGTGGCGCATGACTCCAGAGATTAGCGACGCTGTATCCGTGCAACCAAGCCCCCCGCCAGCGTACCGAAGCTGTGCCCCACAAGGGGGAGGGGCTCTGCATCCTTGCATGCTGCGACGCAATGACCGCCGGGGTAGGCATTTTCTTGTCGCCGCGAAATTAAGCAACGAGAATGATTATCATTGATTACGGAAATGCGGCCTTGGTTGCAAGTTATCGAAAGCGAATTGGTGGCTAAAGGCGGTGCCCAGCTTTTGTGGCAACCGGCGTCGATACCTTATGAGCGTAGCTTGAACGATTTGCAGGGGATGAAACGGATGGTTGTGATCTCACGACAGCTCACTCCAGCGCACCCCAAATTGGTAGCTAGATAGGTAGCCAGGGGAAAAATCGACTCGTTGATCTCCCCGCAAACCCTTATTTCGTGCGGATATTTCGCTTTACGTACGCACAGTACGACATCATCCTGATGTAAGCACCGGCCATCAGGCAGACGTAGTATTTGTCCCTACTCACGGCTGCCCACGTTCCGCTTCCGATCCTCTATAAATAAGTCTGAGAAGAAGGCCAGCGAGGAGTCAGCATGAACGCCACGAAGTATGGGGCCTGCCTGCTGGCTGCGGCGCTGTGTGCTGGCTGCGCGGAATTGCCGCGTGCCACCCGCCCCGCCTTGCAGGCGCCACCAGCGGCCAAAGAAGCCCCCCCGGCTCCGCAAGCGCGCGCGACGCCGATCGCTCCGCATGAAATCGACCTGGCTGGCACATGCCGGCGCACCGAGGACGACGGCTTCCGGGAAGATGCTGAGGTGCGCGTTTCCCACAACAATGTGCAGGCGCTGAAGTGGAAGCTATGGGTGTCGCGCCGCGGCTCGTGCCAGTTCGACCTGTCCGATTTCCGGCAGGTCAAACAGACGCCGCATATCGAACTGGAAGCCATCGACGGCAGCAAGTGCACATTGATGGTGTGGCAGGATCCGCGCCGCATCACCCTGGCGCACGCCCGCTGCGAGAAGCACTGCACGCCAGGCATCTATGAACAGGCCTGGCCGGTCCTGTTCGATCCCAAGAGCGGCTCGTGCGCCGAGATCCGCTGAGCTGAGCCGCCTCCGCGCGCCCTACTTGCCCTTGGGCACCCGGCCCATCAGGTAGAACTCGTCATTGGGACGCATGCCGATCGTATTGGCCATGCGATTCGACAATCCGAAGAAGGCCGTGATGGCGGCGATGTCCCAGGCGTCTTCGTCAGTGAGCCCATGCTCACGCAGCGCAGCAAAATCCGCCTCGTCGACCTCGTGCGACGCCTTGCAGACCTTCAGCGCGAAGTCCAGCATGGCGCGCTGGCGCGGCGGTATATCAGCCTTCAGATAGTTGACCGCAACCTGGTCCGCGACCAGCGGCTTCTTCTCGTAGATCCGCAGGATCGCGCCGTGCGCCACCACGCAGTACAGGCACTGGTTGGCGCCTGAAGTGGCCACCACGATCATTTCGCGCTCACCCTTGGTCAGGCCGCCCTCCTTCAGCATCAGCGCGTCGTGATAGGCGAAGAAGGCGCGGAATTCGTCGGGGCGATGAGCCAGCGTCAGGAAGACGTTAGGCACGAAGCCTGCTTTGTCCTGGACTTCCAGGATGCGCTGGCGGATGTCGTCCGGCAGGTCTTTCAGGGTAGGAACGGGGTAACGGCTGATGGGGAACGTGGAACCGGCCATAATTGTCTCCTGTCGTAGTTCTGGCAAATATTAGCGAATCCGGAGGATGAGTGACCACAAGCGTGCCGCTCACCCGGCGTGCGTACAGATGTCAACAGGATGAGGCATACTACGCGGCTTCCAAACGCGCCAAGCGTCCCACATAACCCGCCATTCCCCCATCTCCCGATGAAACGTATTCTCATCGTCAAGCTCACCTCGCTGGGTGACATGGTATTCACCCAGCCGCTGGTGGCTGATCTGCAGCGGGCATTTCCCGGTGTAAAGATCGACTGGATCGCCGACTCGTACTGCGCCGATGTGCCGCGCTGGAACCCCAATATCGACCGAGTGATTGCCGCACCGCTGCGCGCCGTCAAGAAGTCGCGGAAATGGTCCGACCTGCGTGCCATCTTCGGCGCGCTGCGGGAACTGCGCCGCGAGAAATACGATGCGGTGCTCGACGTACATGGTGTCTACAAGAGCGCCATCGTCTCGTTCCTGGCACGCACGCGTCATCGCTATGGCTATCCGGTGGGAGAGCTTGGCGAGAGTGGTGCCCGCTTTGCCTACAACCATATCTTCGCGCCATACATCGATGCGGATTGTGCACGGCAGCGCATGCGCCGCGCAGTGAGCAGGGCCTTCGGCTTCGAGCTCACCAAAGAGATGGACTATGGACTGGAAATGCCGCCGAACACGCCGGCCCTGGCAGACAAGGGCCCATATGCGATGCTGTTCCACGCCACTTCGAGCGAGGAGAAGAAATGGCCGGTGGCCGACTGGATCAGCGTGGGGAGCGCGATCTCGGCGCGTGGATTACGCGTACTGGTGCCATGGGGAAACGATGCCGAGCGCAGCGAAGCCGAGACCATCGCCGCCAGCGTGCCCGGCGCCGAGGTCATGCCTCGCCTGAGCATCACCGGGGTCGCGCAGATGGTCGGCAAGGCCTCGCTGGTGGTCGGTATGGACACCGGGTTCGTGCATATCGCCGACGCCCTCCGCCGCCCGACGATCATCCTGTTTACCCAGACTTCGCGGCACCTGTATGGTGTCAACGCGCCCGGGCGCGCAGTCTCGCTGGGCGGGGGTGGTGTCGTGCCGGAACGGGCCGAAGTGCTGGCGGCCATCGACGAAGTCCTGGGCGTCCAGCCGCCAGTCGCTTCGCAACACTGATCGGCAAGTGAGAGGGTAGCCGGCGCGCCGCGGCGGCCGGCTGGCGGGAGGATCTCCCGCCGATTCAATGCGTCGCGAACTGGATCCGATGCAGTCCGGCGTAGAGGCCGTTGGCTGCAAGCAGTTGCTCGTGCGTGCCTTGCTCCGCCAGCCGGCCGTGGTCCAGCACCGCAATGCGATCGGCGTTCTCGATGGTCGACAGGCGGTGCGCGATCACCAGCGTGGTCCGGCCCTTCATCAGTTCTTCCAGCGCCGCCTGCACCTGGCGTTCGGATTCCGAATCCAGTGCCGAAGTGGCTTCGTCCAGGATCAGGATCGGCGCATCCTTGTACAGGGCGCGGGCGATTGCCAGGCGCTGGCGCTGGCCACCGGACAGCTTCATGCCGTTGTCGCCGATGTTGGTGTTGACACCCTCCGGCAAGCCCTTGACGGTCTCGGTCAGGTAGGCGGCCGCCAGTGCGCGCTCGACGCGCGCCATGTCGATCTCGCTTTCGGACTGGACACCATACGCCACATTGGCGGCCACGGTGTCGTTGAACAGCACCACATCCTGGCTGACGAAAGCGATCTGGTTGCGCAGGTCCTTCAGCCCCAACTCGGGCAGCGGCATGCCGTCCAGCAGGATCCGCCCATCGGTGGGGTCGAAGAAGCGCGGCACCAGGTTGACCAGCGTGGTCTTGCCGCTGCCCGACGGGCCCACCAGCGCCACCACCTCGCCCGGGCTGACGCGCAGATTGATTCCCTCCAGCGCGGGGCGCGGCGCCTCGCCATAGCGGAAGCCGACGTTCTCCAACGCCAGTTCGCCACGGGCACGGCCAAGCGACTTGCCGCCGTCCTGCGGCTCGACCGGCTCGTCGATCAGCCGGAAGATCATCTCGGCGGCGGTGATGCCTCGCGTCAGCGGCTGGTTGATGTCGGTCAGGTGCTTGAGCGGCGAGATCAGCAGCAGCATTGCCATCACGAAGCCGGTGAAGCCGCCTACCGTGGTCTGGTTGCCCTGCGCCTGCACCATCGCGATAGTGATGATGACCGACAGCGCCAGCGCGGCCAGGAAGGCCGTGACCGGCTGGTTCAGCCCGCCGGCCACCGCCATGCGCATCGAGTAGTTCTTCAGCCGCTCGGCCACGAGGCGGAAGCGAGATAGCTCATAGGACTCGCCGCCGTGCAGCTTGACTACCTTGAAGCCGCCCACCGCCTCTTCCACGACATAGGCCGCATTGTTGGTGTAGGTCTGGTGATCGCGGTTGAGTTTGCGCAGCCGGCGGTTGATCTTCGACATCAGGTAGCCGATCACCGGCAGGATCACCGCAACGATCAGCGTCAGGCGCCAGTTCGTATAGAACAGGTAGATCAGCAACGCCACCACAGTCAGCGAATCGCGCACCAGCGTGATGAACACGCTGGTCAGGATCTGCAGCACCTGGTTGACCTCGAAGATCACCGCATTGATCAGCGACGCAGCGGTGTTACGGTGGAAGAACCCCGCCGGGGCATGCAGCAGGCGCTCGAACATCTGTATGCGCATCTTCAGCAGCACGCGGTTCGAGATCAGGTTCAACAGGTAGCCAGAAGCAAACTGCGCCACGCCCCGGATCAGCGCCACGCCGGTCAGGATGGCGGGCACATGCCACAGCGTGCCGGCGTAGCTGCCGCCGAAGCCTTTGTCGAGCAGGTCGTTGACGACCTTGGGGATCACCCCCTCACTGCCCGCGACAACCGCCATGGCGAGGATGGCGCCGATGAAGACGCGCAACTCAGGACGCAGGTAGGACCATAGCCGGGCGGACATGCTTCCCGGCACGGCGGTGCCCGGCAGGATGGGGGGTTTGGATGTCGTCACTGCAGTGCTTTTTGTAGGGATATGGGGGCTCGGCCGCAAATGCTAACCCGGCCGCTTCTGCCGGGCCACGCGCAGGAAAGGCCTGACGAGGATCTGGAAAATAAAGCGCTGGTAGAGATAGCGGCGCAAATAATAGCCGATGCTGCGCTGTGCCTTGTCGGAGGCGTCCAGGCTGGCACGGTGGGTTTCCAGCGACGAGGTCTCCGCCAACTCAGTCAGACCGATGCAATATGGCACCACCGCCCGCGCCGCCACCAGGCCCCTCCGCTCGAAAGCGGACCAGTAATCGGCCGCGCACCACAGCGGCTGCAGGCCATCCGACAACTGTTGCGCAGCGGCTCGCGTGACCACATAGCCATGCGCGAGCCACCACTCACCGTAGCGTCTGACCAGCTTGCGGCCCCCGCCGAGCGAACAGGTGCCCCAGCGAGTGTACTTGTCGACGTGGGATAGCAACACGACTTCTGCGCGATCGGAATCGAGCTGAGCTTCCAGCTCTGCCAGCACAATCGGGAGGTCTTCACCAAGTGATGCATCATCCTCCAGCACCAGGGCGAAGCCGACGCCATCGTCGAGTATCTTCCGGTACACACCGAGGTGACTCAGTGCGCAGCCAACCTCGCCACGACTCATGGGACGGTAGTGCGTCGAAGCGGCCTCAGCGTCGTATCTGCGTGCGACCTCCTCCTCTGCCAACGCGCGCCCGTCCACCGCAGAAAAGATCTGGAAAGGGATACCGAGGCTCGCCAGCTGGCCGGAAATGCGCTGCCTGCGCACTTGCGCGCTGTCGAGATTGATGACGTAAGCGCCGATCATGCGGCCGTCAACCGCGCGTCAGGCTGTCCTTGCACCCCGGGCGGATCCTTGCGGGCGATCACCATTGCAAAGCAGATGGCGACCATCAGCGTGTAGAAGGCGTTCGTCATTGAGATAAAGAACATCGCCTCGGTCAGGCCGAACAACAGGAAGCCGATGCTGGTGGCCAGGCCCATGACGGCGGCCACGCGCGCCACGGCGTCGCGGTCGCGCACATGCCGCATGAAGAAGCCAGCCGGCACCAGATAAAGCGCCAGCACCGCCAGCAAGCCCGGCACGCCGAGCGTGGCACCGGCATACAGGATGTCGTTATGCGAGTGCCCGAACTGCGCCGTGGCGGGAGTAATGAAGCCGCTGGCCGCCATCGCCTCCAGGGTGGGCGAGAAGCCGTCGGGACCCACGCCGGCCAGCGGATGCGACTGGATGATGCTGAGCGAGGCCTTCCACAGCTGCAGCCGCCAGCCCTCGGACGTATCCAGCCCCCTGTGCCCGGTGTGGGCCAGGATGGCCGTGATATTCGACACCGCGTCATTGATGCGCGTCTTGACGATGCTGCTGCAATAGCCGGCTGCCGCCATGCCGCCGACCAGCACCGCCAGCATCGCCGTCCGGCTGCGCGCGCTCAGCCCCCTTATCGCCGTGAGCATGATCAGCAGCAACACGGGAATCGCAATCCAGCCACCGCGCGTGGCGCTGATATAGGATGTGTACAGCCCGGCAGCTCCAGCGAGCAGCTTCACGCCGATCGACAGAAAGTTGCGCCGGCGATCCCAGGCCACCGAGATCAGCGCGAGCATGCCCATCAGCAGCGTCAGATTGGCAAACGGGATGACGTTATTGATGCCGACATGGATCGGCCGTCCGTTTTCCGCCAGCCCGTGAATCCATACGGCGGACACGATGGCGCCCACCACCAGCCCCCACTGCACGCACTGCAGCAGCCGCGCGCCGAGCCGGGTCAGGCCCCATGCCAGCAGCGCGAACAGCGCGAAGCGCAAGTACAGGTAGGGAATGTCCGGCACCTCACCGCTGACGACCTGGCGCAGCAGCAGCGCGGCCGGCAATGCCGCCATCGCGGCCACCATCGGCCAGTAGGTTCGCAGCATCGCTCCCCAGGCGTCGAAACCGGCGCGCCGCTGCGTGGCCAGGGTGACCAGGGACCAGGCCAGCAATGTGGTAAAGCCGGTATTGGCCGCCGACGGATAGGTCAGCAGCAGGACAGGAAAGGAGATTAATGCGGCACACGCCGGCAGGGAGAAAACCTTTTCCATCCCTGTAAAACGGGACAAATGTGCTCGTATCATCAAATTTGCGATTGAGAAAACGGCCTGCGGACCGGCTTGGAAGTCACCAGGCGTCCGCAGGGATCATTGCGACAGTGCGGTAGAATACACGGTCTCCATCCCGCGCCTGGCGCCGTGGGCGACTCCGGCGGCCCAGTCGGTCTTGTCCGACACATGCGCCGCCCATATGTTCCATGAGAGTCTCTGCCGTCATCATCACCAGGAATGAAGCTCACAATATCGGGCCATGCCTCGAAAGTGTGTCCTGGTGCGAAGAGGCGATTATAGTGGATTGGGCCAGCACGGATGACACCGTAGCCATTGCACGCGCTGCCGGTGCCACCGTGATTCAGACCGAGGCCTGGCCCGGCTTCGGTCCGCAGAAGAACCGGGCGGTCGATGCGGCCAGCGGTGACTGGATTCTCAGCCTGGATGCCGACGAACGCGTGACCCCGGCCCTGCGCGACGAGATCCTTCGCCAGCTTGAGCAGCCGGGCGCGCAGGCGCTCGCGCTGCCGCGCCTGTCCGCGTTCTGTGGCACCTTCGTGCGGCACGCCGGCTGGTATCCCGATTACGTGACCCGCGTCTTCCGCAAGGGCCGCGGCCGCTTCACCGACGACCTGGTTCACGAGCATCTCAAGGTTGATGACCCTGTCGCGCGCCTGCGCGAACCGCTGATCCACTACAGCTACCGGTCACTGTCGGACGTATTGCGCAAGATCGACGCCTACTCCAGCGCTGGCGCGCAGCAGGCCTATGCCCGCGGCAAGCGCAGTTCGGTGGCATCGGCGGCCGGCCATGGCTTGTGGGCGTTTGTCCGCACGTATCTCCTCAAGCGCGGCTTCCTGGACGGCAGCGCGGGGTTCGGCGTGGCGCTGATGAATGCGCAGGCAAGCTATTACAAATACGCCAAGCTGGCTCAGTTGCACGCCGCGCAATCCGCCGACATGAGACCCGCGCCCTGAGCGAAGTCGCCCCCATCCAATCTATCTACCGATGAAAGTTGGCATTTCCTGCAATCGCTTCGGCGCCGGCGGTGGTCTGGAGCGCTATGCGCTCGACATCAGCCGGGCAATGGCGGCTCGCACCGGCACCGAGGTATCGGTCTACGCGCGCCGTTTCGACGCGGGCGTGGCGGAGGCGGCCGGCATCACGCCGCACCGGATCCAGGTGTCATGGCTGCCCGGCAAGCTGCGCGACCGTTATTTTTCCTGGCGCCTGCAATCACGCCTGCCCACCAGCGAAGTGCTGATCGGCTGCAATCGCGTGCGAGGCTCCGATATTGCCATCTGCGGCGGCACCCATCGCGGCTACCTGGCGGCCCGTGGCACACCGCCCGGGATGACCGATGCCTGGCAGATCGAACTGGAAAGCGCCCAGTATGCAGGCGCGCGCTGGGTGGTTGCCCATTCGGCTCTGATGCGGCAGGAAGTGATCGAGCTGTACGGCGTACCGGAAGATCGCGTGCGCCTGCTCTACCCGCCCGTTGACACGCGACGCTTCACGCCAGTGGATGCCGCGACGCGGGCGGCCTTGCGCAGGGAGTTCGGCTTCGGCGACGACGAGATCGTCTTCCTGTTCCCCTCCTCCGGCCATGCCCGCAAAGGGTTCGACCTGCTGGCGGACTATTTCTCGAATTCCGCCCTTCCCATCACCCTGGCCGTAGCGGGCCGTCCCGTCGGCCGCAGCATCCCGCGCGTAAGGGAACTGGGTTACAGCAACCGGATCGATGCGCTTTACCGCGCCGCGGACTTCACCATTCTGGCATCTGGCTACGAACCGTTCGGGCTGGTCGGCGTGGAATCGATGCTTTGCGGCACGCCACTGGTCTTTGCGGACAATATCGCCTGCCTGGAAGTCATCCGGCCGCAAGCGGTGCACGCCTTCACACGCAATCGTGCGGAAACGCTGGATCGGGCCATCCGCGCCGCCGTTGAGGCTGCGCAGTCTGGTCAGGCCCGGCTGGCGGACCCTATGTCACTGCTGGGCTATGACCCCGCCATCGACACGCACGTAGACGCCCTCCTCGGCCTGGCCGCACGGGCGCGAGACGAGCGGGCCGGCTGAGGCAGCCGTTCCGTCAGACTTGCTCATTCCTGCTCAAACGGGAACAAAGCTGACGTTCTGCTTCACTGAGATACTATGAAGGGCCGCGGAGGAAGCCCCTGGA
>NZ_JWMA01000191.1 GCF_000812465.1 Cupriavidus sp. IDO | reverse complement strand
CGTTCTCGGTGGGCGCCGCCTATGACCAGTTCCAGGGCAGCACCCTGGCTTCGGCGGACCTGACCGCCAAGCGCGCCGCGATTGGCGCCTCGTATGCCTTCGGTGATGCCAAGGTGTTCGCTGGCTACCGCTGGATGCGCGACGAGGTCACCACTGGTACGGCCCGTCACGACAACCTGTATTGGCTTGGCGCGAACTACAGGTTGACCCCGGCCTTCACCCTGACTGGCGCGGCTTACTATACGGACGCCCGCACTGACAGCAAGGATTCGTGGATGTTTGTACTGAACGCCGACTACGCGTTCTCCAAGCGGACCGATGCGTACCTGCTGCTCGGCTATGTGAACAACAAGGGCAATGCCACCTTCGGCGTGACCGGAACGGCCAATACCTTGCCGGGCCAGAATCAGACTGGCGCAATGATGGGTGTGCGTCACCGCTTCTAATCCGTCTCCAGCACGCATTTCGCGCGTGCCAACGACAGCTCATATCGACCTTGACTTGTCACTGGGCTCAAGGACGTTTGGCCGGCAGCGATGCCGGCCATTTTTTCGCCTGTGGCTGTGATTGTCGTTGACGCGCCAGTTTGCATGCTTCAGTGCCAAATCAATGCGCCGTCTCCGAGTTGGACGCGCTAGCAGCCGTCATGAAGGGACGGCTCAATCGGGGGGCAGCCAGGTCAACGCCGCCAGGAAGGACGCGCGACGGTATGGCGATCGCGAGTTTCGCAGGCTCGGCATCTGGCTGTGCTCGCGACTTGAGCTTGCCTGTTTCAGAACTTGCCGATTGTCACGAGTTCTGAGTCAACTCGGCTCGGATATCACGGTCACCATCGACGCCAGGGAGAGAACTACTAATGCGTGTACGTTTAATTTTGACAATTGTTAAGCCCCTAGGCAGTGAAGGGCTGCCAGGGACCGGCGTAAGAATTTAAAACACCCGCGCATTTGCAGCAGAGATATAGATGAATGCAGCGAATATGAGGATAAGAAAGAAAGCTCCAGTCATAATATTCGCTTTGAAGGCTTTCATTTTTCCTCCTTGTTTTCTAACAAAAATTATGTCGTGTGGAAGAATGACGTGTACCGGTGACGATGCATCTGAGCTTTATTTGAGCGACGCCAATGACTGGCGATGAACAGTAAGCAAGGCTGACCAGATGCAAGGGCACAGAGGCGCTATTAGCTTAGTGGCTTATAACCGGATTCGCCTTCAACCAAAAGTATGAAACTGGCGACAATAAAACGATTATTAAATCTGACCTGCATCGCGTTCATATGGGCTTAGCCTCACGTGGCATTCCTCGCAGCGGAGCCCGTCTATAAGCGAATATGATTGACGCTCCGTGCGAGGGAGACGAGCGAGCGCGACGTGTGACTACAGCTGTCCACGTGCAGGGCCGATGCAGGTGAAAAACATGGTAGTTAACCCCTGATATTAGGGTTTTCTAAATCGCCATTAAATTTAGCGCAATTGGACCCACCCACCTGCGCTACCACGCCCGGTGACGCGGGTTCTTTTTTAGGTGCTCGCGTTGGGCTCGGTCAAAGTTCTGACGCAGACCTATACTTCCTACCGATAAGTTTTGATGTGCGGCCCGGCGGTACGCTACCCAATGCCATGGAAATCTATGCATTGCAGCCTGTTTCGGGGGGCTTCGCGCCCAAGTGGCTCAAGCCTGAGCGCATAGAGCGAGTCCCGGTCAATGACAATCAGGTGACACTGGATGGTATGGAGCTTAGGTTGTGCGGCAGGCGTACTGCCAGCGGGAAAGTTAGAAGTGGGGAGTATCACATCCCGCCAGGAACCCTGGTCGAAGTCTGGCGTGATGCGGATGGATTGTTCGTGTGCGCGCGGGCAGCAGACGTAGACAGCGTCCGGCTGGGGCAATTAGCAAGGGACGCTGCTTTACGGGCTGCTGTGAAGGAGCGGGAGCAGCGTCTTCGCGCACAAGCAGCTGCTTTCAATGCTGACCTTGCGATTCCGCTCAGGTGGGCGCCCGGCGTTACAGAAGATGACCGGGCGCAACAGGATGGAGCGTCTGAGCAAAGCAGCGACAGAGTTATTCACATCCTTCTCCGAGAGAGCCTTCATGATGGGCGCCTGATACGCAAGGCCGGCGATTTGCTATGTAGGCGCTCGGCAGGATTGGGTAGCGGGCGTCGGCAGGTACCGAGGCCGGTAGAAGGCGCCCAGGTTACCTGCAAGGAATGCCTTGCGTTCGCTAAGCGCTGGCGCTCCGACTAGATGACCCTATTCAATGGAACGGTGTCAGCCTTCGTGCCCGTGTTGGCAGTGTTCCTCATGGCTGCGATGGTCTTGATCGCCATGCTCTTCCTGTTCGTGCCATCTCCGTTCACGCCAGCAATCTTCTCGTTGTTCGCTTTCACCCCTATAGGGCGAGTATCGTGAGCTCGGAACAACAACATATACAGGACACCACCCGTGGCTCAGCGAAGGGGTCGCGACGTGAAGAGATTCCATCTTAATGAAAGCTGGGGCCGAGCGCCGCCTGGCGTCACCGGGAAAAGAGAATGGCAATGAATGCTCCTGCCAACACCCTGCGTCAGATTCCTACCGGTATTTGGATGCTGGGCTTCGTCAGCCTTCTCATGGACGTATCGTCTGAAATCATCCACAGTCTGCTACCGGTCTTCATGGTAACGACGCTGAGTGCCAGTGCCCTCGCGGTCGGACTGATAGAAGGCGTGGCGGAAGCGACAGCACTGATTGTGAAGGTCTTTTCCGGTGCTCTGAGTGACTATCTGGGAAAGCGCAAGGGCCTGGCTGTGTTCGGCTATGCGCTCGGCGCGCTGTCGAAGCCGTTTTTTGCATTGGCCCCCGGCGTCGGTACGGTGCTGGGGGCACGCCTTACCGACCGCATTGGCAAGGGCATTCGTGGCGCACCGCGTGATGCCCTGGTAGCGGATATTGCGCCACCGCATCTTCGCGGTGCTGCTTTTGGCCTGCGGCAGTCCCTTGACACGGTGGGCGCGTTCCTCGGTCCCCTGATTGCCATTGGACTGATGTATCTGTGGGCAAACGACTTCCGTGCTGTTTTCTGGGTGGCTGTTATCCCAGGTATCTTGTCCGTTGCCCTGCTCATGTTCGGCGTGCAAGAGCCTGAGGTGCACCAAAATGCGAATAGAGTGAATCCCATCCAGCGGGAGAACCTTGCGCGCCTGAGTCCCGCCTATTGGGGTGTGGTTGCTGTGGGTGCGGTGTTCACCCTGGCACGATTCAGTGAAGCCTTCCTGGTCCTGCGGGCTCAGCAAGTCGGCCTGCCGCTATTCTTGGCGCCGTTGGTTCTCGTAGCGATGAATCTGGTGTATTCGGTTTCGGCCTACCCATTTGGGAAGCTTGCGGACGGACAAAGCCATACCAAACTTCTCGTGTGGGGGCTGCTGGTACTGATTGCCGCCGACGTCGTGCTGGCGATGAGCTCGCACTGGGCAGTTACGCTGTGTGGGGTTGCACTCTGGGGCCTGCACATGGGAATGACACAAGGACTGCTGGCCACCATGGTCGCCGATTCGGCGCCTGCAGACATGAGGGGCACGGCATTCGGGGTGTTCAACGTTGCCAGCGGTTTGGCACTGCTGGTTGCTAGCGGACTTGCGGGCTGGTTTTGGGACAGACTGGGGGCCGCCTTCACGTTCTATGGTGGGGCTGCGTTCTGCGGCGCGACCATCGCGTTGGTATGGTCCATGCGAGCGACACAATAGGGACACTCGGGTATCAGGTCGACGCAGACCAGCCGCGACCAGCAGGTAGCCGCCCAAAGCGAGCATGCACACGCAGCGTAAGCGCCAGCGCTGGCAGCCCGGCTAGCGGGGGCATGGTCCAGCTTGCCTTGTCGGCCACATGTACCCTGTTGACGGCTGTGGCGAGGGAAGGCGGTGCTTCTCATAGCGCTTGATCAAGAGCGAGGCGACCAGAGCAAGGGCTGTACCGCCTAGCAGGATGCCCAGAATCGCGTGCTCGCCCATCGCGAAGTACAGCCAGCAGCACGTCATGCGCTTGCAAGAGGGCCCCATCGCCCGTCACGGGCTTGGTAGCTTCCAGCCTCTGCTGCTCACGCTCCTCGGTTTGTCGATGGATACGGTGGGGATGCACGCATTGGTGCGGCTGTTTTGCGGCTATGGCAGGGTGACTGCTGAGGGAGTGTGGCCATTCCTTGCCGCCCGGTAGCCAGGCACCGGCCGTCGGCGCGTAGTTGCGCGCAAGGCGTATGCTATGAACCAGGCCATTTCATCTTGAAAACGGGTTGGGTACCGAGGGGCCGTTCCCTACTGCCCATCATCTGTTACAAGGGGGACGTATGCGCATACTGGTCATTGGAGCCACAGGGCTCCTTGGGAAAGAAATTACGGCTTTGTTGTCGGAAGAGCACGACGTGATAGGGGCCAGTCGTAGCTCTCCGGCGCTCTCAGTGGACATCTCCGATAAGCAGTCGATTCTGGCGATGTACAAACAAGTGGGCACGGTTGACGCGGTGGTCTGCGTAGGAGGCACCGCGAAGTTCGCCCCACTGGATGCCCTGACTGACGATGATTTTGCATTCAGCCTGGCCAATAAGCTGATGGGGCAGGTCAATCTTGTCCGGTATGGGGTTCCATACATCTCCCCGGGCGGGTCGGTGACGCTCACCAGTGGCACCCTCGCGCAGCATCCAGTGCTCGGTGGGGCTGCAGTGAGCACAGTGAACGCCGGCATCGAGGCGTTCGGGCGGGCAGCAGCGCTCGAATTGCAAGGCAAGATTCGCGTGAACGTTGTCAGCCCTGGATGGGTGTGGGAGACGCTCGAGGCGATGGGACGCGACCCCGCTAAGGGCGTTCGGGCAGCGGTGGTTGCACAGGTTTACCAGAAATGTATTCTGGAAGATATTTCCGGGCAGGTGGTCTCGGTCACCCACTGAATCGCATCGTCCACGCGCCGCTCCAAGCACCAACGTTTCCCAATGCCTGGGCCGGACGCTGTCCGTGGGAGCTTTGTCGGCAGGAATAAGCGAAAAGCCCCAGCGCGCGAAATACGCGGGCCGACGCCGACGCCGAGAGCAATACTGCGTGTCGTACTTCGGTGCCGCGTGCAAGCATCAAGAGGGCGTCGACAAGGCGGGTAGCAACACCTCTATCCCGGCAGGCTGGTCATCTTCTGATACAGCCGCTCCTCATTCCGAACGAACGGAAGCCAACCATGTTTATGGTGGACCCGGGGCTTTGCATGACTGCCTCAGGTGAAATTAAAACTCTTCACATCAGAATTAAATCACTCAATATTGCCTGGCGCTGGACACGGGGCACGGAATGGCGAAGGCGGGCATTATGTTTAAAATGGTGCCACTCATACAGTTAGCCGATGGTATGCCTCGAACTCTTGCGACATACTGCTTGGAGAACATCGTTGCACCTGCGTCAGGAGGCATGAAAAAGAATGATAAAAGATGTGAAAATTCGCGCAGCCGGGTCGGCAGATGTGGAGGCAATCTCGCAGATGCTCCGTTCCTGCGGTTTGCCCGGCAGCAATATAGACCCCTCGTCCCGCCTCTACAGCCTGACCGTCTTAGGTGAAAAGGTAATCGGCTGCGCCAGCGGCGAAATGCATGGCGAGACGGTCATCGTCCATGCCGCTGCGGTTCTCGACGAGTACCGGGGCCACCAGGTCGCCACGCATCTGGTGAGGGCCATCCTGATGCGCGCCCGCACCAGCGGCTGCAGCAGGGCTGCAGTGCTCACGGCCGAGCATCCCGCGTTCTTTGCCCGCTTCGGGTTCACGCTCACCGCATTGGACGAAATCCCGCAGGAGATGCAGCTATCGAAGGAATTCCTTCGGCGCTTTGGCGAAAGGACGCACTACATGTGCCGTCGTCTCGACTGATGTCCATAGCGACACACGCGCATCGTGACGCTGATAGCGGCAGCACTGCTTCTTGCCTTGGTTCTTCGTGCGCTGTATCTGCATCTGCAGGTGGCGCACGCAGAGTTGATTCGCCGTGACACGAAGGGTCCACTTAGCTACGAGGTGCGGCGGCGTGTTTATATGGAGGTACTTCCTCTGCATGTTTCGGAGTACCCAGAGCCCAGGGAGGTGCGCACCCGTGTTCTTCGGCTTACTGGTGTGGTGCTGTGGCGCAAGCCATTAAGCATCGCCCTCCCCACCGAATCATGTGGGCGCCTTGAGGATGTCTCTGCCAGGGAATTTGATGGCCGCTTCCCCGCGTGCTTGCAGCTGGGCCCATCTCGGAAACGCTAGCAGAGTATGAGCTCAACTCCGAGTTTCATGCTTGCAACCTCGGCCATTCGGAATACCTCAATCAGGGTAGGGCGCAATTGGGAGAGCCTACCCGGAGCGGTCACATCGGCGCCGCTCGCGCCCGAGCGCGCCCACAGGTACCTGGTTCCGCTTGCTACGGGGATATGGGCAGCGTGACACGAGTTTGGGAATCGTCCCTACTGGTAGCCGTTGAGCCAGCCCGCTTCTTTCATTAAACGCTGTCCGAGTGCCTGGATACGTCTGCGCGCCCGGCGTGCGCACTCTTCTGGCGAACTGTGAGGCGCCGGCAGCCGTTGGATGCCACGACAGACTCGCCGAAAAATGAAGTCAATCTCATTCTCGGTGAAATCGCCATAGTCGCGGTACGTAGTACGCTTTTCCTTTAAGTACGTGTCCAGCTCGACTTCCGCGAGCATCAGCGCGTTAGCCAGCAGAGACCGCGAGTGCAAGCGCAGCCAGCGACGCCGCCAAGGCTTGTAGCCCTCGTCGTTCATTTGACCCCCGATACCAAAACGCCATCTCCGCATGCGGCTTGAACTCCAAAGAGCCTCTACCGGGCGCGTGTGGCGAGAGTTTTAAAGTCCAGCATAGGACTCTGCCAAGCGAGCAGCAATGAAGAAAGGCAGAAAATGGGACCTACTAAAGAGGGGGGTGAAACGTTAATCGAGATGGCCAAGCGGCGCGACACCTTGGTGTCGTTCAAATCGCTTCATGAAGAGAGGGGGCAGCAGCGGACCGATTTCCCGCGAAGGGCTGGCTTTGACGTAGCGTGTGTCGGGCACGAGAAACCATAGGCGGGGCTTGGCGCGGAGAGCTACCCAGCTGAGCGCCGGACGTTAGGGCCGCACGCTTGACAGGTGGCGAGGACATGACCTCCAGTGGCATGTCCTCAGTCCCGACGAGCGAAAATCCAGGGTGAAGGTGTCTTGATGATGCTGTGGCGACCTGCTAGCCGACCGCCAATGCAGGCCCATTGACCTTCGCACGGAATACGTGGCTGGTATAGCTGTCCAGCGTATTTGCCGCGATTGCCAGAATGATGTCCAGAATGTTTTCTTCACGATAGCCAGCATGCAAAAAGGTCTTGACCTCATGCTCGCTAGGGCGACCGCGATGGATGAACATGGTCCGTGTAAAGCTAACGAGGGCACGAAGCCGGGCATCAGCGAGAGGCCTGCCGGCACGGATTGCCACCATTATCTTTCTGAACGTCTCACTGGCGGTGCAGGCGCCCTCGTCAGACGCCTCGTAGTTGCAGCCGCTGGCAACCGCGAGTACAAGAAAGACCACCCGCTGTTCGAGCGGCGTCAGGGTCGAGTCCTGAGTCAAGGCGCGGCAGCAATTCCGGTACGTGGCAAACAGTGCTGGCACACCGGCCATGGCGGCATTCATGGGCGGGACAACATTCGTCTCATCGATTGCCTTGCAGCGTGTGTCACTATCATTGGCGGGTGCGGTTTCCCGGCCGGCAACGCGGAGCGAAATGCCGGTACCAGCAAGCATGTTCTTCATGGCTCAAGTCTCGGTTGGGTGATTGCTGCTTGATATCTGCTTGCGACGAGTCGGTAATGAGCCGCTCACAAGGCAAGATGGTCGGCACTCATCCTCGGGACTGCAGGCGGAAACACACGCCAGTAAACATCATCGTGCCGAAAGAAGAACAACGTGCGCAACGCTGCCGGTTGCGCGCTCTCGACGCATACGTAGCGTCTCTGGCCCGCAGGCGTGCGACTGAACTCAACTACGCCGACCGATGTCGTGGGACCAGGCGCGAGCCATTTTCCGACATGGAAACGCAGTGACTGCTCATTCGTGCTTTTCATGACCCCTCCAACATCCGGTTCTTTTTTTGCCGCGTCTATGGGGCCAACAAATGTCATGGCCTGGGTGAAGGTGGCTGAGCGAGCCGATGCACGGCAATGCGCTTCATGACACCTACGCTTCGCGGTCGAATCTTGAGAAAGAACTCTATGCCATAAACTGCCGCCCTGCGTATCGTTTGGTGAAATAGCAACAGACGAAATGCAGGGAGGTGGGGTCTCCCCATGCGCCTCTCGGGGATTGAACAGAAGCGCGGTCTTGTTTGCCTGGACTCAGACGACAAGTGTCCGGATGTGGAATTAGAAATGATTTATATCAGGATTAAGGCGCTCAATATAAGCGATGGCAGTGGGAATTCCTGCTCGAGCCTCGTGGCCGGCTCCATTCTTCCTGTCGTAGTCGTCTTTCAATTCGGAGCAACGGCACGCACAGTTACTTCGTCTTTGTCATCGCCTCCAGCGCCCTCCTGCTCGGTCGCCATCGGGAGCGACTCTACTGGGTAGCCGTGATGTTCCCACGCATCAAGGCCGCCCTTCAAGGCGCGTACATGCCGGAATCCCTTTCGACGCATTTGCTGCGAAATCTTTTTCGCAGTTGCTTCGTTAGGGCAAACGCAATAGACCACGAGGTCGTGTTCAAGGAGCGCCTTATCAACTTTCTCGGGTGATGCCAGGTCAATCGGTATCGCGCCGGGGATGCGGTGCGGTTCTGCCTGCCGTACCGCTTGCGGGCGACCATCGAGAATGACAGGCGGACGCTCGGACCGCATCATTTCATCCAGCTGCTGCGGTGTGATTCGAATATGCGCAAGCCAGCGACGAAATCGCAGGCGCTGAATCCACCGATATGCCGCGAAACATGCCGTGACCGCGAGAAAAACTTCGGCAACCGTTACGCCATGCGCACTAACCAGAGCCATCATCCTGGTCAGCTGTGGGCCAAAAAGAGTTCCTCCAGCGAGCCATGCTCCCGACCACATCGCGCCGCCAGCAATGTCCCACGAGAAGAAGATTCTTCGGTCAATTTTGGTGGTACCCAAAAGCGGGGACGCGATAAGTCCGAGGCCGGGAACGAATTTCGCCACGAGCAGCAGCGGCGCCCCATAACGCTCGAACCAGGCGTGAGTCCTCCGAATACTTGAGTCCAGCGATAGTGATATTCGGACCAGGCGTGTGAGGATGCGACGACCAAAGTGCCGTCCAAGCACAAACCACAGCCCATCCGAAATAAGAACGGCAGCGACCGCTGCCATGAATACGGAACCGAAAGAGACTAAACCGGCAGCTACCTGAGAGCCAGCTAACAGAAGCATCGGCGCGGCCGGTACCGGCGCGCCAAGTTGTGTGACCAGGACACTGAGGAATACTACCAGGGCTCCCCATTCGGAGATTAAGGTGGGTGAAACTGTAATCAACAACTGGCTCCGCTCATCTTCGACAAACGAGTAGGGCGCGATGGACACGCGTGTCGACGCGTCGCATTGTCGCACAAGCAAAGGAGCGCTGCCTGGCAGGATGAGAAGGCGTACCCCTGCGCGGCGCACGCCCGCTTTGTTACGCGGGACTGATTCCGGCCAATGGCGTTTCCTCTGTAAGGCAGAGTCAGGGCGCCAGCGTCGCTGCAGGAATGGATTGCCAGGGGGTTCATACCGTGTGGGGTCAAGGTCGGAACTCAGTGAGAGAGACCTACATGTCTGGTAGCTCACATAGCTGCATTCCTTGGTGCGTCCACGGGGCATATTCTGTCCCGTAAAACTACAAGAGATAACCATGTGTGGACGCATTGCCCAATATAGCCAGTTTGAGGTGTGGGAAAATGGATTGGGCTGGCGATGCGCTCGTCCAGCAGCAGTTTTTCCGAGTTACAACGTCACACCGAACCATAGTCCCCTTGTGCTGCATAGGCTGGGCGAGGAGGAGGCACCGAGCGCCGAGTATGTCCGCTGGGGCTGGAGGCCGAGCGGACCTTATCCCGCCTGTTTTGTCATCAATGCTCGATTCGATAGAGTCGCGAAGAGCGAGTACTACAAGCTACTGTGGCGGAGGCGGCGGAGGGTAATTGTCCCTGCGGATGGGTGGTACGAATGGCCCATGATTCAAGGCATCAAGCGGCCTCAATATATAAGTCGCAAAGATGGGCCTTGTTTCCTCGCAGCCTTGGCATATTGGGAATCCGGCGTAGCGGTCCAGCCAGAGGGCGCGGGTTTTGTTCTCATTACCGACGACGTCAAAGGAGGACTAACGGACGTCCATGACAGCCGGCCAGTCGTACTGTCCGGCGTAGATGCCGCAGCATGGGTAGACCCGGCGCTGACACCCCGGGGAGCGTCAGTGTTGATGCACCTGCATTGCCTCCCCGCGGAAGCCTTCCAGTGGTGGGAAGTAGGCATGGCAGTCGGCAACGTGCTGAATCAGGGCAAGGAACTGATACGGAGCGTTGCCACCGCGTGAGAACAAGCCGCCAGGTTTGGCGGCGACAGGCCGACAGAGTCCAGGGCGCATTTCGGTACGCCGTCCGCCGTTCGCAGCTGTACAGCAGGTGCGGGCACGCAAGGAAGGTTCACTAGGTCCTGTGCCATCGGCGACCTGGTGCCACATCACGGAAAAACCCTGGTTCGCGGTGGGATATCGGTTAGGAGGGGAACCAAATGGCGATTGACTACTTTGCAGAAGACAATCCGGGCACACGAACCCTGCCACGTTCACTGGCGACTAAAGCCGGGGACTTTGTGTTTGTATCCGGTCAGGTAGCCAGAAACGAAGACGGCAGCATCGTCGCTGGCGGGATAGAAGCGCATGCGCGTCAGACGCTGAGGAACGTCGCTCATGTACTTGCGCTCGCCGGGTGCACTCTCGAGGACGTCGTGAAGACAACGGTCTGGCTTGAAGACGCACGCGACTTCGATGAATTCAACCGCGTTTATGGAGAGTTCTTCTGTGCGAACAAGCCGTCACGTTCGACATTGGAAGCGAAAAATATGGTCGGCACCAAGGTAGAAATCGAGGTCATTGCTTATAAGCCTTGAGCCCCAGTGCGCGTCATGAGCTCCCTTGGTCATCGCCGACATGCCCAGGTTCTCGATGTGGCAGTGCTTGAGGGTGACCTTGCCATTAGCCGCGTTGACCTTGCGTACTCCGGCCTTACCCACTCTTGGCGTCTGGGGCAACTGCCAGTTACGCGCGTGGGAGTGGCGAGTAGGAATAGGGCGCATCAAGCGCCGGCCATCGTTTCAGCAGTCACCTCCCACCCTGCGTCGATACCGCCGGGGAGCATCTGCCCACGGTCTTCGCCGACCTCCGTGTCTATTAGTCGATTCAGCTTTTCATTCATAGTGACGATGAGTTCGCGCTGCTTGCCATCGGCTGCCAGATTGTTCATTTCGAACGGGTCGACATGTAGGTCATACAACTCGACGTCGTTGAACCGGTTGAGGTCCTCGAGCGTCTTCGGCTCGTTATGCTGCTTGGGTGAAAAGTAGCGCGCGAAACTATAGCGCCCATCGTAGACCGAACGCACGGCGCCACGCTTCATCAGGTCGGGTCTGATGCCCGCGCTCTTGAGTTCGTCAGGCTTGCCGCCGGCTTGCATATGTGCGACGGCCTTGAAAAGAAAGTCACCATCGATATAGGCAAGCATGTTGTAGCAGAAGAGCGCACCATCGCGGACGGCGTTCAGGTCCGCCTTTTCCGGAGCGGCGAGCAAGCCAGAGAAATCCCTGCCTGGAAGCCCCTTGGCAATGACTGCGCGCTTGTCGGTCGCGACGCCGGTCATCGCAACCAGCGTCGGTGCGATGTCCAAATGCGAGGTAACGGCGCGACACTGCTTACCACCTGGGTAGGCCGGGTGAGCGATGATTAGGGGGACGTTATTCTGTTCCCGATACGAAACAGCGCCCTTGGCGTGGAGCTGATGGGCTCCATCCATGTCGCCGTGGTCCGAGGTCAGAATTACGATGGTCTTGTCAGCCAGACCTGCGGCATCGAGTTCGGCCAGCAGTGCCGCAATATTGCGGTCAACGTCGCGCAGGCAGTTCAAATAATAGTTGTGCCGCCGAAGCCAGCGCGCAGCTTCATTCGGGATCTCCCCGACCAATGCATCGTGCGAACGCAGGAAATCGCGATGTGCCGGGGGGCGTCCCGGCGCATCGAGGGCTTGTGCATGACTCGATGGGAGCCTGAAGTCCCACTGCCTGGCATACAAGGAATCGACCGGGTCGCGCGCCACATGAGTAATGCCGCGCTGTGCCTGGACCACAGTGCCGGGTGCATCGGTGTCGTAGAACATCACGTCGTGCGGGTTCACGAGGTTGACCGCCAGGAACCATGGCTTTCCCTCCGCCGAAAGCTCCCTTCCCTTGCCGCGCAGCCAGCTGATACCCATCGCAGCGATGACGCCGTCGTGCGCGTACCCGCCACGGGTATGGGCGATGATGTCGCCGATTCCGATGTAATCGGAGAAGCCGTAGGCTTCCATTTCCGCAGTGAAAATTTTGGTCGGCGTGCCGAGCTTGTTGACCGTCTCGAATTCCTTGGTCAGGTGCCACTTCCCCTTGTACGCCGTGTAATAGCCTGCATCGCGAAGCAGGTCGCCGACCGTGCGTATTTCCGTCGACATGCTGTCAATCCACGGGAAGTTCGTGTTGTCGAACATCCGCGTATTCTGGATGTGCTGTCCCGTGTAGAGCACCGAGCGGGATGGCGTGCAGACGCATGAGTTAATCCGATGGTTCACGAACGTCGTGCCACGCTTCATCAGGCGTCCGTGCGCGGGCAAGCTATAGCCTACAGGCAGTTCACCCGGTCGGAAGTAGCGCTCCTGGTCGACGAGGATGAACAGAATGTTGTATGAGCCCAGAGCACGGCCCGCCGTGGATTGCCCAGATTGGTTCGCATCGGGAGCCGCACCCTTTGCGTCTTCCCCTGCGCCGAGGCTCACCGCCATCGCTCCTAATCCGGCTGCGCGAAAGAACTCCCGCCGGGTCAATGCGGCGCTCGGCGATTTATCATTGTCCATTGTGGTATCCCTTTCCATGACGCGGCGTTGGCCAACTTCGGGGCACCGCGAGCAGGGAGTGTCGCGCAGGTAATGCAAATGCAGTCTAGCAACCACTCTCCTTGCCAACAACTCGACCACCGGCGGCGGCTACGTCAATATTGTTGCCTACCGCACAGAGCTAGCTGTTCGCCGGGAACGCCGAGCTCTAACTGGCAATATGGTTCTTGCCGCTTTACGCCTCCGGAGTGCCTGTGAACCCCACTGACGCGGGTCTCCGTTCGGTGGCGCACTTTATCGGAAAGTGTTCTATGCTTCAAAGCTGGGCATCGGCTGGGAGTAAAACGCATGGATACGAAACCCAATAAAAATAAACAGGATTCCGGAAACCATGTAGAAAATAAAGGTAATAGCTCGGCCGAAAGGGTATGGGGCTATGAGGAAATAACGGCCACTGTAGAAGCGGAAATTCTCAGGCTTATGCAAGAGCGAACGGCGACGCCAAGAGATGCATACCGAAATCAGGCTTGGGCCTACGGCATCTATAGGAGTTGGGCTTTACTCACACAGGGACATCGTAAGCGTGAGGACGACGAAAGACTACACATGCTGACTCGAGGCCGATAGGGCCCCGAGGGCTTGGTGGAACCAGCCGGGTAATAGAGTCTCACGACGTCCGAAGCTTCATCGGTCCCAGAATCCCGATGGGCAGTGCTGCTACCACGTTCTCTAACCTCGCGTTGCCTTTTGCGCAAGGCATCCACCGCCTTTGTACCAACTTTAAAGATTTGAGATCAAAGTGTCTCTTAATTCTGACGTAAGAAAATTCTAAATCAATGTGGGCTGGCCCTGAAGTCCTGCTACCACCCACGTGACTAGCCGGCGACGCGGGCTCTCTTCGGCGGCCACAAATGAAATCAGTCGCCCCCTCCACGCGGCGTCTGAGTGATTCATAGAGGCCTGGTGGCCCTGAGGGGGGCTTGCTTCTACAGGCGTTCGAGTGGCCGCAGCACCCCACTGACATGGTTAGCCGTTGCAGTAGTGCAATCGCTCGCTGGACTTCGCGCGTCGCGCGAGGACAATACCGTCCGGTCGGTCGGAAAATAGCCGCCAAGGAAGTTGAATTCATATCAACTTGTGATATATCAATTCCGAGCAAATTCGCATGTGATAAGGCGAACAAAAAGGAGCACTAGGGATTATCCCGAATATGTCTGGCAATTGTATTGAACTGTCGGTGGCGACCAGCTAGGATGAACGTTCCGGGTGCGAGAACAAGCAAGCACCCGCCAGCCAGAACCTCGCGTCCGAGAGGAAAGAAGCGGTCTGTGCAAACCAGGCCAGCTGTCACGGACGGTAGTGAAGTCCCGTAGCAAAAATAAACCTACAGCTTGGGAGACGACTGTGCTGAGTCATCATGAATTTGCCACCCTGGTATTGGTAAACGACAGCTCTGACCCTGCGGAGTTGGACGGCGCGGATGTGGAGGCACTGTGCGCGCGTCAACTGGTTAGGCTTGAGCGTCTTGGGCCAAATCACAGCCGACCTCGAGTCACAACCCAGGGCTATGCTTTTCTCCAGGCCTTGGGGTGTGTTCGCGCAAGCGATTGTCGAGCGCGCCAGGCCTCTCAGTGAGCGCAATGCTATAACCCTTATAGACTGCCGGCGTTGGCGCTCTTGCGCCCCATCGCCGTGGCCCGCCAAGTCTCAAGGGTGCAATCCTTTCCCTCGATTCCCGCCTCATCCGAGCTCTCATCCGACGGCTCAGGTGGCGCGGCCGCACTTAGGAGATGCAAAATGACTCAGTGGTCCCCCGAGCAATTCAGTAAGGTGCAAATGGCAGGCCTTGAAACATTGGCCGGGCTAACCGGCAAGGCGTTTGAGGGCTTCGAAAAACTGCTGGAGTTGAATCTGCAAACGATGAAAGCGGCGCTGGCAGAGACACGGGAAGGGACAAAGAAGGCCTTATCGGCTAAGGATGGGAAGGAATTCGCCGAGTTGCAGATTGCATTCTTTCAGCCTGCAGTCGACAACGTACTGACGTATCGCCGTCAACTGCATGACATCCTGGCCGATATGCAGGCTGAGTTCGAGAAGGTCGTCGAGGTCCAATACACAACAGGCAAGCGCGGCCTCCAGGGTCTCATGGAAAGCGCAGTGAGCAACGCGCCGACAGGCTCAACGGCGCCGTTGGCCGCCTGGCAGGAGGCCGTCAAGGCGACCACGACGTTCTATGAGTCGATGCAAACGACGGCAAAGCAGGCCGTGCAAGTAGCCGAGAGCAGTTTCAACACTGCAGCGGCAGCCTCAAAAGGCATGCCACGTCGTGCAGCAAAGGCCTCACCGGTAGCTGCAAAGTAATTCGGCTGGCCTATCGGTGGTGCCTTCGAGGTACCCAGGAGGCAACCAAGTTCTGGAAGATGGCGGGACTTGGGGAGTCGCTGGACCGCATCATCTATGCGTACCATTGCTTAGGGGATTGGAGACATGACCAAAAAAGTTGCCGTAGTCACAGGCGGCATGGGCGGTATCGGTGAGGCTATCAGCGTCCGGCTGCATGACGCAGGTTATACGGTGGCTGTCACGCATTCCCCCGGTAATAGCGGCGTCGCGAGCTGGCTGGGAAAGATGGAGGAAAGCGGGCGCAGGTTCCACGCCTATCCGGTTGACGTTGCCGACTACGAGTCGTGCCAACTGTGTGTGGCAACAATTCGGGAGGCACTTGGCTCAGTCGACATTCTGATTAACAACGCCGGCATCACGCGCGACGCCAGCTTCAAGAAGTTGGACAAAGTCAATTGGGATGCGGTCATGCGAAC
>NZ_JWMA01000190.1 GCF_000812465.1 Cupriavidus sp. IDO | reverse complement strand
ATCATCACGGTGTTCAGCGCTCGGCTCTACGGCAGCCGTTCGCGCAAGCATCAGAAACTGCTCGATGGCGTGCGAGCGGCCGTGGAAAGCGCCAAAGCCTGCTGATCGCTCACCGCATCGCTCTTGATCCGAACCACGCGCAGGCCACGTATCTGGCGCGTGCGGCGGGCACCGCACGATTCGCCTATAACTGGGCGCTGGCCGAGTGGAAGCGCCAGTACGAGGCGTGGAAGACGGACAATGCGATCAGTTCAGTATCGAACCGCCATCTGGCCCGCTCCATCGCTGATATGAGTTTCTTCGAACTCAGGCGGCAACTGGAGTACAAGGCGGACATGTGCGGTGGCGAGATTGTGGTGGCCGACCGCTTCTACGCCAGCAGCAAGACGTGCTCGACATGCGGACACACGCTGGGCATCTTGGCGCTCGCCGTGCGCGAATGGACGTGTCCCGCGTGCGGGACGATTCACGACCGCGACATCAACGCCGCCGTGAACCTGTGTCACATCGCCGTGAGTTCCACGGTGTCAGTCTGTGGAGAGGAAGGCGCTGGCCATCGTCGCAAGACGATGGCGAAACCGGCCTTAGTGAAGCAGAAAGTCAGCTTTGTTCCTGTTTGAGCAGGAATGAGCAAGTCTGACGGAACGGAGGCGAAAGCGTCAACCGGCAACCCGGATCAAGCCTTGCGCTCGCCCCCCAGCGCTTCGGTCAGATCACCCAGCATGCCGGCCAGCTCACCGGCCATCATGGTGAAATCGGCGTCGAAACGCTCGTCTTCATCATGTGCGGTGCCGTCGGCCTGTTCCTTGATGACATCCAGCGGCGCCACGCGCTTGACCGCCAGCGCGTCGGTCAGCACGAACGAGACGCGGTCGTTCCAGGTCATGGCCAGGCGCGTGCAGCGCTTGCCGGCGGCGATATGGCGGCGCAGGTCTTCGGCGTCGAGCGGATGGCGCACGTAGCGCACCGTGGCCTTGCTCTCGGCGCTCGACTGCAGCTCGATTTCCTGGTCGACGCTAAAGCCCGCGGGCGCGGTGTCGGTGGCCAGCCAGTCGGTCATGGCGGCAACCGGCGACTGGTTCACGTGCAGGTTCACCAGCGGCAGCGGGTCCAGCGCCTTGAACAGCATGCCACGCACTTCGTCGGCCTTGGCGGGCGCGGCGGCGTCGATGGCGAGCCAGCCGTTGTCCGGGTCGATCCACACGCGGGTGTCGCGGCGGATGCTGAAGGCGCGCGGCAGCAGCTCTTCGGTGATCTGCTCTTTCAGTTCCTTGAGTTGCTTGCGGCCGGGCTTGAAGCCTTGCTGCTCTTCGAGTTCGGCGGCGCGCGCCTTGGTGACCTGGTTGACCACGGTGGCCGGCAGGAGCTTCTTCTCGGTGCGCAGCGTCAGCAGCATCTGGCGGCCTACGCTGTGTACGAGCTGGCCGTTGTCACGCGGCGAGGCCCAGCCCTGCGTCTGCATTTCAAGGCTGGTGCCGGGAAAGAAGGCGTGCTTCGCCAGGCTGGCTTCGACCTCGTCGGCGCCAAGCGACCACGGTGCGGAAAAACGATGGAGCTGCAGGTTCTTGAACCACATGAGAATTCGGCCAAAGGGACGAATTCTATCCGGTCACGCCGCGCACGCCGGCAAATGCCGTCGGTGCGCGGCGTTCCGATGGCGGCGAACCGCTACAGATCAAGCTTGGTGATCTTGCTGCCTTCGAAGCTGAGCCCGGCCATCAGGCCGGCATTAGTCATGACGAAGCCAACGATGGGCTGCTGCGCCGTATTGGTGTCGAGCACGCCATTGGCGCCCACTGTCGCCAGCGCGACCGTGGCGTCGACGCCGGCGGTCCAGCCGTTGCTGCGCACGAACTTGTCGTAGGCATCCTGCGTCAGGAACATCAGGATCACCGACTTGGACTGCGCGCCGATCTGCCAGCCGACCGAGCCGGCGACCAGGCGATAGTAGCCCCGCGTGGCGCCGCCGGAGCGCAGGGCACCGTCGCCATATTCGCCGCCAACGATAAAGCCCGCTGTCAGCGTCTTCGGGAACACCAGGATGCCGCGCGCCCGGTTGCCCAGTTCGCGCGAGCCGTTGACGGTGCTGTAGAGCTTGCTCAGCGTGCCATCGACGCCCGAATCCAGCTCGTGCCGGCGGGCGGTCTTGTCGCTTGGCGCGCCAGGGCCAGTGGTGGTGCAGGCACCCAGGGCAAGGCTGCCCAGCGCAATGCCGGCGCCTGCCGAAAGAAAGGTTCGACGTTTCATTTGCTCTCCTGTTCGTTGTTATGGTCTTTGAAGCATAGGCGCCGGCAGCACATGGGCAAATGTTGGTGTCGTATCTTTGTGTGACCTATGTGACGTTCATGCGACGTGCTGCATCAAGGTGACGAGTGCGTGGCTTCGGTAAAACCTGCTCACAATTCCGGCAGGGACCGGGCGCCGCTGGGCATGTACCATCGGGGGCATGAAAAAGACGATCCTCGCCCTCCCCCTGGCCTTGCTGGCCGCTTGTGCCTCGCAGCAGCCCGCTATTACCGGAACCGTGGCCAACGCCGACAACAGCAGCGGCTGGCAGTCACTGCGCGCCAAGTATATGGACTGCGTACAGCGTGAAGCCGACAAGAACCTGTCCGGCAAGGCCCAATCGAAGGACGTGGCGGCTGCGGCGCTTGCCGCCTGCCAGGCCGACCTGACTGCCATGCACGATTCATTCCGCACCTACCTGGACGCCGAGATGTCGTCGGCGCACGGCAAGGCGAGCGCGCGCCAGGCCGCCGACCGCGTGACCAACGATACGCGCGAGAAAGCCCGCAACTATCTCGTGCGCTACGTCGAGCGCGAGCGCTACGTGGCCAAAGCCCAGTAATCCACCCGCTCAGCGCTGCGCCTGCCGCGGACGCAGGAACCACCACGCGCTGGTGGCGCTGCCGGCAGCAAGCAGCGCGCAGAGCAGCATCACCCAGCGGAACCCGGCCACGAAGGCCTGCTGCACGGCATGACGCACCACCTGCTGCGTGTCGGCGTCGGCCTGCGCCGGGATGTCGATGGCGGCCAGCCTGTGGCGCTGCGCGAGCACGGCCTGCGCCACGTCGGCCGGCGCCTGCGCGAGCGCGTGGGCCAGGACCCGGTCGAACACCAGCGCCAGTACGATGCCCAGCAGCGCGATGGCCAGCAACGTTGCCACGCGCGCGGCGGCATTGTTGATGCCGGATGCCGTGCCGGTGGAAGCAAGCGGCACGGCGTTCATCACGGTCGTGGTCAGCGGCGCCACGCTCACCGACATGCCCAGCCCCAGCACTATCACGGCGGGAAACCACGTCAGCCAGTAGTTGCCGCCGACCGACGGCAGCGCAAACATGGCAAATCCCACTGCCGCGATCAGTGGTCCGACAATCAGCGGCTTGCGCGCACCATGCCGGTCGACCAGCCCGCCCGCCCAGCCCGACAGCACGAACATCAGCAGGATGAACGGCAGCAGCGCCGAGCCTGCCGCGGTGGCGGAGTAGCCCTGCACCTGGATCAGGTTGAGCGGAAGGAAGAACAGCCCGCCGCCCAGCGCGGCGTAGAGCAGCAGGGTCAGCAGGTTGGCGCCGACGAAGCTGGGCGAGCCGAACAGCGCCAGCGGCATGATCGGGTTGGGCTGGCGCTTCTCCACCTGCGCGAAGGCCAGCAAGGCGAGCACGCCGCCAATGACGGGCAGGAACACCGCCGGGTGCTGCCAGCCCCGGGTCGGGAACTCGATCAGGCCGTAGACCAGCGCGCCCAGTCCCAGCGTGGCCAGCACGCTGCCGGCCCAGTCGACGCTGCCCGGCGCCTGTCCGGCGTGGCTTTCGGGCACGCGCCACAGGGCGATTGCCACCACCGCGGCGGCAATCGGCACATTGATCAGGAAGGCGGCGCGCCATGACAGATGCTCGATCAGCCAGCCGCCCAGCACGGGGCCGAGGGCGGCGGTGATCGCCGTGGCGCCGGACCACGTGCCGATGGCCTTGCCGCGGCTCGCCTGGTCGAACGAGGCGGACAGCAGCGCCAGGCTGCCTGGCACCAGCAGGGCGGCGCCGATGCCCTGTACCGCGCGTGCCGCGATCAGCTGGCCGATGCTGCCGGCCAGTCCGCAGCATACCGAAGCCAGCGCGAAGATCGCCACGCCTGCCACGAACACGCGGCGGCGGCCGAAGCGGTCGCCAGCCGCGCCGCCCGCGAGCAGCAGCGCGGCGAGGAAGAGCGCGTAGGATTCCACCGCCCATTGCACGCCGGCCAGGTCGGCGCCCAGTTCCTTCTGCAGGGCGGGAAGCGCCACGTTGACCACGGTGCCGTCGATGAACGCCATGCTCGACGCCAGGATGGTTGCGGCCAGCACCCATCTCGCCGCCGGTTGCCGGCAGGGCGCCACGCACGGCGCGGCACGGATGGCCGCGTCGTCGCAGGGGCCCTGGGCCAGCGGCGTGGTCGGCATGAGGTAGCTCAGGCCGCCGGCCGCAGCGCGGGCGCGCTCACAGCATCTCCAGCGGAGTTGCCCGCGTGGGTGGCGGGAAAATCCGGTCGAGTTCCGCCAGTTGTTCCGGCGCGAGCGGATGCGCCAGCGCGCCGAGGTTCTCGCGCAGCCGTTCGCGGTGGCTGGTCTTGGGAATGGCGATGATGCCGTCGCGCGCGAGCAGCCACGCCAGCGCGGCCTGCGCCGGTGTCATGCCGAGCGCTTGCGCAAAGCTCGCGAGCTTCGGATGCCTGACCAGCCGTGCCTGCTCGATGGGCGAGTAGGCCATCACCGGCACGCGGCGCTCGTGCAGCCACGGCAGCAGCTCCCATTCGATGCCGCGCCGGCCGAGGTTGTACAGCAGCTGGTTGACTGCCACCTGGTCGCCGCCGGGCACATCCCACAGCTCTTCCATATCGGCGAGATCGAGATTGCTGACACCCCAGTGGCGGATCTTGCCGTCGCGCTGCAGCGCCTGCAGGCCCGCCACGGTGTCTTCGAGCGGAACGCCGCCGCGCCAATGCAGCAGGTAGAGGTCGATGCGGTCGGTGCCGAGGCGGCGCAGGCTGCGCTCGCACGCGGCCGCCGTGCCACGCTTGCTGGCGTTATGGGGATAGACCTTGCTGACGAGAAACACCTCGTCGCGCCGCCCGGCGATGGCTTCGCCGATCATTTCTTCGGACTGGCCTTCGCCGTACATTTCGGCGGTATCGATCAGGCGGATGCCGAGATCGAGTCCGAGGCGAAGCGTGGCGATTTCCTCGGCGCGCGCGGCCGGGTTCTCGCCCATATTCCACGTTCCCATGCCGAGCGCCGGAATGCGCTCGCCGTCGGGCAGGGTGACATGCTTCATGCGATGGTTCCTGGATTGCCGGATTGGGCGCCCGGCGGGCACCCGATCCAAATCACACTAGTTAACAACCCGGGAATGTACAAGCCGCCGGGGCGGCCATTGCTTCTGATCAGTCCGGTCAGAAAATACACGGTGATCACAAAGAACACCGCGCCCCTGGTGCCTTCAATGTCACGACCGGTTGCTGTACTCAGCCGTGCTGGTGCCGGTATTCCTGCGTCAGCCCGCCATAGCCATACGCGGCCGCGCGCGCGTCGATCACGTAGATGTAGGAAACCGGATGCACGTTGCCGATCACCCCGGACAGGGTCTCGAACACCTCCTTGAGAAACTGCGCTTTCTCCGCCTTGGTGTTGGTCTCGTCGGTCACGCTGATGTCCAGGTGGAAGGCATTGCGGCCCTGCTCGGACAGCGGCACGCCGCCGATGATCCAGGATTCGTGCGGCTGGTACTGGACAGAAACGACAATGACTTCAGGCTTCTTGCCCAGCACGCGCTGCGTGATTTCGGCGACGGCGGCGCTGCTGCGGCGGGTGAGTTCGGCATTGGGCTGGCCGGAGATCTGCAGGTTGATGTGGGGCATGACAGGCTCCTGTTCGGTGATTGGGTGATGTCATGGTAGGCATTGGCGTAATATCGGAAAAGCAGGAATATCCGATGCGAAGCATCGGGTTTGCCGAATCGAGATCGATCGAAATTTCGTCTTCCGGGAGTCGTCATGCGTGGATTCGAAACCGACCAGTTGCGCACCTTCGTGATGGTGGCGGACAGCGGCAGCCTGTCGGCCGCGGCGCCCAAGCTGTTCCTGTCGCAGTCGTCGGTCAGCGAGCAGTTGCGCAAGCTGGAAGAGCGCGCCGGCGTGCCGTTGCTCACGCGCGGAAAGAAGGGCGCCGCGCCGACGCCGGCCGGCGTCCGTCTGCTGGAGCATGCGCGGCGCATCCTGGCGCTCAACGAACTGGCGCTGCAGGAGCTGCGCGGCCACACCCTCGAAGGCGAGTTGCGCCTGGCGGTGACCGACTACTTCCGCCCCGGCGAGATCGCGGGCATGCTGCGGCGTCTGCGCGAGCGCTATCCCTACCTGCGCCTGCATGTGACCGTGATGAAGAGCGCCGCGATCGATGCCGCGGCCGGGATGGACGCCTTCGATATCGGCCTGAGCATGCGGCTGGTGGGCATGCGCGGGCAGGCCGGCGGTGGCCGCGGCGTCTTGCTGCGGCGAGAGTCGCTGGCCTGGGTGGCGGCGCAAGGGGAGGCCGAAGGCCTGCCGGAAACACTTCCGCTGGTGCTGCTGCCCGATACCTGCTCGCTGCATCAGTTCGTGACCCAGTTGCTGGTGCGCAAGCGCCTGCCGTTCGAGATTGCGCATTCCGCGTCGGGCGTGGCGGGATTGCACCTCGCGCTGGCGGCGGGGCTGGGCATGTCGTGCCTGAATGCGTCAGCGATCGGGCCCGGCGTGGCGCAGCTCGACGCTGCCACCACCGGCCGCCTGCGCCTGCCGGCCTTGCCGGAAGCGGAGTTCTTCCTGTTGCCCGGCAAGCGCGGCGAGTCCGCATTCATCGCCGAGGCCCGCCACGCGCTGGCTGAGCAGCTGATGTGAAATGTATTTAGTGGATCACTTTGCTTTAGGGCTCCACATGTAACCCTGCCGGAGCCAGCGTGCTTCAAGTGGATTTTTCGCTGCACCATTGACCAGATTCCCCCTGTAAATGATAATGCGTCGCATTTTCTAAAAATTATTACGGTTCATTACAGGGATATGAGATCAAAACTGCACCCGATGCACGCCGCGGTGATCGGGGTGTTTGCCTGCCAGCCGATACTCTCTGGCATCGCCTTCGCACAGAGCCAGACCCAGGACCCGAACCCGCAACAGGCCCAGGCCAGCACGGCTGGCCAGCTGCCGCAGGTCACCGTCAAGGCCGACGCCAGCCGCGAGCTGGGCGTCGGCTACAACCCGCCCAACGCCGTCAGCGCGACCAAGACCGAGGCGCCGCTGCGCGATATTCCGCAAACGGTGAACGTGGTGACCGCCGAGGTCATGCAGGACCAGCGCGCCAACTCGATGCAGGACGTGCTGAAGAACGTGCCGGGGGTGTCGTTCTCCACGGGCGACGGGCAGCGCGACCAGGTGTCGATCCGCGGCTTCTCGGCGATTGCCGACCAGTTTGTCGATGGCATCCGCGATGACGCGCTGTACTTCCGCGACCTGTCCAACGTGGACCGCGTGGAGGTCATCAAGGGCCCGGCCGCGGTGCTTTACGGCCGCGGCTCGTCGGGCGGCCTGATCAACCGCGTGACCAAAAAGCCGGGCATCGACGTGACCGACTTCGCGCTCAGCTACGGCATGTGGGCCGATCGCCGGGCCGAGGCCGACGTGGGCCGCGTGTTCGCTGACGGTGCCGCCGCATTTCGCGTGACGGGCGCCGCGGAGAAGGCCAACAGCTACCGCTCGCAGCAGTTCCTGGATCGCTCGGCCGTTGCGCCGTCGCTGGAACTGCGACTGGCGCCGGAGACCACCGTCCTGCTGCAGGCCGACTACCTGGAAGACCGCCGCGTGACCGACTTCGGCATCCCTGCATACAAGGGCCGCCCGGTTGATGTACCTGCGTCCCGTTACTACGGTGCAGCCAATGCGCGCGATGCCGACTATTCTCAGTCGCGCGTGTACTCGGGCACGGCGACGATCAACCATCGCTTCAACGACAGCTGGTCGATCCGCAATGCCACGCGGTACTACCACTATTCGCTGGACCGCAACAATACGCTCACCCAGTCGGTCGACGAAGTGGCGAAGACGCTCAGGCTGTCGCACTCCAATGTCTATCGCGAGGAGCACGGCTGGTTCAACCAGACCGACCTGACGCAGAAAGCGACGATCCTGGGTACGAGGCATGAGTTGCTGTACGGCATGGAAATCGGGCAGCAGAACAAGGACCTGGTGAATTTCTCCCGCGCCGTGCCGGGGACCTTCGACCTGTTCAACCCGGTCCTGCCGACGCTGCCGCGCCTGGTCGGCGGCACGCCCGCCACCAGCAACCTGGGCACCGCCAAGACGCTGGCGTTCTACACGCAGGACATGATCAGCTTTACCGAGCAGTGGAAGGCGCTGCTGGGCGTGCGGTACGACAACTTCCAGCAGGACACGGTCCAGCGCCTGGCTGGGCAGAGCAACCTGTCGCGCACCGACAATGCCTGGAGCCCGCGCGCCGGCCTGGTGTGGCAGCCGTCGAAAGTGCAGTCGTACTACGTGTCGTGGAGCCGCTCATTCCAGCCGTCGGGCGAAACATTTGCGCTGGCGACCAACAACGCCGACCTGGCGCCGGAGACGACCAACAATACGGAAGTGGGTGCCAAGTACGACTGGCTCGATGGCAAGGCCACCACGACGATCTCGGTGTTCCGGCTCGAGCGGAGCAACGTCAAGGTTGCCAGCGCCAACAACACGCTGATCCCCATCGGCGAGCAGCGCACCGACGGCGTGGAAATCTCCGGCGCTGCCGAGCTCGGCAGCGGCTGGCGCGTGCTGGCCGGCTACGCCTATCTGGACGCGGAGGTCACGAAGTCGACACCGGCGCTGCAGGGCAAGCGCGCCACGCTGACGCCGCGCCACTCCGGCAACCTGTGGCTGACCAAGACGCTGGGCAATGGCTTCGGTGTTGGCGGTGGCCTGAACCTGGTCGGTGCGCGCATGGCCGACCCGGCCAACACGGTCACGCTGCCGGGCTACGTCACGGCGGACATGATGGCCTGGTACCGCCACGGGCCGTTCGAGGCCCAGCTGAACCTGTACAACGTGTTCAACACCAGCTACATCGTGTCGGGACACGGCTCGAATGCGAACCTGAATATGCCGGGGGCGCCGCGGAGTGTGATGGCGACGGTGCGGTACCGGATGTAAACAGAAGGCTCATCAATGTAAAAAGGGCCGAACTGCTGAGGCGGTCCGGCCCTTTTTACATGCGCATGATTTGCGTGGCGCTCCGGCAGTCAGGTCTCGCTCCACTGACGCAGCAGGTTGTGATAGCAGCCCACCAGCGTGCGCCGCGCACCTTCGTCGGCTCCCGTCTGGTTGAGCGTCTGGATCGCATTGTCCATATCAAACAGCAGCGCCCGCTGGCCATCATCCCGGACCAGGCTCTGGATCCAGAAGAAGCTGGCCAGCCGCACGCCGCGCGTGATCGGCGTGACCTGATGCAGGCTGGTGGCGGGGTAGACCACCATGTCGCCGGCGTCGAGCTTGACCGAATGGGTGCCGTAGGTGTCGTGCACCTGCAGTTCGCCGCCGTCATAGCTCTCGCGCTCCGACAGGAACAGCGTGGCCGAGATGTCGGTGCGCAGCTTGCGGCCGTCGTGCGGATGCAGACGTACGCTGCCGTCCACATGCGCGCCGAAGGTCATGCCCTCGCTGTAGCGGTTGAACATCGGCGGGTAGACGATGTTGGGCAGGGCCGCGCTGATAAAGCGCGGGTTGCGCTCGAGCATGCCGAGGACCAGCCGCTGGCACTCCAGTGCCACTTCCGAGTGCTCGTCAATCTGCTGGTTGAACTTGACCGGTGCGCCGGAATAGCCGGCCGTGACGCGGCCGTCCACCCAGGCGTCGCCGGCCTGTTCGAGCCGCTGGCGCAGGGCGCCGACCTGTTCGGCGTTGAGGACTTGGGGGATGACAACTAGCATGAGGCTCCTGGCGGCAGGCCGCCGCCTGCCCGCAATTACATGCGATAGGTGAAGGACAGCATCGCGGTCCGGCCAGTGCCCGGCACCGAACGTCCGCCGTCCGACTGGATCAGCGCATCGTAATACTTCTTGTCGAAGATGTTGAAGAGATTCAGGCGCACGTCGTACTTCGGCTGGTGGTAGGCCAGCATGCCGTCCCAGCGCACGAAGCTGCCCACCTGGACCGTGTTGGTGTTGTTGGCAAAGCGCTCCGACATATAGAAGGCGCCGCCGCCGATTTCCCAGTTAGGCAGGAAGGCGTAACTGGTCCACGCCGTGGCGGTGTGCTTCGGTGTGTTGGTCGGCACCTTGCCGGTGGTGCCGGCGCCAATGCCGTTGACGATCTCGCCGTCCAGATAGGTATAGCCAGCAAACACCTGCCACTTGCTGGTGATCCGGCCTGTCGCCCCGGCGCGGAAGCCCCTGACGCGGATCTTGCCGCTCAGCGCGTAGGTGGTGGCGTCGATCTGGCTGCGGGCATTGTCCTTGGTGATCTGGAACAGGGCCGAGCTCAGCGACAGGTCGCCGCCCATCAGGTCCCACTTGCCGCCCACTTCATATGACTTGTTCTTTTCCGGGTCCAGGCTCTGCTGGCCGACCGTGCCGGTGAGCTGCTCGAGCGACGGGTTGAACGAGGTGCCATACGACACGTAGTAGGACTGGGCCTCGGTCGGCTGCCAGATGCCACCGAGGCGCACGCTGGTGAAGTTGACGGTCTGGTCGGCATTGGCCAGCGCGGTGCTGAAGTAGGGCGCCCCGGCGCTGTTGGTCGAGTTGATCGAGTTGCTGATGCTGGCGATATAGCGGTCGTAGCGCACGCCGGCCACGGCCTTCCATTGCTTGCTGAACTCGATAGAGTCGTTCATGTAGGCGGCGATGGTGTTGGCCGAGCCGCCTTGCAGGTTGCCGGTGCTGGTCGGTACGCTGGCCGGCGATGCGGTGTAGGCCGGGTTGACCAGCGGCTCGCACGCCACGTAGCCCACGGTTGCAGAGGTGGTGCCGGTGACCAGCGGCTGGCCATTGCAGGTGCCGTTGCGGAAGTAGTTCTGGTTGTTGTAGCCATCATGGCCCACTTCCGCCCCCACCAGCAGCGTGTGCTTGACCGAACCCGTGTCGAAGTTGGCGGTCAGCTCGGTCTGGTTGAAGATCGAGTAGTCGCGGATCTTGCGGTCGTGGCTTTGCAGGCGCACGAAGAGTTGGTCCAGCGGCAGCGTGCTGGTGGTGAGCGGGGTGAAGCCCCGCGCGCCGACCGTACCGACCGAGTTCGGCGCGGTCTCGCGCGCATCGGTCTCGACATAGTTGAACTGCGTCTGGTTGCGCAGCCTCAGATTGGGCGAGAACTTGTGCGTGATGCCGGCGTTCAGCGCCGCGATGTCCTGGTTGGTGCGGTCGTCGGTGAAACCGTAGAAGGTATTGCGGTTGACGTTGGTCGGATGGCCGTTCAGGTTCGAGAAGCCATAGTCCGGCATGTCGTGGTTGTGCTGCAGCAGCGCCGACAGCGTGATCTCGGTCGAGGTGCCGATGCCGGTGCGCCACGACGGCGCGATGCCGAAATCCTGCACCGTCATCTCATCGCGCGTGCTCGGCCTGCCATCCTGCGCCATGGCCGAGATGCGGAAGGCCGAGGTATCGCCCGTCGGCGTGTTGTAGTCGGCGGTGGCGCGCACCAGGCCGTTGGTGGTGACCGAGCCGGTCACTTCGGTAGCGGCCTTCAGCGACGGCTTCTTGCTGACCTGGTTGATCACGCCGCCGGTGGAGCCGCGGCCGAACAGCATCGACGACGGCCCCATCAGCACTTCGACCTGCTCGAGCGCGAAAGTGTCGCGGTAGTACTGGCCGCGGTCGCGGAAGCCATCCAGGTAGATGTCGGTCCGCGCCGAGAAGCCGTTCAGGTTGATGTTGTTGCCGATCTGGCCGCCTTCGGCTCCGCCGATGGTGATCCCCGGCACGTTGCGCAGCGCATCCGCCAGCGAGCTCACGCCTTGCGACTCCATCAGCGCCTTGTTCACCACCGTGACCGACTGCGGCACATCGTGCAGGTCTTCGCCCAACTTGCCGAGCGAGCTCTTGCCGGCGTTGAAATCATCGCGCGAGGCGAAGCCATTGACGACAACTTCCTGCAGCGTGGTGGCCGCCGGCGTTGCCTGCGCGGTGGTTACGGCAGGTGCGGGAGCTTGTTGGGCGAGGGTAGCGGCGGGCGCGGCGAACAGCGCGAGCAGCGCGGTCGCAATGGGGGTGCGGCGGTTCATGGCAATTGTCTCGATCCACCCCCGACGGTCCGGGCTGAGTCCGCTTCGCCGCCCTGCGCGAAGGCGCGCGGACCGGCTTGACGGAAGTGGGTGTTTATCTGGGCGTGCCGAATATAAATGCGAATGATTTGCGTTGCAATTCGCGTTGTAGTGCCGACACAGACAATTTATATGCGTGCTTAATGCACTTAATCAGAGACATTGTGGTGGCAGTAGTGAATTAATCGCCATTTATGAAAACGGAAAAGTGGAAAAATTGCGACCCGGAACGAAAACGACCCTCGATGAGAGGGTCGCTCGTACATACATTTGCCGGCCGGGCTGGCAACACTGGCTGAAAAAAACTCAGTCGGCGCTCATGTTCGCGTTCCTGGCGATGCGGCCAAGGCGTTCACGTTCGGACTTGATGAAGGCCACGAAGCTCTCCTGCGAACCGCCGGCCGGCTCGATCCCGTTCGGCAGCAGGCGATCGCGGGTCTCCTTCGTTTGCATGGCCGCGGTCATTTCGGCATTGAGCTTCTTCAGGATCGCCGGATCGGTGCCCTTGGGCGCGAAGATGCCGGCCCAGTGGCCGATGCGGACTTCAGGCATGCCCTGCTCGGCGGTGGTGGGGATGTTGGGCGCGGCGCTCATGCGCTTGTCCCAGGTCGCGCCGAGTGCCTTGAGCTTGCCTGCCTTGATGTGCGGCAGCACGACCACGCTCGCCTCGGAGGTCGCAGCCACCTGTCCGCCCATCACCGCGGTGATGCTCTCCGAACCGCTCTTGTACGGCACCGGCGTGAGCGCCGCGCCTTTCTCCTTCAGCATCTCTTCAACGAAGTGCGGCGTGCTGCCGCTGCCTGCGGTTGCAAAGTTGACACCATCCGCGCCTTGCTTCTTCGAGTAGGCGATCAGCTCCTTCAGGTTGTTCGCCGGAAACGATGGCGCTGCGACGATCACCGAAGGACTCACCGCGATTAGCGACACCGGCACCAGGTCGTCCGGCGCGTACGGCATCCTGGTGCGGATCAGGCTGTTGGTGACGGTGCCGACCGCGCCGACGAGGAAGGTATAGCCATCGGGTTTGCTCTTGGCCACATAGTCGGCACCCACTACGCCACCCGCACCGGGCCGGTTCTCGATCACGACTGTCTGGCCCAGCCGCTTGCCGACCGCATCGGCGGCAGCACGCGCAACCAGGTCGTTGGCGCCGCCGGCGGTGAAGGGGACCACGAACTTGATCAGATGGTTCGGCCATGCGTCGGCAGCACGCGCTGAGGAAGGGACGGTGGCGAATGCCGCGCAGGCGGCTGCGGCGAGAGTGGGAAGTGCGAAAGCCAGCGCGCGGCTGGTGGCGTGAATGCGCATGTCTGTCTCCAATGACGCTTCTGAGGTTGCCCGCGCCGCCGCGTCGGGCGGCGGCACGGGAGTCGTCAGATATTAACCACTGGAGCTGTCATTCTGCTTTAGAACCCATCGGGAGATGAGCTGCCGCGCAGGCGCCTGGCCGGCACTTCAGTGATCGCGTTCCCAGGTCTGGGTGCGGCCGATCAGGCTGATGCCGATGAAGCCGCGCACGTTCAGCTTGCTGCCGTCTTCCGCCAGCGACATCTTGCTCTTGTAGACCTTGCCGTTCTCGGGGTCGAGGATCTCGCCGCCGCTCCACTCGTTGTCGCCGGTCTTGCGCAGGCCGGTCAGGATCGTCATGCCGAGGATGGGCTGGTCCTTGCGCGCATCGGTGCATTTGTCGCACACCTTCGGCTTGCCGTCGCTCTCGACGAAGGTCTTCACCAGCCGGCCGCTGTAGACGCCGTTCTTCTCGCTGATCTCGACCAGGCCGCGCGGCTTGCCGGTGCTGTCGTCGATCGTCTTCCACATGCCGCTGGGCGTTGCCTGGGCAAGCGCGGCGGTGCTGCCGATCAACGTGGCGGCGAGCAGTGCCGCGCGCAGGATCTGGCGGGTCATCGGACGGGTAGGGATAGTACGCATGAGGTCTCCTCTCGGGTTTGTAACGGCCGGCACGCGAGCCGGTGCGACGCATCGCGCGGCGTGTCCGGATATCCGGCTTCGCTGCTGTCGCGCACGCCAATCTACTGGGGCCGGCACGCCGCCGCAATCGGCGCCGCGGCTTCAAGCGCGCGTTGGGTGCGCGCGCGCGTTTGCCGGAAACCCGCATGCGCAAGCCGTTTCGCGGGTTTTGTGTATCGCAGCAAAGGTGGCGGAAGGCAGCGCTGAAGCATTCCTCTAAGCGGCGTCGGCGTGTCGTGCGAGCGCTCGGCGCCGACACTGCGCGCCACCCATTGCGTCGTCGCACCGATGGCTTCGACGCAGGCGGATGTCGGCGCCTCGTCGAACAACGACGACTGCGCGCGCATGTCATCGGCGAACGCGCGCGATGGTTGCATCGACGCATCGCACGCGTCGTCGCTTTGCTCGATCGCAACGCTTTCGACGCGACGGAGATGTTGCGTCGATGCAAACCGTTGCGTTGGCGCATCACTTTGGCAAGCACGCGATGAAGCGTGAGCGGCGCAGTGAGCGCGATGGTGTCGACAGCGTACTCGCCGTCGTCGCTTCGATGCGTGGTGCGGAGCGTCGCGCGCGCCGGGCGATGCCTGTGCGCATCGCCGCTGCGGCGATTGCGGTGCATCCGCGCCGTGCTTGCCGCGTGCCTGCGCGGCAATCATTCGTCACCCGGAAAGCCTTTGATCATGCGGGTTTCGGGGAGACGATGCGATGTTTGCGAAGGTGGTCGACGCAGCCGAAACGCGTGCCGCGCATCGCGGGGAAGTTGTTGCGCGATGGTGTTCGTTCGATGCCGGGCGAGTGTGCGCGCGAGGGGATCGCGACGAGCACGCGAAGCACGAATCGATGCGTGCTTTCACTGTCGTGAGTGAAGTTGCGCGATGACGTTGGCGAGGTCATCGCAGCGAAGCGCGCGAGATCTAGTTCGATGCGTGTTCGCGTGCAAGTTTTTTTGCACTTTTTTCTTAACATCATCGAACAAACGAATTATGATTCGCCTTGACAAGAGTCTCACTTCATTGCAGCGAGGCACGAAGCAAGATTGAACGACGAGCGCGAAGCGCGCTTCGATGCAGTGATGCAGGTAGCAAAGGAGCACCAGAACTTTGACGCAGACCAGGCCGGACAGCCTTACTAAAACGCGTGCAGTCTCCTTTGGCCCAGTGACGGGATGGGCAAGCTACCCGAAAGCGAATGCCGTCTGCAGTGCGCGAGGCCAAGCCCGCACCGCAGACCTGCCGTCCGATATCTCCTCATTTCTGGCCGCGCGCCGACTCAACGGGCGGCGCGGGCTGATCGAATATTCCAGGGCGTGGCATGTGCCCGGAGCCTGCTCGCAGGCTCGCACCTGCCGCCATGGCGCCGCATCCGGCGGCGCGCCTGCAACCGAATTCATTAGCGTGCGGCCGACGTTGTGCCGTGCGCCGATGAATCGCTCGCTCGACTGGGGTCGCATGGCTGTATCGCACCTCGGGTCGGTCGGGTCGCCAACTTAGGTCATTCGATATTCACTCTCTAGTGAAGGAGTTATCCATGGCAACTGCTGCAAAGAAAAAGCCGGCGGCTAAGAAAGCCGCCAAGCCGGCCGCGAAGAAGGCCGCTCCGGCCAAGAAGGCCGCTGTGAAGAAGGTCGCCGCCAAGAAGGCACCGGCCGCCAAGAAGGCTGCTGTGAAGAAGGTTGCAGCCAAGAAGGCACCGGCCAAGAAGGCCGCCGTGAAGAAGGTCGCCGCCAAGAAGGCTGCACCGGCCAAGAAGGCTGCTGTGAAGAAGGTTGCAGCCAAGAAGGCAGCACCGGCCAAGAAGGTCGCCGCCAAGAAGGCACCGGCCGCCAAGAAGGCCGCAGTGAAGAAGGTTGCAGCCAAGAAGGCACCGGCCAAGAAGGCCGCCGCCAAGAAGGCAGCACCGGCCAAGAAGGCTGCAGCCAAGAAGGTCGCCGCCAAGAAGCCGGCTGCCAAGAAGGCCGCTGCCAAGAAGCCTGCTGCGAAGAAGGCCGCTGCCAAGCCTGCCGCTGCCCCTGCCGTTGCTCCCGCAGCTGCTGCGAAGACCGCGCTGAACCCGGCCGCTGCATGGCCGTTCCCGACGGGCAACCGTCCGTAAGCTGCTCCGTTCCGGAGTGGGCGCTACGATTTCCTCAGGGAATCGCCAGGGCACGCAGCGCGTGCCACAGTGACCGGATACCTCGTATCCGGTCTGCAAGACGGCAGTCTTGCCAACCCGCCGATGGCATCCGCCCGGCGGGTTTTTTCATGCCCGCGAGGCGCGCTGGAAGGGGCGCTGGCAGCAAAAGAAAAGCGCCGCGACCCTCCCGGGTGCGGCGCTCGCTGGCGCGCTTGCTGGCCGCGTTGAGCGGCCAGCGCAGCTGGTCGTCAGTGTGTGACGCGGGTCACGCCGCCGGAAGACAGCAGCCGCACGCGCTGGCCGGGCTGGAAGATTTCGTCGGCTTCCTGGGTGATGGCGCGCATCTCGCCATTGTCCAGGCGCACCGTGATCTCCAGGCCGCGGCGCTGGTTGATCTTGTTCTCGGCCGCGCTGCCGGCAATGCCGCCCAGCACCGCGCCAAGAATACCGGCCGCCACGGCGCCGTTGCCGCCGCCGATGGTGCTGCCGGCCGCGACGCCGCCGATGGCGCCACCGGCCAGCGTGCCGGCGCCGGTCTGGCTGCCCTGGATCATCACGTCGCGCACGCCTTCCACCACGCCGAATCGCACGATCTGCTCGCGCTGGGCCTGGCCGGTGGAGTAGACGCTGTTGGAATTGGATTGCGTGGCACAGCCGGCCACAAGGGTGGCAGCGGCGAGAAAGGCAAGAGTGGTGGCAAGGCCGCCGCGGAGCATGTTGTTATTCATGTCAGATCCCGAAAAAGTGCCACGCACCGTTCGCAGGTCAGGCGTAGCGGTACCCGAAAGCAGACTGGAAGCGGTTGCCAATTTCGTCGCGCGACAGCCAGTGGTTCTGCGGACCCTGCTGCGCGATCTTGATCGACCCCATCAGCGAAGCCAGGCGGCCAGTGGTTTCCCAGTCTAAACCGTTCTCAATGCCGTACAGCAGCCCGCCGCGGAAGGCGTCGCCGCAACCGGTCGGGTCCACGATGCGCTCGGCCGGTACGGCCGGAATCGCGTACTGCTGACCATCGGCAAAGATGCTGGCGCCGCGCTCGCCGTGCGTGACGATGAAGGCACGAACCTTGGCGGCAACCTCGGCGCTGGTCCAGGCCGTGCGGGACAGCAGGACCTGCGCTTCGTAGTCATTGACTGTCACGTAGCTGGCGAGTTCAACGAACTCCCGCAGGTCCTCGCCGTTGAACAGGGGCATGGCCTGGCCGAGGTCAAAGATGAACGGAACGCCGGCCTCGGCGAACTGGTGCGCGTGGTGCAGCATGCCCTCGCGGCTGTCCGGCGCGACGATGCCCAGCGCCGGCGACTGCGGGCCGCCCAGTGCGTCCTTCACGTTGGACAGCTGCGACTGGCTCATGGCGCCGGGGTGGAAGGCGGTGATCTGGTTGTTGTCCAGGTCCGTCGTGATCATCGCCTGCGCGGTGAAGGTGTCGGGCAGGGTGCGGATGTGCGTGGTGTTGATGTCGAGCCCGCGCAGGTATTCCAGGTAGGGTTCGGCATCGACGCCGACAGTCGCCATCACCACCGGCTCGCCGCCGAGCATCTTCAGCGTGTAGGCGATGTTTCCGGCGCAGCCGCCGTACTCGCGGCGCATGCCGGGCACCAGGAACGAGACGTTCAGCATGTGGATCTGGTCCGGCAGGATGTGTTCGCGGAAGCGCCCGTCGAACGTCATGATGGTGTCGTAGGCGACGGAGCCGCAGATCAGGCTGGCCATTCTCTCTCCAGTGCTTGTAGTGATTGCGTTGCGAAGGCTCGCAAACGGGAAGGTTAAAAAACGAAGCGGCCGCCCCGGGGATGCGGGCGGCCGTTGCCGGACAGGCGCGGCGTGTTTTACTTCAGCGCAGCCAGGGCAGCATCGTAGTCGGGCTCGGTCTTGATTTCCGGCACGAGCTGGCTGTACTTGACGGTGTTGTTCTCATCGAGCACGACCACTGCGCGGGCGGTCACGCCGGCCAGCGGGCCAGTCTTGATGTCCACACCGTAGCTGGTCTTGAAATCGGCGCCGCGCATCAGCGACAGCGGCACCACGTTGGCCAGGCCTTCGGCCGTGCAGAAGCGGCCCATCGCGAACGGCAGGTCGGCCGAGATGGTCAGCACCACGGTGTTGGCCAGGCTGCTGGCAGCTTCATTGAACTTGCGGGTGGAAGCCTGGCACACCGGCGTGTCGAGGCTGGGGACGATGTTCAGCACCTTGCGTTTGCCGGCGAAGTCGGCCAGCGTGACGTCCTTCAGGTCCTTGCCGACGAGCGAGAAATCGGCTGCCTTGTCGCCGGCCTTGGGAAACTTGCCCGCCACTTCGATCGGGTTGCCGCCGAGGGTAACGTTGCTCATGGGTCTACTCCTTGCTGTATAGGAATTCACTGGGGGGTGCGGCTGGCCACCGGTCTCGGATTCGGTCCGGCGGCCAGCCTGCGGAATTCAGGGATAGAAAATCAGCACGCGGTAGTTCGCTGCCGCCTGCTGCGTCCGGAATCGTACCCGAACCGGCAACTCAGTGCCCGCGCGAAGACCATGCGCGGCGAAGGCCTTTTGCGCCGGCTCAAGATAATCCGCCGGTTGCAGCACGCGGCGCAGCAGCAGCTGGTCCTGCAGGTCGGTCATCACCAGCTCGATGGCCGGCAGTGCCGTGGTGGCGCGGCCCTGGTTGCGCAGCGTGACGGCCAGCAGGTAGGCATCGCTGCCGTCGTCCTGCTTCTGCAGCTGCGACGTGTCGATGCGCAGCGCATCGATGTCGCGCCACGGCGGCACGGTGCAGCCGACTGGCGCGCACGCGGCCTCGAGTGCCGGGCGCAGCATCGGGAACTGGCCGGCAAGCTGGCTGCGCGCGAGATATACGCCCTGGACAATGATGCCCACGCCGAGCACCGCGGCGGCGGCCCACCACCACTGGCGCCGGGCGGGCGAGGCCGCGCCGGGCTGGCCCGCACGTCCGCGTTCTCGCTCGCGTGCCTGGCGCAGGAAATCGGGGGCAAATACCGGGCCGGCGGGCTGATCGTAGCGCTTCCAGCGGCGGGTCGCCTGTTCGCGGGCGATGGCGCCGGCGGTAGCGCTGAAATCGTTGGCCGGGCTGGAGGGCTCGGGTCCGTAGGCGGGGCCGTAGTTGTGTCCGTAGTCGCGTGCCGGTTCGTGGACGGGCGTGGGGCGGAATGACGGCTCGTGCTTCTGTCCGGCGGGCGCGCCGTGCCTCGGCTCGGCATCCTCCGCGCTGATGTCGCTCGATGCCGCGCGCAGGAATTCACCTGCGCTGAGCGTGACTGCCGGAGGAGGGAAGGGCTTGCTCTCTGCCGCGGCAGCAGGGGTCTCGCCGGCCGGTGCTTCAGCCTCGAATTCCTGCGCCGGCGTATGCGTCCGGTCGGAGTCTTCCAGCGCGCCGTGATCGAGTGCCGGCCAGGCAGCCGCGGCCGGCGTTGCGACGGACGGCTCGGGCGCGGCTTCCGGCGAGGCCAGCGACATCTCAGGCTCGGCGGCGCTGCCGGCCTCGGCCCTGTGGCTTTCCGATTCCTTCGCGGCCACCTCGGCCGCATCAGCGGCTTCAGCCGCGACGTCGCCGGGTTCAGCTTCCGTCGCGTGATCGTCCTGGCCGGCGTCTTCCGACGGCGACATCATCATGGTCGGAGAGTCGAGCGCGGGTACGTCGTAGCCGGGGTCATAGCCCGGGTCGAAGTCGGGGATTCGCGGCCGTGGCGTTTCCGCTTCCGGCGCGATCGCGGCGGCCGGCGCCGGGGGCTTTTGCGCGGCAGAAGCAGAAGGGCCCGCCTGCACCGGCACTTCGATCAGGTGTTCGCGTGCGTCAAAGACGGTGTCGCAGTGGCCGCAGCGCACCAGGCCCTGGCGCAGGCGCAACTGGTCCGCGACCAGCCGGAAGGCCGTGCGGCAGGCCGGGCAGCGTGTGACGAGCTTGGCGGCGGCCATCGGTGTGGATCAGGGACGGGTGCCGCTCAGGCAGACCCAGCCTTCCTCGCTGCGCCAGACAGACAGCGGCAGCCAGGGAGCGTAGGCAGCGGCGACTTCTTCCGCCTGGCGTTCGAGCACGCCAGACAGCACCAGGCGACCGCCCGGGCGCACGCGTGCGCTCAGCATGGCCGCCATCAGCTTGAGCGGATTGGATAGGATATTCGCCACGACCAGGTCGTAGCTGGCTTCGGACACCGATTCCGGCAGCGCGAACGTGGCTTGCACCTGGTTGCGGTCGGCGTTGTAGCGCGACGCTTCGACGGCGTTCGGATCGATATCGATGCCGATGGTCTCGCCCGCGCCAAGCTTGCGCGCGACGATGGCGAGGATGCCGGAGCCGCAGCCGTAGTCGAGCACGGTTTCGCCCGCCTTCAGGTTCTGCTCCAGCCACTGCATGCACAGCCGCGTGGTGGGATGGCTACCGGTGCCGAAGGCCAGGCCGGGGTCGAGTTCCAGCACCACCGCGTCAGGCTCCGGCGCATCGTGCCACGAGGGCACGACCCAGATCCGTTCGCCGATGCGGATCGGCTCGAACTGCGATTGCGTGAGCCGCACCCAGTCCTGGTCTTCCACGTCACGCAGCAGGTATGCCGGCACCGGATCGATGCCAAGCGCATTGGCCGCGGCCGCGACCACGAGCGCCGGATCGGTCTCGTCATCGAACAGCGCCACCACGCGCGAGCGGTTCCACGCGAGCTTGGTCGGTTCGAGCCCGGGCTCGCCGAACAGCGGCTGCTCGTCCGGCGTGTCGGCGTCGGCGTCTTCCACCGACACTGACAGCGCGCCGAGGTCGAACAGGGCGTCAGACCAGGCTTCGGCCTGGTCCTGCGCCACTTCGATCACACATTCCTGAAATGCCACGGGCTTCCTTGCTTACTGCGTGCGTATTGCGGATAACTTTGCGTCAGACCTTCTCGCCTTGTCCCGCGGCGCGCTGCGCCAGGCGGTTCTCGAGATAGTGGATGCTGGTGCCGCCTTCGACGAAATTGGCGTCCAGCATCAGCTCGCGATGCAAGGGTACATTGGTCTGGATGCCGTCCACCACCATTTCCGACAGCGCGATACGCATGCGGGCGATGGCCTGCTCGCGGGTCGCGCCATAAGTGATGATCTTGCCGATCATCGAATCGTAGGTGGGCGGTACGAAGTAGCCATCATACGCGTGCGAGTCGACCCGTACACCAGGTCCGCCGGGCATGTGCCATGCGGTGATGCGGCCAGGCGACGGCGTGAACTTGAAGGGGTCTTCCGCATTGATGCGGCATTCGACCGCATGCCCGCGGAACTGGATGTCCTTCTGGCGCACACGCAGCTTCTCGCCGAAGGCGATGCGGATCTGCTCCTGCACGATGTCGATGCCCGTGATCATCTCGGTGACCGGGTGCTCGACCTGCACGCGGGTGTTCATCTCGATGAAGTAGAACTCGTTGTTCTCGTACAGGAACTCGAAGGTGCCGGCGCCGCGGTAGCCCATCTTCTTGCAGGCCTCGGCGCAACGGTCGCCGATGCGCTCGATCAGGCGGCGCGGGATGTGCGGCGCGGGCGCTTCCTCGATCACCTTCTGGTGGCGGCGCTGCATGGAGCAGTCGCGCTCGCCCAGCCACACGGCCTGCCGGTGCTGGTCGGCCAGGATCTGGATTTCGACGTGGCGGGGGTTCTCCAGAAATTTCTCCATGTAGACCTCCGGGTTGCCGAAGGCACGGCCCGCTTCTTCACGCGTCATGTTGACGGCGTTGATCAGCGCGGCTTCGGTGTGCACCACGCGCATGCCGCGGCCGCCGCCGCCGCCGGCGGCCTTGATGATCACCGGGTAGCCCACGCGGCGCGCGGTCTCCAGGATTTCCTTGGGATCATTGGGCAGGGCGCCGTCGGAGCCCGGCACGCACGGCACGCCGGCCTTGATCATGGCCTGCTTGGCCGACACCTTGTCGCCCATCAGGCGGATGCTTTCGGCGGTCGGGCCGATAAAGACGAAGCCGGACTTTTCCACGCGCTCGGCAAAGTCGGCGTTCTCCGAGAGGAAGCCGTAGCCCGGGTGGATGGCCTGGGCGTCGGTCACCTCGGCGGCCGAGATGATGGCCGGCATGTTGAGGTACGACAGCGGCGACGGGGCCGGGCCGATACAGACGGCTTCGTCGGCCAGCTTGACGTACTTGGCTTCCTTGTCGGCCTCCGAGTACACCACCACCGTCTTGATGCCAAGTTCGCGGCAGGCGCGCTGGATGCGAAGGGCGATTTCACCGCGGTTCGCGATCAGAATTTTTTCAAACATGGTCTCTCTCTGCGAGAACGGGAGCGGTCCCGCTGCGTGCCGGGGCGGCACATCGGGCGCGCGGCCATGACGCTGGGCCGCGGTACTGCACGGGATGGGAGCCGCGATGCCCAAAACGTCGATGACGTCCAAGACGTCCGGGAGCCTGCGCCGGGCGTGCCTGCCGGTTCGGGCCATGGCAGCGTGCGGCGCGGCATGCCGGATCAGGCTCAGCCGATGACGAACAGCGGCTGGCCGTATTCGACTGCCTGGCCGTTCTCGACCAGGATTTCCTTGATCACGCCGGCCTTGTCGCACTCGATTTCATTGAGCAGCTTCATGGCTTCGATGATGCAGACGGTCTGGCCTTCCTTCACCGAGTCGCCGACATTGACGAACGGTGCGGCGCCCGGGGACGGTGCGCGGTAGAAGGTGCCGACCATCGGCGAGGTGACGATGTGGCCGGCCGGCAGTTGCGCAGCGGCGGGTTCGGCGGCGGGCGCGGCGGCTGCAGGTGCGGCGGCGGGCATGCCCGGCAGCGCCTGCATCTGCGGCATGGCCATCGGCGCGGCGATCACTTGCGGCGGTTGCTTGACGATACGCACCTTGCCGTCGCCTTCGGTGACTTCCAGCTCGGAGATGCCGGACTCGGCCACCAGGTCGATCAGCGTCTTCAGCTTGCGCAGGTCCATCTTCTATCCTCCTGAATCGGTTTATCGCGCCAGCGCCCGTCGGGACGGCGGCGGAAAAAATCATTGTTGCGCCCACCACCGTCCGCACCCTCCGCGCATGCTGCACACGCGCCGGGCGCGGGCCGCGAGGCGGCGCGCGTCATCTACTCGAAAACGTTTGGCGGGACTCAGCCCCCCGGTGGCGGCTGCTCCTGCCCGAGGGCATAGTCCAGCGCCAGCAGGTAACCCTGCCAGCCGAGTCCGCAGATCACCCCGACTGCCAGGTCGGAGAAATAAGAATGGTGGCGGAAGCTCTCGCGGCGATGCACGTTCGACAGGTGAACCTCGACAAACGGAATCGCCACCCCTGCCAGCGCATCGCGCAGCGCGACGCTGGTGTGCGTGTAGGCGGCCGGGTTGATGATGATGAAGTCGACGCCTTCGCCGCGCGCGGCATGGACGCGGTCGACCAGTGCCCCTTCATGGTTCGACTGGAACGATGCCAGCGCAATGCCGGCCTGGCTCGCATGCTGCGCGAGGGCGGCATCGATATCGGCAAGCGTGGTGTGCCCATACGTCTCCGGTTCGCGAGTGCCCAGCAAATTGAGGTTTGGCCCATGCAGGACCAGCACCTTGCGGTAGCGGGCGGAGCGACGGATGGAGCGGGAAGCAGTCACGGCGGCTCGACCAGTTGAACGAAATTGCGCGGAGATTACCGTAGCTTAGAGGGATTTGTCTAGCGCGCGATACAAGGCTTGACGACGCATGCACATGCTGGAGGGTCGATTGCCTCACATTTCAGGTATTGGGCGCCGTTTTTCTACGTTTTGGCGAAGATCAGCGAATTTTCTGAATTTTCGCCGAAGATTTCTCTTGGTCTGGCGTTGGCGCTCATGCGCCAGGCAGTACTGCACGCAATTCCCTGGCCGTGACCCTCCCCATTTTGCGGAATTTCACCGAGCCGTCCGGGTTTATCACTACGGTGTAGGGGAGGCCACCCGCCGCATTGCCGAAGTTGCGCGACAGCTCGGTGCCGGCAAAACCGGCCACCGCGAGCGGATATTCCACCGGCACTTTCTTGAGGAACTGCTGGATGTTCGTCGCCGAATCGATGCCGATCCCGACAAACTCGACCTGCTGGCCGGCATATTCAGCGTGCAATGACGTCAGTTCAGGCATTTCCTCGACGCACGGCCCGCACCACGGCGCCCAGAAATTGACGACGACTGTCTTGCCGCGGAACTTGCCCAGATCAATGTCGGAGCCGGCGGGATCCGGGAGCCGCGCCCGGAAGAAGGCTTCCACTGCCTGGTCGGACGCCGGCTTGGGCGAAAACACGAAGTGGCCGGCCAGCGCACCCGCCGCCGCGGCGATCACGGCAATGGCCAGCCAGAGCCACAGGCGGGAACGGCGGACGGGAGCAGGGGCAATGTTGGTCATGGGGAGATGGATCGGTTAGCCGCCGCGTTCGGGGGCGGTTCTCGCACGTTATTGCTATAGGGGCCGGAACGCCTCAGGCGGCCGCGCCGGGCTCGTCCGCGGCGGCGAGCAGGCTCCGCACCGCGTCCACATCCGCCCGGGGGAGTCGGCCGCCGGGTTCGGCGCGCGCGGCGCCGCGTTCGTCATCCGCATCATACAAGGCGATATGGATACCGACCGGGGCGCCGAGTTCCGCACGCACTTCGCCAGCCAGCAAGCGCGCTTCGCGCCGGTCCGGCCACTGGCCTTTCCAAAGGAAACTGAGGGTCTCGACTTCGCCGCGGCCATTGAAGTGCCGGGTTTCGCTGGTATCGAAGCTCACGCCTGCATTGAGCAGGTGCAAAGTGGCGTCCTTGGGGCTGTCGCAGAAACACTGCAGATAGATATCCGAATGCTCGGTGGCGGTGCCATTGAGCACGGCGCCGGCCAGGTAGGGGCGGAATTCGGCCAGGTCTTCCATGGCCAGCACGGCCAGCCGGCGCAGCAGGGCCAGGATGCGCGGCTGGCTGTCCGCGTGGAACAGCGCCTGGTAGGCGCGCACTTCGGCTTCGATCAGCTCGTTGTCGGGCAGCCACTCGCCGGCCACGCGCTGGTCGCCAAGCAGCTGGCGGGCGGCCTTGCGCTTGGCGGTGGCGTAGTCGGCGCCGTCCTCGGCAATCATGCGGGCGGCGGCCTGTGCGATCTCCTCGCGCAGGCGGGTGGGGTCGGGTGGGGCACGTCGGGACATGTCACGATCATACCGGAGCTGCGCACCGGGCAAGGCCCAATAAGGGTTGCGTCCGGGTTGCATCCGGTGCGGCAGTGCTGCGAAGGCCGCTGGTGCACGAATGTGCTCGGGTACAATCAGGGGCTTCCTGCCCGGCCCCGTGCGCCGCAGTGTGCCGCCGGGCGCCACGTTCCGAGCCTCCTGGCTTCAAGTCTTTCCGGGAACCCCATGCATATTCATATCCTTGGCATCTGTGGCACCTTCATGGGCGGCCTGGCGGTCCTCGCCAAGCAGGCGGGCCACCGCGTCACCGGCTGCGATGCCAACGTCTATCCCCCGATGAGCACCCAGCTCGAGGCCCAGGGCATCGAGCTGATCGAAGGTTTCGATCCGGCGCAGCTGTCGCTGGAGCCGGATCTCTTCGTCATCGGCAATGTGGTGTCCCGCGGCAATCCGCTGATGGAAGCCATCCTCAACCGGAACCTGCCGTATGTCTCGGGCCCGCAGTGGCTGGGCGAGCACGTGCTGGCCGGCAAGTGGGTGCTGGCTGTGGCCGGCACGCACGGCAAGACCACCACCACGTCGATGCTGGCCTGGATCCTGGAAGACGCCGGCTACAACCCGGGCTTCCTGGTGGGCGGCGTGCCGCAGAACTTCGGTATCTCGGCCCGCGTGACGGAGTCCGATTTCTTCGTGATCGAAGCGGATGAGTACGACACCGCCTTCTTCGACAAGCGCAGCAAGTTCGTCCACTACCGTCCGCGCACGGCGATCCTGAACAACCTTGAGTACGATCACGCCGACATCTTCCCCGATCTGGCGGCCATCGAGACACAGTTCCACCACCTGGTGCGCACCGTGCCGGGCCAGGGACGGGTCATCGTCAACGGCGTCGAAGAGAGCCTTGCGCGCGTGCTGGAGCGTGGCTGCTGGAGCGAGGTGGAGCAGTTCGGCGTGGGCGACTGGCGCGAAAGCGACGCCACCGAGGCCGGCAACGGCAAGGATGCCTTCGACGTCTGGTTCGGCGATGCCGTGCAGGGCCGCGTGAGCTGGGACCTGCAGGGCACCCACAACCGCATGAACGCATTGGCCGCCATCGCCGCCGCGCGGCATGTCGGGGTGCCACCGGCGCAGGCGATCGCGTCGCTCGGCCGCTTTGCCAACGTCAAGCGCCGCATGGAAGTGCGCGGCGTGGCCAATGGCGTGACAGTCTATGATGACTTCGCCCACCATCCCACCGCCATCCAGACCACGCTGGAAGGCCTGCGCCGCCGCGTGGGCGATGCCCGCATCCTGGCCGTGCTGGAGCCGCGCTCCAATACGATGAAGCTGGGCGTGATGAAGGCGCAGCTGCCGGCCAGCCTCGGGCAGGCCGACCTGGTGTTTGGCTATGGCGCCCCCAGCGGCAAGGACGCGCTGGGCTGGGACCTGGCCGAGGCGCTGGCGCCGCTCGGCGGCAAGGCAGCCGCCTTCCAGGACCTGACGGCACTGGTTGCCGCCGTGCGCGCCGCGGCGAAGCCGGGCGACCAGGTGCTGGTGATGAGCAACGGCGGCTTCGGCGGCGTGCACCAGAAGCTGCTCGACGCGCTCGCTGCCAGCTGAGGGGATTGCCATGCTGCTGTACCTGCACGGCTTCCGCTCCTCGCCGCAGTCCTTCAAGGCGCGGCTGGTGCAAGAGCGCATGCGCGAATGGGGCGTCGGGCGCTATTACGCCTGCCCCATGCTGAATGTCTCGCCGGCCCAGGCGGTCGCGCAGGCCGAGGCCGCGATCCGCGCCGCGCAGGCCGGCGGCGATCAGGAGATCGCCATCGTCGGGTCTTCGCTGGGCGGCTTCTATGCCCGCTGGCTGGGCGAGCGCCACAGCTGCAAGACCGTCCTGCTCAATCCGGCCATCCATCCGTGGACCGATCTTGAGCAGTACCTGGGCGACCAGCCGCTGTGGCATGGCGGCGGCTCGGTGACGGTCGAGCGCCGCCATCTGCAGGAATTGCTCGACCTGCGCGTGGATGCCATCACCCGCCCCGAACGCTATTACCTCATTGCCGCCACCGGCGACGAAGTGCTCGACTACCGCGAGATGGTCGCGGCCTGTCCGGGTGCGCATATCCGCGTGATCGAAGGCAGCGACCACGGCATCAGCGAATTTGCCGACTACGTCGACGATGTCCTGGCCTTCTGCGGCTATGGTCCCGGCGGCGTGGTACCCGCGGCAGCGGGCGGCACGGCATGAGCGCGCAGTTTGCGCGCCGCTGCGCCTGGGCCTGCCACCTGCCTTTCGATGCAGCGATCACGCCCAACCTGCGGCACTGGGTGACCGGCGAGGGCTCGCTGACCGCGCGATTGGTCGCGGCGTCGGAGCGCTTCCGCGTCGCGCGCCTGCTGCAGGAGCCGATGCGTCCGTTCGCCGACGAATGGCAGGCACTGGGCCAGCCCGACCGCCAGCCGGCGCTCACGCGCGAAGTGCTGCTGATCTGCGACGAAGTGCCCGCCGTGTTCGCCCACACCGTCGTATGGAAACGCCATGCCCGCCGCGACTGGCCGTTCCTGCGCGGGCTGGGCGAGCGGCCGCTGGGCGGCCGCCTGTTTGTCGATCCGTGCGTGCGGCGCGATCCGTTCCAGTTTGCGCGGCTGTTGCCGCACCATCCGCTGCGGCAGGCCTTGCAGCGGGTACTGCCGGCCATGGCGCCGGTGCCCATGCTGCCCGCGCGGCGCTCGGTGTTCCGGCGCGGCGGCGGCATGATGCTCGTGACAGAGGTCTTCTTGCCGGACCTGCTGGAGCGGCCTTCCCGGGGACCGAGGCAGGACGTTCAACCAGACCGACGCCCCGCCTGAACCACGAACCACAACACCAAGACATAGAAAGCAAAGAGAACGATGAAACTGCAGGGTCGCATTGCCATCATTACCGGCGCAGCCGCCGGCATCGGGTTTGCCACCGCCCAGCGCTTTGCCGCTGACGGTGCCATTGTCATCCTGTGCGACGTGCAGGAAGCGCGCGTGCGCGAAGCGGCGGCCACGCTGGCGGCGACGGGCGCCACGGTTGCGGCGTATCGCGTCGACGTCACGAAGCGCGAGGATGTCGATGCCATGGTCGCGGCCGTGCTGGCAGAGCATGGCCGCATCGACGTGCTGGTCAACAATGCCGGCATCACCAAGGACGCGCGCCTGGCCAAGATGACCGAGGCGCAATTCGACGCCGTGATCGACGTCAACCTGAAGGGCGTCTTCAATTGCGCGCAGGCCGTGGCCGGCATCATGAGCGAGCAGGGCAAGGGCGTGATCCTCAACGCCTCCAGCGTGGTCGGCCTGTACGGCAACTTCGGCCAGACCAACTATGCGGCCAGCAAGTTCGGTGTGATCGGCTTCACCAAGACCTGGGCGCGCGAGCTGGGCCCCAAGGGCGTGCGCGTCAACGCGGTATGCCCGGGCTTTGTCGGCACCGAGATCCTGCAGACCGTGCCGGAGAAGGTGCTCGACGGCATGAAGGCATCGTGCTGGCTGCGCCGCCTGGCCGAACCGTCGGAAATCGCCAGCATCTACGCCTTCCTGGCCAGCGACGACGCCAGCTACGTCAACGGCGTGGCCATCGAGGCCAGTGGCGGGATGTCGCTCTGAGGCAGTGGTGAAACCGCACCCCGGCGGTGCGGTATCATCACGGGTCTGCGGCCGGCCCTATGAAGGGTCCGGCCGGGGCGCCGCAACTGGCGCCGGAGGGCCTCGGAAGGCCTTTCCAGCCGTGGTCCGGGGCACTAGTCCGGCCTTTCGCATCATTTCTCCCACAGGACCCGCCCGCCCAGGTGTCACTACTGGCCACACGCGGTTCCCGGCATTTCTGAAAGTACCGATCGATGCAGTTGCTGTTCGAAGAAGGCGGCGAGATTCGCGCCGGCACCGTGCTGACCCAGCAGGGCGAGGCCTACCAGGTTGAATTGCCGGCCGGCAAGCGCACCAAGGTGAAGGCGCGCGACGTGCTGTTGCAGTTCGCGCAGCCGTCGGCGATCGAACTGGTGCGCCAGACCGGCGACATGACTGCCGAGATCGACCTCGATTTCCTGTGGGAATGCGCGCCGGAAGCCGAGTTCGGCTTTGCCGAGCTGGCCGCCGAATACTATGGCGCCGATGCCGGCCCGGTGCAGCAGGCCGCGCTGGCGATGGCGCTGCACGGCAATCCGGTCTATTTCCGCCGCAAGGGCCGCGGCCGCTACCAGCGCGCCCCGGAAGACCAGCTCAAGGCCGCGCTGGCCGCGCTGGAGCGCAAGAAGCAGCAGGCGCTGGTGCAGGCCGAGTATGAAGCGCAGCTCAAGGCGCTGACGCTGCCGGAATCGTTCCGCAACAAGGTGCTGCCGCTGCTGTTCAAGCCGGACAAGAACAGCCTCGAATACAAGGCGCTCGATGCCGCCTGCACCGCGCTCGGCATGTCGCCGATGCGCCTGATGGTGGCGGCGGGCGGCGTGTCCAGTGCGCGCGCGCTGCATGAAGCCAAGTTCCTGGCCGAGTGTTTCCCCAAGGGCACCGGCTTCCCGGATGCCGGCGTGCCGGAGCCGCCGTCCGATCTGCCGCTGGCGGACGTCGAGGCCTTCTCCATCGACGACGTCACCACCACCGAGATCGACGACGCATTGTCGGTGACCGAGCTGCCCGACGGCAAGCTGCGCATCGGCATCCATATCGCCGCGCCGGCGCTGGGCATCCGCCGCAGCGAGCCGCTCGACGTGGTGGCGCGCCAGCGCCTGTCGACGGTGTATTTCCCGGGCGACAAGATCACGATGCTGCCGGACACGGTGGTCGAGCGCTACACGCTGCAGGAAGGCCGGACTTGCCCGGCGTTGTCGCTCTATGTGACCGTGGACCCGTCGCTATGGCTAATCCTTGGCAGCGAGACGCGCGCGGAGATGGTGCCGATCGCGGCCAACCTGCGCCACAACCTGCTGGATGAGGTCATCACCGAGGCCTCGCTGGCCGACGGCAGCGGCGACTACCCGTTCCGCGCGCAGCTCACGCGGCTGTGGCACTTTGCCGGCTCCCTCTATGACGAGCGCCAGAAGGCGCGCCTTGCCAGCGGGTTGCGGCCGGAATCGCACAACCGCGCCGACTTCAACTTCTACCTGGACGACCAGGCCGACGGCAGCCAGCGCGTGCGCATCGAGCAGCGCAAGCGCGGCTCGCCGCTGGACAAGATCGTGGCCGAGCTGATGATCCTGGCCAACAGCACCTGGGGCAAGCTGCTGGCGGACAACGGCGTGCCAGGCATCTACCGCACGCAGAAGGCGTGGGGCATGCACCGCACCCGCATGCAGACCTACCCGGCCCCGCACGAGGGCCTGGGCGTGGCGCAGTACGCGTGGAGCACTTCGCCGCTGCGCCGCTATGTCGACCTGGTCAACCAGTGGCAGATCCTGGCGGTGGCCCAGCATGGCGTAACCGCCAAGCTGGTGGCCCCGTTCAAGCCCAAGGATGCCGACCTGCTGGCGGCCGTGGCCGATTTCGAAGGCACGTACGCGGCCTATGCCGACCACCAGTCCACCATGGAGCGCTACTGGTGCCTGCGCTGGCTCATGCAGGAAAAGCGCGAGCGCATGATGGCCTCGGTGCTCAAGGAAGGCGCGGTGCGCTTTACCGAGATTCCGCTGGTGACGCGCGTGCCGGAACTGGCGCAGGCGGCACGCGGCACGCAGGTGCTGCTGGAGATCGGCGCCATCGACGAAATCACCCTCGAGGTCTCTTGCCGGGTGCTGGAAGTCTTTGCCGGCGAAGGCGAATTGCCCGAGGAAGAACTGGAAAGCGACGAAGAAGCCGCAGAGGTCTCGGCCGAAGCAGCTGCCGAGGTCGCCGCGGAAGAGGCGGCCGAACAGGCTGTGGGCGTGGCAGCCGAGCCGGCTGAAGGTGGTGGCGAGGCCAGTGGCGACGAGGCGTCGGCAGGGCGCGACACTGACGCCCCGGCGGCCGGCTGAGCGTATCGGAAAAGCCCGGGGCTCACATACAATGGCTGTCTGGCCCGGGTGCTTGTCCGGGCCGGGCCGAACCGACATTCCCGCCGTCCATCCAGAGCCCTTTGGCAAGCCCTTATCGTGAACGCCGCACTCGCCGCTCCCCGCCATTGGTGGCAAACCAGCAGTACGCTGGCCAAGGCGCTGGCCATTTCCGTGGCGGTGCACGTGCTGCTGCTGATGGTCCGCGTAGCGGCGCCTGAAGTGTTCGAGATCAAGCGCACCGATGCCGCGCTGGACGTGGTGCTGGTCAATTCCAAGTCGGCGCAGAAGCCGCGCAACCCAACCGTGCTGGCGCAGGCCAATCTCGACGGCGGTGGTGACAACGACCAGCAACGTGCCACCACGCCGTTGCCGGCACAGACCGTGACGCAGGAGGGCGACCTGGTGCGCCAGGTCCAGCGCCGCGTCGAACAGCTCGAACAGGAACAGCAGCGCCTGCTGACCCAGGCGCGCGAGCCGCAGCCGTCCGTGCGCAACCAGCCGCTCAAGCCGGGCGAGCAGCGCCTGGACAATCCGCAGCGCGGCCAGGACGAACGCACCTCGACCAGCGAGATGGCCAAGCTCGAGGCCGAGATCGGCCGCAATCTCGAGCACTACGCCAAGCGGCCCAAGCGCTTCCAGCTCACTGCCACCAGCGCGCAGGCTGTCGACTACGCGCAGTACTACGACCGCCTGCGCCGCAAGATCGAGGCGCGCGGCACCACCGATTTCCCGCAACACAACGGCAAGCCGCTGTATGGCCAGCTGATCCTGGTGATCAACGTCAACCGGCTGGGCAAGCTCGGCTACAACCGCGACGGCTATAACGTCGACGCCATCGACGTGGTCAAGAGCTCCGGCGATCCGGCGCTGGACCGCCAGGCGGTCGCCATCGTCCGCGCGGCGGCGCCGTTCGGGCCGTTCACGGCCGAGATGTCGGCGCGCCAGGACATTCTCGAAGTCATTTCCACTTTCAAGTTTTCGCGAAGCGGGCTGGAAACCCGCTTGCAGGCACGCTGATGACATCCACTTCTTCGCCCCAGACAACGCCCGACCGCTATGTGGTGGTCGGCAACCCGGTAGCGCACAGCCGTTCGCCCGCGATCCACGCCGCTTTCGCCCGCCAGACCGGCGAGGCGATCCAGTATGACCGGCTCGAGGCCCCGCTCGATGCGTTCGCCGACACCGTGCGCAAGTTCCTGGCCGAGGGCGGCCACGGCTTCAACGTGACCGTGCCGTTCAAGCTGGAAGCGTATGACCTGGCCGACCGCCTGACCCCGCGCGCGGAAGCCGCGGGCGCGGTCAACACGATGTGGATCGAAGACGGGCTGATCCATGGCGACAATACCGATGGCATCGGCCTGGTGCGCGATATCCAGGACAACCTCGACACCCTGCTCGAAGGCCAGCGCGTGCTGCTGCTGGGCGCCGGCGGCGCAGCCATGGGCGCGATGCTCCCGTTGATCGAATGCCGCCCGTCGCGCATCGTCGTGGCCAACCGCACGGCCTCGCGCGCCAGCGACATGCTGGAAGAATTCGTCGAAGCTGCCGACCAGTACGGCGTGGAGCTGTGGGGTGGTGGTCTCGACGCACTGGAGGCGCTGTCCGAAGACGAATCCTGCGACGTGGTGATCAACGCCTCTTCCAGCAGCCTGCACGGTGAAGTGCCGCCGATGCCGGAGTTCCTGCTGGGCGAAGGCGTGCTGGCCTACGACATGATGTACGGCGCCGAGCCGACCGTGTTCCTGCAATTTGCGGCCAAATGCGGCGCACGCACCAGCGACGGCCTTGGCATGCTGGTCGAGCAGGCGGCCGAAGCCTTCTACATCTGGCGCGGCGTGCGGCCCCGCACGGCGCCCGTGCTGGCCGAGCTGCGCGCGGCGCTGCAGGCCGAACGCACGGGCTGACGCGGACTACCGCCCATCGTGGCCACCCGCAATCGTCCGAACCGCGCTACGCCCTCGGGCGGCGCGGTCTTCAACCCGCTGCGCTGGCTGGGCTACCTGCTCGGCTGTCTGATTGCCGGCGTGCTGGCGATGCAGCTGTACTTCTTCGTGCAGATTGCCAGCTGGCAATACGTGAATCCGTCTTCGACGACATTCATGCGCGCCGAGCGCTGGCGCCTGTGCGGCATCAATGTCTGGAACTGCAGGATCGACCGGCGCTGGGTGCCGTACGACCAGATTTCGCGCAACCTGAAGCGCGCCGTCATCGCCAGCGAGGATGCCGACTTCGTCAATCATCCCGGCTATGAACTCGACGCCATGCTCGACGCATGGGAGCGCAACAAGAAGCGCGGCCGCATCGTGCGCGGCGGCTCGACCATTACGCAGCAGCTGGCCAAGAACCTGTTCCTGTCGTCCGAGCAGCATTACCTGCGCAAGGGGCAGGAGCTGGCGATCACGTGGATGCTGGAGTTCTGGCTCGACAAGCAGCGGATCTACGAGATCTACCTGAATTCGGTCGAGTGGGGCGAGGGCGTGTTTGGTGCGGAGGCCGCGGCCGACCACTATTTCAGGACCACGGCCAACAAGCTCGGCGTGGGCCAGGCCGCGCGCCTGGCCGCTGCGCTCCCGGCGCCGAAGTGCTTCGACAAGAAGGAATACTGCGCCAATGTGCGCGTCAACTTCCGCGTGAAGGCGGGCATCATCGCGCGGCGGATGGGGGCCGCTACGCTGCCGGATTGAGGGTTTGCTCCCATCCCCCACTGCGCGGGAGAGGGGAGCCAGGCTGCGGCATGCTCAGCTCAGCCAGCCCTTCCTCCTGAAGTACACCAGCGGAATCGCCGCCGACACCGCCATCAGCGCAATCGCCCACGGATACCCCGCCGCCCAGTCCAGCTCCGGCATGATCTTGAAGTTCATGCCGTAGATGCTGGCGATCAAGGTCGGCGGCATCAGCGCCACCGACACCACCGAGAACAGCTTGATGATCTTGTTCTGGTTGATGTTGATGAAACCGACCGTCGCGTCCATCAGGAAGTTGATCTTGTCGAACAGGAACGCGGTGTGGTTCTCGATCGAGTCGATATCGCGCAGGATCTGGCGGGCCTCGTCCTGCTGCTCGGCCGACAGCAACTGGCTGCGCATCAGGAAGGACACCGCGCGGCGCGTGTCCATCACGTTGCGGCGGATGCGCCCGTTCAAGTCTTCCTCGCGGGCGATGGTTTCCAGTACGTCGGCTGCCGCGGCGTCGGTCACGTTCTCGGCCAGCACGCGGCGGCTGGCTTCTTCCAGGCGTTCGTAGATTTCCTCGATGGAGTCGGCGGAGTATTCGGCGTCGGTCGCGTACAGGTCCATCAGTACGTCCTTCGCGTTGCGCACCGAGCCCGGGCGCATGCGCGCGCGCAGGCGCACCAGGCGGAACACCGGCAGGTCTTCGTCGTGGATGGAAAACAGGACGTCGCGCGTCAGCACGAAGGCCACGCGCACGTTGCGCGAGGACTCTTCCTCGGCCAGCAGGAAGTCGGTGCGGATGTGGATATTCTCGTCTTCACCCTCGAAATAGCGGGCCGAAGCCTCCAGGTCGCCCAGGTCTTCCAGTTCGGGAAGGACGACGCCATAGGCTTCCTTGATCCAGGCCAGTTCCTCGTCGTCAGGGCTGACGACGTCGATCCAGATCGGCTTGTGCTGCAGCAGCTCGTTGCGCTCGTCGACCTGCTCCTGGGCAAGCCGGCCTTTTTGCAGGACGAACAGGTTGATCATCCCCGGGATTCCTTATTACTGATTGCGACGAAAAACAAAGACAAGCGCGAAGACAAGCGCAGGCGGGCTCGCCGCATCCCAGGTGGTCCGTAATGCCCTGAATGGCACCACCAGAACGGCGGGGCCGGGCCACGGGCAAGCGTGATCGCGCTGTGCGCTGGCACAAGGCGATGGCGTTTGCCTGGGTTGGCTGGCAAGCCGGGAGAGGGAAGTTCCGCAAGTGCGGCTGCGCGACTGGCAGCCGTCGGTGACACGGAAAGACACTCGCCCGCAGTGTGCTGCGGGCGAGGGCGACGAGGCGGGAGCCTGGCTCCGGCGGGTCGTCGTTACGCAGCCCGCAGTGACATGGCATTCAGTGAAGTCGCAGCGTTGCTGCGGCAACTCGAACACCCGATGCTACTGCCCACGTAATTTCTCCGGGATTGTGATGGCCGCGAGTGTAGCCCAACGGAGGGGGGCTTGTTAAGCGAAATCTCGGTCAGTTCATAGCACCGCGCAGGCGGCGCAACACCAGCGGTACGAGCATCACCGACGACAGTGACGCGAACATCAGCACGATGGCCGCGTAGTCCTGCCAGTGGGGCTGCTCGCCCAGCATCCACATGCCCGAGAACACGCCCACCACGGGGATGAACATGATCGACAGGCTCGACACCACCGGTGGCAGGCTGCGCGCCAGCCCGAACCAGACCAGGTGGCAGTAGGCGAAGACCACCACCGCGTTGTAGGCAATCGCGCCCCATTCGACGAGGGTCGGCATGCGCCAGCCGCTTTCCAGCAGCAGCGAGCCGGCGCCCAGGAACGGCAGGGTGACGGCCAGCATCCAGAAGGTCAGCGTGCCGATCGGGACGTCGGTCTGCGTGCGCTTCATCAGCTGGGTGCCGAAGCCCCAGCCGGCCGCGGCCACCAGCATCAGCAGGGTGCCCGCCGGGCTGCCGGTCAGCGCGCTGATCTCGCCCGACAGCAGCAGGACTGTGCCCGCCAGCGCGCAGGCGATGCCGATCCAGGCCGACACGCCGATGCGGTCGCGGTACAGCACCAGCCCCCACACCACCGCCCAGATCGGCATGGTGTAGCCGAGGATGGCGGCGCGCCCCGAAGACAACATCTTGACCGCGCAGATGGCGAACAGGTGCCAGACCACCATGTTCGGCAGCGCCAGCCTGACCACCGTACCCCATTGCGAGCGCGGCACATACAGCGAGTCGCCCCGGATGCGCAGTGCCAGCCCCAGTGCCGCCAGGCCGCCGGCCATGCACAGCAGGCGGAAGCCCATGGCGGGAAAGTGCGCTACGCCAACCTTCATGATGGGCCAGTTGATGCCCCAGGCCAGGGTGAGGATGACCAGGAGGACCAGGCCGCGTCGATCGAGAGACATGTGGGAGAGGGGCGGCTGTGCAGGATGCCGCTCTTTGTTTTGTCAGGAGCGCAAAACGATAGCACGCAGCGGGTAAAATTGCCGGTAACGACATATGCTGCGGACATGAGGATTGTTCACCTCGTCCGCGGCCAACCGCGCCGGCGGGCCCGACGGGCGCCGGCGCCACCAGGATATCGAGTACCCATGACATTCATCGAGCAGCTGTCTGCCGCCTGGCAGCGCAACGATTCCCTACTCTGCGTCGGGCTCGATCCTGACCCGCAGAAGCTCCCGCTCTCCATGACCGGCACCGGCGGCGCCATCTTTTCGTTCTGCCGCGAGATCGTCGACGCCACCGCCGACCTGGTCTGCGCCTTCAAGCCCCAGATCGCCTATTTCCACTCGCAGCGCGCCGAAGACCAGCTCGAGCAGCTGATCCATTACATCCACGATGCCCATCCCGGGATTCCCGTGATCCTGGACGCCAAGCGCGGCGATATCGGCTCGACGGCCGAGCATTACGCCGTCGAGGCCTTCGAGCGCTACAAGGCCGACGCGGTGACGGTCAGCCCCTATATGGGCTTCGATTCGATGCAGCCGTACCTGGCCTATCCCGAGCGGGGCGTGATCGTGCTGTGCCGCACCTCCAACCCGGGCGGCTCGGACGTGCAGTTCCTGCAGGTGGACGGCAAGCCGCTGTACCAGCTGGTGGCCGAGGCGGCCAGGGAGCGCTGGAACACGACCGGCCAGATGGGCCTGGTGGTGGGCGCGACCTTCCCGAACGAGATTGCACGGGTGCGCCAGATCGTCGGCGACATGCCGCTGCTGATTCCGGGCATCGGCGCCCAGGGCGGCGATATCGAGGCCACCGTCAAGGCCGGCCGCACGGCCGATGGCACCGGCATGATGATCAATTCGTCGCGTGCGATCCTCTACGCCAGTCGCGAGAAGGACTTCGCCACCGCGGCGCGCAATGTCGCGCTGCAGACCCGCGAGACCATCAATCGCTACCGGCACGGCTGAGGACGGGGCAGGCCCCTCTGGTAAAAGCCGCGTCAGGCAAATGACGCGGCTTTTTTGTTGTCAGGCTTCGTTCCGGACCAGCTCCAGCAGCCCGCGCATGGCGTGCTCGGCGGCCTGGCGGCGGATCTGGCCGCGATCGCCGCGGAAGCGCTGGGTCTCGGTGCGGGTGGTGATACGGTTGCTCCAGCCGAAGCAGACCATGCCGACCGGCTTCTCGGGCGTGCCGCCGTTCGGCCCGGCCACACCGGTGATCGACAGCGCCACCTGGGCGCGGCTGTTGAGCAGGGCGCCTTCCGCCATGGCGTGCGCGACTTCCTCGCTTACCGCGCCGAAGTCGCGGATCAGCTTGGCCGGCACGCCGAGCATGGTGGTCTTGGCTTCATTGGAATAGGTAACGAAGCCGCGCTCGAACCAGCCGGACGAGCCCGACACATCGGTGATGGCCGCGGCGACCAGCCCGCCGGTGCACGATTCGGCGGTGGCAAGCATCAGCGAGGTTTCGGCAAGGGCAACGCCGGCCTGGATGGCTAGCTGGTCGAGCAGGCGGCTGACGGACATGATTGACAGATCTTGGGTGACGTTGGACGGCGTTCGTGGGGTGAGGCGCGCGGATCGCGGAGTTTGCGGTCAGAACGACCGCCACAGCGCGAACACGAGCAGCGTGTAGAAGGCGGCAAAGATGTCGTCGAACATCACGCCGAACGCACCGCGCAGGCCCGGGCCCTTGAGCGTGCGGTCGTAGAAGCCGATGGGCGCCGGCTTGGCGATGTCGAACAGGCGGAACCACAGGAAGGCCGCGAACTGGCCCCAGAAGCCGGTGGGGGTGACGAAGGCCAGCACCAGCCAGAACGCCACGATCTCGTCCCAGACCATGGCGCCGTGGTCGTGCACGCCCATGTCGCGCGCAGTGCGGGCGCACGCCCACAGGCCCAGCAGGAAGCCGGCGGCGATGATCCACAGCCAGGTCACCGGCTCTATCCACAGGGAAAAGACCACGAACGACAGCCAGCCGTAGAGCGTGCCGACCGTACCGGGGCTGACCGGCGACAGGCCGGAGCCGAACCCGAGGGCGATCAGGTGGGCCGGATGGGCCAGCATGAAGCGGGCCGTCGGGCGCGTGACCTTGACGGTCTGCCCGGCTTCAACGGTGATGGCGGGGTCGCGTGGCGCGGCTCCGGGCGGGAGAGTGGACATCGAATTGGCTCGTGTATGTCTTATGTTTTATGACCGGGGCGGCCGGGCTGCCAGTTTTTGTACGTCCCTGGTACAGGCATTGCCGAAGCCCCGATTGCCGGCATCATGACACGCCGGCGGCCTGCCTGTCAGGGCGAGGCGAAATGGTCGAAGCTGGCGCCGGCGTAGACGGTCGGATTGCCTTCGCGGTCCACCAGCCTGAGGCCGGGTTCCGGCGTGATCGTGCCGACACGGGAGAGCGGCAGCGCCAGCCGTTCACTGATGGCCGCAATGGCGTCGCGATTGCCCGCCGGCGCGGTAAAGCAGAGTTCGTAGTCGTCGCCGCCGGCCAGCACGCACTCGCGCTGCAGGGTTTCCGGCTGGCTGGCCAGCACGGCCGAGCGCGGCAGGGCATCGACATCGACCAGTGCGCCGACCTGCGAGCGCGCCAGGATATGGCCGAGATCGCCGATCAGGCCGTCGGAAATATCCAGCGCCGCGTGGGCGACGCCGCGCAGCGCCAGGCCGAGCGCCACGCGCGGGGTCGGCATTTCCATGCGCGGGCGGACCTGGCTGAATTCCGGCTCGGGCAGCAGCCATTCGCCACGGCAGTCACCCAGCGCCAGCCGGGCGTCGCCGAGCGTGCCGGAGATCCAGATATCGTCTCCCGGACGGGCGGCGTCGCGGCGCAAGGCGGTGCGCAGCGGCACATCGCCGAAGACGGTTAGGCTCAGGGTAAGGGGGCCGCGCGTGGTGTCGCCGCCGATCAGCTCGCAGCCATGCGCATCGGCCAGGGCCAGCATGCCTTCGGCCAGGCCGGCCAGCCAGTCGGGCTCCGCCTCGGGCAGGGCCAGCGCCAGCGTGAAGGCGCGCGGCTCGGCGCCCATCGCGGCCAGGTCCGACAGGTTGACCGCCAGGGCCTTGTGGCCGAGGGCAACCGGCGAGACATCGGGGAAAAAATGCCGTCCGCTTACCAGCATATCGGTGCTGATTGCAAGATGATGGCCAGGCCGACCCTCGATCAGCGCACAATCGTCACCTACGCCCAGCGCGGCCTTGCGTACCGGGCGGGTGAAGAAACGGCGAATCAGGTCGAACTCGGAGAGCTGGGCGCTGGCGGAAGTGGACATTGGGGAAGACCGGGCCAGGGCGCTGGCGGCGGGTAGACAGGGGTGGCGGATCGGGACGACGATGGCGGGAAGCTCGCGTTTCGGCAAGATACCGTAGCGGGCGTCAGCATTGCTGGTCAAGCCCCGTCGCTTGGGGCATATTGTACTGAAACGCAAAGCTGCTCCATGTAAAACGCTTATTGTGAAATAATATTTCACAATATAAAATGCTGGGTCCAAAGGAAGAGAAGGGCGGGCACGTGGAGCCGGTCCGCCGATCGTCCAGCCTCGTCAATGACGGCTCCACCGATTGGAAGATGCGCCGATGACAAGCCCTCAGCAGTCCCCGTCCCAAGACGATCTGAAACAGCAGCAGCGTGAGGCGCTGCGCAAAGCGGCGCTCGAGTATCACGAGTTTCCGACCCCCGGCAAGATCTCCGTCACGCCCACCAAGCCGCTGTCGAACCAGCGCGACCTGGCCCTGGCCTACTCGCCAGGCGTAGCGGCCGCTTGTGAAGAAATTGTTATTGATCCGGCCAACTCGTTCCGCTACACCGCCCGCGGCAACCTGGTAGCCGTGATTACCAACGGCACCGCCGTGCTGGGCCTCGGCGATATCGGTGCCGCGGCCTCCAAGCCGGTGATGGAAGGCAAGGCCGGCCTGTTCAAGAAGTTTGCCGGTATCGACGTGTTCGATATCGAAGTCGACGAGAAAGACCCCGAGAAGCTGGTCCAGATCATCGCCGCGCTTGAACCGACCTTCGGTGGCATCAACCTGGAAGACATCAAGGCACCGGAGTGCTTCTACGTCGAGCGCAAGCTGCGCGAGAAGATGAAGATCCCCGTCTTCCACGACGACCAGCACGGCACCGCCATCGTAGTGGCGGCGGCCATCATCAACGGCCTGAAGGTGGTCGGCAAGGACATCAAGAAGGTCAAGCTGGTTGCCTCGGGCGCCGGCGCAGCCGCGCTGGCCTGCCTGGACCTGCTTGTCGACATCGGCCTGCCGATCGAGAACATCTGGGTGACCGACCTGGCCGGCGTGGTCTACGAAGGCCGTACCGAGCTGATGGATCCGGAAAAAGCGCGCTTCATGCAGAAGACCGACAAGCGCAAGCTTGCCGAGGTGATCGACGGCGCCGACATTTTCCTGGGCCTGTCCGCCGCGGGCGTGCTCAAGCAGGACATGGTCCAGCGCATGGCCGACAAGCCGCTGGTGCTGGCGCTGGCCAACCCGAATCCGGAAATTGCGCCGGAGCTGGTCAAGGAAGTGCGCCCGGACGCCGTGATGGCCACGGGCCGTACCGACTACCCGAACCAGGTCAACAACGTCCTGTGCTTCCCGTTCATCTTCCGCGGCGCGCTGGACTGCGGCGCCACTACGATCACGCGCGAGATGGAAATCGCCGCGGCCAATGCGCTGGCCGAGCTGGCACGCCAGGAGCAGAGCGATATCGTCGCCACTGCCTATGGCATCCAGGACCTCTCGTTCGGCCCGGAGTACCTGATCCCGAAGCCGTTCGATCCCCGCCTGATCGTCAAGGTGGCCCCGGCCGTGGCGGAAGCCGCCATGAAGTCCGGCGTGGCTGCCCGCCCGATCGAGGACATGGACGCCTACCGCCTGCAGCTGCAGCAGTTCGTGTACCACTCCGGCACGCTGATGAAGCCGATCTACGCCGCCGCGCGCAAGGTCGAGATGGAGAAGAAGCGCATCGTCTTCGCCGAGGGCGAAGAGGAGCGCGTGCTGCGCGCCGTGCAGGTGATCGTCGACGAAAAGCTGGCCAACCCGATCCTGATCGGCCGTCCGGCCGTGCTGCAGCACCGCATCGAACGCTTCGGCCTGCGCCTGCGCCCGGGCGTGGACTTCACGGTGGTCAACCCCGAGCACGATGAGCGCTTCCGCGCCTATTCCGATACGTATTACCGGATGATGGCGCGCGAAGGCGTCACGCCGCAGTATGCCAAGCTGGAACTGCGCCGCCGCACCACCCTGATCGGCGCCATGCTGGTCAAGCAGGGCGAGGCCGACGGCATGATCTGCGGCACGGTCAGCAACACCGCGGCTCACCTGCGCTATATCGACCAGGTGCTGGGCGGCACCAACAAGGTCTACGCGGCGATGAACGGCCTGGTCCTGCCGGGCCGCCAGATCTTCCTGGTCGACACCCACGTCAATGTGGATCCGACCGCCGACGAACTGGCCGAGATCACGCTGATGGCCGCGGAAGAGCTCAAGCGCTTCGGCATCGAGCCGAAGATCGGCCTGCTGTCGCATTCGAACTTCGGCTCGTCCGATGCGCCTTCGGCCCGCAAGATGCGCGAGACGCTCGCCATCCTGCGCGAACGCGCCCCGGATCTCGAAGTGGACGGCGAAATGCACGGCGACAGCGCGCTCGACCAGAAGCTGCGCGACCAGCTGGTGCCGGACGGCGCCCTCAAGGGCGAAGCCAACCTGCTGGTCTGCCCGAACATCGACGCCGCCAATATCTCGTACAACCTGCTCAAGGTTGCCGCGGGCAATAATGTGGCGATCGGGCCGATCCTGCTGGGCGTGAAGGCGCCGGTGCACATCCTGACGCCGTCGGCGACGGTACGCCGCATCGTCAACATGACTTCGCTGGTCGTGGTGGACGCTGCCGCCAAGCGTTGAATGTCAGTGTGACGCGAGGTATGGAAAAGCCGGGCTCGCCCGGCTTTTTTTGTGCCCTTTTTGTATTCTGGCCTATCTTGCCGGCTGCGTCGTTAGTATGCGCACACATACAATTAACATGTTGAAACAATTGAAGTTTTCCCGCCTGCAGCGGCGCGGGATTGATTAATTGCGTGCATGCGCGTAACCTTACGCCTTTGATACAGGCGCTCGCCTCGAGCGCGCCGGTGCGGTCGACGCCTTGCAGGCGGCGGCCAGGGGTGGCCCGGACACGTTGTCTACCCAAATAGCGGCAGGCTCGATTCCCGGTTCAACCAAGACACACAAGCAACGTGGGTTCTCAGATTTCTCTGACGCAGCGCGCGAATTTCCAGGCATTGCCGGCACGTGCGGCACGGATGCTGGCGCAGGCGATGTCCGGCGTGGCGCTGGTCCTGGCACTGGCGCAGCCATCGCTGGCCCGCCAGTCTCAGCCCGAGGCGACGGGAACCATCGCCGTGCAGCAGTTGCCCAACGAAGCACAGCAGACCCTGGAACGCATCGAGGCCGGCGGCCCGTTTCCGTATGACAAGGATGGTGCGAGGTTCGGTAACTACGAACGCATCCTGCCGCAGCAGCAACGCGGTTATTACCGCGAATACACGGTCAAGAGTGCCAAGAGCCGGAATCGGGGAGCGAAGCGGATCGTATGCGGCGGTGATCAACGCGCCGCCAACGACTGTTACTACACGGACGATCACTACAACAGTTTCAAACGGATAACCAAATGATGACTGACATTTTCGGACTGGGCGACGCCCTTGCCGCCCGCGAAGAGCGCGGCGCCGGAGATGGCTGGCAGCGGGCACAGCATCAGGCCCAGAACCTATATGACAATGTGCTGATGATGCCGCGCCAAGAGCTCACGCACAAACTACCGCCCGCAACTGCGCCCGCGACCTTGCCGGTCGGTGCGGGTTGGGCCGACGGCACCAATGAGGGAGCCATGAACCTGTTCAAGACGGTGCGTCCGAACATCGTCCAGTCGATCCGCGCATTTCGTGTGCCGGAACTTGCCCAGGCGGCGGCCGATCTCGGCCAGCACTTCCTGTATGCCAGCTGCGCCCATTGCGCGAGCAAGGCAGAGATCCTGGAAACGATTGCCACGTCGTTTACTTTCCCGAAGCATTTCGGCAAGAATTTCGACGCGCTGTCGGACTGCCTGACCGACATGATCTACAAGGCCGGCCCGCAGCCGGGCTTCGTGATCGTGCTCGAAGGCCTGCCGATCGCACAGAAATTCGACAAGGAAGCGCGCGAAGTGCTGCTGGACGTCTTCCGCGATGCCGCGGAATTCTGGGGCGAGCGCAAGGTGCAATTCCGCGTTTTCTATTCGTTCGCCTGAACGGCTCCCGCCCCGGCGGCGGCTTTCCCGTAAGAAAAAAGCCCGCGATCTGCGGGCTTTTTTCATCCTCAGGCGGTGATTATTCCGATGCCGGGACGTGGCCGTGCGGTGTCAGGCGGTCGATCAGTTCCGGCAGGCCTTCGCTGAGGTGGGCGGCGACGTCGTCCTGCGACATTCCCGTCGACTGGGCCAGCGAGGCAATGGCACCGGTATCGCCCAGCGCGCTGCTCAGGTCCGACGGCGTAACCGGCTGGTTGGCGCCGCTGCCGATCCAGGAATTTACCTGCTCGCCGAGCCCTGCATGCGCAAGCACCTCCTGCAGCGCGCCAATGCCGCCGGCTGCCGCACCCATTGCCTGGCTATTGGCCGGGGCACCGCCCTGGCCGCCAAGGAGTCCGCCCAGCAGCGAGCCCAGGTCCAGGCCGCCGGCCTGGCCACCGGCGCCGCCTCCCGTCAGCCCGCCCAGCAGTCCGCCCAGGCTGCCGAGTCCGCCAAGGCCGCCCGACGCATCGTCATGGCCGGCTTCCGCGGCGCCGGTTTGCGCGCCACCCTTGCTGCGCATCGCCAGCATGGCCAGCAGGCCAAGCGCCATCATCAGCTTCGGGTTCAGGCCGCCGGCGCTTTCGCCTTCGCCCTGGCGCGCGCCGCCGAGCTGTCCGAGCACACCGCCCAGCACGCTATCGAGTAGTCCCATGATCGACTCCTGTCCATGAAGATGGCAGCGGGCCGGATATTGCCCGGCTGCCATCAGAATCCGCCAAGGATGGCGTTCAATGTCGCCAGGCATGCCAGCCCGGCGGTTTCGGTCCGCAGAATGCGCGGGCCGAGTGACACTGCGGTGAAGCCGGCCTTCAACGCGTCCGATTCCTCGTCTGGCGAAAGCCCACCCTCCGGCCCGATCAGCAGCGTGACGCCGCCTGCGAGCCATTCGGCACGGCGGCTGGCCGCAAGCGCCGGCAGGGAATGCGTGGCGCGCGGCGACAGCAGCAGGCGTTCGCCGCTTTCGCTGCTATTGCCCGAACGCCCGAGCCATGACTCCAAGTTAGCGACCGGCGCCACCTCGGGCAAGCGATTGCGTCCGCATTGTTCGCAGGCCGCCTCGACCAGCGCCTGCCAGTGTGCCTGCCGCTTGAGCGCACGGTCACCCGTCAGCCTGACAACCGAGCGGCTGGCGTGCAGCGGCTGAATCGCAGTCACGCCCAGCTCGACGGCCTTTTCGATCAGCCAGTCCATCTTGTCGCCGCCGGCCAGCCCCTGCGCCAGTGTGACGCGGAACGGCAGTTCGGCCTCGGTGGCGTCATGCGCGCCGATGCGTGCCACGGCGTGCCGCTTGCCGAGGTCGACCAGTGTGGCCGCATGGCTGCCGCCACGACCGTCGAAGAGCGTGATGGCGTCGCCCGGCACCAGTCGCAGGACCTGCGCATGCCGGACTACTGCTTCAGGGAGTTCGTAATCGGTGTCGGCAGCCAGTCGTGCGTCTGCCGTGCCAACAAAAAAACGCGGTGGCATCAGCTCGCCTTGCCTTGCTCGTTGCCGGCGATGGGCTTGCCAAAACCCCAGCGGTAGCCGTCGGGATCTTCCACCATGCAGTAGCGGTCGCCCCAGAACTGGTCAGCGGGCGCCATCAGGCTGACCGCGCCGGCGGCGACGGCCTGCGCATGCATGGCGTCGACATCGTCGCAATAGACATAAAAGGTCTGCGGACATTCGACGCCGAGCGAGCGCGGCGTGCGCGCCGTGCTGCCCCACGCGCCCTCGGGCGCGAACATCACCACCAGTTCGCCCTTGTAATGCATCTCCGCATGGGTGGGCACGCCGTTTTCATCGACGACGTTGCCGGCGGCAAAGCCGAAGGCGCGGTTGTAGAACTCGAGCGCGGCGCGGCCGTTGCTGACGGTCAGGTAGGGGGTGAGCCAGGGGGTGTTGGCCGGTCTCGTCATGATCGTCTCCAGGAAACGGGAAACCTCGCGCGGCGAATGCCGGCATCGATGCCAGGCGGGCGCGCGGTGCGAATGTGAATCTTACGCGGGACCGCCGGCGCTGTCGAAGAGGGTTTACGGGTGACGCGGCAGCAATAAATGTGATGTTCAGGTTGCCACCGTCGGGGCAGGGCCGGCACGGCTCCTGACGGGCGCCCGGCCGCGCCCTGGCGGAGGGGGGCCGCAACGTCCGGAAATACCCGATGCTTCTGCTAAAATTGCGGTTTTCCCGCCGTCAGGCTCACGCCCGAATCCGCCGCATGTCCGCCCTTGCTCATCCCGCCACAAGTCCCTTTGCTTCCCAGCCGGCCAAGCTGATGGCCGATGCCATCCGTGTGCTTGCCATGGACGCCGTCCAGCAAGCCAACTCTGGCCACCCCGGTGCGCCGATGGGGATGGCGGATATCGCCGTGGCCCTGTGGGGCCGGCATCTGAAGCACAACCCGGCCAACCCGACGTGGGCGGACCGCGACCGCTTCGTGCTGTCGAATGGCCACGGCTCGATGCTGATCTACGCGCTGCTGCACCTGACCGGCTACGACCTGCCGGTCGGCGAGCTGAAGAACTTCCGCCAGTTGCACAGCAAGACGGCCGGGCACCCGGAATACGGCATCACCCCGGGCGTCGAGACGACCACCGGCCCGCTCGGCCAGGGCATCACCAATGCGGTCGGCATGGCGCTGGCCGAAAGCCTGCTCGGCGAAGAGTTCAACCGCCCGGGCTTCGACATCGTCAATCACCACACCTATGTCTTCCTCGGTGACGGCTGCCTGATGGAAGGCATCAGCCACGAGGCCTGCTCGCTGGCCGGCACGCTCAAGCTGAACAAGCTGATCGCGTTCTGGGATGACAACGGCATCTCGATCGATGGCGACGTGGTGCACTGGTTCAACGACGACACCCCGAAGCGCTTCGAAGCCTACGGCTGGAACGTGATCCGCGACATCGACGGCCACGACGTGACCGCCGTAGACCTCGCCATCTCGCAGGCCAAGGCCAGCGACAAGCCGACCCTGATCTGCTGCCGCACCAAGATCGGCAAGGGCGCGCCCAACAAGGAAGGCGGCCACGACGTGCACGGCGCCCCGCTGGGCGGGGCCGAAGTGCTGGCCACGCGCGAGGCGCTGGGCTGGGCCCACGCGCCGTTCGAGGTGCCGGCCGAGGTCTACGACGCCTGGGACGCCAGGGCTAACGGCCAGGCGCTGGAGCGTGCCTGGAGCGCGCTGTTCGACGCCTACGCCGAGCGCCACCCGTATGAAGCCGGCGAATTCCAGCGCCGCATGCGCGGCGACCTGCCGGGCTCGTTCGACGCCGCCGTGGACGCCTTCATTGCCAAGTGCGAAGAAAAGGCCGAGACCATCGCCACCCGCAAGGCCAGCCAGAACACCATCGAAGCCTTCGGCCCGGTGCTGCCCGAGTTCCTGGGCGGCTCGGCCGACCTGACCGGCTCGAACCTGACCAACTGGTCGGGCAGCCAGGCTGTTCGTGTGGATGCCTGGGGCAACCACATCAACTACGGCGTGCGCGAGTTCGGCATGAGCGCGGTCATGAACGGCATCACGCTGCATGGCGGCTACATTCCCTACGGCGCCACGTTCCTGACGTTCTCGGACTACAGCCGCAACGCGCTGCGCATGGCGGCGCTGATGAAGATCCGCACGCTGTTCGTGTTCACCCATGACTCCATCGGCCTGGGCGAAGACGGCCCGACCCACCAGTCGATCGAACACGTCGCCAGCCTGCGCCTGATCCCGAACATGGACGTCTGGCGTACCGCCGACACCACCGAGACCGCCGTGGCCTGGGCCGAGGCGATCCGCCGCGAGAACGGCCCGAGCTGCCTGATCTTCAGCCGCCAGAACCTGCCGTTCCAGCGCCGCGACGACGCCACCCGCGCCAATATCGGGCGTGGCGGCTACGTGCTGCGCGACAGCGTGAACCCGAAGACCGGCCGTCCGGACGCCGTGATCCTCGCTACCGGCTCGGAAGTGGGCCTGGCCGTCGGCGCAGCCGACGCGCTGGCTACGGAAGGCGTGCACGTGCGCGTGGTGTCGGTGCCGGCCACCACCGTGTTCGACAAGCAGGACACCGCGTACAAGGCCAGCGTGCTGCCGGCCGGCGTGCCGCGCGTGGCGGTCGAGGCGGGCGTGACGGACTTCTGGTGGAAGTACCAGGTCCAGGCGGTGGTGGGTATCGACACCTTCGGTGAATCGGCCCCGGCCGGCGTGCTGTTCAAGCACTTCGGCTTCACCGTGGAAAACGTCGTCCGAACGGTAAAAGACACCCTTATCTAAGCATCCTGGCGCTGCAGCCGCGTGGTGCGCCGCGCGGCCCGTGCGGTGCCCACCGGTTTCAATCGATCCTCAGGAGAGACAGTCATGACCATCAAGATCGGCATCAACGGCTTCGGCCGCATCGGACGCATGGTGTTCCGTGCCGCCGTCGCCAATTTCAAGGACATCGAAGTCGTTGGCATCAACGACCTGCTGGAGCCCGACTACCTGGCGTACATGCTGAAATACGACTCGGTGCACGGCCGCTTTGACGGCGAAGTGTCGGTCGACGGCAACACCCTGGTCGTCAACGGCAAGAAGATCCGCCTGACCGCGGTCAAGGATCCGGCCGAGCTGAAGTGGGGCGAGATCGGCGCCGACGTGGTGGTCGAGTCGACCGGCATCTTCCTGACCAAGGAAGGCGCGCAGAAGCATATCGACGCAGGCGCGAAGAAGGTGATCATGTCGGCCCCGTCCAAGGACGACACCCCGATGTTCGTGTACGGCGTGAACCACGAGACGTACAAGGGCGAAGCGATCATCTCGAACGCCAGCTGCACCACCAACTGCCTGGCCCCGGTTGCCAAGGTGCTGAACGACAAGTGGGGCATCAAGCGCGGCCTGATGACCACCGTGCACGCCGCCACCGCCACCCAGAAGACCGTCGACGGCCCGTCCAACAAGGACTGGCGCGGCGGCCGCGGCATCCTGGAAAACATCATCCCGTCGTCGACCGGCGCTGCCAAGGCCGTTGGCGTGGTGATCCCGCAGCTGAACAAGAAGCTGACCGGCATGTCGTTCCGCGTGCCGACCTCGGACGTGTCGGTGGTCGACCTGACCGTCGAGCTGGACAAGCCGGCCACGTACGAAGAAATCTGCGCCGAAATGAAGGCACAGAGCCAGGGCGCACTGAAGGGCGTGCTGGGCTACACCGAAGACAAGGTCGTTGCCACCGATTTCCGTGGCGATGCCCGCACCTCGATCTTCGACGCCGAAGCCGGTATCGCGCTGGACTCGACCTTCATCAAGGTCGTGAGCTGGTACGACAACGAGTGGGGCTACTCGAACAAGGTGCTGGAAATGGTCCGCGTCGCGGCCAAGTAATCCGGCACCTTCTGCGGAAAGAGAAACGCGCCTTCGGGCGCGTTTTTTTATGCCGGCGCGGATTGTCAGGCGGTGCCGCGAGGCTGCAGCGGGCGCGCGTCCACGGCGGCGCCGTCGACCAGGAAGTGGCCGCCGGCCACGTGGTGGATGGTCCGCAGGGCGTCGTGGCCCTCGAAATGCCAGCGTCCGTTGCTGAACACGCGCGAGTCCGCAAGCGCGGCGATGACCTCGCCCAGGAACAGGTCATAGGTCTGCTGGGTGGCCGGCTCCGGCAGCAGCCGGCATTCCAGCCACGCGGCGCAACCTTCCAGCAGCGGGGCGGCGACCTTGGTGCCGGCAAAGGTCTGCAGGCCGAAGGTGTCGAACTTGTCGGTGCCAGACTGCTCGGAGAGCACCAGGCCGGAACTGGAGCCAAGGGCCTCGGTCAGGTCGACCTGGCTGACCGTGGGGACTTGCAGGACAAACTCCCCGCTTTCCTCAAGCAGCCGGCGGGTCCATGTGCTCTTGTCCAGGACCACGGCTACCTTGGGCGGCGAGAAATCGAGCGGCATGGCCCAGGCGGCCGCCATGATGTTGCGCCTGCCGCCGGACGCGGCACTGACCAGGACGGTCGGGCCATGGTTGAGCAGGCGGTAGGCTTTGGACAGGTCGACGGGGCGTCGGTGTGCAGGCATGATCACGATTGCGGGACGGGACAATCGGACTATACGCCCTCAGGCGCCGAAGCAGCTGGTTCCGGAAATGTCAACTATCTGCATGGATTGGCGGCAAATTTGGCTTTTTTTGCCCGAATCTTCCTAGCGCCAGTATGCGAGAAATGTCGAATCTGCTTTCCGAGGCAGTTTTTTCCTCTTACACTACTAAGAAGCCGTTGAAATCTGATGTGCAGCCAGTGCAAGTGGTGGGGCCATCTATGATGTGAATAATCTGACCAGGGCCTGATCATGGTGAATGTAGACACCAAGCTTCTTGTGATCTTCACCGAACTGCTGAGCAAGCGGAACGCGACCTATGTCGCGGAGAAAATGCACATGACGGCCCCCGCTGTGTCGCATTCGCTGGGCCGGCTGCGTGAAATCTTCGACGATCCGCTTTTCATCCGGGTGCCACACGGCCTGACGCCGACCCCGCGTGCACTCGAACTCGGCCCCAAGATCCGCGACATGCTGGACCTCTGGTCGTCGATCAACGAGGGCGATGCCGACAACTTCGATCCGGCCATTGCCACGGGCACGCTCAACATCGGCTTCGCGGCGGAGCTGGGCGATACGGTCTTCAACCGTTTTATCCTGCGCATCAAGCAGCTGGCGCCGGAACTGCATATCAAGCTGGTTGAATCCCATTCGTGGGAGTCCGACGTGGCATCGATGCGTGCCAACGAGCTGGACCTTGCGTTTTCGCCGTTCCCGACCCGCCATCCGGAAATCGTCGAGGAGATGGTCACGTCGCTGAGCCTGTGGGTTTGCGCGCGCAAGAACCATCCGCTGCTCAAGGGCCATTGCTCGCTCGAGCAATATCTCGACTGCGGCCATATCTTCATGGCGCATTCCGGCGGCTCCGGCCGTCCGGCGCCTTCGCTGATTCCGCTCGACTACGCGCTGCAGCAGCGCGGCCTGAAGCGCAATGCGACGCTGACGGTGCATTCGTGGCGTGCCCAGGCCGAACTTGCGGCGCAGACCGACATGATCTTCACCGTCAACGCGCTGACCAAGGACATGGCGTGCGAAACCTACGGCCTGAAGGCGTTCCCGCTGCCGGCCGAGCTGAACACGACGCTGGGCCTCAACATGTTCTGGCACCGCAGCCGTAACACGCACCCGATGCTGGTGTGGGCACGCGGGCTGTTCCGCCAGGTCGTGGGCGAGTTCGTCGGCATGCCGGCGGTGCCGCGCACGCTGCGCGTGGTGGCTGAGCAGGATCTGCAGGAACCCTGAGCGGGCTTTCCGGGCTTTCCACAAGCAGCAACAAAAAACCGGCGCCAGGCGCCGGTTTTTTGTTTGCCGCGGTGTCCGCATGAGCGGACCCGCCTGGCTTATCGTTTGGGTCTGTAGGGACAGTCGTTCTTGGTGCAATTGCCGTACAGCGACAACGCATGTTCCTGCAGGGCAAAACCGCGCTCGCGCGCAATGCTTTGCTGGCGGTGCTCGATATCGGAATCGTAGAATTCCTCGACGCGGCCGCAGTCGAGGCAAACCAGATGGTCGTGGTGCTTGCCTTCGTTGAGTTCGAAAATGGCTTTGCCGGATTCGAAGTTGTTGCGCGACAGCAGGCCAGCCTGTTCGAACTGCGTCAGCACCCGGTATACGGTCGCCAGGCCGATATCCATATGCTCGTTCAGCAGGATTCGGTAGACGTCTTCCGCGCTCAGGTGCCTCTGCTCGCTGGTCTGAAAAATTTCAAGAATCTTCAGCCTGGGCACGGTCGCCTTCAGGCCGATGTTCTTGAGGTCCGCCGGACTCGGCATGGGCGTGACTCCCTAGAGTACAATGTCTCGATAGTTGAATCATAAGGGTTTTGGCGACAAAAGTCGCCCATGGTGCCATGGCGAGCGCCTGCGGCGTTGCCCGCCGGATGCCATCGTGGCCACGGTGGTCGCCGCAAGGCGCACCCGCCGTAATCGGCACTTTTCTCTCCCTTCCAGAAGCGAGATACATGCGTTCATTCCGTTCGTCCGCCATGCGCCCGACGCTGGTTATTTCCCTGCTGGCCTCGGCATTGCTGGCCGGCGCGTGCTCGACCTACGACTCCACGTCGCGCAAGGTCGCCAACGCCATTACGCCCTACCGGATCAATATCGTGCAGGGCAACTTCGTATCGCGCGAAGCTGCCTCGCAACTGCGCGAAGGCATGACGCGCGACCAGGTCAAGTTCCTGCTCGGCACGCCGCTGCTGACCGACGTGTTCCACGCCAACCGCTGGGACTATGTGTTCTCGTTCCGCCGCGGCAATACCCCGGTGGTGCAGCAGCGCCGTTACACGGTGTTCTTCGAGGGCGACAAGCTGGTCAAGTTTGGCGGCGACGAACTGCCGTCCGAATATGAGCTGATTGCCGAAATCGACGGCATGAAGAAGGCGCTCAAGGACCAGACCCCGGGCAAGATCATAACCAGCTCTAGCTCTAGCTCTAGCTCTAGCCCTAGCCCTAGCTCCGGTTCCGGTTCCAGCGCGGAAGCCCCTGCTGCGGGGACTACGCTCGAGAATTTTGTGCCTGCGCCGTCGCCGGATCCGGCAGCCGCAGCAGCCCCGGCGACCGCGCCGGCTGCAGCCGCACCGGCAGAGGCCGCAAAGCAGGCCGACGCGCCCAAACCGGCGCAGTGACCCGCGCGCCGCGCCCGCCGCGCGGCAGCCGGCCTGGCTCCGGAAGCGCCCCGATCATCAGGCCGGTCTCGTGCGACCGGCCGTTTTCCAATCCAGCTGAGCAAAACACCATGAACATCGCCATCGCAGGCGCCTCCGGCCGCATGGGCCGCATGCTGATCGAACACGTGCTGAATACCGAGGGCGTGAGCCTGGCGGGCGCGCTCGACGTGCCGGGATCGCCGGCGCTGGGCCAGGATGCGGGCCTGCTGCTGGGCCGCCAGACCGGCGTGGTGATCAGCTCCGACCTGGAAGCTGTGTTGGCTGGCGCGGACTGCCTGATCGACTTCACCCGCCCTGAAGGCACGCTGGCGCACGTGGCCGCGGCGAAGAAGCTGGGCGTGAAGATGGTGATCGGCACCACCGGCTTCGACGAGGCCGGCAAGGCGGCGCTGGCCGAGGCCGCCAAGTCGATCGGTATCGTCTTCGCCGCCAACTTCAGCGTTGGCGTCAATGCCACGTTCAAGCTGCTGGAAGTGGCCGCCAGGCTGCTGTCGACCGGCTATGACATCGAAGTGATCGAAGCCCACCACCGCTTCAAGGTCGATGCCCCGTCCGGCACCGCGCTGAAGATGGGCGAGGTGATCGCTGAAGCGCTTGGCCGCAACCTGAAGACCTGCGCCGTCTACGCGCGCGAGGGCCACACCGGCGAGCGCGACCCGAACTCCATCGGCTTTGCCACCGTGCGCGGCGGCGATATCGTCGGCGACCACACCGTGATGTTCGCCGGCATCGGCGAGCGCATCGAGATCAGCCACAAGTCGTCCAGCCGCCAGTCGTATGCCGACGGCGCCGTGCGCGCTGCCCGCTTCCTGGCCGACAAGCCGAACGGCCTGTTCGACATGCAGGACGTGCTAGGCCTGAAGTAAGGCCCGGCCTGGCGCGCGGGGCCGCAAGGTGGCCTGCCGCCACGGTTATAATCGACTTCTTTCGCATTGCACGCCTGGCGGGCGCCGCGCAAGCGGGCGCCCGCCGCTCACATTCCAACGATTTCCCCGGATGCCGGCAGGCCAGTTGCCGCGCAGACGTTGTCCTGACTGCTGTCCCGACCATGCAAGACAAATATCTTCCTTCCGCCGTTGAACAAGCCGCCCAGCAACACTGGCAAGCCATCGACGCCTATCGCGTGTCGGAGCATGCAGCCGGGCCCGACGGCAAGGAAAAGCCCAAGTTCTACGCCTGCTCGATGCTGCCGTATCCGTCGGGCAAGCTGCACATGGGCCACGTGCGCAACTACACCATCAACGACGTGATGGCGCGCTACCTGCGCATGAACGGCAACAACGTGCTGATGCCGATGGGCTGGGACGCCTTCGGCATGCCGGCGGAGAACGCCGCGCTCAACAACGGCGTGGCGCCGGCTGCCTGGACCTACGACAACATCGCTTACATGAAGAAGCAGATGCAGTCGATGGGCCTGGCGATCGACTGGTCGCGCGAAGTCGCCACCTGCAGCCCGGACTACTACCGCTGGAACCAGTGGCTGTTCCTGAAGATGCTGGAAAAGGGCGTCGCCTACCGCAAGACCGGTACCGTCAACTGGGACCCGGTCGACCAGACCGTGCTGGCCAACGAGCAGGTCATCGACGGCCGCGGCTGGCGTTCGGGCGCGGTGGTGGAGAAGCGCGAAATCCCGATGTACTACCTGCGCATCACCGAGTATGCGGAGGAACTGCTGGGTGACCTGGGCGGCCTGGGCTGGCCCGAGCGCGTCAAGGTGATGCAGCAGAACTGGATCGGCAAGAGCGTGGGCGTGCGCTTTGCGTTCACCCATGACATCCCGGGGGAAGACGGCAAGCCGATCAACGATGGCAAGCTGTACGTGTTCACCACGCGCGCCGACACCATCATGGGCGTGACCTTCTGCGCGGTCGCCGCCGAGCACCCGCTGGCCACACACGCCGCGCTGAGCAACCCTGAGCTCGCCGCCTTCATCGACGAATGCAAGCACGGCTCGGTCATGGAAGCCGACATGGCGACCATGGAGAAGAAGGGCATGCCGACCGGGCTGAAGGTCGTGCATCCGCTGACCGGCGAAGAGGTCGATGTCTGGGTCGGCAACTACGTGCTGATGAGCTACGGCGACGGCGCCGTGATGGGCGTGCCCGCGCACGATGAGCGCGACTTCGCCTTCGCGCTCAAGTACAAGCTGCCGATCAGGCAGGTTATCGACGTCAAGGGCCAGGCCTACTCGACCGAAGCGTGGCAGGAGTGGTACGCCGACAAGGAAAACGGCACCTGTGTCCATAGCGGCAAGTACGACGGCCTCGGCTACCAGGCTGCGGTCGACGCCATCGCCGCTGACCTCGGCGCCAAGGGCATCGGCGAGAAGAAGGTCACCTGGCGCCTGCGCGACTGGGGCATTTCGCGCCAGCGCTACTGGGGCACGCCGATCCCGCTGATCCATTGCGACAGCTGCGGTGTGGTGCCGGTCCCCGAAAAGGACCTGCCGGTGGTGCTGCCCGAGGACCTGGTGCCGGACGGCACCGGCAATCCGCTCGCCAAGGATCCGCGCTTCCTGCAGTGCACCTGCCCGTCCTGCGGCAAGCCGGCGCGCCGCGAGACCGACACGATGGATACCTTCATCGATTCGTGCTGGTATTACATGCGCTATACCTGCCCGGACGCCGCCACCATGGTCGACGGCCGCAACGATTACTGGATGCCGATGGACCAGTACATTGGCGGCATCGAGCACGCGATCCTGCACCTGTTGTACGCGCGCTTCTGGACCAAGGTCATGCGCGACCTGGGCCTGGTCAGGTTCGACGAGCCGTTCACCAACCTGCTCACGCAGGGCATGGTGCTCAACGAGACCTACTACCGCGAAGACGCCTCGGGCAAGAAGCACTGGTACAACCCTGCCGACGTCGATGTGAAGACCGATGACCGAGGCCGCCCGGTGGGCGCCACGCTCAAGGCGGATGGCCAGCCGGTGGTGATCGGCGGCGTGGAGAAGATGTCGAAGTCGAAGAACAACGGCATCGACCCGCAGGCCCTGATCGACCAGCACGGCGCCGATACCGCGCGCCTGTTCGTGATGTTTGCCGCGCCGCCCGAGCAGCAGCTCGAATGGAGCGGCTCGGGCGTGGAGGGCGCTTCGCGCTTCCTGCGCCGCGTATGGAACTACGGCTTTGCCAACGCCGCCGCGGTGCGCGATGGTGCCGGCAGCGCGGCGACCGCCGATGACTCCGGGCTGCGCCGCGAGATCCACGGCGTGCTCAAGCAGGCTAACTACGACTACCAGCGCATCCAGTACAACACCGTGGTGTCCGCCACGATGAAGATGCTCAACGCGCTCGAAGATGCCAAGACCGCCTCGCCGGCCGCGCGCCGCGAGTGCCTGGGCATCCTGCTGCGCGTGCTGTATCCGGTGGTGCCGCACATCACCCACGGGCTGTGGGAAGAACTCGGCTATGCCACCGAATTCGGCGACCTGCTCGACGCCCCGTGGCCGCAGGTCGACGAAGGCGCACTGGTGCGCAGCGAGATCGAACTGGTGCTGCAGATCAACGGCAAGGTGCGCGGCAGCATCACCGTGCCGGCCAGCGCGGACCGCGCCGCCATCGAGGCCGCGGCTGCCGCCAGCGAGGTCGTGGCGAAGTTTGCCGAGGGCAAGGCGCCGAAGAAGATCGTGGTCGTGCCCGGCCGCCTGGTCAACGTCGTACTGTAAGCAGCAAGGCCCGGAACCCGGAACCTGAGACTGAGGAATCGCCAAGAATGAACCGACTGAACATGGGTCGCCGCAAGGTACTCGCGGCCATGCTGGCAGTGCCGGCAATGGGCCTGCTGGCCGGCTGCGGCTTCCACATGCGCGGCAATTCGGATTTCGCGTTCAAGCGGCTCTATATCGGGATTCCGCCCAACACGCTGATGGGTTCGGACCTGCGCCGCGCCATCCGCGGCGGCTCCGACACGCAGATCGTCTCCGACCAGAAAGAGGCAGACGCGCTGCTTGACGTGCTGCAGGACACCCGCACCAAGACCATCCTGTCGATCACCACCGAGGGTGTGGTGCGTGAATACCGCCTGACGCAGCGCTTCAGCTTCCGTCTGCGCGACGCCACCGGCAAAGAGCTGATCCCGCCGTCGCTGCTGGTCCTGACGCGCGACCTCACCTACAACGAAGCCAACACGCTGGCCAAAGACTACGAAGAGCAGCAACTCTACCGCGACATGCAGCGCGACATCGTGCAGCAGCTGATGCGCCGGCTGGCTTCGGTCAAGGCCATCTGAGCAAGCGGCCGACAGGCACCGGGATGCAACTCAAGCTCGACGGACTGGAAGCGCACCTGCGGCAGGCCAAGGCCAAGGGCCTGGCGCCGCTTTACGTGGTGCATGGCGACGAGCACCTGCTCGTGCTGGAGGCGGTCGACCGCCTGCGCCAGACGGCGCGCGAAGCCGGCTTCACCGAGCGCGACGTGCTGGTGGCCGAACGCGGATTCCACTGGGGCCAGCTGGTCGAAGCCCAGCAATCGATGTCGCTGTTCGGCGACCGCAAGATCGTCGAACTGCGCATTCCGTCGGGCAAGCCCGGCAAGGACGGCGGCGAAGCCTTGCGCGCCGTGGCCGCCCAGCCGTCGCCGGACGTCGTGATGCTGGTCACGCTGCCGCGTCTTGATTTCGCCACTTCCAAGTCCGCATGGTTCCAGGCGCTGGAAAGCGCCGGCGTGTCGATCAAGGTCGACACCGTGGACCGCTCGCGCCTGCCGGCCTGGGTCGGCGAGCGGCTGGCCCTGCAGCAGCAGCGCGTCGAGGGCGGCGAGGCGGGGCGGCGTGCACTGCAGTTCATTGCCGACAAGGTGGAAGGCAACCTGCTCGCGGCCCACCAGGAAATCCAGAAGCTCGGGCTGCTGTACCCGCCGGGCGAGCTGAGCTTCGACCAGGTCCACGATGCAGTGCTGAACGTGGCCCGCTACGACGTATTCAAGCTGTCCGAAGCCATGCTCGGCGGCGACGTGCCGCGGCTGGTGCGCATGCTCGAGGGGCTGCGCGGCGAGGGCGAGGCCACCGTGCTGGTGCTGTGGGCGCTGACCGAGGAAATTCGCGTATTATCCAAGGTCCGGCAAGGCCTGGCGGCTGGCAAGCCCGCGGGCGTGCTGATGCGCGAACTGCGGGTCTGGGGCCCGCGCGAACGCCTCGTGCCGCAGGCCGCGCAGCGGCTTTCGCAGGCGCAGTTGGAGGCGGCGCTGGCCATGGCGGCCAGGCTGGACCGCCAGGTGAAAGGCCTGTCGGACCTGCCGCCGCCCGGCAGCAGTCCGCTGCCGGCGGAGCCGTGGGATGGCCTGCAGCAGCTTGCCCTGACGATTGCGCGCTAGCGCGCGCATCGCCTGCGCCGGCGGGCCCGCCCCGCAACGCTACAACACACGCATCGAAGGCAGGATTTTCCTGGCCATGAACATGAACGAGCTCGACCTCAACCAATACATGGACCGCGTCGGCCGCCAGGCCCGCGCAGCTTCGCGCGCGATGGCGCGTGCCTCCACGGCCGACAAGAACCGTGCGCTGCTGACCATTGCCGCCGCCATCCGCCGCGATGCCGGCAAGCTGAAGGCGATCAATGCGCGCGACGTCGAGCGTGCCCGCGCCAACGGCCAGGACGCCGCCTTCGTCGACCGCCTGACGCTGTCGGACAAGGCCATCGACACCATGGCCGCGGGCCTTGAGCAGATCGTCGCGCTGGCCGATCCGATCGGCGAGATCTCCAACATGAAGTTCCGGCCGACCGGCATCCAGGTTGGCCAGATGCGCGTGCCGCTGGGCGTGATCGGCATCATCTACGAGTCGCGCCCCAACGTGACCATCGATGCGGCGGCGCTGTGCCTGAAATCGGGCAACGCCACCATCCTGCGCGGTGGCTCGGAAGCGATCGAATCGAATACCGCGCTCGCGGCGCTGGTGGCCGAGGGCCTGGCAGCGGCCGGGCTGCCGTCCGAGGCCGTGCAGGTCATCGAAACCACCGACCGCGCCGCGGTCGGCCGCCTGATCACCATGACGGAATACGTCGACGTGATCGTGCCGCGCGGCGGCAAGAGCCTGATCGCCCGCCTGATCGAAGAGGGGCGCGTGCCGATGATCAAGCACCTGGACGGCATCTGCCATGTCTACATCGACGCCGATGCCGACCTGGAGAAGGCCGTGCGCGTCTGCGACAACGCCAAGACCCAGCGCTACGCGCCGTGCAATACGATGGAGACGCTGCTGGTGTCGAAGGACATCGCCGCGGCCGCGCTGCCGCCGCTGTGCCGCATCTACCAGGAGAAGGGCGTCGAGCTGCGCGTCTGCCCGGCCACCCGCGCGACGCTGGAAGCCGCGGGCTTCAGCGGGCTGGTCGATGCCAGCGAAGAAGACTGGCGCCTGGAATACCTCGCGCCGATCCTGGCCATCCGCACCGTCGCGGGCCTGGACGAGGCCGTTGCCCACATCAACGAATACGGCTCGCACCACACCGATTCGATCATCACCGAGAACTACTCGACGGGCATGCGCTTTATCCGTGAAGTCGATTCGGCCAGCGTGATGATCAATGCCTCGACGCGCTTTGCGGATGGCTTCGAGTACGGACTGGGCGCGGAGATCGGCATCTCGAACGACAAGCTGCACGCACGCGGCCCGGTCGGGCTGGAAGGGCTGACCTCGCTCAAATACGTGGTGTTCGGCCACGGCGAGATCCGGACCTGACGCTCCGCCCCAAAAAACAACAACAATCGTTCTCACAAGTCTTTCGATGCTCTGGGTCAAAGCGCTGCATATCGTCTTCGTCGTTTCGTGGTTCGCCGGCCTGTTCTACCTGCCGCGCATCTTCGTCAACCTGGCGATGGAGACGGACCCGGCCAGCACGCAGCGCCTGTTGCTGATGGCGCGCAAGCTGTACCGCTTCATGACGATGCTGGCGGTGCCGGCGCTGGTGTTCGGCCTGTGGCTGTACCTCGGCTACGGCATCGGCCGCGGCGCGGGGCAGGGCTGGATGCATGCCAAGCTGGCGCTGGTGCTGGTGCTGATCGGTTACCACCACGGCTGCGGCGTGCTGCTGCGCAAATTCGAAGCGGGGCGCAATGCGCGTTCCCACAAGTTCTATCGCTGGTTCAACGAACTGCCGGTGCTGGTGCTGCTGGCTGTCGTGATTCTGGTGGTGGTCAAGCCTTTCTGATATCCGGCGCCGCCTGGAAAATCCTTACTGAGATCAAGATGAGCAAGCAGGTCGACTACTATCTCACCCCGCAGTCGCCGTTCGTATACCTGGGCCATGAGCGCTTTGCCGCCATTGCGGCGCGGCACGGCGTGCAGGTCAACCTGAAGCCGTGCGACCTGGGCAAGGTATTCTCGGTCTCCGGCGGTCTGCCGCTGGCCCAGCGCCCGCCGCAGCGGCAGGCTTACCGCCTGGTCGAGCTGGCACGCTGGAGCGAGTACCTCGGCCTGCCGCTGAATGCGAACCCGACCTACTTCCCGGTGTCCGGCGATGCGGCCAGCAAGCTCATCATCGCCACGCAGCTGGCCCACGGCACCGCGCGCGCGATGCAGCTGACCGGTGCCATCGGCGCGGCGGTCTGGGCGCAGCAGCGCAATATCGCCGATGCCGCCACGCTGGCGCAGCTGGCCGACGAAGCGGGCCTGGACGGCAACAGCCTGCTCAAGGCCAGCGATGCCCAGGCGGTGCAGGCTGCCTACGCGCAGAACACCCAGGACGCGATTTCGGCCGGCGTGTTCGGCGCGCCCTGGTATGTCCATGACGGCCAGCCGTACTGGGGCCAGGATCGCCTGGACTTCCTTGATCGAGCATTGGCAGCCAGCTAAGTCCTCGTCTACGCTAATCTGAGTCCCGTCCGCCACGGCGGACGTTTTTGTTTGCAGGAACCGCATCCCATGACCCAAGCCTTCTTTGCCCCTTGCCCGCGCGGCCTCGAGAGCGCGCTCGCCGAAGAACTGCGCGAGATCGCTGCCCGGCCCGGGATGGCGGCGCTGGCGCCGTTCGAGGTGCATCGCGAAATGCCGGGCGGTGTCAGCTTCTCAGGCGAGATGGCGGCGGCCTACGCGGTCAATTTGCACTCGCGCATTGCCAGCCGCGTGCTGATGCGCGTGGCGGCGCGCGGCTACCGGCATGAGGACGACATCTACTCGCTCGCGCGCAGCCAGCGCTGGGAGCAGTGGTTCTCGCCGGACGAGTCGCTGCGCGTGGACGTCACCTCGCACAAGTCGCCGCTGCGCAGCCTGAATTTCACCGCCTTGCGGGTCAAGGACGGCATCTGCGACGCCATGCGCGAGCGCATGGGCGCACGGCCAAGCGTGGACACGGTCAGTCCGGATGTGCGGATCTATGCCCATCTGACCGAGCACGACTGCACGCTCTACCTCGATACCACCGGCGAGCCGCTGTTCAAGCGCGGCTGGCGCATGGAGAAGGGCGAGGCGCCGCTGAAGGAAAACCTGGCCGCCGGCATCCTGCGTCTGGCCGGCTGGGTGCCGGGCCAGACCAGCCGGCCGTTCTATGATCCGATGTGCGGCAGCGGCACGTTCCTGATCGAAGCCGCGCAGGTCGCGCTGGGCATTGCCCCGGGCGGCAGCCGCAGCTTTGCCTTCGAATGGCTCAAGGGCGCGGACACCAAGGCGTGGCAGAAGCTGAAGACCGATGCCCAGCGCGCGCGCATGCTGGCGTCGGCGGACGAACTGCAGATCGTCGGCTCCGATATCTCCACCGACATGCTGGCGATGACCCGTGCCAACTGGGAGCGCGCCGGTTTGCCGGGCGAGGCGCGCACCAAGCAGGTCGATGCACGCTTCGTGCAGCCGCCGTTCGCCGAGCCGGGGGTCATGCTGATGAATCCGCCTTACGGGGAGCGGATCGCTGTGCGTGGCCAGCGAAGGGCGCCTGACGAAGAGGCGCCGCGCGACGATGCCGAAGAAGCGGCGGCCAACGAGTTCGCCAGCGCATTCGCCACCACGCTCAAGCAGAGCTTTGCCGGCTGGCAGGCCTGGGTCTTCACCGGCGACCTGAGCTTCCCGCGCCGGCTGCGGCTGAAGGAATCGCGCCGCACGCCGCTCTACAACGGCAATATCGAATGCCGGCTGTTCCGGTTTGACATGGTGCGCGGCGGCAACCGGGCGCCGCAGGCAGACTGAGGCGAGCCGGCAGCCGCCGGCTCAGGGTCGCTTGCGGCCCGTCATCGCTTCAGCGTTGCGGGCAAAATCGGCCAGGAAGCTCTGAAAGCTGATCACCGGCTCCTCCAACAGATGGCGGGGCAGGTCGAAGAGGGCATAGAAATACTCTTCGCGGCCTTCGCAGCGTTCGGCGGGCAGGCAGTATTGCTCCCAGTCGATGCAGGCCGGCGTGTACATGCCGTTGCCCGGCCAGAAGAAGGGGATAAGGCGGCCTTCGCGCAGGCCTTCGATCAGCGCCGCCGGGGCGTCGTAGGCTTCCGCGGACTCGACCTGGCTCATCAGCCCGGACCGGGTCTCGATCACCATCAGCGTGGCGTGGCCCTGTGCGGTCAGCATCAGGATGCCGGCCGGGTTCGGATACAGGTAGTACTCGGCAAAACCGTAGCGCGCCGTGATCTGGCGTACGCGCTCGGTCATCGCGGGATCGGACAGGAACGAGAACGAGTGCCGCGTCAGCAGTTCGCGCAGCGTGCGCGACAGCGTGGCGAAATACGCGTGCTGCATTGCATCGATTTCCTGGCCCAGGCGCTCGACCATATTGCTGTCGTGCTTTTTCACATAGCGGTCGATCAGGCCATGGTTGAAGCCCTGGACGGCGATGCTTTCGTCCGCGGTACCGGTCAGCAGGATGGTCTTGCACGGCAGGTCCTGCAAGGCCTGGCAGAACTCCAGGCCGTCCATCTGCGGCATTGAATAGTCAACAACGACGACACCAGGCTGCAGGAAGCGGTTGATGTCGTGGATCTGCCGGTGGATGCGGTCGATATCCAGCTGCACCGTGCGCCGCTCGGTCAGGAATGTCAGGTCGTCGTGCGTGACCTGCACCGGCAGGAAGCCCGGGAAGCGGGTCGCATACGCCTCGCGAATCCATTGCAGGGCCTCGCGCGGGTCGGTGAACGTGACCACGGCGCGTGACGCATCCATCTGGAACGCCAGGCTGTCGATGAACGATTTGCTGTCATCGACCAGCACCGTCAGCACCGGGTGATGGAAGACCGACAGGTTCCTGTCATGCGGGTTGAATGTCATGATGCGTTCGGCTCGGGCGCCGGCAGGCAGGTAATTCGGCAGGGCAGCGGACAGGGCGTCCGCGGCCGCAGGCCAGTATAGCGCGCTGCCGCGCCCTTGCAAGGCACGGCCGGCAGGCGCCGGCCGGCCACCGGGAGAGGCGCCCGGCTTAGTCCACCGCCTTGAACATGTCTTCCACCACCTTCTTGGCGTCGCCGAACACCATCATGGTCTTGTCCATGTAGAACAGCTCGTTGTCCAGGCCGGCGTAGCCGGCGGCCATCGAACGCTTGTTCACAATGATGGTCTTGGCCTTGTAGGCCTCCAGGATCGGCATCCCGGCGATCGGCGAGTTGGGATCGGTCTTGGCCGCCGGGTTGACCACGTCGTTGGCGCCCAGCACCAGCACCACGTCGGCCTGGCCGAACTCGCTGTTGATGTCTTCCATCTCGAAGACCTGGTCGTAGGGCACCTCGGCCTCGGCCAGCAGCACGTTCATGTGGCCCGGCATGCGGCCCGCGACGGGGTGGATCGCGTACTTCACGGTCACGCCCTTCTCGGCCAGCTTCTCGGTCAGTTCCTTGAGCGCGTGTTGGGCGCGCGCCACGGCCAGGCCGTAACCCGGCACGATGATCACGGTTTCGGCGTTGCCCATCAGGAACGCCGCGTCGTCGGCCGAGCCCGACTTCACATTGCGTTGCTGCGCGCCGCCGACTGCCGCCGCCGCGGTTGCACCGCCAAAGCCGCCCAGCAGCACGTTGAAGAACGACCGGTTCATCGCCTTGCACATGATGTACGAGAGGATGGCACCGGAGGAGCCCACCAGCGAGCCGGCAATGATCAGCATCGGGTTGTTCAGCGAGAAGCCGATGCCCGCCGCCGCCCAGCCCGAGTACGAGTTCAGCATCGACACCACCACCGGCATGTCGGCGCCGCCGATCGGGATGATGATCAGCACGCCCAGCACGAAGGCGATCGCCAGCATCAGCAGGAACGGCAGCCAGTCCTGCGACAGGAAGAAGATGACGCCGAAGCCGAGCATCGCCACCGCCAGCAGCAGGTTCAGCCAGTGCTGGCCGGCAAACGCCACCGGCGCGCCCTGGAACAGGCGGAACTTATAGCGCCCGGACAGCTTGCCGAAGGCGATCACCGAACCCGAGAAGGTGATCGCACCGACGAAGCAGCCGATGAACAGCTCGATCCGGTTGCCCATCGGGATCAGGTGCGAGCCCGCCGGCGTGATGCCGAACGCCGCCGGCTCGGCCACTGCCGCCACCGCGATGAACACCGCGGCCAGACCGATCAGCGAGTGCATCGCCGCGACCAGTTCCGGCATCTTGGTCATCTCGACCTTCTTCGCCACGTAGGCGCCGATGCCGCCGCCGACCACCAGCGCGCCGAAGATCAGGGCCAGGCCGGTACCTACCGACGACTGCGCCGTGCCCGCCGCGAGGAATTCATTCTTCAGCTTGACGATCAGCGCCAGCGTGGTCACCACGGCGATGGCCATGCCGATCATGCCGAAGGCATTGCCCTTGCGCGCCGAAGCCGGGTGGGAAAGGCCCTTGAGCGCCTGGATGAAGCAGACCGACGCGACCAGGTAGAGCAGGGTGACGAGGTTCATGCTGACGAGTTCCATCATGCGCCCTCCTTGCTACCAGCCTTGGCCTTCGGCTCTTTCTTCTTGAACATCTCCAGCATGCGCTGGGTGACCAGGAAGCCGCCGAACACGTTGACCGCGGCGAGCGCCACCGCCAGCGTGCCCATCACGCGCCCGACACCGCCTTCGGTCAGGCCGGCCGCGAGCATTGCGCCGACGATGATGATGGCCGAGATCGCATTCGTCACGGCCATCAGCGGGGTGTGCAGGGCCGGCGTGACCGTCCAGACCACGTGGTAACCCACGTAGATCGCCAGCACGAAGATGATCAGGTTGATCACCGTGTGGTTCACCATCTCCATCGACTTCTCCTCCTTTGCTTTGAATCCTGGATGCCGCTTGTCTTTTCTGTGTGTGGTGCGAACGACCGGGACGCGGCCGCTCTAGGGAGCCTGAGCGGGCGCCTGGGCCGAGGCTGCGGCAGCCGCCGGGGCCGGGAACACGCGCCCCCAGTCGCGCTTCATGCTGACCACGGTCCAGCCGCGCTCGGCAGCGGCGCGCAGCGATGCGTTGTCGGCTTCCCCGTAGGCCAGCTCGCGGTCCATGTCGTCATGATTGACCAGCAGCTGGAACGACGAGCCCTTGCGCGCCTGCGAGTACGAGAGCATCGCGATGTCGCCCTTGCCGCCCACATTGCCCGCCGCAAAGACCGGCCGCTTGCCGATCTGCAAGGCGATGTTGGCCGGCTTGACCTGCTTGTCATTGAAGCTTTCCATCTTCGGCTCGCGCCAGACCTGGTTCTCGCGGCCGTTCTCCCGGAACAGCGTTGCCAGCCGTGAGCCGATCACCTGCTGGGGCGGAATCCCATAATAGGACTGCGATATGACACGCATGAAATCGGTCGTGCCGCCGGAGCAGAGCCAGGTCTGGTAGCCGTGGGCGCGCAGCAGCGCGAGCAGCTCCAGCATTGGCTGGTAGGTGCCTTCACGCAGGGGGGCGTTCGATTTCGGGTGGCGCGCGCTCGCGAAGTAGCGGCGCACGTCGTTCTGGAAATCTTCGACGCTGGTATTGCCGTAAAGCTCGTTGAGGATGCGCAGCGCACCGGCTTCGCCGGTGGTCTTGAAGTAGGCCGAAGGATCGGCGAGGAATTCCTTGTAGGGCGAACGGTTTGCCAGTGCGGGTTCGGCCCTTGCGCGCTCTTGCGCGCGGTACACCACGAACAGCAGCTCCACCGCCGGGTCTTCGCGCCACAGCGTGCCGTCATTGTCGAAGGTCGCGATGCGGTCCTCCGGCGGCACGAAGTCCGGGCTGCCCGGCGTGGTGGTCTTGCTGACGAAATTCAGGATGGACTGCTTGACTGCGCCGTCGCGCCACGCCGGCAGCGGATCGGCTGCTATCTGCTGCGTGGCGCCGGCACCGCCGCCGGTGCTGCTGCATGCGGCGCAAAGCGCCAGCAGTCCTGCTCCTGCCGCCTGCGCGAGCCGCATGCCCAGGCGCGCACGCCATGGTGCGGCGCTGGAGACAGGTTCCGGACGCAGGCGCAGGGTCATGGACGTCAGACCTTCTTGATTTCCTTGATGCCGTTCTTCTCGTCGACCAGGATGATCTTCGGCTTGTAGGTGGCGATTTCTTCGTCGCTCATCGGCGCGTAGGTGCAGATGATCAGCTGGTCGCCCAGGTGCGCACGGCGTGCCGCGGCGCCGTTCAGCGAGATCTCGCCGCTCCCGCGTTCGCCCTTGATGATGTAGGTGGAGAAGCGCTCGCCGTTGTTGACGTTGTACAGCTCGATCTTCTCGAACTCCTTCATGTCGGCAGCTTCGAGCAGGTTCTCGTCGATGCCGCACGAACCCTCATAGTTGAGGTCCGCCTGCGTCACGGTGACGCGGTGGAGCTTCGCGCGGAGCATGATGCGTTGCATGGGTGATACGTCCTTATATTGATGCAAAGGCAGTGGGCGCCCGCGGGGCGCCCGATGAACTCACGCAGCCTGGCGCACGACCTGGCCGTCCCTGCTCATCAGGCAGGCAGCGACGATGTCGTCTTCCAGGTTGAGCGTGAAGTGGGCGTCCTTGTCGACGACCAGCTTGAGGAAATCCAGCACGTTGCGGGCGTAAAGCGCAGAGGCGTCCGCCGCGACCATGCTGGCAAGGTTGGTGTGGCCCACCAGGATGACGCCGTGGCGCTCGACCACTTCATCGGCCACGGTCAGCGGGCAGTTGCCGCCCTGCGCGGCGGCCAGGTCGACCACCACCGAGCCCGGCTTCATCTGCTGCACGGTGGCTTCCTGCAGCAGCACCGGCGCCTTGCGGCCGGGAATCAGCGCGGTGGTGATGACGATGTCGGCCTGGATCGCGCGCTGGTGGACCAGCTCCGCCTGCCGCTTCATCCAGTCGGGCGGCATCGGGCGGGCATAGCCGCCCACGCCCTGCGCGATCTCGCGTTCTTCGTCGGTGAGGAACGGCACGTCGAGGAACTTGCCGCCGAGCGATTCGATCTGCTCCTTCACGGCGGGGCGCACGTCTGAGGCCTCGATCACCGCGCCCAGCCGCTTGGCCGTCGCAATCGCCTGCAGGCCCGCCACGCCGGCGCCGAGGATCAGCACGCGGGCGGCCTTCACGGTGCCCGCAGCGGTCATCAGCATCGGCATGAAGCGCTGGTAATGGTGCGCGGCAACCAGCACGGCCTTGTAGCCGGCGATATTGGCCTGCGACGACAGCACGTCCATGCTCTGGGCGCGCGTGGTGCGCGGCGCGGCTTCCAGGGCGAAGGCGGTAATGTTCGCCGCCGCCATGCGCGCGTTGTTCTCCGCGTCGAAGGGATTGAGCATGCCCACCAGGACCGAGCCCGGCTTCATCTGCGCCAGTTCGGCGGCGTCCGGGGCGCGGACCTTCAGCACCAGTTGCGCACCGAGCGCGTCGGCGGCCGTGCCGATGGTCGCCCCGACCGCTTCGTACGCGCTGTCGGGCTGGCTCGCCCGCACGCCGGCACCGGCCTGCACGACGACCTTGTGGCCCTGCGCGACGTACTTCTTGACGGTCTCCGGGGTGGCGGCGACACGAGTCTCGCCGGCCCGCGTCTCCTGCGGGATGCCGATGTACATCGTCAATTTCTCCTTTTGCTGGCGTCGTATCTGATGGGCGGGCAGACGTCTGGCCCGTGTACGCCACTTCCGGGTTCGACTGCAGCGCACAATTTTTCCGCAGCTTACAGGAATCTGACGTTCAATGGTGACCACTCGGTCGGCTTTTGCAACAGTACTACAACGGCGTTTCAGCTTTGGCAGGACTGGCCAGCAGGCCGGTTCGCCGGCGCGCGGCGGTGCACGATGGTCCCGCAACCGGTAGAATGCCGGATTGCTTAAAAATTGTGCATCATGCCACGTGACTGGAATGCCAGCGTAACGGTAGCCGCGGTGATCGAACGCGGCGGCCGCTTCCTGCTGGTCGAAGAGGAAACCCCGGACGGCCTGCGACTGAACCAGCCGGCCGGCCACCTGGATCCGGGCGAAAGCCTGATCCGCGCCGTCATCCGCGAAACGCTGGAGGAGACCGCGCACACCTTCGAGCCACGCGCGCTGCTGGGCTGCTATATGGGCCGAGCAAGCTCGTCGCGAACCGGCGCCGACGTCACATACGTGCGCTTTGCCTTTACCGGCGACCTCGGCTCCCTGGATGCCGGGCGCCAGCTCGACACCGGCATCGTGCGCACCGTCTGGATGAGCGCGGAAGAACTGCGCGGCTGCCCGGAACGCCATCGCACGCCGCTGCTGATGGCCTGCGTGGATGATTACCTGGCCGGCAAGCGGTTTGCGCTCGACGCGCTCTACACGCACCCCTCGGTGCTGGCCGGCGGAGACGCGTCGTGAGCGGGAAGCGAGTCGTAGTGGGCATGTCGGGCGGCGTCGATTCGTCGGTCACCGCGTGGCTGCTCAAGCAGCAGGGCTATGAAGTCATCGGCCTGTTCATGAAGAACTGGGAAGACGATGACGATAGCGAGTATTGCTCCACGCGCCAGGACTGGCTTGACGTTGTGTCCGTCGCCGACCTGATCGGCGTGGACGTGGAGGCGGTCAATTTCGCGGCCGAGTACAAGGACCGCGTGTTTGCCGACTTCCTGCGCGAATATTCGGCCGGCCGCACGCCTAACCCGGACGTGCTGTGCAATGCCGAGATCAAGTTCAAGGCATTCCTCGACCACGCGATGTCGCTGGGCGCGGAGACCATTGCCACCGGCCACTATGCGCGCGTGCGCCAGGGCGAAAGCGGCAGGTTCGAGCTGCTCAAGGCATTCGACCACACCAAGGACCAGAGCTACTTCCTGCATCGCCTGAACCAGGCGCAGCTGTCGCGCACGCTGTTCCCGCTGGGCGAGATCCCCAAGACGCGCGTGCGCGAAATCGCGGCCGAGATCGGGCTGCCGAATGCGAAGAAGAAGGATTCGACTGGCATCTGCTTCATCGGCGAACGTCCATTCCGCGATTTCCTGAACCGCTACCTGCCGACCAGGCCGGGCCCGATGAAAACGCCGGAGGGCAGGGTGGTCGGCGAGCATATCGGGCTGGCGTTCTACACGCTGGGCCAGCGCAAGGGCATCGGCCTGGGAGGCAGCCGTGACGGCAATGGCGACGCCTGGTACGTGGCGCGCAAGGACATGGCGAGCAACACGCTGTATGTGGTGCAGGGCCACGACCATCCCTGGTTGCTGACGCCGGTGTTGTCGGCGGCGGACCTGTCGTGGGTGGCCGGCGAGCCGCCCGCAGCGGGGGCGGCCATGGCCGCCAAGACGCGCTACCGCCAGAGCGACGCAGCGTGCACGGTCGATGCCGTGGACGGCGACACGCTGAAGCTGGGGTTTGCCGCAGCGCAGTGGGCGGTGACGCCGGGCCAGTCGGCCGTGCTGTATGACGGGGATATCTGCCTGGGAGGCGGCATCATCCAATAAGGAAGAAGGAAGAAGGAAGCAAAACGCCGGCGCGAAGCCGGCGTTTTTCATATGGCTGGTCTGGCTCAGCCGCGCGGCGGCTCGGTGTCGATGAAGGACTGGCGCTTGGCCATTTTTTCCTCGAACGCCACGAGATTTGGGTGGCGCTCGCGCCAGGGGATTTCCGGGAAGCGGAAGTCGAGGTACGAGAGCGCGCAGCCCACTGCGATATCCGCCAGCGAATAATGATTGCCGGTGCAGAAGGGGCGATCGGCCAGGCCGTTCGACATCGCTGCCAGCGCGGCATCGATCTTGCCGAGCTGGCGCTGGACCCAGCGCTCGCTGCGTTCATGGGGTTCGCGCTGGGTGTGTTCCAGGCGGGCCAGCAGGGCAGCGTCCAGCAGGCCGTCGGCCAGCGCCTCCCAGCAACGGACTTCCAGGCGTTCGCGCCCGCCTTGCGGGATCAGCCGGCTGACCGGGGTGAGCGTATCCACGTATTCGACGATCACGCGCGAGTCGAAGATTGCGCCGCCGTCTTCCATGACCAGGCAAGGCACCTTGCCGAGCGGGTTGTACTGGCCGATGACCGTGTCGGGTGACCAGACGTTCTCTTCGATCAACTGGTAGTCGATCTTCTTTTCCGCCATGACTACGCGCACCTTGCGCGCGTAGGGACTGGTATGGCTCGCAAACAGCTTCATGTTCTCCCCTTGAGCTTGTTATGAAGTGCATCGACGCTCCATGGCAAGGCTGGCTGCGGGGCGCGCCTCTCTTGCCCGATGCACTTCATAACAGGCTACTGGAACGGCGAGCGCGAGTATACCCGCGCCAGATGACGAATGCGGCCTCCCGTACGGATGTCCCACGGCGCCGGTGGACGGCTGCCCCGGAGCAGGGGGTTGGATGGTAAAATCCCGCGTTGCGCGGCGCCGGCCGGTCGGCGCCAGGTGCGTGGTGCGGCGGATCGGTCGCATCGCCAGTCGCCTTCCAGCCCTGCAGGACGCGGTCCCGTTACTGCGCCATTTACTGCAATCCATTCCGTTCTCCTCTCTATCTCCCCGGTTGCCAGCATGTCCACCTCTTCGCTTTCGCCGCTCACCGCCCTGTCTCCCATCGATGGCCGCTATGCCTCCAAGGCCGATGCGCTGCGCGAATGGCTCTCTGAAGCAGCCTTCATGCGCAACCGCGTCAAGGTCGAGGTGCACTGGCTGATCGCGCTGTCGCAGGCCGGCCTGCCGGACATGCCGAAGTTCTCGCCGGCTTCGGAAGCCGCGCTGCTGGCGCTGGTGGACAAGTTCTCGGAAGCCGATGCCGGGCGCATCAAGGAAATCGAAGCCGTCACCAACCACGACGTGAAGGCCGTGGAGTACTGGCTCAAGGAGCAGGTCAAGGGCAACGCCGAACTGGAAGCCGCCAGCGAATTCATTCACTTCGCCTGCACCTCGGAAGACATCAACAACACCTCGCACGGCATGATGCTCAAGGGCGCCCGCGAGGGCGTGGTGGTGCCGGCGCTCAAGCGCGTGCAGGCCCGCCTGGTGGAACTGGCAAAGCTCAACGCCACCCAGCCGATGCTGTCGCGCACGCATGGCCAGCCGGCCAGCCCGACCACGCTGGGCAAGGAAATGGCCAACGTGGCCGCCCGCCTGGCGCGCGCCATCCAGCGCATCGAGCAGGTGGAACTGCTGGGCAAGATGAACGGCGCGGTCGGCAACTACAACGCGCACCTGTCGGCATACCCGGCGTTCGACTGGGAAGCCTTCTCGAAGCAGGTCATCGAGACCCGCCTGGGCCTGACCTTCAACCCATACACCATCCAGATCGAGCCGCACGACTACATGGCCGAGCTGTTCGACGCCATCGCCCGCGCCAACACCATCCTGCTCGACCTGAACCGCGACGTCTGGGGCTATATCTCGCTGGGCTACTTCAAGCAGAAGACCAAGGCCGGCGAGATCGGCTCGTCGACCATGCCGCACAAGGTCAACCCGATCGATTTCGAGAACTCCGAAGGCAACCTCGGCCTGGCCAATGCCGTGCTGCGCCACCTGTCGGAGAAGCTGCCGGTGTCGCGCTGGCAGCGTGACCTGACCGATTCCACCGTGCTGCGCAATATGGGCGTGGCCTTCGGCTACAGCCTGCTGGCCTACGAGGCCTGCCTGCGCGGCCTGGGCAAGCTGGAAACCAACCCCGAACGCCTCAACGAAGACCTGGACAACTGCTGGGAAGTGCTGGCCGAGCCGGTCCAGACCGTGATGCGCCGCTTCGGCGTGCCCAACCCCTACGAGCAGCTCAAGGAGCTGACCCGCGGCAAGGGCATCTCGCGCGAGGCGCTGCGGACCTTCATCAACGGCCTGGCGATTCCGGACGATGCGAAGAAACTGCTGCTGGAGATGACACCCGCCAGCTACATCGGCAAGGCCGTGGTCCTAGCCGAGCGCGTCTGACCGCCCTGAGCCAGCCGGCCCAACAGGCCGGCGCCACGAAAGAGCCACCCGCCGGGGTGGCTTTTTTGTTGGGCGGGCTGCGGCAGAATGTTACTTCAAAGCATTTGAATAACTTAATTAAGGACTGTCCTGCACCTGCGCACATTCCGCGGCAATAATGCGAGAATTCATAGCGCGGGGGCGGTTTGCCCCGGCGCCGGCTTTCCCCAAAGATTGTGAAACGCCCGTGACACGGGCAGAGGAATTCGATGCGTTCCACCGCCAAGGCCGTTCCTGGCTATAGCGCCACTGCAATTGGGCTTCACTGGATCATTGCCCTGCTGATTTTCGCGGCATTCGGGCTCGGTCTATATATGACCGGCATCCCGGGCCTGACGCCCACTAAGCTGAAGCTGTTCTCGTGGCACAAGTGGCTTGGCGTTACCATATTCGCCATCGCCGTGCTGCGCGTGCTGTGGCGCGCCACGCACGCCGCGCCACCGGTCGCCGCCGGCACGCCCGCCTGGCAGGCCAGGGCGGCCGAGGGTGCGCACCACCTGCTCTATGTGCTGATCCTGGTGGTGCCAATCACCGGCTACCTGTACAGCTCCGCGGCCGGCGTTCCGGTTGTCTATCTCGGCCTGTGGAAGATGCCGGCCCTGATCGGACAGAATGACGAGCTCAAGGAAGTGCTCAAGTTCGCCCATGCCTGGCTGAACTACCTGATGGCCGCAGTGGTGGTCGTGCATGCGGCAGCGGCAGTCAAGCACCAGCTGATCGACCGTGACGGCACGCTGGGCCGCATGCTGCCGTTCCTCAGGTAAGTACCCGCATCCGATTACAACCCCGGTTCTGACACGCGGCGCCCGGCGCCGCCACCGACAGGAGTCACTAGATGAAACGCATTCCCCGCCCCGGCTCGCTCTTGATGGCCGCTGTCCTGGCCACCACCGGCGTTGCCGCCAACCTTGCTTGGGCGCAGATCGACGCCGCCAAGAGTTCGGTTACCGCGGTCGCGCGCCAGATTGGCGTGCCGATGGAGGGCAAGTTCAGGAAATTCGATGCAACGGTCGATTTCGATCCCGCCAAGCTGGCCACCTCGTCGGCCAAGGTGGAGATCGATGTCTCCAGCTTCGAGATCGGCGATGCCGAGACCACCAGGGAATTGAAGGGCAAGGACTGGTTCGACTCGGCGAAATATCCCAAGGCCGTGTTCCAGTCGACCAGCATCAAGAACGGTGCGCCGGGCAAGTATGAAGTGGCCGGCAAGCTGACCATCAAGGGCAAGACCCAGGACGTGGTGGTGCCCGCGACCTACCGCCAGGACAGCGGCGGCCAGGTGTTTGAAGGTGTGCTGCCGATCAAGCGCACCGTGTTCAATATCGGCGACGGCGAGTGGAAGGACACTTCTGTCGTGGCCGACGACGTCCAGATCAAATTCCGCATCGTGAACGTGGCAAAGAAGTGAGACCTGGCCCCGCCCGGTCCCATGTCTTGAATATCCCTTGCCACCCCTTTTGACGTTCCTCTCCAACCTTTTGTCGGGAGATCCCATGAAACTGCGTACCCTCTTTGCCGCCGTCGCGGCTGTTTCGGCAACCGCCGCCTTTGGCGTGGCTTCGGCCAACACGGTGACCTACAACCTCGATCCGACCCATACCTACCCGAGCTTCGAAGCCGACCACCTTGGTGGCCTGTCGACCTGGCGCGGCAAGTTCGAGAAGTCGAGCGGGGTGGTCACGCTGGACCGCGCCGCCAAGGCTGGCACGGTTGATGTCAAGATCGACCCAGCCTCGATCGATTTCGGCAACACCAAGCTGAACCAGCACGTCAAGGGCCCGGACATGTTCGACGTGGAAGCCTTCCCCGAGGCCTCCTACAAGGGCAAGTTCTCGAAGTTCAAGGGTGATGTGCCGACCGAGGTCGATGGCATCCTGACGCTGCACGGCGTGTCCAAGCCGGTCAAGCTCGAAATCCGCGATTTCAAGTGCATCCAGCACCCGATGCTCAAGCGCGAAGCGTGCGGCGCCGATGCCGTGGGCACCTTCAACCGCGCCGATTTCGGCATCGACTACGGCGTGAAGATGGGCTTCAAGCCCGAAGTCAAGCTCGCCATCCAGGTGGAAGGCGTGAAGGCGGAGTAAGGGTGGAGCAAGCCCGCGCATTGCGGCCACGCCAGTGGCCGCAATGTCCGCAAGCATGAAGAAGGGCCGGCATTGCCGGCCTTTTTCATTGGTGAAAGCCCTAGCCTGGGGCGGAATATGCACTTGGTTGTACGCCGCGCGATAGCCACAGTACAATGGGCCGCTACAATTCCGCCACCATCAGGGTCGTCCAGGCGCGCGCCCCCAAGCCAGAAGCGCCCGCCCCCTGCCCGCAACAGGTAATAGCGCATCATATGAGCATTAGCTGCATCCCCTGACCGGTAGCCGCTCCCGCGACCCCCTCGCCCCTCCTGTGCTGTACCCGGCCGTTCTGCCCTGGCTGTATGGCCCGCAGCGTTTCTCGGATTTCCCTGGCGCAATACCGTGTATTCCAAAACGCAAATCGATCCGGTAGTTAGTTTCCGCAACTCGCAGGGCGAGCAGGTGCGGGGCACGATCATCAATCTCCAGAGAAAGTCTCTGGTGATGGAAATCTACAATCCGTATTCGATCGTCCAGGTCAGCGAGGTGCTGAGCGAGCTTAGCGTCCGCATGGGCTCGAAGAACGCCTATCTCGGCAAGGCCGTGGTCATGAGCCTGGTGAATACCGGCCTGACCGCGGTGGTTTCGCTGACCCTGATCGACGAATGGCGCGAGCTGAGCGACCTCAATAACGAGCCCAAGTCCGTGGCGCGCGAGGCCGAGCTGTTCGTGCAGGACTGGGACACGCGTTTCAATATCCGGCGCGACTACCAGATCGTGGTCAACGAGATGCGCGCCTTCCTCTCGGAAGTATCGCGCTGGGTGGAGCAGGTCGACCTGACCGAATCGCTGCCCAAGAACGAAGGCCGCCTGCGTGAAGACGTGTTTTACGAGCTGGCCACGCCGATCATGCTCAAGGTCAAGACCTACCTGGACTGGCTCGAGGGCGAAGCGCAGCGTGTCGATCCCGAGATCGCGCCGGTGCACCGCACCTATGCACAGGCTGCGTTGCATCCGCTGCTGCTGCGTGCGCCGTTCGTGTACCGGACCTTCACCAAGCCGCTGGGCTATGCCGGCGACTACGAAATGGTGAACCAGATCCTGGGCGATCCGCAGCAGGGCCCGACCACGTATTTCCAGATCGTCAACACCGCTTTCCTGAAGGCCGCGGTGGCTACGGCGCACCGCAACCGCATTGAACTGCTGATCGATTTCCTGACGCGTCAGGCCGAGCGCGCCAAGGCCGCGGGCAGGCCGTTCCGCGTCCTGAACGTGGGCTGCGGCCCGGCGTTCGAGATCCAGCGCTTCGTGCGCGAGTACCCGAATCCGGAAATGCTGTCGTTCCAGCTGGTGGACTTCAGCGAGGAAACGCTGGAATACACCCGCGCCTCGATCGAGCGCTCCGCGGCTTCGGCAGGCAAGAAGGTAGCCGTCGAGATGGTGCACCAGTCAGTCCACGAGCTGCTCAAGCGGCGCATCTCGCCGGACGACGTGGATGCGCGCGAGTTCGACGCCGTCTATTGCGCAGGCCTGTTCGATTACCTCTCGGACAAGGTCTGCTCGCGCCTGCTGGCGTACTTTGCGTCGCGCACGAAGCCCGGCGGGCAGGTACTGGTGACCAACGTGCATGCCGACAATCCGGAAAAGTTTGGCATGGAACACTTGCTCGAGTGGTACCTGATCTACCGCGACAATCCCGGCATGGCGCAGCTGCTGCCCGAGAACTCGCACCAGCATCGGATCTACGTCGACACCACCGGCGTCAATGTGTTCGCCGAAGCCACCATCCAATGAGGCAGTGCTGCAGGGCCAACAAGCGATGAGTACGAATCAACTTTACGCGGGCTACCAGTCCGAGCTGGCGGATTTTCGCCTGGCGTTCAGCCGCGGCGGCGCCTATACCGCCATCGTGCTGGTCATGCTGGGGGTGGGGCTCGACTATGGCCAGTATCCGCAGCAGCAACTGGTCTTCGGCGTTGCGCGGGTGCTGGTCTCGCTGCTGATCGCGGGCGTGGTGGTGATGCTGTACAGCGCGGCGGGGCGCCGCTTTGCGCCGTGGCTGACGCTGACCTGGCTGCTGCTGCCGCAGATCATGATCGCGTGGATGATCTCGCAGACCGAAGGGGTGGAGTCGCCTTACTACGTCGGCCTGAACCTGGCGATCTTCGCATCTGGCATAGCGCTGCCGTTCGGGCTATGGCAGAACCTGGTGTTCGGGATTCTCTCCTACGTGCTGTATGCGCTCGCCTGCCTGCTCCATCCGGGCGGGATCGAGCCGGTTGGGACCTTTATCGCCAATTCGCTGTTCCTGCTGTTCGCGGCTGCGGCCAGCGGCGTGTACACCTTCTTCAACGAGCGTGCGCGCTTCATGCTGTTCCGCCTCAAGGCCGAGGTGGCGGAGAAGAATGGCGAGCTGGAGGTGATCAACCGCAAGCTGGTCGACATCAAGGGCCAGATGCTGCAGCAGGAAAAGATGGCCGCGATCGGTACGCTCGCGGCGGGTCTGCTGCACGAAGTGAACAACCCGGTCAATTTCTGCCTGATGGCGATTGAAGTGGCGATGGAAGAGCCGCAGGCCAAGGAGAACCCGTCGCTGGAGGAATGCCTGGTCGACGCCAAGCAGGGGATGCAGCGCATCCAGCATATCGTCTCCGACCTCAAGACCTTCGCCTATCGCAAGCCCGGCGCCGAGGTGGAAGGCACGCCGTTCCTGTTCGAAAAGGCGCTCGATTCGTCGATTCGCCTGACCGCGCATGAACTGCGCGGGGTCAAGGTTACGCGCGAACTGCCCGATGACACGCTGGTAATGGGCGACGAGGCGGCAATCATTGGCGTGCTGATCAATCTTTTCTCGAATGCTGCGCTGGCGATGCGCAAGGCGGCCACGCCCTCGCCGGCCATCCATACCACGGTGAAATGGGCTGACCACCGCCTGCATGTCACGGTGCGCGACAACGGCCCCGGCATCGCCCCCGAAAACCTGGCGCGCGTGTTCGAGCCGTTCTTCACCACGCGCGAAGTGGGGCAGGGGCTGGGCCTTGGCCTGTCGATCAGCTACGCGGTGATCGAGCGCCACGGCGGCCAGTTGTTTGCCGAAAGCGAACTCGGCCAGTGGGCAGCATTCAGTTTCGACCTGCCGCGCGCGGAGTAAGGTGCCATGACCGAGGTCCAGCAAACGCGGCTTACCGTTCTCTACGTCGACGACGAGGAGATGGCGTGCAAGTATTTCGCGCGGGCGGCGGGCAGCGAGTATGAGGTCCTGCTCGCCGGCAGCGCCGACGAGGCCGTTGCCACGCTGCGCGCCGAAGGGGCACGCATCGCGGTCCTGGTGACGGACTTCCGCATGCCTGGGCGCGACGGCGGCGACCTGCTGCGTCAGGTGGCGCAGGACTACCCGCAGATCGTGCGCATCCTGGTAACGGCCTACGCCGACAAGGACATGCTGCTGCAGACGGTCAACACCGGCGAGGTGTTCCGCATCCTGGAAAAGCCGCTGAGCGTGGCCGATGTGCGCGACGTGCTGGGGCGCGCCGCCGAGCGGCACCGTGAGCGGGCCCTGCGCCAGCAGCGGCTGATGGCGATCGACGAGACGCTGGCCTTCCTGGCGCATGAGCTGAACACGCCGCTGGCAGCCATCGCCAATTTCGCGCGCGGCATCGAGAGCCGTGTCGCCGGCGAATTCAGCGCGCAGCGCCAGGGCGAGATCGGACAGGCCGCCGGCGCCATGCGCGACAACGCACAGTATTGCCTGGCAGTGCTGTCGTCGTTCCTGCAGTCGGTGCGCAGCACAGCCGGCTCCGCGCCGCCCAGGCCGGAACGCGGCGTCGACGTCAGCGCGGGTGTGCTGGTGTCTTCGCTGCTGGATACCTATCCGTTCACGGGCGAGCAGCGCGGCTGGGTCCAGGTCGAGATGCACGGAGATTTTCCGGTGCAGACATTGCCCAACTGCGTGGCGCTGGTGCTCTCTTCGGTGATGAGCAACGCGCTGCGGGCGCTGGGCAATATCGCCGCGCCGTCATTGCGTTTCGTCGTGGTGGCGCAGCCGCACCAGGAAATCCGCATCTGCGACAACGGGCCCGGCATTCCGCCCGAAGTGATGGATCGCCTGCTGGTCGATCCCGTGACGACCCACGCCAGTGCCGGAGGCAGCGGCCTGGGCATGATTTTTTGCAACCGCGTCATGCAGTCCTTTGGCGGCGCCATCCGGATCGCGTCCGCGTCCGGTGCCGGCACGACGGTGACGCTGGACTTCCCAAATACCAGGAATCGAATGCATAGGAGTGATCGATGAGCGAACCGAATGCCACGCAGGCACCACCACCGGCGATTCTGTTCGTCGATGATGAGGCCACGGCTGTCAAATATTTCCAGCGCGCGATCGGCGCACTGGCGCCGGTGGTGACCGGCGGCTCGGTCGAGGAAGGCAAGGCGCTGCTGGATGCTCACGCGGACAGCCTGGCCGTGCTGGTGTCGGACCAGCGCATGCCCGGCGAGTACGGCAATGAACTGCTGCGCTACGCGCGCGAGCGCTACCCGCATATCGTGCGGATCCTGACCACCGCCTACTCCGAGCTGGACCAGACCGTCGATGCCGTCAACCAGGGCCAGATCCACCGCTACATCAAGAAGCCGTGGGACATCACCGCGCTGCGCATGGAACTGAAGCAGGCGCTCGAACTGGCCGGCCTGCGCAAGGAGCGCGACCAGCTGGTGCGCGAGAAGCTGAGCGTGCTGCAGAAGCAGACCGTGGCCACGCGCATCGGCATGGTGCATGCGCTGTGCGCCAGCCTGATCGGGCCCGGCCGCTTCCAGCCGGTCGAGACCTACCTGGCCGCTACCGCGCTGGCCGGCGCGCGCAATGCGGAGCCGGACTGGCAGCGCATGGACTATGCGGACCTGGTGGGTGCCGAGAGCGAGCGCTGCGGCAGCTTCGGCCATGCGGTCGGCACGCGGCTGGCTGAACTGCGCACGCGTCATGCAGGCCGCGGCGCGGCCGACGCGGCGGCGGTGGTGTCCGAGACGCTGGGCGACGCCTCCGTGCGCCGCGACGGCGATGCGGTGATCTGGACCGCGCCGGTCACCCTGAGCGAATTCCTCGCCAAGCCGGTGGGCGAAGCCGTCTCCGCGCAGCACGCCGGCTGGCTGGCATCGCTGCTGTGGGTGGAAGAGGCGGGCGGTGCGCTGCTGTTCGCGCGTGAAGGCGATACTATCGCCTGCCGTGCCGGCGCGCGTGCCGACAGCTTTGCTTCGGACCGGCTGGCCGCGTGGATCGAGCGGCTGTCCGAGACAAGCTGACATGGTCGGCTCCGGCAACAAAAAAATGCACCCGAGGGTGTAATGCCGTTCAGTTAAGGTCCTTTCTCAGGAACCGAACGGTGTAACGAGAAGGTCGAGACTTAACGACCCGTGCGCATGTGCGT
>NZ_JWMA01000035.1 GCF_000812465.1 Cupriavidus sp. IDO | reverse complement strand
GCCAGCTCCGAGCGCCTGCCGGGGCAGGCCGAACTCTTTGCGCAGCCGCTGGACCTACCATCGCCGCCGGCGGCGCCGCAGGTCAAGGTGGCGTGCCACACCCGCAAGGGCCGCCCGGCCTTGCCCAAGGACCTGCCGCGCACGCGCATCGAATACGACCTGTCCGAGGCGCAGAAGGCAGCCTTCGATACCCTGGAGCGCATCGGCGAGGAGCGCAGCGAGACGCTGCATTATGAGCCGGCCCGGCTCAGCGTAATCGAGCACATCCGCTTCAAGTATGTGGCCACGAAGGACGGCGAGTCCACCATCGTGACCGCCGCCGCGCAGCCCTCGCCGCTGCCCAAGAGCAACGCCAGCGCAGGGCTGCTGGCAAGCATTCAGGTCGACACCTTCGTGGACCACCTGCCGATCAATCGGCAGGAGACGCGCTATGCGCGCCTGGGCGTGCACCTGCCGAGGGCCACTCTGTGCGAATGGAAGCTGGCTTCTGCCGAGCTGCTGGCAACGCTGCTGCCGCCTTGCGCAACCACGTCCTGCAGGCGCCGCGCCTGCATCTGGACGACACCACGCTGCCACTACTCGAGCGCGGGCGCGCCACCACGCGGCAGGCCCATCTATGGGGCTACCTCGGGGCCGGGCAGCGGCAGGAGAACGGCTTATGGGTCGACCACCCGCCAGCGGTGCTGTTCGAGTTCGCCGAATCCCGCGCCGGCGCCCATCCCCTGAACTTCCTGCGCGACTATCATGGCTACCTGCAGGCGGATGCCTACAGCGGCCACGATGCGCTTTACCGTACCGGCCGGATCATCGAGGTCGGATGCTGGGCGCATTGCCGCCGACGCTTCTTCGAGATCGCCAAGGCCCAGAAGACGCCAGGGCTGGCCGCGCAGGCATTGGCGTGGATCGCCAAGCTGTATGCCATCGAAGCCGACATCAAGGACAGGTCACCGGAGCACAAGCTGGCGGTGCGCCAGGCCGAGGCCGTGGCGCTGCTGGCGCGATTCCACCAGTGGCTGCAGGGTAACGCCCATGGCCTGCTGGCCAGGCAGCCGCTGGCGCAGGCCTTTGGCTACGCGCTGCGACACTGGCCGGCGCTGGTGCGCTACACCGAGAGCGGCATCCTGGAGCCCGATAACAACCGCCTCGAGCGCGCGATTCGCCCGATTGCCCTCGGGAGGGCGAGCTGGCTGTTCGCGGGATCGCCGCGCGGCGGGCGTGCCGCGGCCACGATGTATTCGCTGCTTGGCACCTGCAGCCTGAACGGCATCGAACCCTATGCCTGGCTCAAGGACACGCTGCAGCGGCTACCCGCCCACCCGATCAGCCAGGTTCAGGAACTGCTGCCGTTGGCGCGCTAACCGGTAAACTGCGCGTCATGGACATCCTTGACGCCCTGCGCCTAGCCCCGAGTGCCGACCTTTACCGCCTGTATCTGACTATCGGGCGGATGATCAATGATCCCAAGCGTATCCTCGAGGTCCGCAGGCACCTGCATATTGGCATGACTGTCGGCTACGTCGCCGACGACCTCACTCAGCCGCTGCGCCAAGGGCGCATCCTCGAGTTGCGCCAGACGCAGGCTGTGGTCCAGGACATCGCCAGTGGCCGACACTGGAGCTTGCCCTACGCCGCCGTGCTCGCCGAGCCCACTACCGCCGCGCAGCAACGGCCGCACGCTTCACCGCCACCGCCACCGCCACCGCGGGCGCAGCGTGCGGACTTCCTCGTCGGCGATACTGTCAGCTTCACCGATCAGCACCTGCGCGAACGCATCGGCACCATCGTGCGCCTCAACCAGAAGACCGCCTCCATTCAGTGCGACCCGAACGAAGGTCACTGGCGTGTCTCCTTCGCGCTACTGCGCAAGGTCGTCGATCTCTGAGTATGCTTTGCCATTCGCACAATAAGAATGCCTAGACCCAAGTCCGATCCAGATCGTGAACACCGAATCACGATGGAGATAGTCGTCGACGCTTACAGTTCAGAGGAGCGGTCGATGGCATGGTATTACTACCTCGAGGAGCAACTCACCGTCCCGTTTGAAGCTGAGGTTCGCAAGCGATTGCCAACCTCGCCGCTCACCCCCGGCGACCGGGTTCAGGTGATCGCAATGGCGCCGGAGGACGTCTGCGAGTCTGAAGCCTTTGTGTGGATACGATGGAACAAGCGCAAGCTTGCTGTACCACTAGCGCAACTCGTGCCACTGGAGAGCGACGAGATGACGCAGCAGGCCATTGCTGATTGGCAGTACTGGCGGGACCGTGGCTATCAGTTCTGACATCAGATCGTCAGCCGTGATGCCATAGCCTCTGACGCCCCCACAACACCAATAACCTGCCGGAGCAGCATTCCGAGGTCAACATGGGTTCTGCTGACGGATACCCTGCGGCATTGCATGTACGACCTGAGCCAAGGCATCCCGGACCTTGCCATCAAACTCTTCGTTTGCGCTCAGTGGGTAGCTATGTATGACGGTTCCGTCGCGTCTCGCGTGATTTCTTTTCGGTCATCGAACCGGCCATCGCGGCGCTGCGCAACAACAACCTGTCTGCGATGCACGAGATGCCGGACATTCAAGCACCGGACTTCGATTCACTATGGGCGAAGGTTGAGGCTCAGCCACGCTCGGAGGCAATCCGCAAGGCCATCGCATCGGTAAAGGCGGCTCAAGAAAGCCTGCTACCAACGGCACCCGGGCAACCTGCGCTCCCGCCCCAGTCTGCAAGTACGACATCAAGCCGTCGAAGCTCACGGGACTCAGATTCACGCACCCAAAGGTCCTCCCGGGCCGGCCGCAAGCCGGGGCAACCAGGAGGACAGCTGCCCTGGCTGCCCTGCTTCTCGCCCTCTCCTGCCAGGATGCCGGCCGTGATGGAATGATTGCCGCCGGTAACAAAGCCGATGCCCCATGGCAACCAGAGCGTAACTCCGTGGTTATAGTCTTGGCGCCATGTCGTATCCCTGTCATCAAACTTTTCTTTACCGATGCAGGCTAAAGCGCCGACGTAACGTTGCATATTCCACGCGCAGAGAAGGACGATATCCCGGGCCAGACCCAAGCGGATGCGGTCAGTCTCGACCTCCTTGCCGCGCCAAGTGGACCCATCTGGCAGATACAAGCGATGACTGACAATGGGCGAGAAGAACTTGTCAACGTCGATTGATGGATAAGGATCGCGACCCAACTCTGCGACATCCAGCAAGTACTCGGATTGAATTAGTCGAAGAACAGCGCGAATCAGGTCATGCAGCGCTCGAGGGTTGACCTGCGCAATCTCACGCGCGAGTCCGAGTTTTTTGTCTCACCTGACGAAGAAGTTCTCCGGCCAATACTGCCGCGGCAGATGGCGCCGAATCAATTGAGCCTGGGCCACCAGCCCTCTGCGCTCCAGCTCCATAACAAAGTGTGGCCATGGCGGAATGTTGCTTATGTACGGTTGAGCATCCGGGCCGGTATACATCCCACCGCCAGGACCAGTGTAGAGCCCGCCGCCAACTCCGGTATAGAGCCCTCCCCCAACGCCGGTGTAGAGGCCGCCGCCCACACCGGTGTAAAGACCACCACCGACACCCGTGTAGAGACCACCGCCGACGCCGGTGTAAACACCACCACCAACACCTGTGTAGAGACCACCGCCGACTCCCGTGTACGCACCTCCCCGAACGCCAGTGTAAAGACCGCCCCCGACGCCCGTGTACATGCCGCCTCCTACTCCTGTGTACAAGTTGCGCGGCCACTTGTTAGCTGTCATTCTGTTCTCCATCAAAGGTGTATCGAAACAATATGGCCGCCCCGTCGGTCCGGTTCTTCCCCGACAAACAGGTCGAGACCCCGGCCTTGGCAAAGGCCGCATGGCCACTCCCGCGTTCCGACATGAATGGCCTTAGAAGCCCTAACAAAATGAATCTACAGGGCTGTTAACTTCAAGTGATCTTTGTTAACCTTTGCGTTGTTTCGTCAGCGCAAAGGACATGGCCAAACTAATACTCGACGACGAACTGTGGGCACTCATCCAGCCACTACTGCCGCCACCAAAAGCTCGGCGCGCGCGCTATCCCGGGCGCAAGCCGCTGGACGATCGGGCCGTGCTCACCGGCATTCTCTTCGTCCTGCAGTCCGGCATTCCTTGGGAGATGCTGCCCAAGGAAATGGGCTGCGGCTCCGGGATGAGTTGCTGGCGACGACTGCACGCCTGGCAGAAGGCCGGTGTTTGGGATCGCCTGCACGAGGTGCTGTTGGCCAAGCTGCGGGCGGCCGACCGCATCGATTGGTCACGTGTCATCGTCGATTCCTCTTCCATTCGTGCTGTGGGGTCGGGTCAAAAACAGGACCCAACCCCACCGATCGCGCGCGACCCGGTTCAAAGCATCACCTCCTGACGGAGGCCCAAGGCATTCCGCTGGCGCTGATACTGACCGGCGCCAATCGCAACGACGTCACCCAACTGCTGCCGCTGGTGGAGGCGATTCCGCCTATCCGCGGCAAACGCGGCCGTCCATTGTCCAAGCCCTGCATCGTCCAGGGTGATCGCGGGTACGACCACGACAAGTATCGCAAGCCCCTTCACGCCGCCGGCATCGCCACCGAGATCGCCCGTCGCGGTGAACCGCATGGCAGTGGTCTTGGCAAAACCCGTTGGGTTGTAGAACGAACAATTGCTTGGCTGCACAACTTCAAGAGATTGCGCGTGCGCTTCGAGCGCCTCGCCACCATCCACGAAGCCTTCCTGAAAATCGCCTGTTGCATCATCTGCTGGCGTCACCTCAGGAAGTCATTTTGTTAGGCCCTCTTAGTAGATCTGGCTTTCCACGAGGATCTGCTTGGAATTCTGGACAGCGTTGTGGTCGAGCGGCTTGAGCTCGCTGGCTATCGACTCCGTCAGGTCGACGAGTTCATCGCGAAGCGCCTTCAGCCCCTCGAAATCCTTAGTGGAGCGGATAATCTTGCGCGTGCCATCTGCTACATACAGCGACTCAGCCAGCGTTCGGTCTGCGACCAGGAGGGAGAGGTAGTTAAGAGCGCCAACAATGATCGCGGTCTCGAGATACCCCGGATAGCGCAGGGAAACGTCAGGCATGTTCCATACGATTGACGCAATATCGAAGCTCGACAACTCGACCGGCGTCTCAGCATCGTACTTGAGGGTCTTGAGCAAGCGAATGGCCTTCCTTGCGCCCCCAATCGTATCGCGGTCCTTTTGCTCAATCCTGGCCATGTACCTGAACGGGAAGTTGCCGTCCAGGATCCCCTTGGGCAAGTCTAGAATCTCAACGCGTCGGTCCTCAATGGCGCGCGTTCGCTGATACTCCACGGTGTCATACCACAGGGCAGGAACGACATCGACTTTCCTGGCCAACGAGCCCCCAGACAGTGCAATGCACTTTGCCCCGGAATTGTCGATATTCACTTCGCGAAACGCGCTCGACAGGATGTCGTAGCAGTCGCCCCGCAGCTTCTTAACGACCTCTACCCGGTCCAACGGACTCGGACAATAGGTCGTCGCCAGCGGTCCGATACAGTCGTAGATTAGGAATGACCCGGGCAGCACGAGGAGGTCAACATCGCTGTACCGCCGAATATGAATGTTGAGCGGCAACGAGCCCTGGAAACGAATATCTGCTACTTCGCCTCTTCGCTCCAAACCAGCGACGAGTTGATTCTTCACACGCTCTCCGGTCTTGCCACTGATGTGGGTGTAGGTGGCGTCAACCTCCTGCATCGCCCCCAGCCCGTATTTCAAGCTTTCGGAACGGGTGCGCTGCTCATATGATTCGACGATCGGCGCCGCACCTGCCGCTGAATCAAAGGTGAAGGAAGGGCTTCCCTGCCGGCGGTCTCGCAGTTTGGTGATACGCGATTTGTAGTCTTTCTTGCTCACGCTGCTTCCTTTGTTAGTTTCATGCGGCCGTACGTGAGGCGGCCTTGGTTATTGAAGTACATGCCTTCCGCGCTCGACTGCGAGGTCTCGATATGGAGTTCACAGTATCCGATGTGTCCCTTCAGCTCTGGGTCACCTAACTTGGGTTCATTCCGGTAGCTATACATAAGGATGAACCCTACGCCATCGTTTTTCACAATCGAAGCGGCGACGCTGTGCGAGCGTGAGTTATCCGTTTCCAGATGAACCTTGATCTTTTCCCAAGTCTGGGTGATGACGACCTTTGCAGACCAGTCATAAGTTGGCTCGCTCGTAGCCGGGTCAAGCGTCTTTCCCGCGCATTGCCACGTGCCGTTGAGGTCCGGGATGCCGAGAACCTTGTGCACCCACGAAATCTTCCATATCCAGCGGTCGAAGAAAAAGTGCCCCAGTACGTAGAACGTGGTGGCAGTCAGCGGTATGGAAATGGGATGTTCACGAAGACCCGCCCATCCCATGACCTGCGCGACGAGGGCGGACCCCGCAATGCTCGTGACCGCACCGGCGGCCACGCCAGCGAAGACGCCAAGCCATCGCCCAATGACGGCCCGGCTGTGCCCAATCATCGAATACTCGTGCTTCTGATGCAAAACAGCGCCTCCTCTCTGCCAGCACAGGAATCAATGTCCCAGCAGGCGATGATACATACGGCCCGTGTGAATCGCCCACACACCAATAAGCCCGCAGCACAGTGCAAAGCCGTAACCGGCAAGCGATTCGGGAACCCACCACGTCGGCAGGCCGGGCAGCACTTCGGCGAGATCCACAACTGGCCTGGTTCTCGTTGGACATCCTTCTCGCATTCCGCCCGGGTGACGACGCCCTGACGGTGGCGGACCTGCTCAAGCGGGTCGACCTGAGCCGGCCGACCCTGTACCGCCTGCTCAATACGCTCGAGCACAACGGCTTTCTGGTGTCGTTCGGGGAGCCGCAGCGCTTCCGGCTGGGGAGTTCCGTGGCGCGATTGACCTACGTGTGGGCGGCGAGCCATCGCATTGCCGATATCGCGCAGGCCCCGCTGCGTCGCCTGTGGGAGGCGACGGGAGAAACCGTGGCCCTTTTCGTACCGGAGGGCGCGTACCGCGTGTGCGTGGCAGAGATCGAGAGCGTGCAGCCCCTGAGCTTCCGTCGCGGCCTGGGGTATCGGGAGAAGCTGGCCCTGGGCGCCAGCGGGCGCGCAATCCTCGCGCATATGGACGGTGGTGCTGTGGATGCACTCGATGCCCCGGTCGATCCCGCCGAACTGGCCGCCATTCGCCAGCGAGGTTACGCGGTCAGCCGCAATGAACTGATCGAAGGTGCGGTTGCATTGGCGGCGCCGTTCTTCAACGGCGCGGATCGCGTCGCGGGCTCGATATGCATCTTCGGCCCGGGGGTGCGCATGTCGGAAGACAGGGTGTCCGAGTTCACCCGCTTGCTGGTGGCAGAGGCGGCGACGCTGTCGAAAGCCCTCGGGCAGTGATTCACCTGGGGCACCCCAGCCACACCTGCGGCGGGCGCCATCGCGTGGCCAGCGTGGCCAATGGCGCGTGATCTCAGCGAGCGTCAGTGTTCCTGGCCGGCGGGCCGATGGCTTGCGTCAGGACAAGCCATGAACGCTTCACACTGCCTTGACCACGGATGCCGCCTGCCGCTTTACCCGTCCGGCGGCTGGCAAGGCGAAGCAAAGCGTAGTCCCCGCCGGGCTGTCCACCAGGCGCACCTGACTGCCGTTGAGTTGCAGCATGCGCTGCACGATCAGCAGCCCGAGCCCGCCGCCACGGTGCGCGCCACCTGAGGGGAACGGACGCTGAAAGAGCGATTCGCGCAGGGCCGGTGGGATGCCGGGGCCGGTATCGCTAACCGTCACCGCCACCTTCCCGTCCACGGTGGACAGGTCGACTTCAACCGTACCGCCGGCCGGTGTATGGCGGATCGCGTTGTCGAGCAGATTAGTCAGCACGCGCTCGATCATGCCGAGATCGGCGCTGACCGCGGGCAAGGCCGGCGGCACGCCAGCACGCAATTGCAGATGCTTGGCCTCGGCCGGTAGCGCGAACTTCTCGAGTACGTCCTGCGTCAGGTCGACGATTGAGAAATCCTCCGGCATCGCCTGCACCATGCCATGTTCGAGGCGCGCAAGTTCGAACAGTGATTGCGCAAGGCCGCCGACCTTCGCGCTCTGCGCGAGCGCGATGGCCAGATAGCGCTGGCGTTCCTCGGCGCTGAGCTTGTCGGATTTCAGCGACAGCGTTTCCAGATAGCCATGCAGTGAGGTCAGCGGCGTGCGCAGATCGTGCGAGATATTGGCCACCATCTCGCGCCGTTCCTGGTCCTGCCGCTTGAGCGCGCGCCACTGCGTCTCGATGCGCTCGGCCATCTGGCGGAACGCGGATTCCAGCGCGGCAATCTCGTCGCGTGACGATGGCTCCGGCGGTTTCTCGGAACTATCATTGCTCACATCGCCCGAATCGAACTGCCCTATCTGCAGCGTCAGGCGCCGCAGCGGCCGCGTGATCAAGGCAAACGCGAACAGTCCGGCGATCAGGCCGAGCGTGGCAACCAGTGCCATCGACCATAGCGTGGTATGCAGGACCGAATCCCGCGTGGCCTGCGCGGCCAGCCTGTCAAGCGTCTCGCCCTGCAGCACCACGTAGATGTAGCCACCCTGCCGCAACGGCGCGGCGCTGAACACCTTGCGGCCCGAGGCGCTGCGCGGATCGTCACCAAGGATCGGCAACGCCCCGCCAGCGATCAGCTTCTTCACGGGCGCCAGATTGACACGCTCACGCATGAGGTGCCCGGCCGGTGCGTCATGGCCACGGATGCGCCCCTGATCGTCCAGCAGATAGACCTCGACACTCGGGTTCACCACCATCAACTGGCCGAATAGCCTGCGCAGCACCTGGGGCTCGAGCGCACTCTGATCCTCGGCCAAGGCATTGCGTGCGATGTACGCGGCCAGCCCGCGCGAGAGATCCTGGATGACCTCTTTCTCGTGCATCGCATTGGCGCGCACCTGCAACCACGCCGATGCGCCGCAGCACGCCAGCAGCAACACGGCAAAGACGGCAGCCAGCCGCTGGGTCAGCGAGAGATTCACGATGTCGCTCCCATGTCGTCAGCCTCGCCGGACTGGGGATCCGCGACGAAGCGATAGCCGCGGCGCCAGACGGTCAGGATGCGCCTGGGCTGCGCGGGATTGGCCTCGATCTTGGCGCGCAGCCGGTTGATATGGGTGTTCACCGTGTGCTCATAGCCTTCGTGCTGGTAGCCCCAGACCGCATTGAGCAGGTCCATGCGCGAGAACACCTTGCCGGCGTGGCGTGCAAAGAAATACAGCAGATCGAACTCGCGCGGCGTGAGGTCAAGCCGCTTGCCGTCGACCGTTGCCTCGCGCGCTAGCGGATCAATGGTCAGGCCTGCCAGATCGAGGCTGCCGGCATCCGCGCGCACGTCGCGCGCCGTCGCCTCGACGCGGCGCAGCAGTGCCTTGACGCGTGCCACCAGCTCCAGGACCGAAAACGGCTTGGCCAGGTAGTCGTCCGCCCCGAGCTCGAGTCCGAGGATGCGATGGACCTCGCTGGAACGAGCGCTGGTGATGATAATGGGCGTGTAGCGCGTCATCGCGCGCGCACGGCGGCAGATCTCCAGGCCGTCGACGCCTGGCAGCATCAGGTCCAGCACCAGGGCATCCCAACCGCCCTGCTCGAGCAGCCGCAATCCTTCGGCCCCGTCCGCGCTGTGCACGACCTCAAAGCGCTCATCGCGCAGATGCATGACCAGGACGTTGGCAATGCCGACGTCGTCCTCCACCAGCAAGATGCGTTTGGGTTGTTCCATGGCGGTGTCATGACCCGGAGATTGGCTCTATTTTGCAGAAATCCGGCGGGCCAGTTATCACGATTTGTTTAAGGTTTGGCGAGGATTTCGACACGTTCCGCCACGTACCATGCTGTCATCAGCCATCGGATCGGAGTCCATCATGTGCATTACCAGACGCTTCTTTCTGTCGGGTGGCATGGTGACCGGGGCGCTCGCCGCCATGGGCGGCTGGCGACTGCTGGCCACCAACACTGCGCAGGCGCGCGAAAGCGGCAAAGCCATGTCCAAAGCTCCCGGAACCTTCGAAGTCACGCTGACGGACGCCGAATGGCGCAAGAAACTGACCTCGGCCCAGTATGCGGTGCTGCGCCACGAAGGCACCGAACCGCCGTTCAGCAGCCCGCTCAACGACGAGCATCGCAAGGGCATCTTTTCGTGTGCCGGTTGTCAGCTCGACCTGTTCTCGTCGGATACGAAGTTCGACAGCGGCACCGGCTGGCCGAGCTTCTGGGCGCCACTGGCCAATGCCGTGGGCACCACGGACGACCGCTCGTTCGGCATGCGGCGCACCGCGGTGCATTGCAGCCGCTGCGGTGGCCACCTGGGCCATGTATTTGACGATGGCCCGAAGCCGACCGGCCTGCGCTACTGCATGAACGGCGTGGCCATGACGTTCCGCACCGTTGCGTGAAGGGTTGAATCACCATGTTACTTCTGATTCTTGCCTACCTTGGCAGGATGCACGATCCTGAGCCCGTGCATCCTGCCCGTATCGGCGACATCCGCGACCGCACGTTCGCGATCGAATTCCTCGACCCCGGCGTGCAAGCCTACGCCTTTACTTTTGGCTGATCGGCCATCTTTTCAGGGGACCTGACCATGAAAGTCATCGCAACAATGCAACGCTGGACGCGCACCACCACACTCAGGCTCGCGGGCCTCGCCATGCTGACGGCCGTGGCCGCCACGTGGCAACTGCCCGCGCTTTCGGCTGAGGATGCGGTGAAGATCCCCGCCCCGAGCGTCGACGAAAAGCCGGGCACCAGCCACAGCGAGACCGCGGTATTCGCCGGTGGCTGCTTCTGGGGCGTGCAAGGCGTGTTCGAGCATGTGCGCGGCGTCACGCGCGTCACGTCCGGCTATGCCGGTGGCGCAGCAAGTACCGCGCAGTACGAAAAGGTTGGCACCGGCTTGACCGGCCATGCTGAATCGGTCGAGGTCCGCTATGACCCCACGCAGATCAGCTATGGCAAGCTGCTGCAGATCTTCTTTTCGGTCGTGCACAATCCCACGCAACTGAACTACCAGGGTCCGGACCACGGTACGCAGTATCGGTCGGCGATCTTCCCGCTCACGCCAGAGCAGCGGTCGATTGCGCAGGCGTATATCACGCAGCTTGGCTCGGCGAAGTCGTATCGGGCGGCGATCGTGACACGCATCGAGGATTACAAGGGCTTCTATCCTGCAGAGGACTACCACCAGGACTTTCTCGTCAAGAATCCGGGCTATCCATACATCGTGATCAACGACCTGCCAAAGATCGGCAATCTGAAGGTGATGTTCCCGGAGGTGTATCGGAATGATGCGGTACTGGTGTCGAAGGGGGGCTGACACGTGTGGTGGCGGTGGGCATAGTGCAAGGTCAGCCAGGCGCTCTGCGCCCGTGTCAGGCGCTTCGGTAGCCGACACCCCCTCGACGGACCGCGGATGCCGGCTTACTCGATCTTCAGATGGTTGGCCTGGATGACCTGACGCCAGCGCTCGCGATCGGCCTTGTACAAGCCGTCAAATGCCTCGGCCGTGCTTTGCATGGGCTCGGCGCCCAGGCTTGCCTGGTGCTACGCTGACCGTGCAAACCGGTCTGTATGCCGCGCAGCAGTCGCTGATCACCAGCCGCCTGCAGCGCCTGACCAATCTGGTCGACGGGCGCTCGAGCGGGGGTCCCTTTGATTCCCGTGCAGTTTACCGGGGTGGCCAGCCCTAGCACCCATGCGGGCTTCCGGCCGACGCCCGCCTGAAACCCCAATCAAATCAGTCACTTGCCGACATGGCGGGGTTGGCCCTTATCAAATTTTCTTGCCAGTTTAACTAGATATCTAATAGAATGCACCAACACCAGTTGAAGAAGGCTATGACCGCCTGGAGACAAATATGCTGACCCATGAAGAGAATGAACTGTTGTGCCGCGTAGAAGGCGATGCCCCGATGGGCAAGCTGATGCGCCAGCACTGGACCCCAGTCTGCCTGATTGAAGAAGTCAGCGAACCGGATGGCGCGCCGGTCAAGGCCCGCGTCTTCGGCGAAGACCTGGTCGTGTTCCGCGACAACGAAGGCCGCGTCGGTGTGATGGACGAGTATTGCCCGCACCGCCGCGTATCGCTGGTTTACGGCCGTAACGAAGACGGCGGCCTGCGCTGCCTGTACCACGGCTGGAAGTTCGACGTGCTGGGCAATGTGCTGGAAATGGTGTCCGAGCCGGCCGCCAGCGGCATGACCGAGAAGGTCAAGCACAAGGCCTATCCTTCGAAGGAATGGGGCGGCATGGTCTGGGCGTACATGGGTCCGCAGGACGCCATTCCCGAATTCGTCGCACCCGCCTGGGCACCGACCGCTGACACCCGCGTAAGCATCGCGAAGGCGCTGCTGCCGTGCAACTGGGCACAGATCCTTGAGGGCGCGATTGATTCCGCACACAGCTCAAGCCTGCACTCGTCCGACTTCGTGCCGGCACGCGTCGGCGGCGCCGAGGCAACGTCGAAGAACTGGCTGCGCCCGTCCACCGACAAGGCACCGCGCCTGCAGGTCGAGCGCACCGAATATGGCTTCCGCTACGCTGCGCTGCGCCGCCCGATCTTCAACGCCAACACGCATGACTACGTGCGCTCGACGGTGTTCGTTGCACCCGGCACCGTGCTGATCCCGCCCAACAACCTGTATAACGTCGCCAACATCAACGTGCCGATGGACGACACGAATACGGCGTTCTACTTCATCGCATGGGGCGATCCCGCGACGACGCCGGAAACCGAAACCTGGCGCCAGTTCCTCCGTCAACAGATCGGCCCCGATCTGGACGAGCGCTACCGTCCGCTGCGCAACCACGAGAACCGCTTCTGGCAAGACCGCCAAGCCATGAAGGCCGGCAATTTCACCGGCATCACGGGCTTCCCGAACCAGGACATCGCCATGTGGGTCACGATGGGTCCGATCGCCAATCGTTCGGACGAGCGTCTGGGCGCGAGCGATCTCGCCATTGTCGAATTCCGTCGCCGCATGCTCGATGCCATCGCAGAATTCGAGCAGGACGCCGAAGCCATCGGTACCGGCGCAAAGGCGATCCCGCAGACGGTCTGTTCGTATCAGGCAGTGGTGCCGAAGGAAACCGACTGGCGTGCGTACGCCGCCCGTTATGTCAGCGCGAAACATGCCCTGCCGGATGACGAGCCCGCAGCGATCGCCACCGACTATCAGGTCAGGCAATAAGCGATGAGTCCGGCCATGGAACAGCGCCGTTTGCGCATCGGGGTGGCAGGACTGGGGCGAGCGTTTTCGCTGATGTTGCCCACCTTCCTGCAAGACCCGAGGGTTCAACTCGTCGCTGCGTGCGACCCGCGCGAGGAAGCACGGCAGCAGTTCGCCGCCGATTTCGGCGCACGGACCTACGCAGACGTGCTGGACCTGGCCGGCGACCCCGATGTGGAAGTCATCTACGTGGCCAGCCCCCATCAGTTTCACGCGCAGCACACCGAAATTGCCGCAGCCAACGGCAAGCACGTGCTGGTCGAGAAGCCGATGGCGCTCAACGCGGCCGACTGCGATCGCATGGTCGCCGCGTGCTGGGCTGCAAACGTGCATCTGATCGTCGGACATTGCCACAGCTTCGATACGCCGTACCTGCGTACGCGCGAGCTGATCCGTTCGGGCGATTTCGGTGCGGTGAAGATGATCCAGGCCTTCAACTACACCGACTATCTATACCGGCCGCGCCGCCCGGAGGAACTCATGACGGCAGAAGGTGGCGGTGCCGTATTCAGCCAGGCTGCGCACCAGGTCGATATCGTGCGGATGCTCGCGGGCTCGCGCGCGACGCGCCTGCGCGCAAGTGTCGGCCGGTGGGACTCGAAGCGTCCGACCGAAGGCGCGTACTCGGCGCTGATCTGGTTCGAGAATGGCGCCTATGCCTCCCTCTTGTATAGTGGGTATGGCCACTTCAACAGCGACGAGTGGATGGGCTGGATCGGCGAGATGGGTGATCACGCAAATCCCGATGCCCACGGTGGCGCCCAGAGGCGCCTTGCGACCCTCTCCTCCTCGAATGATGAAGCGCAACTCAAGGCCGCCGGCACGTATGGCGGCGCCGCATACAAGCCGCCCTCCACCGCGGCAGACGAGCCGACACGCTGTCATCAGCATTTCGGCCCGGTGATCGTCGCGTGCGAACACGCCGACCTGCGCCCCCTGCCCGATTCCATCATCGTGTACGGCGACCAGCAACGGGAGACGCTGCCGCTTTCCCGCCCCACCGTGCCGCGCGGTGAAGTGATCGACGAACTCTACGAGGCCGTCATCGCGGGGCAGGCGCCTCTTCATGATGGTGAGTGGGCAAAAGGCACGCTTGAGATTTGCATCGCCATACTGGAATCGAGCGAAACGGGTAAAGACGTGTCGCTCTGATCCTCGCCAGAAAACCAAAGCCCTCGCACAGCGAGGGCTTTGTTCTTTGTGCGGCTCGGCGGGCAGCCGACGAGGACTGCCCCCGGCCAACACTACGCGCCTGGCGCGTCAACCCGAAGCGAGAAATCGACCGCCCTGACGTGCTTTGTGAGCCCGCCAACGGAAATGCGGTCCACGCCCGTTTCCGCAATCGCACGCAGCGTTTCCTTCGTCACGCCGCCTGACACCTCCAGGCTCGCGCGCCCGTTGTTGATGCGCACCGCCTCCCGCATTTGTTCCAGCGAGAAATTATCGAGCAGGATTGCCCCGGCGTCTGCAGAGAGCGCTTGCGCCAGTTCATCCAGCGTCTCGACCTCGACCTGCACCGGCACGCCCGCACCAAGTTCCTGTGCAGCGCGCACCGTCGGCGCAATCCCGCCACCCGCTGCGACATGGTTCTCCTTGATCAGGATCCCGTCATACAGTCCTCGGCGATGGTTCTCGCCACCACCGATGCGCACAGCATATTTTTGCGCCAGGCGCAGTCCGGGCAGGGTCTTTCGGGTGTCTAGAATCCGCGCCCTTGTGCCCTTGACGATCTGCACCAAGGCGTGCGTCGCCGTGGCCACGCCCGACAGCAATTGGATGAAATTGAGCGCCGTGCGCTCCGCGGTCAGAATGCCGCGCGCCGGCCCGGCGATCTGACACACCGCCTGCCCTTCGCGCATCCATTCGCCTTCACCAACAAACCATTTGGTCGTGATGCCCGGCTCGCACTGCCGCAGGGTCTCCTCAAACCATGGCCTGCCGCACAGCAGCGCAGCTTCACGCACCGTGAGGACGGCCTCGGCCGCGGTGGCAGGGTCAACGAGCTGGGACGTCCAGTCGATATTGCCAACATCTTCCGCGAGCGCTTCGCAGACATTGCGCGTCATCGCCGCGCGGGTTGCTACATCCATTTGCAAGGTCCGTATATTGAGCGGAAAAACTGCATGAGATCGACAGCGGCCGCACTGATGCGCCGCCGCCAATCCATTGAATATGTGAAGAAGGGAAACCTGGAACGACCGATGCGATCCGCCCGCATCGGATACCTTTCTACTCCTCGCCGCGCGCGGCGATCAGACTGCCCATTTCCCGCGTGGAAGGGATCCGCAGCGCCGGATCATCCGTCTCGGCTTCGTCGCGCGCCATGTTTTCGATGATCGTCAGGAGCACCTTGCGCGCAATGTTGATCTCCGTGGCCTTCAGGCCCCTGACACTGATCTCGTTGACTTCTTCAGCCAGTGGAACGAGCTTGTTTTTCAGGCTACGGCCGCGGGCCGTGAGATACACGTGCGTGTTCTTGCGATTGCCCGGAGCGTAGTGACGCTCGACGTATCCGAGCTTTTCCATCGCGGACACCGCGCTGAAAGTGGTCGGTGTGGTGGTGCCGGCCTCGTCGCTGAGTTCCTTCTGCGTCAGCCCATCGGTGACCCACAGGATGCGCAGGAACGCCCAGTGGCCAAACGAGACCTCATGCTGCGCCAGGCGCATTTGCAGCCCACGCACCATCGCGCGGGCCGCATCCTTGACCAGGTGGGCAAGACGATCGTCCGGCACGGCCTCGCGCCAATGCCGCAGGATGGGATCCTCTCGGGAAGACTTTTCCTTGCCGGAAGAACGTGTTGCAACCATGCTTTCCTCGCCGTGACTGTATCCAATATGGCTCACATCATAGCGCGTTCATCGGTGCGCGTGCCGCCTGCTGGCCGCGCACCGATGCCCTGCAAATTCAGAAGGGATGACGAGTACCGACCGCTGTCCCGCCCCCTGGTATTCCCCGCGCATCTGGCTCCTGCCAGACGCGCGACGGCATCAACGCCCGCTGCGGGAATCAGATCTTGAAGCTTTCCAGGCTGGCTGGGTGGAACAACTCAGCCGGTTGAAGGCGACGGCTCGACAGCCCCTCGGCGTGGTGCTGCGCAAGGAAGCGGTCGATCACGTTTTCATTGTTGGCGAATCCGTACGACCAGAAATCGTGACCCATCAGGCGTCGCGCGTTGCGCAGCTGGTCTTCGATGAACGGAAGCGTGACCTTGGTGGCCGACGTATCGCTCAAACGCGCGAGCGCCACTTCCTTCGAATGCTCGAAGGCCTTCACGATGGCGCCAGGCAGCCACGGATGCTGCTCGGCCAGTGTCTTTCGGATGCCAAGCGTGTGCATGATCGGGAACAGTTTGCGGCGCTCGTACCATTCCGCGGCGCTCTTCTGCGGGTCGTCGAAAAGGTACTTGATCTGCGGGTGCCGACGGTCGAAGCACGACGGTGCACGCGGCCCGATCACGCCGTCGATCTCCCCCTCGGCCAGCAGATTCGAAATCGTCTTCCCCTCCGGTGCGTTCTCAAGCATGACGCCTTCCGGCAGCTTCAGCGAGATCTTCTCCACGCGCGTCGGGTCTTCGTAACCGCCGCGCACCCAGTGGATGTCCGATGCCTTCACGCCATACTCCTCTTCGAGGAACATGCGGACCCACACGTTGGCCGTGAGTTGGTATTCGGGCACGCCGATCCGCTTGCCCTTCAGGTCTTCCGGCCAGTTAATGCCGCGATCAGCACGCACGTAGATCGAGCTGTGCCGGAATGCGCGCGACGGGAACACCGGCACGGCGATGTACGGCGAGGTACCTGCGGCCGTCTTGACCGAATAGCTGCTGAGCGAAAGCTCGCAAATGTCGTAGTCTGCGTGGCGGAAAGCCCGGAAGAAGATTTCTTCCGGGTCCTGCAACATGAACACGGGATCCACGCCGTCGATCTGGACGTCGCCGTCGATCAGCGGACGCATCCGGTCATAGTTGCCCACGCCGATGGAGAGTTGAAGCTTGCTCATTTATGTTCCTTTCTAACAATCGAAATCGACCCGTTGCGTGCGCTCTCAGGCAACGGATTTCGGCGCCTGTTGCTGACGTGGCACGCCGAAGAGGACCGCAATACCGCCAGCGAAGACCAGCACGGCAACCAGCAAGATGCCCGCCGAGAAACTTCCCGTCACGGTCTTCACCCAGCCGAGCACGATCGGGGCGAAGAAGGCGCCGACCTGGCCGAGACTGCTGATGACGCCGATCCCGCCCGCGGCCGCCTCGCCCTTGAGGTAGTTCGGCGGAATGGTCCAGATGATGGCCGCGGCGGCGAAATAGCTCACCGAAACGAGGCTCAGGCACACGATCGCAGCGGCCGGGTTGTGGGTCAGCATCGTCAAGAGCGTTGCTCCCGCGGCACCCGCCGTTGTAGACAGAAAGAAGTGCCAGCGACGCTCAAGCCGCATATCGGAGCTGCGTGCAATCAGCAGCATGGCAATGGCGCCAACGATGTACGGCAACGCAGACAGGAAGCCGATCTCCAGCATGTTGGAGATGCCCGTCTGCTTGATGATTGTTGGCGTCCAATAGTTCAGGATCGTGCCGCAAATGGGTACCGTGGCCCAGCCTGCTGCAATCACATAGACGCGCGGGTCGCGCAGCGCAACCATCAGGCGGCTCGGTGCGCTGTCCGGTTTCGCGCGGTGTTCTTCCTCCAGGGCGGCCACGACGATGTGCTTTTGCGCGGCAGTCAGCCACGCCGCATCCTGCGGTTTGTCGACCAGGTAGAACCAGGCAAACACCCCTGCAAGCACAGCCGGCAGGCCCTCAAGGAACAGCAGCCACTGCCAGTTGCGGAAGCCCCAGACATCCGTGAAATTCTGCAGAATCAGGCCTGAAAGCGGACCGCCGATGATGCCGGCCACGGCAATCGCCAGCAGGAATCGCGACGTGATACGTGCGCGACGCTTCGCGGGATACCAGAACGAGAGATAGAGAATGATCCCCGGCCAGAAGCCCGCCTCCGCCGCACCAAGCAGCGTCCGGGCGAGGTAGAACTGCCAGGGCGCATTCATGAAAGCCATGGCGGTGGAAATGGCGCCCCACAACAGCATGATCCGCGTCACGGTCTTGCGTGCGCCGATGCGCCTGAGCAGCAACGTGCTCGGCACTTCGAGCAGGATGTAGCCGATGAAGAACAGGCTCACACCGAGCCCGTATGCGGCATCGCTGAGTCCCAGGTCCTGCTTCAACTGCAACTGCGCAAAGCTGATATTGACGCGATCGAGATAGTTCAGCACCCAGCAGAAGAACAAGAAGCTCATCAGCCTGAATGTGATCAGGCGATAGGTCGCCTCGACGGCTACGGAATCGGTGCTCAGATGCGGAGGCGCATCCGCGTAGCTCAACGTGGAATCTTTCATTTCGTTGTCTCTTGGGGGCGTTTGGTCGACTCGATCGGTCAAACCCCCGCGCTGGACGGTGGTGATCTCTCGTTGCCAACCATTTAATTAGATGTCTAGTTATGAGACTACGAGACCCTGGTGTCCCTGACAAGGGAGGGTTTATACCTAACCCAGAATTCCACCCGTCTATTACGTCGCTTGCTTAATTAGATCTCTAGTAATATGATACTCCGACTGAAGTGAAATGAATCGAATAGAGGGAGACAGACATGACTACCCAGGAAAGCGGCTTTCTGCGGCTGAAGATTGCCGAGAAGGAAAAGATTGCACGCGACATCTGGCGCTTTGAGCTGACCGATCCGCAGGGCGCGCCTCTTCCGCCGTTCGAAGCCGGATCGAATTTGACCGTTGTGGTGCCCAATGGCATGCGCCGCAGCTATTCCCTCTGCAACGATTCGCAGGAAAGTCACCGCTACGTCATCGCGGTCAAGCGCGACAGCAACGGTCGCGGCGGATCCATGAGCCTGATCGACAACACGTCCGCAGGTGATCTGATTGACGTGTCCCTGCCGCGAAACGAATTCCCGCTCGACGAGCGTGCGAAGTCGTTCATTCTTGTCGCGGGTGGCATTGGTATCACGCCGATGCTCTCGATGGCGCGCCAACTGAAGGCGGAAGGCTTGCGGGATTTCAAGCTGTACTACCTGGCCCGCGACCCGGAAGGTACGGCGTTCCTGGACGAACTCGGCAGCGACGAGTGGCGCTCGACGGTGAAGATTCACCACGATTTCGGCGACCCCGCCAAATCATTCGACTTCTGGACTCTGTTCGAGCGGCCCAAGGCAGCGCACATCTACTGCTGCGGCCCGCAGGTGCTGATGGACACGGTACGCGACATGACGGGTCACTGGCCGTCTGGCACGGTTCACTTTGAGAGCTTCGGCGCAAACAACGCGAACGCGCAGGTGAACACGCCGTTCATGGTTCAGCTCAAGCGCACCGGCACGTCGCTGGACGTCCCGGCTGATCGCTCGATCCTTGACGTGCTGCGCGCCGCAAACGTGCACGTTGCAAGCTCATGCGAAAGCGGTACCTGCGGTTCCTGTCGTACCGGGCTGTGCTCGGGAGAGGTGGATCATCGAGACCTAGTGCTGCGCGACGACGAGAAAGCAACGCAGATCATGGTCTGCGTGTCGCGCGCAAAATCGGGCGAGCTGATACTGGACCTCTGAGCCAGCGCATCACACAGGCACAACACGAGACCTTGAACATGAACGACCAGACTTCCTCCCGCGCCCCATCAACCCGGGATACCAGTGCGCCGACGCCGGCTAGCGACAGCAGTCTCGCCTGGTCCGATGCGCGTCTGCTCGGGTTCACGCCCATGGACGACGTGCATAAAGAGTTCTACGCGCTTGCACTGAAACTGGTGACCTGCTCGGATGCGAGCGCCGCGGAAGCGATCGAACAATTCGAACAGCACGCGATCAGCCATTTCGGGCAGGAAGACGAATGGATGCGTTCCACCAACTTCCCCCCGCGGGACTGCCACGTCGACGAGCATGCGGCAGTGCTGAAGTCGATCGGTGAAGTCAAGCAAGCCGTCGCACAAGGGAAGGCCGGCGCCGAACTGGTTCGAAACATCGGGATGGCCCTCTTTGACTGGTTCCCGGGTCATGCCGACTACCTGGATTCCGCGCTGGCAGCCTGGATGACCAAACAGAACATGGGTGGAAAGCCCATCGTGTTGCGTCGGACGCTTGACTGAATGTTCGCCACACTTACCGAACATCTGCACACCAAGGTCTTTCACGATCTTGCCCGCCATCCCGAACCCCGCCGCCTTCACCCGTCAGCGCAAGCTCACCCTGCCGCGACTGATCGCCTTCATGCTTGGCAACTTGCGCATGGCGCGTACACCGCGTGGGAAACGAAGTTACGCGGACGTGTATGCCGTCTTGATAACCGTATAGAAATCAACCGCATACTGGCCTTGCTCACGCGGCCCATAGGAGGAAGTCTTGCGACCACCGAACGGCAAGTGATAGTCAAGGCCGCTGGTCGCCTGATTCACCTTGACAATGCCGGCCTGCGCGTGTCGCTTGAAATGTGAGGCGTGGCGTAGACTGGTGGTGCAGATGCCCGCTGCCAAGCCGAACTCCGTGTCATTGGAAACTTGCAACGCCTCATCGAAATCACGAACCCGCGTGATCGATGCCACCGGCCCGAAGATCTCTTCTCGCGCGATCCGCATGGCCGCTGACCTCGGTGAACAATGCCGGCTGCAGATAGAACCCCGGCGTGTCCTGCTCCAATGCCTGTCCGCCCCATGCAAGATGGGCGCCTTCTTTCTTTCCGATGTCGATGTAAGACAGATTGACGTCGAGCTGCTTTTCATCCACCACCGGGCCGATATGCGAGTCGGCCCGCAATGCGTGGCCGATCTTCACTGTGTCGAGTCGTTTGGTGACGGCCTGTACGAAGCGGTCATGAACGGCCTCGGTCACAATGAAACGAGACGACGCCGTGCACCGCAGGCCCGTGCTGAAGAACGCACCTTGCACCGCGCACTCCACTGCCACATCCAGATCCGCATCATCCAGAATCACTAGCGGGTTCTTGCCCCCCATCTCCAGTTGCATGCGCTTCATGACCGGGCCACTCACGCAATCGGCGGCGATGCGGCGCCCCGTGGGGACCGAACCCGTGAAGCTGATCGCGTCGACATGAGGATGGGAACACAGCACACCTCCCACTTCGCTCCCGGAGCCCATCACCAGATTAAGCACGCCATCCGGCAATCCCGCGCGATGCAGGATGTCCACGAGTGCCCACGCCGATCCAGGCACCAATTCGGCTGGCTTGAACACCACGGTGTTGCCATAGGCAAGCGCAGGCGCAATTTTCCAGGCAGGGATCGCGATCGGGAAATTCCACGGTGCAATGACCCCCACCACGCCAAGGGGTTCGCGGGTGACTTCGGTTTCGCTTCCCGGTTGCAGGCCGGGGAGACGATCGCCGCGAATCCGCAGCGCCTCTCCGGCCATGAAACCCAGTACGCTCGCCGCGCGCGCCACTTCGCCGATGCCTTCCGGCAGCGTCTTGCCCTCTTCGCTGGAAAGCAGACGCCCCAGTTCCTCCTTGCGGGCAAGCAATTCCTGCGCAGCTCGCGCGAGGATGTCGTGGCGCAGCTGAGGGGAGCTGTCAGCCCACGCGAGAAAGGCCGCACGCGCCGCGGCTACCGCCTGCTCCGCGTCGGCGGCACCGCCTCGCGCGTAGAGGCCGACAATCTCCCGCGTGTCCGACGGATTGATGTTCTGCGTGACGTCTCCCGCCTCACACCATTCGCCTCCGATGAGGTTTCGATGCACCGCTGCAATTTCCATGACTACATCCTTTTCCGCTTCGACCACCGTCGGCGTGACCACAAAGGTACCCACGCGAGCCTATCGCAACTCGTAGTGGCTAGTCCGTACTGCGCGACTGAAGCGGGCGATTTCGTCGGTCTGGAATTTCCTCATTCGTGCCGCGTCGTAAGGCATGGGTTCGGCAGCATTGAACTTGATGAACTCCCTCGTTTCGGGTTCGCTCATCGCCGTCCGCATCGCCTTTTCCAATACCGCGACGCGGTCGCTTGGTGTTTTCGCCGCGACCCAGAGCGCCGTCCAGCCGTAATGCACCGCGTCGGCATAACCGCTTTCCGCCAAAGTCGGTACGTCGGGAAGCGCAGGGTGGCGCGACTCCCCTGTTACCGCCAGGGCACGGGCTTTTCCGTCTTTTACGAGCGGAACTGCGCCAGGTGAATCGATGAATGCCAGATCCAGACGGTCTCCAATCAGATCAGTCGCCGTCTGCGACAGTCCCTTGTAATTGACCATTTGAATCGGGTGACCCAGATGGGGGCTCAGCGGCACTGCCGCCAGCTGATAGCTGACCGAATAGACGCCCATGCTCAACGATGACTTGGCAGAACGCGCTTCCAGATCTTTCAGCGATTTGATTTGAGAGCCTTCGGGTACCACCAGGACTGCCATGGTGCGTGTAATGCCAAAGATCGGAACCAGATCCTTGACCGCGTCATATGGCAGACTCTTCATGGTCGCGACGTTGGCTGCCATCGGGGTATTGGTGCCCATCAGAATAGTGTAGCCATCCGCCGGTTCGTTTTCCATATTCCTCACGGCAATGGCACCTTCGGCACCCGGTCGATTATCGACCACGACCGCTTGCTTGAGGATGATGGCTGACCGCTTGCTTGAGGATGATGGCTAATTCTTTGCCTAAATCTTCATGGCAGAATTGCGTTCCCTGGGAACGCTCCTGGCCGAAGAACTGGTGGAAACGCTGGGCCGTGACAATGTGGAGGTCTTCAGCAAAGCGGCCATCGTGGGCGTGGATGGTGAACTTGAACACGGTGCGGTCTGGCATGAGGCAGGTGGCTGGGCCATGCGCGCCGTATTGGGCGAACCCAAGGCGATGGTCCCCGCGGCCAAGGCCGTGGCGGCGACCGGATACCGCATCATGGTGCCGCTGCACTATATGCATGCCGCCTATGTACGCAGTCATTTCACGAGCATGGAGGTTGGCATGCAAGACGCTCCGCGTCCCAAGGAGATTCTTTGCGTAGCCCGCCCAAGCGTTCGTGGATTCTGCCACCCGTACCCATGAGTAACGAGAACAGAAATAGCGGGCAAAGATATCCGCACCACTACCCGCGGCGAAAGGCACGACGATGCGCAGCGGCTTGTTGGGGAATGTCGCAACTAATGCAATTGCACTCTTCTGAAACTGCCCGTCGACGCTTTGTGATCGCGCTATCCGCCGTAGCGCTGGCACTTTGCGGATTGGCTTCACAAAAGACATGGGCCGACACCGCATGGGTGTGGCGGGCGCCGGCGTCGCCCAGGTGCTGTGCAATATCGCCGCGCTGGGCGTGGTGGTCGCCTACATGCGTTCGCCCTCGTCGACGCTGCGCCTGCGCCGCCATCCGCTGCAGCGCAAGCATTTCAGTGCGATCCTCGGCGTCGGCTTGCTGTCGGCGATCAACGCCGTCATGGAGGCCATGTCAGTCACCGCGCTGACCGCTGCGGCCGGTGCCGTGAGCGTCGCCGCCATCGCCGGCTACGGCATTGCCTCCCGCCTCGACATGCTGCTGGTGCCGGTGATGTTCGGGTTCGGAACCGCCGCGATCACGCTGGTGGGCACGAACCTCGGTGCAGGCAACGTGGTGCGTGCCCGGCGCGTCGCGATCGTGAACGTGCTGTTCGTTGCCGGCGTGGTTGGCCTGGTCGGACTGCTCGTCTCGCTCTTCCCGCAACTCTGGATGGGCCTGTTTACCAGCGATAGCGCCGTGATGGCGGTCGGCGCGCAATACCTGCACGTGGTAGCGCCCTTCTATGCGGTGATTGGCGTGATTTTCGAACTCTACTTTGCAGGCCAGGGGGCACGACGCATCCTCTGGCCGATGGCCGCAAGCGTGGTGCGCTGCGTATTTGCGCTGGCTGCCATGGCGCTGGTCCTGCAAGGCTACGCGAGCTTGCATACTGCTTTCGTACTGGTGGCCGTCAGCATTGCCGTGGCAGCAGCCATCAGTCTGGCTGGATTTCTGCGGATCCGCTGGGACCGTTAGACACCAGGGCAACGGCCAGCCCGCTCAACTGGCCGCGCATACCCGAGGACGTCGACCGGCGCCCGCACCTATTCGTGCAGCCGGCTGGCCAACTGCTCATGAATCTTGAGTTTGGCAAGTTTTCCACTCAAACAGGGAATTCCAGATGATTCGCACACGCATGCTAATCCCGGCGATTGCAGCCGCCGCTTTCGCCGCTGCCGCCAGCCTTCCCTTGGTCACGGTCAATGACTACGCGGGCCGGCTACCTGTCGGCACAGTTCAGCCGAACGGCAATGCCCGCAGCGAAATTGCGGGCGACCCGCTGGACAACGCGCGCGAAGCCGGCGGCACACTCTACGGGTATCGCGTCTGAGGGCGAGTCTGGAGACTGGTCATTCGTGACCATAGAACAGCCCGGTCCGCCCAGGAGTCGTCGCTGCGCAAGCTCGACAGCCCAGCCATCGGATGAACGCCCCATGCCATCGCGCCGTACTCAAGGAACGCCTCGCTGCCGCATCACCCGGGGGCAACTAGTAGCTGGTGATCTCGACCACTGCATCCGCAAAGGCCCTGGGCGCTTCCTGCGGCAGATTGTGGCCGATTACGCCTTTGATCGTCCGGTGCACGTATTTGCCGGAGAACTTCGTCGCATACGTTTCCGGCTCGGGATGAGGCGCACCATTCGCGTCACCTTCCAGGGTAATCGTCGGCACGGTGATGACCGGCGCCGCAGCGAGATGCTTTTCCAGGCCGTCGTATTGCGGCTCGCAGACATTCAGTTCCGCGGCCCCGACCGGGGTTACCTGGCGCCGACGCTCAGATCGTCTTCCTGGTCGACGGGGAAACTCTCGATCGTCGTGAGCCTTGCGGGGTCGACCACATCATTGAACGCATCGGCCGTCGGCGCTGCCTGGCGATGTATGTCGTGTGTCACGAAGCCGATGTCCCGGCTGGGAATGGCAAGCCAGTCAGGATTGCCGAGCGAGCGGCGGATGTCCTCCAGGCCGCCCTCCCAATGCTCGCCCAGCGTGTCGGTGCTGAACTCGTAGTCCTTGTAGTGTCCCTCGAAGGCCTTGTTCTTGTAGATCAGGTGGACCACATTGACCGCACGGCCACCCGCGACTTCCTGCGCCTTGCGCATGAGTGGGTGGCTCTGGCGCACTTCCTCGGGAACGTGTTCCAGTAGCTGCTTGATGAGACAGGCATGCTGCTGCTCTGCCTCGAGAAAGGTGGTAATCGCCCGGGTCCGGCTCGAGTACTGGATATCCTTGGTCCGCTCCGAGATATCAAGGAAGTTGCCCGGCAGCCTGCCACGCGAGCTCCACAGATCCACCTGGAATATCAGTGTGTCCTTGTGCTGGGATTCCCTGACAATTTCGGTGAGCGGGGTGTTGGAGACGAGGCCGCCGTCCCAATAGTATTCGCCATCGATTTCCACCGCGGGGAAACCGGGTGGTAGCGCGCCCGATGCCATGAAGTGCTCCGGCTTCAGGCGCATCTTCGTATTGTCGAAATAGATCAGGTTCCCCGTGCGGACATTGACTGCCCCCACGGACACCCGAATATCGCCGTCGTTGATGCGATCGAAATCGGCGTACTTGAGCAGCGTGGCGCGCAGGGCGGCCGTATCGTAAAAGCTTACCTGGCTTGGATCCTTAGGTGACAGCCCGGCGGCATGCAAGGGCGAGCGCGGTGCAAAGAACCCTTTCTGGCCTTCTGTCAGCGCGCGGCTGGCGGCCCACATGCTCGACCACTTGCGCGCTACGTCCTTGAAACCCAACGTCGCCGGCCACCAGGCGCCCACGTGACCGATCAGGTCCGCAGGCTGGCAAATGGTGTTCCAGAAACCGCGCAATGCTTCTGCGCCGTCTGCAGGCGCGTTGCCTGCGATGATGGCCGTGTTCAGTGCACCGATCGAAATTCCCGAGATCCAGGTAGGCCTGATGCCGGCTTCCGCCAGACCTTCATAAACGCCTGCCTGGTAGGAGCCGAGCGCGCCGCCTCCCTGAAGGACCAATCCGATTTCGTCATAGGGGGGCAACTCCAGGTGATGGTCGCGATTGATCCTGCTGGTTCCGCTGCGGCGCACGTCTGACTCCTTGTATTTATTGCATGAACCAGCCGTGGCTCACTACGACCGACTGTCCGGTCAACGCCGCCGATTCGAATCCGGCCAGGAACGCAACCGTCCGGGCCACGTCTGCGACGGTCGTGAATTCGCCGTCCACGGTTTCCTTCAGCATCACGTTCTTGACCACATCCGCTTCCGAAATGCCGAGGGCCTTGGCCTGCTCCGGAATCTGCTTGTCGACCAGCGGCGTGCGGACAAAGCCCGGACATACCACGTTGGCACGCACGCCGCGCGAGCCGCCTTCCTTGGCGACGACACGGGCAAGGCCGAGCAGCCCGTGCTTGGCTGTCACATAGGCCGACTTCAGCTTCGATGCCTCGTGCGAGTGAACCGAACCCATGTAAATGATGGAACCGCCCTTGCCTGCCGCATACATATGCCGGATGGCGGCTTTCGTTGTCAGGAAGGCGCCGTCCAGGTGAATGGCCAGCATCTTCTTCCAGTCCGAGAATTCGTAGTCTTCAATCGGATTGACAATCTGGATGCCGGCATTCGACACCAGCACATCGATGCTGCCGAGCTTGCTGACCGCTTCTTCGATGCCGGCGTTGACCGCCGCTTCGCTCGTCACGTCCATCGACACGGCAATCGCCTTGCCGCCCTCGGCGACGATCGCATCCGCGACTTTCTGCGCATTCTGCAGATTCAGGTCGGCGATGACGACGGCGGCGCCATCCTGAGCCAGCTGGCGTGCGCATTGTTCACCAATACCACTTGCTGCGCCGGTTACGAGCGCGACTTTTCCTTGCAATGACATGATTGCTCCTTGTGGGCTTACTGGTTGACGACAAGCCTCGGGGCCTGTGCAGGCGCGAGGTAATCAAAGGCGACTTCGCCGATATCGAGGGTGAGATTGGCAATGACATGCCTCGCGCCCACGATCTTCCTGACCGGCAGCTCGGCAACGGGCGCCAGCGCGTGCGGATGGAGTTCCAGCGCGGCGGGTCCTTCCCAGGCGCCGAGCACGGACACATCCTGCAGATAGAAGCGGACCAGCTCGCAGATCCGCGGCGAGCCATCGACGTGCGGGATGACCTTCAGCAGGTAGTTCGGCGTATCCGCCAGCTTGCGGCGTTCGGCCTCGATATCGAGCGGGCGGAATTTATAGCCCATCGTGCCGGTCGCGATCCGCTGCGTCCCATAGTCGAGGGTGCCGAGCAACGTATCGTTGCCATCAATGGCCAGGCGCGGCGAGGCGAGCTTCTTCGGAAACCCCCAGATTTCACGGCCGCCGGCGATCGGTCCTTCATCATCCAGATACATCGCATGCGTGTAGTTGCCCTTCCGGCCCGATTCATCAATGACGGAGATCACCTGGCCGCTCTCGGTGTAGTCACCGAATCCGGATGAATCCGGCATGCGGATGAACTCGTAGTGGACCAGGGCCGAATCGACCGTCAGGGGCTCGGGAACGACAGCTCGCAGGGCATCCAGGTCGGTTTCGTAGGTAATGATGAAGTATTCGCGATTGAGGAAGCGGAAAGGCGGACGCGGATACGAGGGGCTGTGCAGCGGCATTGCGAACGCGTTCTTGCGAATGTCATCTATCTTCACGGCAGAGGTCCTGTGAGTTGTGAAATCAGCACAATTCGACGATTTGAGTGCCTCGGGCAAGACGTAGACCGATTCCTGTGTCAGGAGTTGCTTGCTGGCATGCCTTGCCCGGCTGTGCGTGGCGACATTGCCCTGAGGAATGTGGCGGATTTGTCGCAGCGCAGCATCAGCGGCACTATCCTACGGGTTTTCCCTTGGCAGCAATAGCCGGCAAACCCGAAATAGATTGTTTCGCCTGGAGGACAAAGGTGGTGTGCGCCAGGGAAACACCGAAGGGACAGTCAATTCATCGTGATCTGCAACCGATTGCATCTTGCCAACACCGACCGACGAACCGTATCGATACTGACCGGTGCCCTCCGTCATCTCTGAAGCGCGGCGTGTTTGCGATTTCGGATCGGATTGATACAATCGATTGTCACTACGTCGGGGGACCTATCCGGGCATGCGCACGACGACCATAGCCGCTGCCACGCCCCCGTTTCGGTCGTTTGTCCACGCATCGGATGGCCCGGCCATATTTCAAACTGAACCAGGGCAGGCCTGTCGTGAAGGGAAAAACAGCTCAATCTGCCGGTCAGCGTGCAATCACCATGAAACAGGTCGCCGAACTCGCTGGCGTCCATGTGTCGACGGTTTCGCGCGCATTGAATCCTGCCACGCGTTCTGTTGTCTTGCCCGAAGCCGTGGCGAGAGTCATGAAGGCCGCCAGCAAGCTCGGTTACCGGCTGGATCCGGTAGCGGCAAGTTTGCGGACCGGGCGCTCGAAACTTGTCGGCATTCTGGTTCCCCAGATCGCAACCAGTGTTTTCACCCCGATCCTGGCTGGAGCGACCGAACGCCTGGCCGCGCACGGATACTTCGCGATCGTCGCCTACGTAGGTACTGACTGCGAAGCACAACTGGAATTTGCACACGGCCTCATCGCACGGCGAGTCGACGGACTTATCCTCGCCACGGTGACGCGTCACGATCCACTGGTATCGTTTTGCCTCGAGAAGGGCGTGCCCACGGTGCTGGTCAACCGAACGGAAGACGACGCGAGATTGTCGGCTGTCGTGTCTGACGAGATCCTTGGCGCCCAGCTGGCCGTCGACCATCTGGTTGAATTGGGTCATGCAAGGATCGGCCATATTGGCGGTCCTCCGGACTATTCAACGGGGTTTCTCAGGCGCAAAGGCTTCGTGCAGGCACTGGCGTCGCACGGTCTGGATGGCAAGGGTGCGCCTTACGAGGTGGCCCAGGCCTATTCGCGCGAACACGGGAAGGAAGCAACGACCCGGTTGTTGAGCAAACACAAGGACGTGTCAGCGATCGTTGCTGCCAACGATTCGCTTGCGCTCGGCGTGTACGACGCGTTGCACGAACTCGGACTGCAATGCCCCCGCGACTTGTCGGTGGTTGGGCATAACGACATGCCGCTTGTCGACATGGTCGCCCCGCCTCTGACGACCATCCGTATCAGTCATCAGGAGATGGGACGCCAGGTGGCCGATCTTCTTCAGCAGGCCATTGACGTTCGGGATCAACCGGTACGCAACATCGTGCTCCCGCCCAAGCTGATCGTAAGGGGCTCGACCGCTTCTCCTCGCAAGGGCGGCTAGCGCGCCCAGCCGGTCGAGTCCTGTGCCAGCCTGAGATAGTGCCGGTCCACACAATCCCCAAGCGGCCGACTGGTCGGCACCGACGCATGGACGTCACGAATGCGCGAGACCAGCTCCAGACCCGCGTCCGGGATTTCCATATCCCGAATGAGCCCGTATGCCGGGTCCACCAGGTCCTCGAGAACGGCGCGTGCATCCTCGTACATGAGCTGGGCGAACTCAGCGCGCAGAATTTCGACGATCGCTTCGATGTTGTTCGCATCGAAGATCCAGTTCAAGGCCTCCCGGTACGCCAGAATGAATCCGACCACTTGTGCCGGGTTGTGCGATGCCCAGGACTGCATGACCGCGCCCACCGTTCCCAGGTAGTCTGCAAACAGGGACTTGCCACTCACCAGTACGTGACATCCCTGGCGTTCCGCCAGGCGCTCGAAGGGTGAGCGCACCAGTGTGCCATCGTGCTTGCCGGCAATCAGCGCGCGATACCGGTTTCCCGTGCCGCCCGCCGCATCAAATGCCACATCCGCCACCGCGATACGGTTCGCGATCAGGATTTCACGCAGCACGAAAGCAAAGCCGGTGGTCAGCGCGTCGACCGAAAGCGTCTTGCCTCGCAGCTGTGAAACAGAGGTGATCTCTGGCTGCGACATCAGCGACAGGAAGCCATGATCGCCTCCCATGAATGCCACCAGGTCCGGGGCGCTGCCGCTTGCCGTCTCACCCTGCCCGCTCCGGTACGCGAGGACATTGTCCACGCTGGTCAACGCGATCTGCGCCGTGCCGGAAGTCAGGCGATTGACCATGTCGACCGATCCCTTGACGTACTCGAGGCCGACGTCCAGCTCGTGCTTTTCGAAGAACCGCTGCTGCTGAGCCACCCAGATCGGAAGGTTGAAGGCACCTTCGAAACCGAGGACAGTTAGAACATGCATTTCTTGCTCCGTGAGACATGCTTTACCCGCTCGGGCAAGGTTTCCAGAGCGCGTAAAGAAGCAAACGCGTCAGAAGGTGTGTTTCACGCCCACCATCGTGCCGAACTGGTTGCCTCCCGGCTTCGGCGCGGCACTGGTTGTGTCTCCACTGCTGACCGACAACGCGAGATTGCCACGATTATCGATAAAGCCGGCCGTCACGTACACCGCGGTGCGCTTGGAGAATGAGTAGGTTCCGCGGATCGCCTCGAGCCATGCCTTGTTGGGACTGTTATTGAAGTGCAGGTAATACACCTCTCCGGCCAGATTGAAGGCCGGCGTGATGTCGTAGGAGACACCACCGTAGTAAAGCTGGCTATGTGGAGTCGCACTGCCTTCGTTATTGCGAAGCGTACCGCCGACACCGAGCTTCACGCTCGACAGCTGCATGTAGCCGCCAAAGATCCAGCGATCGTCCTTCTTGCTGCTACTGGTCAGGCCGCCGGCGGCACCTGCGCCGCCGCGCATCGACTCGTAGGCCGTGGATACCCCCCACCAGTTCGTGTCATATGCCAGCATCGCCGACCAGTCGCGGCAAGCGGACTTGTCGGCAGGATTTTCGCCGGCGCAGTTGGCCCCGGCGGGCACGTTGACTGAGTCACGGCCAAGGCTATAGGTGCCGCCGATCGTCACGCCCCCGAACTTCCCTTTGTAGCCGATAGCGTTGTCAGCACGCGGATTGGCGCGAAAGCTATCCAGCGCGTTTCCGCCATACACGTTGGAAGTCAGGATATCGGAGTCAAGGGTCGACCAGAACTGCATCGTAAATTGCCGACCAAAGGTGATCTGCCCCCAGCGATCATCGCTCAGGCCGACGAATGCCTGGCGGCCAAACAGACGGCCACCCTGCCCCGAAGTACCCGAATCGGGTGCGAAGCCGGATTCGAGCACGAAGACACTCTTTAGTCCGCCACCGAGGTCCTCGGTGCCGCGCAGGCCCCAGCGCGACGGTACGGTGGCAGTCAGATTCGGCATGCGCACGACGTCGTGGCCAGCCGCGCCGATACGATTGACGTATTCCACGCCCGTATCCAACACGCCGTACAGCGTGACCGACTGCGCGGCCGCGACGACCGGGACCGCCGCCAGCGCGCCGACCAGCCATTTGCCATTTTGCATTTGATTTCTCCTCCACCAGCTCATTGGCTGCATGGTTCTCCTGCTTCGGTGTATTGAAAGCTCTTTCTACAAAAGATTGCCTGTTGAATGCAATCGTTTGCATCCTGGGGCGGCCCTATCGATCGAACTGCAACAGGCGGGTTGGTCGTGCCCGATCGGGCACCCGACGTGACGTCCTGGAAAGGCGGCGGAAGCGGGGTTCTCAAGCTCCGGACGCCGTCTTGCTGCCTGAAGCTACCTCTCGCGGCGATAGCGGCATGGATTCCTGGCGATGGCGACGACGAAAAATCGCCAGGCAATATACGCTCAGTGCCGCCACCGCAATCGGAATCGCCACGACAGCAAACATGACCGCTGGCGCCCAATGGGCTGCCAGCATTGCACCACCCACCATCGAACCAATAATCGAGCCGACGCGTCCCATGCCCAATGTCCACGCCACGCCGGTCGCTCGCGACACGGTGGGATAAAAGCCCGCGGACAGGATGCTGGTGCCGGTCATCGCGCCACCGGTGCCTATGCCGGTGATAAGCAGCGCGACCACGGCAATTGCCGGCACGCTGGTCAGATGACCGAGCGAAGCGAGGCTGATGGCGGCGCACAGGAACGCTCCTGCCACAACATACTGCGGGTTCATGCGGTCCATCAGGAAGCCCAGCAGCACGGCGCCAAGCGCGTTGCCCGTCAGATAAAGCGCGGTCATCCGCGACGCCTGACTGAACGGAACACCCGTCTCCTGCACGAGCATCGTCATCCAGTTGCCCAGGAAGTAGACAACGAGCAATGCCATGAACGCGGTGACCCAGAGCAATAGCGTTCCGCCCCGAAGGCCAGGTCGAAGCAGCAGGGAAACCGGGAAACCCCTGGCGGCCTCCTCGTCGAGCGCGAGCGCCGCTTCTTTCGGAAAGTCCGGATCGATACGTTTGACAATTGAACGGGCTTCTTCCTGGCGGCCTTTCGCGACGAGATAACGCACGGATTCCGGCAACCACCACCACAGGATGAGGGCAACGAGCATGGGCAATGCACCGCCGAGGACCAGCATGGACTGCCAGCCAGAGGTGCTGATCATATGCGGCGCAATCAGGCCACCCAGAACGCCGCCCGCCGAGATGCCACAGCCCAATGGCGCCACGAGCGTCGCTCGAAGACGGTCGGGGCAATACTCGACGGCCAGTGTGTAGGCGTTGGGCATCGCGCCTCCGAGTCCCAACCCGGTGAGGAATCGAAGGACAATCAGAATCTCGAGCGAAGGCGCCCACGCCGAGACCAGGCTCAGAATCCCGAACAACACGACGGTGATCATCAGCACCGTCTTTCTTCCGAAGCGGTCGGCCAGGGGCCCGAACAGGAATGACCCGACAGCCAGACCAAAGAAGCCGGCGCCAAACAAGGGGGCGAGTTGCGCCGGACTTGCGCCAAAGTGGGACTTAAGTGAGGGGCCAATGAATCCGAGAACGACAGTGTCGTATCCGTCGGTCACCAGGACGAGGAAACACAGAATTAGTGTCCGGATCTGAAACCGCGACATCGGTCGCTCGTTGATCATTGTTCTGACGTTCATGGGGCGGGAAAGCATCGTATATTCCTGTCGCAGCGGCGTGTTTCAGGCAGCAATGTATCTACCGGGGAGCCGATGAATGATATGACTGCAATCGATTGTATTGGATAATGAGGGTTAGCCACCGTCAGCGCCGCCATGACAGGGACGCCAGAGACTCTACCCTTCGGTTACCTGGAAAAGGACCTGGTCATGCGCCGCCATGACGACCCGGGGAGGTCGCCATGGCATTCGACGCCGTCAAGCATGGGGCTGCCGGAGAATGGCCGCCAGAAGCAGGAACAATACGAAGGGATATTGCATTCGCATCCATTCCTTCGATCTGGTGAACGACACCAGGATTCCCAGCGTGACGACCAGCAGCATCAGAGCCCCCAGCCATTGCGTTCCGGCGATGCACAACAGAATCGCCCCACCGAGTTCGACGGCTGAGACGGTCACCCTGAGCCAGTCGGGGTAGCCCCACTTTGCAAACTCGGCGCGGATCACCTGCGGACCTGCGAGGTTGACGATGGCTGCCGAGAGAAAAGCGAAGGCGATGATGAGATTCACGTATGCCATGGCACTGAAATGGTTGAAATGACGAACCCGGTCAAGCCGGGGCACGCGGAACGGAAAGCGGGGGACACTTCTCTTTCCACGTCACCTCCAGCCTGGATGCAAGTCCGGCCTTCGAAATGATCTCTGCCGCGAGCTTTTCAACGTTGCCGAGGACTTGCTTGCGCTCCCTGAACTTGGTGAACTCCCCTTCGCGGAACACGATATCGCCGTTGACCATGACATATTTCGCATCCGTTCCCTTGCCGGCGCCGAGGAAAGCGGACAGCGGTCGTTGCAGTGACCCGACATGAGGGCCTCGCATGTCGAAGACCGCGATATCGGCCAGCTTTCCTGCCTCAAGCGAACCCAGTTCGTCGGCAACGCCGAGAACGTGGGCGCCATTGATGGTCGCCATTTCCAGTGCCCGCTCGAACGGCATGCGTGTCGGATCCAGATGGCGTTGGTGTTGAAACAGCACGCATGCCTTGACTTGCTCGAGCATGTCGTTGGTGTAGTCGACCATGGCGCCGTCGGTGCCGAGCGCCGTCGGCACGCCCGTGCGCAGGGCATTTGCCGCGGGGGCGATACCGCCACCGCGCATGGCTTCGCTGGTGGGCGTGTACACCAGGCCGGCACCAACGCGCGCCATCTGTTCAAGATCCAGCTCAGTGCAGTGGATGCCATGGATCAGCATCCATTGTTCATCCAGGACGCCGAGCTGCATGAGATACCGCACGTCCGTGCGGCCGGTCTCGCGGAGGTGCCTCAGGAACCCTCTTTCCGTGGAGAACGTACCCGCTGCGATGTGGCTGCTGATGCGAACATTGAGCTTGCGCGCCAGTTCCGTACCCCGGATGATCAGTGCTTCCGTGCTCATGCCGGATGAAGTCCAATGCGCGTTGGCTTCGATGACCATTCCCATGCGGATCAGGCCATCCTGTTTTCCGTCCCAGCGACGGATATCCTCTTCGGCGGCTGCCAGTGACTCGTCCAGGGAAAGCGGATGGTCAAGGAAGCGGCTGTTGCGGCAGCGCAGCTCTTTGCCGAAGAATTGACGGATACCCACTTCGGCCTGAGACTCGACGCTCGATTTCACGATCGCTTCGTCGCTGACCGACACGGAGTGGTTGAACGAGGTCGTCGTACCGGTTGCGAGCATCTCGAGGGCGCATTGATAGCCACTGAGCCGCATCGCGTCGTTCGACAGATGCCGGACGAGAGGAAAGACCAGGTTGTCGATCCAGTCCTCGAGCAGCATGCCGTCCGCGATGCCCTTGAACATCGAATACCACGGATGCTGATGCAGATTGATCAGGCCGGGAATGACCAGGCAGCCGCTGGCGTCGATGGTTTCGTCAAAACCATCGGTCGGGGTATCTTCATGCGCATAGACGCCGGTGATGCGCTTGCCTTCGACCGCGACGGCGCCGCGCTCGAACACGTCGCGCGCTCCGTTGACGGTGACGACATAACCGTTCTTGATGAGGGTCTTCTTCATTGTGTGGGTTCCTTGGTGGATTGACCTGAACACCGGAGTCGTCTTGGTCTCCATGGACGACACCGGCATTCCGTACTGGCAGTACTCCGATGGCCTACTGCCTAGTCTTTCGGCGGCCAAGTCGGGATCGGCGTCTTTCCGGATGGGAAGCGGACATTCTTCGAGCGTACGAATTCCTTGAGCGTTTCGGTCGCGTTTTCACGACCGAACCCGCTGCCTTTGACACCGCCGAACGGCGAGCCGAGGAAAGCCCTGCGCATGTAGTTGTTCACGAAGATCATCCCGGCTTCGAGGCGAGGGGCGAGCTTCCACGCACGATTCTCGTCTGTCGTGACAATCGCCGCGGTCAGCCCATAGGCCGTGCCATTTGCGATCTCGACGGCTTCATCCTCGGTCTTGAAACGCATCAGGCAGGCTACCGGCCCGAAGATCTCTTCCTGGGCAACCGTCATCGTCGGCACGACATCGCCAAGTACGGTGGGCGGAACCCAGTAGCCGTGCTCGTATTGCGTGTCGGTCGGCAACGTGCCTTGCGTCACCAGCCGTGCGCCTTCGCGCAGGGCAATGTCGATGTATCCCATCACGCGGTCGCGCTGCCTGCCGTCGACCATCGGACCGATATCCGTTTTCGGATCCAGGCCGTTACCGACAACAAGCTTCTCTGTGGCGCGGGCAAATCTGGTTTCGAACTCGGCGTACCGGGATTCATGTACGAGAATGCGTGCGGTCGACGTGCACGCTTCGCCCTGGTTATAGAACATGCCTTCCAGGGCGACGTTCAGGGCCACCTCCATGTCCGCATCTTCCAGAATGAGCAGAGCATTCTTGCCGCCAAGCTCCATGGTTGCGTAAGTGATGTTCTCCGCCGCGCTCTGCAGCACGCGGCGGCCGGTCGCGGTTGCACCCGTGAAGCTGATGCGTTCAACCTTGGGATGCGATGCCAGGGCGGGGCCCGCCTTGATGCCGGGAACGACGTTCAGAACGCCCGGGGGAAGAATCTGATTGGCCAGTTCGACCAGTCGCAGGACGGTGAGCGGCGCCTGTTCACCCGGTTTGACGATGACGGTATTGCCGGCGGCCAGTGCCGGCGCGGACTTCTTCGCAAAGTGAATCGGCGGCCAGTTGAACGGCAGGATGGCCGCGACCACGCCATACGGCTCAAACAGTACACGCGCCTCGATCGCACCCTGGTCAAGGATTTCGCCATGGAGCGTATCGGCCAGGCCTGCGAAGTAGTCGAAACAGGCGTGACAGTAAGAGACATCAAAGCGGAGTGCATCGCGCTTCGGTTTCCCGACTTCGCGCGCCTCGAGTTCGGCGAGTTCGTCGGCATGCTCGCGAATCTTCGCCGCAACCTGATGCAGCAACTGCGCGCGCTCGCGAGGGGATCTCTGGCGCCAGTCATTCTCGTACGCTTGCCGCGAATCCGCGACCACGCGGCCTACGAGCGCTTCGTCTGCGGACACCACGCGGCCCATTGGCTTCGCCGTCGCGGCTTCCTCGACAATGAAAAACTCCTGGTCACTGCCCGCCTCGGCGACCCGGCCACCAAGGATTGCCCCCCAGTACGGGCGGTTCAGGTTCGATCGGTCTTGCGTTGCTTCGGCCATGTGGCGCTCTCCTTGCAATCGATTGCAGAAATGAACGAATGGAAATGTATTAGCGATCACTCGTCATCCCGCACAACTTCTATGTTGTTCGGGTGGTGATGGCGCTTCGGGATTTAATTTAATGCAATCGATTGCAGAAGGCAAGGCGAACTCGCAAGTTCGACCACGGTAACGACAATCTAACTTCCGCTGACGTCGCCTCCGGAGGAGGACCGGGCACTTGCGGTCCGCGCGTGCATGGCGCCAGCCCTACTTCGGCGTGTACGTCTGCGCGCTGCCATCAGGTGACGCCGCAAGCAGCTCGAGCGTCGACGCGGAAGGCGTCACCTCCAACGTGGCCTGCAGCGTGTCCAGCACACTGGATATGCTAAAAGCCGGCTCCCAGAACCGATTGGCAACCTGCGAGTCCACCGCGGCTTCCCACGCCGCCCAGACTGCACTGCCATAGATGCCAACCAGCGTGAGGCGCTGGTGCAGGATCGCTGGAGGAATATGGGGCAGCAACTCCCCAAGGTGCGCCAGGCAGCGCCGGTAACCCTTGTTCCACGTGTCGCCCACCGCTTCCCTCAGCAGCTCGCGATCCGTCAGCTGCACACTCGCGATCATGCGGATGTAGGTGTACTGCCCTGTCTGCTGGCCAAGTTCGAGCAGCGGGTACGCCAGCGCCTCGAGCAAACCTCGCATCGACAGCGTTTGTGCCGCCTCCATCTGGTCAAGCATCGCCTGGCGCCGGGCATCGATGAGCCGCGCGCCGTCGAGCACCAGCTCCTTGAGCAGGTCGCGCCTGGATCCGAAGTGGTAGTGCAACGCGGCATTGTTCCGCTGGCCCGCGGCCGACACGATCTCCTGCACTGTCACGCCTTCAACGCCGCGCAGCGCAAACAGCCGCTGTGCCGCCTGTTTGAGCCGAGCCCGCGTCTCCAAACCGTCAGCCCGCAGGGTTTTCACTGATGTCATCTCTAGTTAAGCGAATTATATTAATTAAGACGGAACACTTACTTATGGCAAGGAGCGTAGCGACATGCGAGTGATCATTGTAGGGGCGGGCATCGGAGGACTATGTGCGGCGCTGGCGCTGCGGCACCACGGCATCGACGCGGTGGTTCTGGAGCAAGCCGAAAAACTGACAGAGGTTGGCGCCGGCATACAGGTAGCAAGCAATGGGGCACTGGTGTTGCGTGAACTGGGCATCGAGGCAGACCTTGCTGCCGTTGCCACGCAGCCTGATGGCTTTGACTACCGCGACCTGGTCCCCGGCCGCCGACTGTATTTTGCGCCACTTGGCCCCGAAGCGGCCAGGCGCTATGGCGCGCCGATGTACAACGTTCATCGCGCCGACCTGATCGATATCCTCGCACGTGGGCTGCCTGCGAGCGCTATCCGGCTCGGTGCCAAGGTCACCTGGATCGGCCAGGACGCCGACCGGGCGTGGGTGGATCTTGTCGGCGGGGAGCGGCTCGAGGCCGACGTGGTGGTGGGTGCCGATGGCATTCACTCGGCCGTGCGTGCAGCGCTCCGGGGGCCGGAAAAGACGCAGTTCGCCAACATTCTGATGTGGCGCGCGCTGATCCCTGCCCACAAGCTTGCCGGCCTGCCGCTTCCCGTGCGAGGCAACAACTGGTTCGGTCCGGGACGCACCGTGATCTCGTATTGGGTGCGACCGGACCTGTACAGCATTCTCGCGTCCGTACCGGCAGGAGAAGTGCATCGCGAAAGCTGGAGCACCAGCGGCGACGTCGAGGAACTGCGACGCTCATTCCAGGGCGCCGAGCCGACGGTCACCGCATTGCTCGATCAGGTGGAGACCGGCTTCATCACGGGCATGTATTACCGGGATCCGATCGAAACGTGGGGCACCGGCCGCATCACACTGCTGGGCGACGCGGCTCACGCCATGGTGCCGTTCCTGGCGCAGGGCGCATGCCAGTCCATCGAGGACGCCTGGACCCTGGCGGTCACCCTGGCAAGGGAGAGCAACGCGAGTGTTGCCGAACGACTGCTCGAGTACGAGCGCCGCCGGCAACCACGCACCACCCGCGTGCAGGCCGGTGCCCGCGCCATTGTGAAAATGGTGCACGAATCCGACCCTGAGCGGGTGCGCGTACGGAATGGTCGCTGGAAAGGGATGGCTCGCATCGATCCGCTTGCCGAGTCCTCCTGGTCCTTTGTATGGGGACACGACGAACGCCTGGCAGCCCGGCAACCTCCCGACGAAGTGGTGGGCATTGCCAATGCCAGAGAAGGCAAGCGCATGCAGCGGCCCGAGAGCCAGCGCGCCTTCGACATCTGGAAAAATACCTTCGCCCCAGAAGACGTGGCCCGCGGCCACGATGGCATGCGCGAGGCTTACGACCGTATGCTGCTGAACCACTTCCCGGTGCCGCGCGACGTGTCCATCGAGCAAGTCGAACTCCACGGCGTGCAGGCTCTCAGAGTCGACGCCGCTGAAGCTTCAGCGGACAACCCCGTCGTGCTGCATTTTCATGGCGGCGCCTACGTGCTCGGCTCGGCGCGCAGTTCGCTGGAGTATGCGCATCGCCTTTCCGCGGCCGTTGGCGGCGCCTGCTACACGGTCGATTACCGGCTTGCCCCTGAGCACCCCTACCCTGCCGCTGTCGACGATGCCCTGGACGCCTATCGTGGTCTCCTCGCTACCGGAATGCCTTCCCGACAGATCCTCCTCAGTGGCGAATCGTCTGGCGGTGGACTGGCCCTGGCCCTGGCCCTCGCGATCCGCAGCGCTGGCTTGCCAGCGCCTGCCGGAATCCTTGCGGTCTGTCCTTTTGCCGACCTGACTTTGAGCGATCCGACGGTCCGGGCCCGCTCCGGAGAGGACCCGGCAGCGCACCGGGACTCGCTGAGCCTGCTTGGCGCGTCCTATTTCCAGGGTCACGAGCCAACCGATCCGCTCGTATCCCCGCTATATGGGGACCTTGGTGGTCTGCCGCCGGTCTTCCTTGCCGCCACAGAGGGCGAGGTACTCCAAAGCGATACCATGCGGTTGGCTGACAAGGCGCGGGCCAGTGGGGTAGACACGACCCTGCGCGTAATCGAGGATTCGGTGCATGTCTTCACGCTGTTCCCGTTCTTGCCCGAGACCGGGCGGACATTGGCCGAGTTTGCCGATTGGAGTCGCGAGCGCGTCGGCCGCTCGGCACAGTTTGTAGCCATGGCGTAAACGCCCGACTCCTTCGACAGTCAAGTCCAGCGCAACTGGCCTGCGAAGACGCGCGCCCCCGGAGAGAAATGTCCCTGGACGCGCGTCTTGACTTCCATACTCAGGCCTTATCGCCAGGCTGACGCATCATTCAGAGCGGCCAATGTGGTGCGGGCAGTTCCAAATTTCACGTTGGGAATCACCCTCTGCGAGGGCCAGAAGATTTCCAGTCCAGCAGCGTCTCTGCGCTCCACTCCGCCGCGGTGAGTCTGGAGATGAAAAAATCGGCCAACGCACTGACCTTTGCGGGCCGTGCGCGGGCAGTGGGCGTGACGAAGTGCAAACCACCTTCAGGCAGGCGCCAATCGGTCAAAACCGGCTCGAGCTGCCGGTCCCGGAAATACTGCGTCGCGACAAACTCGGGAAGCTCGGTGAGGGCAAGCCCGGCGAGGACCGTGGGCAGTAGTGCCTCCACGCTGGTTCCTCGCAACGCTCCGCTCGGCCTGACGGTGCATTCCTCGCCACTGTCATGGGTAAAGCGCCAGACGTCGCGCTGACTCCTGTGGGTGTAGGAAAGACACTGGTGGGCGCCAAGATCACGCGGGTGCCGAGGACGGCCATGGCGAGACAGATAGGCGGGAGATGCCACGATAAAGCGACGCACGGGTGCAATGAGACGTGCGACAAGTGACGAGTCTTCCATGATGGCGATGCGCAGGGCGGCGTCAAAGCCATCGCCGATCAGATCGGTATGTGCGTCCGTGAGATGAAGATCGACGGAAATGTCCGGATAGGTCTGAAAGAACTCGGGCAACAACGGAGCCACCCAGCGAGCGCCGAAGGAGAGCGGCGCCGCGAGCTTTACCAGGCCGCGCGGCCGGCTTGAGGTCTCACGTGCAAAATCCTCTGCCTCCTCGGCCTCCGCGTAGATTCTCGCCGCTCGCTCGGCAAGCGTGTGGCCATAGTCAGTGAGCGCAAGCCGTCGGGAGGTACGGTTGAACAGCCGGCCTCCGAGCCGTTCTTCAAGGCGGGTAACGGCCCGGGAAACTGTGGCGACCGAGACACCCATGGTGGATGCCGCCGCGGCGAACGAACCTTCCTCGGCGACCTTCGCGAACATCGCGAGCCCTTCGAAATCCGGCAGCCTCGACATCGACATTCCTGCAACAATGGTTTGCATTCATTTCTATTTCGAAAAATAGCACACCGTCATAAATTTGTCTGGTCGCACCACACCAACGTCGTGACAGGCGATCCACCCAAAGGACATTCCCATGAGCAACCAGACCTATGCAAAAGCCGGGATCACCCCCTCGGCAACTTCCGGCGCTGTCACCAGCGCTGTCACCACCATTGTCCCGGCCTTGGGCCGCGCGATGATCAGCACCATCTTCATCCTTTCCGGGCTTTCGAAGCTCGCCGCACCGGCAACGATGATCGGCTACATCCAGTCAGTCGGATTGCCGTTTCCGACGGTAGCGCTCGGTATCGCCACGCTTGTCGAGGTTGTCGGCGGGATCGCACTTCTGCTCGGCTACCGCACTCGAATCGTCGCGGGTGTTCTCTTCCTGTTCACGCTTGCGACCGCCGTGTTCTTTCACAACCATTTCGGCGACCAGAATCAGTTCATCCATTTCTTCAAGAACATCGCGATGGCTGGCGGTCTGCTGCACGTGATGGCATTCGGCGGCGGTCGTATAAGCCTCGATGGCCGCCGGTCCTGACACCTCGGCTGGAGTGGCACAGCCCTCCAGCCGGGGCGGCCACAAAGGTCCCCAGTCATTGATCAAGGAGTGTGTTATGCATGACCGTACCCACCAACTGCTGTATCGCAACCTCCAGGAGGTCTTCGGTGAAGGCGATGCAACGCGTCGCCGCGCGGCAATCGAGGAGCTCTATACCGAGGACTGCGTGCTCTACGTGCCTCCGGGTATATTGGTTGGGCACGACGCTCTCGACAAATTCGCAGGCGATCTTCGCGCGACGCACCCGCACTTCGCCTACACGCCGCACGGCGAGCCTCAGACTCTCCACAACGCCGGCCGTCTGGCCTGGGCTTCCGGCCCGCGCGGCGAAGCGCCCGAGTATACGGGCCTGGATGTGATCATCGTCCGTGGCGAGAAGATCGCAGCGCTCTATGTCTTCCTCGACTCCGATCCCGCATAACCGGCCTCCCGCATGGCAGGATCGGCGGCCACCGTCATGAGCGCACGAGACCGTCGATAGGTGGCAAGGATGCCCAGGGCCCGGCCTCACGGGCTCGAGCGCGGCGCCGCCGTGGAACCCCGCACGATCAGCTGCGGCGTCAGCTGCACCGTGACGGCATCGGAGGCAGGCTTGTCGATCTTCCTGAGCAGAAGCCGGGCTGCCTCCTCGCCCATTTCGTGTACGGCAATCCGCACGGTGGTCAGCGGCGGCGTCAGCGCGTCGGCGAAAGGCATGTCGTTGTGGCCCACCACCGAGACGTCGTCGGGGCAGCGCACCCCGCGCTCGCGCATGAAGTCGTAGCAACCCATCGCCACCAGGTCGTTGCCGGCGGCGATCGCCGTCATCTGCGGGAACGCCGCGAAGAGCTGTTCGCAAGCCAGCCTGCCAGCTTCGCGCGAATAGCTGGCCGCCTCTATCACCTGCCATTCACCGCGCCGCAGGCGGTGGCGCTTTACCGCCTGGGTGAAACCCTCGCGCCGCAGGAAGCCGGTGGACAGCGAGGCCGGTCCGGCGATATGTCCGATGCAGCGGTGGCCCAGCTCCACCAGGTGGTCGACCGTCAGGCGCATCGCCAGCAGGTTGTCACTCACCACGCAGGAAACCCGTCCGGTTTCTTCGCCCCGGTTGACCGTGACCACGGGGATATTCTGCTTGAGGCAGTAGTCGAGGACCGGGTCCTCCCGCTCCGCGGTGGCGAGCACCAGCCCTTCCACCTGGCGCCCGATCATCTGGTCGATGATAAAGCGCTGGCGGCTCTTGTCAGTACCGGCGTTGACCACGATCGGCACGTAGCCCTGCTGCGCCAGCACGGATTCAATCCCGGCCAGGATGGGTGGGAACACCGGGTTGGCGATATCCGGCAGCACGACGCCCACCAGGCCGGAGCGCTGGGTGCGCAGCCCGGCCGCGATGCGGTTGGGGCGGAAGCCGCGCGCCTCTGCCAGTTGCAGGATGCGTGCCGCCACCTCGTCCGCAACGAGATGCCGCGTGGCCGGGTTCATCACTCGCGAGACGGTCGAGTAATGAACGTCGATCTCGGCAGCCAGGTCTTTCAGGGTAAGGCGCTTGCGCTCGGGCATGGCGGCGGTTGGCGGGGCGGCAGCCCGGAGGGTTGGAATAGTCGGCATTCTAAGCCAGCGTTGCTCCGCCTTTTCCCGTCCTGTCCTGCACTGCCACCGCCCGTGTCCCGGCTACTGGCCGCCCTACTGGCCACCCTTCACGCCGGATTGCCGGACCACCGGGGCAAGCTTGCCGATCTCTGCCTGGATATAGGCGGCGAATTCCTGCGGCGACGAGCGCTTCGGTTCCGCACCCTGCGCCGCCAGTCGCTCGCGGACATCGGGCGCGGCCAGTGCCTTGCCGATCTCTGCGTTGAGCGCATCGACGATGGGCTTGGGCGTGCCCGCCGGCGCCAGCACGCCGAACCAGGAATCGAAGGCGTAGCCAGGCAAGCCGGACTCCGCCACCGTGGGAATGTCCGGCAGCGTGCTGGCGCGCTTTGCCGTGGTGACCGCCAGCGCCCGCAGCTTGCCCTGCCTGACGAACGGCATCGCCGAGACGGTGGGCGCGAACATCATGTCGCCGCGGCCGGCCATGACGTCGGTGAGCGCCTCACCCGTGCCCTTGTATGGGATATGGACGATGTCGATGCCGGCCTGCATCTTGAAAAGCTCGCCGCTGAGGTGCGTGGAGCTGCCTGATCCCGCCGAGTCGAAGTTCAGCGCGCCCGGGGTGGCCTTGGCAGCCGCGACCACGTCCCGCACCGACTTGTACTTGCTGGCGGCATTGACCACCAACACATTGGGCACCGTTGCCACCAGCGAGACCGGCGCGAAATCCTTGACCGTGTCATAAGAGAGCTTGGGGTACAGCGTGGCATTGATCGCATGGCCGACCGAAACCAGGATCAGCGTATAGCCGTCCGGCGCCGCCTTGGCCACGCCAGTGGCACCCAGGGTGCCGCCGGCTCCGGGCCGGTTGTCCACGATCACCTGGTACGTACCACCCTCGCCCATTTTGCTGCCAATGATGCGCGCCAGGATGTCGGTGGCGCTGCCTGCCGAGAACGGCACCACCAGCCGGATCGGCTTGCTTGGGTATTGCGGTTGCGCGTTGGCGGCGGGCGCCGCCGCCAGCAGCAACGATGACGCCAGGGCCAGCACGGTGCCTTGAATGGATCGGATCATCTGTGTCTCCTTACTACGTAATACGAGTACGCAAGTACGCGAGGACGAGCGCAGCCACGGGCACCGCGCGTCGCCGATGAGTGATGTGTCTTCTCGTGGACGGGCCGCAGGACCGCCTGCGGGCACACTAAGCAAACGTTTGCAAAAAGCCGTAGAAAAAAGTTACGCCTTCGAATACGGCATGGCCAACAGCAGCAGCGCCGGCCGGTTGTGCGGGTTCGACACCTGCCGCGCCTCGCCGGGTGCAAGCCGTACCGAATCGAACTGGCCCAGCATCACGGATTCATCGGGCGTGCTGATGCAGACTTCGCCTTCCAGCACCACATAGTGCTTTTCCACCGGTGAGGCATCCATCGTCGTATGGCCCCCCGGCAGCAGCACCGAGACGCCCATCCACAACGCTTCGGACGGTCCCGCTTCATGCCCTTGCAGGCGCAGGCAGTGCATGCCTTCATGATTGGCCGGAAAGTAGGCCGGCGCCTGTGCGAACCGGGTCGTGTTCATGGCTTGAGCACCACGCGTTCGGTCGCGCCTTGAAGGACCGCCCGGTAAGCCTCCTTGGCATTGGCAAGCGAATAGGTGTAGTCGGAAAGGACCGGGAACGGCCGCAGCGCGCCCGAGGCAAACATCGGTGCGAGCTGGTCAAGGATGCCCGCGCAGGCGTTGCTGTCCAGCGCCAGGGTGTCGACGCCTACATAGGTGTGCTGGCCACGGTAGAAGGCGAAAATATCGAACGGCACCGGCTTCTCGATGGTCGAGATGAAGATCTGCGCCGCGCCAATCGCCATGGCCTGGTTGGCTTGTTCGAAGTATGGGCTCCCCACCGTGTTGTAGACGATGTCCGCGCCGTGTCCGTCGGTCTCTTCGCGCACCACCGCGGCGATGGATTCCCTGCTGGCATCGATCATGCGCACATCGCCGCTGGCATGGCCGCGATAGGCTTCCGCGGAGCGCTCCACCGCAAACACGCGCGCGCCGAGCGCCGTGGCGATCTGGATCGTTGCCTGCCCCACCTTGCCGTTGCCGCCGCACACCAGCACGGTGCTGCCGGCCTGCGGCATGCCCGCGCGGCGCAGCCCTTCATAAGCGGTGATGAACGGCACACCCACGGCGCCGGCTTCCAGCAGCGACACCGACGCCGGCTTGGCGCGCACCGCGCTGGCCTGGATGCGCAGGTACTTGCCATGCGTGCCATCGCGGCGGATGCCGAGCTCGCCGCCGCTGCCCCAGACCTGCTGGCCCAGCAGGCCGGAGGGTCCATCGACGACGACGCCGGCATAGTCGCGGCCCGGCGTACGCGGCCAGACCGCATGCGGCATCAGGCCGAGCGTTGCCTTCACGTCGCTCGGGTTCACGCCGGCACTGGCCACTTCGATGATGACCTGACCCTCCGCCGCTTCCGGGCGTGGCGCGCCGAGCAGTTCAAGCTGCAGGGCGTCGATATTGGGGGCTTTCTCGCTGACTCGAATGGTGTTCATAGTGGTTCCTTACTGAAATCTTTCGTTCTGTATGGCCGGGATCAGGCCTCGCGCAGGCCGAGCGTGCGCCGGGCGTCGGCCGACGAGGCAATCTCGCCGCCGAGCGACCTGACGATGTCGCGCGCCTTGGCGACCAGCGCCGCATTGCTTGGTGCCAGCACGCCCTTCTCCAGATAGATGTTGTCTTCCATGCCGACGCGCACATGTCCGCCCGCGAGCCATGCCTGGGCGACGATGGGGAATTCCGCGCGGCCGATGCCGAATGCCGACCAGTGGGCGCCGGCGGGCAGCATGTTGCGCGCGTAGAAGATGGTTTCCGGCGTCGGCGCAAAGCCGTACTTCACGCCCAGCACAAAGGTCCACAGTCCGGGGCCGTCCAGCACGCCTTCGCGGATGAAGTCGAGCGCCATGTTGAGGTCGCCGGAATCGAAGATCTCCAGTTCGGGCATGACGCCGGCCGCGCGGATCACGCCGGCCATCTTGCGCACGTTGGCGGGCGTGTTGATGACCACGTCGCCGCCGGAGTTCATCGTGTTCAGGTCGAGCGAGCAGACGTCGGGACGCAGCGCCGCGATGTGTTCGACGCGCTTCGCTGGATGCAGCAGCGTGGTGCCCGGCGCGGCCACGCGCGGCTCGTCCTCGCTCGGCACGAAGCGGCCGCCGGGCCCGGTGGTGAGGTTGATGATCAGCGAGCGGTTTTGCTTGCGGATGCGATCGATGACATCGGCGTAGTAGTCGAGCGACATCGACGGGCGGCCCGTTTCAGGATCGCGCACATGGATATGTGCGGCGGCCGCGCCGGCCTCGGCGGCTTCGAGTGCCGCGTCGGCGATCTGGGCCGGCGTGACCGGCAAGCCGGGATGCTGTTCGGGCGTGACGATATTGCCGGTCACCGCGCAGGTGATGATGGTCTTGCGTGCGTGCATGAGGGAAAGCCGATAGTAGGAGCGAAATTGGGAACGCGGGAAAAGGTCTGATCCGGGTCTGGCCTAGCCAAGCTGCCGGCCGCCATCGACGACGATGGTGGTGCCGGTGGCAAAGCGGAGCGAGGTGGCGCACGCGGCGATGGCATCGGCCACGTCCTGCGCCTGGCCGATGCGTTTCAGCGGGGTCGTCTTCGCGGCGCGTTCATTGAAGCCACTGTCGCGGCCAGGTACGAAGGCGGTGTCGACCACGCCGGGCGAAACGTTGAGCACGCGGATATGCGGTGCCAGCGCGCGCCCCAGGGACATCGCCATGACATCAAGCCCGGCCTTGGCCGCGCAGTACGCCACGTTGCTGCCCTGCCCCGTCCGGCCGGCGATGGAGCCGACGTTGACCACCAGGCCGTCGCCGGTGGCGCGCAGGTGCGGCGCGAAGGCGCGGATGGCGGCGAACTGGCCGCGCCAGTTGATGGCGAACAGTTCGTCGATCAGGGCATCGTCGAGCGCGTCGAGATCGGCATGCGGGACCGCCCGCGTGAATCCGGCCGTGTTCACCAGGATATCGACGCGGCCGTAGTGGTGGCTGACCTCGTCGGCCAGCGCGCGCAGCGAGGCGCTGTCAGAGATTTCGGCCACGGCGGCAAGGTGGTTGCCGGCCGGCAACGCCGCGGCGGCACTGGCCGCCTTGTCCGCGTCGCGCCCGGTCAGCACGACGCTGGAGCCAAGCTGAGCCAGCGTGGCGCCGGCCGCGAGGCCGATACCGCCGGTGCCGCCGAGGATCACGGCAACCTTGCCGGATAGGGAAGTAGTGCTCATGGTTTCGAGATAGGAATGCGTAAAAGAAAAGCCGAACAGGAAGCCGAACCCGCCATCAGTCGATCGGCGGCTTCGGGAAGGTCTGCTCGCCAGGCTCCAGCGTGAAATCGAACACGAGCGTGTAGAACGGTGCCGGCACCTCGCCCCATGGGCTGCGGCCGTGTTCGTGCAGGCGGAGATCGCCCACCAGTTGCCGGTGCACGCCGAACGTGACATCGGACTCGAGCTGTTCCGGCTCATCGGCAAATACCTGCGTGACCAGCGTGCGGTAGCCCGGCGCCGCGACAATGAAATGGATGTGCGCCGGCCGGTACGGATGACGCTTCTGCGCCGCCAGCAGCACGCCTACGGGGCCGTCGGTCGGCACCGGGTAGCCGGCGGGACGCACGGTGCGGAAGTGATAGTTGCCGCCCTCATCGGCATGGAAGCAGCCGCGCAGGTTGCGGTCGGGCTGCGTCGGATCCTGGTTGTCGTACAGCCCCACCGGCGACGCCTGCCATACCTCGACCAGCGCGCCGGACAGCGGCGTGCCATCGGTCCCCCGCACGGTGCCGCTGACGAACAGCGGCAAGCCGGGCGCATCGTCCTGCACGACGCAATCGCCGCAGGCATATTTCGGCGCGTTGGCGCGATAGAACGGCCCCAGCAGCGCGCCCGGGGTGCGGCCGTCCCTGGTGCTGTTGTTCATCACTGTCACCAGGGTCGACAAGCCAAGCACGTCGGCGGCCAGGACAACCTCGTTGTGGCTGGCATGGGTGGCATGCCCGAGGCCGGCGATGAACGACAGGGCAAATTCAAACTCCTCGTCTGACAGCCGTGCCTCGCGCAGGAAGGCATGAAGATGCCGGACCAGCGCATCCATGACGAAGCGCAGCCGGGGATTGGCGGTATTCGCCATGGCGGCTTCGACGATGCGTGTCACCGAATTCTCGTCCTCGATCAGGGAAAGGCGCTGGTCTGACAACGTCTTTCGCTCGATGGAAGTTTCCATGCTCCAACTCCTTTTGCAAACGTTTGCATTAACGCTCGAATTATCGACGCTTCTGCGAAAGGGTCAAGGCCGAAATTGGGCCGCACCGCTCCGCAAGAGGCATGGTGCGAGCCAAATCGCAATGAAAACAGATGGATACGGCGGCCCTTCGGGAGAAACCCTAGGTGGCCGCCAGCGCGTGCGATGGCGCGGTTCGGAGGCGGGAAGTGACCAAGGCTTCATGCGGCATGCAGTGCCGCGCAGGCGGTGTTCGACGCATTGCCGACGCCGCGGGCTCGAGCAGGCGGATTTCCGCGCGCAGATGCGATGGTGACAGACGGGATTCCCGGCGCGAACGCAATATCAAAAAAATTGAATAACTTATCCGGAAGTGCTCTGCGCATTCGCCGGATGCCAATCTTATAGTTCTGGACATGGACGACGGGCAAGCAGCAAAACAGGTGTCCATAACCGTTCAAATACACTCAATGATCAAGCCAATCTTGCGGAGAGAAATCATGACCAACACTTCCCCCCTGAAGAAGATCGCTGCCGCCGTCGCCCTGTCGCTGGCTGCCCTTGGCGCCGCCCAGGCTGGCACCTTGCCCGCCGACAAGTACGGCTATGACTTCCGCAGCGGCGTGCCGGCGGATCAGTACGGCTACCAGTTCCGTTCGACCGTGCCTGGAGACAAGTACGGCTACGAGTTCCGCACCTACGATGCCTTCACCGACGGGGCGCGCGCCGGCAACCCTGCCCCGCTCGCAGAAGGCTTCGGCAAGGTAGCGGGCCTGGACAAGGTCGGCGTGTCCGCCGAGCCGGCCCGCTCGTTCGACCCCTATCTTGACGGTGCCCGCGCATGACCGATGCCCCGCTTCGCGAGCAAGGCGCTACGTAGCCCGTAGCGCCTCCGGGGGTTCTATGGGAATAGAGGGGTGATATGCGCGAAGGACCCGACAAGTGTCCTGGATCGCCGCGCCGCGACAGTTGGCGCCAGTCAGTGGCCGGCCTTGCAGATGCCGAGTTGCTGCGCCATCAGTACCAGATCGGCAAACGTCCGCGCCTTCATCTTGCGCATGGCCTGGCCGCGGTGGATCTTGACGGTGACTTCACTGATGCCGATCTCGCCGGCAATCTGCTTGTTCAGCAGGCCGGACACCGCCATGCCCATGACTTCGGATTCACGCGGCGATAGCGTGGCGTAGCTGGCGCGAATATCATCGATCTTGCTCACCGCCTGACGACGAAGGCGGTCCTTCTCCAGCGCGGCGGACACGGCGTCAAGCAGATCCTGATCGCGAAACGGCTTGGCCATGAAATCCTCGGCACCCGCCTTCATGGCTGCCACGCTCATGGCGATGTCGCCATATCCGGTCATGAAGATGATGGGAATGTGAATGCCCATCTGTGCCAGCCGCGTCTGCAAATCGAGCCCGCTCGGGCCACGCAGCCGTACGTCCAGCACCAGGCAGCACGGTGCGTCGGGCAACTTGAATTCAAGCAGCTCGGCGGCCGAACCGAACAGCGCTACCCGCATGCCCACCGAACGGAACAAGTTGCCCAGCCCGTTGCGCAGCATGGCATCGTCATCGACGATCAGCACCATCTGCTCATCGGTCGTGCTGGTCCGGGCAGGTTCCCCACTGGCAGCAGTCACGGCTGGCTCTCCCCTTGCTCTTGCTGGCATGATTCGTTCGTAGGCTCACTAGTGTCTTGGCGATTGTATACAGCGCAGTTGACTGTTCAATAGCGCGCCGGGGCGAACCGCACTCTTCCTCCCTGCACGAATTTCTAGCACAGGCCTCCGCAGCTTGCCACTTATACCGTTGGGTAACCGCACTACGCCGTCAGGCTGTGCGGTCGAGCCCCATTCGCGCAGCACCAAGCGTTGTTGAGCTTCGTGCCGCACCGCCTAGAATGACCAGCAGTGCTCGACGCGCCTGGCGATGATAGTATTTTTCCCGGCGCATCGCTTGACCACTGGAAGGCTGGCGACGTCTCGATCTGCCGGCAGTGCATTTTCAGTGAAGTCAGTCACCCTGTCACGCCTGGCCTTGGCGCAACGACCTCGACCACCGCATGCAATTGCCCACATCTACTTCTGCCCACAAGCCTGGCGGGCCGACCTTGCCGCGCGACTCATTGGGCTGCGTGTCGGAGGCCTTGCGCTACGACCAGGCGCTTGCCGCCGGCGACCTGTCCTTCTTCCGCAAAGGCTCCGCGACTGAGCGGGTGAGTCAGGTGGTAACGCCGGCCTCGGTAAGAGGGTTTCTGGCAGGCGTGTCTCTGGTGGAAGGTCATCGCCGCCGCATCTTCCATCCGAACCAGGCCAACACCCATGAATTCGAGGCAGGTTCCATCTATGTGCGGAACTTCCAGGATGACTACAAGGCCGACCTCTCCGGCACGTTTGATTTCGTACTGATCGAACTGCCACCCCACTTCATCGAGCGGACCGCGCTGGAGCTGGGCTGCCCCCCAGGTCTCGAGCTGCGCCATGCGGCGGCGCAACGAGATCCCGTGCTGGCCCACCTCGCCCAGGCACTACTGCCGATCCTTGCGCGGCCTGACAGCGCCAGCAGGCTGTTTATCGATCAACTCGGACATGCGATCGGCACGCACCTGGTCGAACACTATGGCGGCGTCAATCCCGGCCGGATTCGCCGCACGGGCCGGCTTCCCCCTCGCATACTGGCGCGGGCGCAGGATTATCTGGCGGCGCGGCTGGACGACGGCACCGTGTCGATTGCCGAGGTCGCTGATGCGTGCCAGTTGTCCCGAAGTCATTTTTCGCGGGCCTTTCGGCAGAGTACCGGCAAAACACCACATGAATGGCTGCTGGAGCGTCGCCTTGAGCGCGCGGTCGGGTTGCTGCGCACCACGGATTTGCCGATCGCCGGGATTGCTGTTTCCTGCGGCTTTGCGGACCAGAGTCATCTGACGCGCAGTTTCTCGAAGAAGCTTGGGTTAACGCCAGGTGACTGCAGGCGCACGCGACGGGACTAGACCTCCTGGCTTCCCCATTGGCCTTCGCGCGTCAGCCATTGCCTGCTTCCGCGCTGCACACAATGGAGCAAAGGAGAGCACAGGCGTTCAAGCCAATGGGCTGACATCGAACGTACATTGGTGTCGGGCGCGGCATGATTCCGGCATGGAGTCAGTACAACTTGCGCCTTTGACGAATCCCATGTAAAGGCCTCCCGTGACTGCCACCCTGCACGGACTGACCCCGGTCTTCGGCTCATGCAACGATGCCGGTTTCGACGCGGAGCCATTCGGGCGCTGTCCGGATGAAGCTCCGGGGCCCACGCTCGCCCCCCGTTGCAGGGAAGAGCAAGCGCCCGTACCGACGACAACGACCGGGGGGCCGGTCGACCACCTGGACCTCGCCACCGTGATTGCCGTGTCGCAGGCCGTGTCGGGCGAAGTCGTGCTGGACAAGCTGCTCGACACACTCATGCGCACGGCGATTGAGCTGGCCGGCGCGGAGCGGGGGTTGCTGATCCTGCCACGGGGAACCGACCAGCGCATCGTAGCCGAGGCGATGACCTGTGGTGATGCTGTCACAGTGCATCTGCGCGACGAGAGCGTGACGACGACTGCGCTGCCGGTATCGATGCTCCGCCATGTCCTGCGCACCCGCGAGAACATCAATCTTGACAATGCCACGGCACAGAGCCCGTTTTCCGCCGATCCGTACATCCTGCAGCGTCACGCCGGATCGATGCTTTGCCTGCCATTGCTCACCCGGTCCAGGCTGATTGGGGTGCTCTACCTGGAGAACAGCCTCGCGCCACGTGTCTTCGCTCCGAAACGGACCGCGGTGCTGAAGCTGCTCGCCTCACAGGCGGCGATCGCGCTGGAAAATGCCTATCTGTACCGCGATCTGAAACAACGCGAGGCTACGATCCAACGCCTGGTCAGGGCCAACTTCATCGGGATCTTCATTTGGCGCCTCGATGGCCGCATTCTCGAGGCCAATGATGCATTCCTCCAAATGCTAGGCTACGACCGCGCGGATCCCGCCTCGGCTTGCCTGAGCTGGGCGGACCTGACGCCCCCGGAGTGGCACGAGCGCGACGCAAGGTTCGCGCAGGAATTCAGGCTGAACGGGGCCGTCTCACCATTCGAGAAAGAATTCGTCCATAAGGATGGCAGCCGCGTACCAGTGCTGATCGGGTCCGCAAGTTTCGAAGAGGGTGAGGACCAGGGTGTTTCCTTCGTGCTCAACCTGACCGAGCGCAGGCGTGCCGAAGAGGCGCTGCATCAGGCGCAGGCCCAGCTCGCCCATGTCACGCGCGTGACGACCCTGAGCGCGCTGACTGCTTCCATCGCCCACGAGGTCAACCAGCCGCTGGCCACTATCGTCACCAACGCCAACTCGGCCCTGCGCTGGCTCGCCCGCCAGCCGCCCGATCTCGCCGAAGTGCGCGACGCGGTGGGGAGCATCGTCCAGGCCGGGCATCGGGCCGGCTCGGTGATCGGGGGAATGCGCGCGCTGTTCCGGAAGACGACCGCCGTCACTGTGCTGCTGGACCTGAACTGTCTCATCGAAGACACGAAGGCCCTCGTCCACGGGGAGGTGATTCGCCATCAGATCCTGGTGCGAACCGATCTGGCGCCTGACCTCCCGTCGGTGGTGGGCGATCGAGTGCATTTGCAGCAGGTGCTGCTGAACCTCATGTTAAATGGCATCGAGGCGATGAAAGAGGTGGCGGGGCACCCCCGGGAATTGCTGATCCAGTCACGGTGCGACGCATCCGGTGCCGCGCTGGTCGCCATCCAGGATACCGGCATTGGACTGGAGCCGCAGGCTGTGGAACGGATGTTCGAGGCGTTCTACACAACGAAGGCCGAAGGCCTGGGCATGGGTCTCGCGATCTGCAGATCGATCGTCGAGGCGCACCGGGGCCGGCTGTGGGCGAGCGCGAATGCACCTTTCGGGGCCGTCTTCCAGTTCGCCCTGCCGCCCCACCAGAACCAGACCTGTCACAAATAACTGAACTGGAGGATCTGCCACAACAGGCCAGCCCTTCCATCGTATCTAAGGCGGCGGCTCGCCCCGGCGAGCCTGCAGGGCGTGCTCAATACACCGGATGATGTCCGTATCCTGAAACGGCTTCCTGAGAAAGCAGGCCGCGCCGGCCGCCAGGGCGCGCTGTTCGGAGCCCTCCTCGGCAAAGCCGGTCATGAAGATGACCGGCCTGTCGAAGCCGCGCGCGCGCAATGTTTCGTAGAGTACGAAGCCGTTCATGCCGGGCATCACCACATCCGTGATCACACATGCGATTCTGTCGAGCGCGACGAACTGCAGCAGTTCCAGTCCGCTCCCGAACAGTTCCGCGGCGAAATCATAAGAGCGCACCAGCCGTCCCATGGCATCCCTGACAGATGCATCATCGTCAACGATAGCGATCACGGGAGTGGCAGTCACACAAAATCCTTACTTGGTCATTGCGGTGACGGGAAACGCCGGGCCCCTGTCCACCGCTCGCTTACAGCATAATGCCGTCCGGCGCGGCGCAAAATAATACTGAAGTATTGCCACGCCCCACGCCACGTACCTAGAAGTTGTGCCGCATGCCGAGCGCAAAAGTCTGCGGATCGGCACCGGCGTGAATGCCCAGCTGATTGATAGCGAAGTCATAGATCGCATTCTTTCTGTTCTCGATCCGGCTGTAGTACGTGAACAGTGCCGTGCGCTTTGACAACGGATATTCGTACCCTATCGTGAACTGAATGGCACCTGTTTCCGGTCCGCTGCGGAAATTGCCGATTGTCTGCGTCGATGTACCGGTGCCATTGGCCGCATAAGCGAAGCCGATGCGCGCACTGCCGGTACCAAGTTGCTGCACCAGTGAGGCATAGAAAGCATTGCGCTGCAGGCTGCCGCTGTCGGTTCGGTAGTGCAGGTGTTCGTAGACCGCAGCGATCCGCGTGCCGGAGAAAATCTGATAGGCCAGGCCGAATTTCAGGGCATCGTCGTTGCGGCCGGCGGCCTGGTAATTGTGGTGGACTTCGTACGCCACGGTCGCATTGAGAGGACCGCGGTCCATGACGAGCGCCGCTGAATACAGCGCGGGATTGCGTGGTACGGTGAGTTTTTCCTCTGGCATCCCCACGCCCAGCCAAAGGCTGGCGCCCGCGAGCTGTGGTGACCGGTACTGCACGATGTTTTTCTGGCGGCGGTCGAACGAGCTGGTGTCCTGCACGTTGTCGGAGCTCGACGTGGAACCGTTCCCGATCAACGCCATGTAGCCGGCCGTGGTCGGGTAGTATGGGTCGTAAGCCATCGTGGCCTCGGTATACGGCGTGTGCCAGTGCCCCATAAAGAAAAGGCCATAGTCGCCTTGCAGGCCGATGCGCGAATTGCGGCCGGCGATCTGGCCTTGACCCGTGTCCAGGGACAGGTTGCTTTCGATCTGCCAGACCGCCTTCAAGGAGCCGCCCAGCCCTTCCTCGCCGCGCAGGCCCCACACTGAACGATAGTTGGTCTGCCGAACGACGCTGCCTAACGACGTGCCATCGGTGGCCGTGCTGGCACGCGAGTACTCGATCGCCGTGTTCAGGCGGCCATAGATGGTCACGGTACTTTGCCCGAACGCTGACGTGTTCACCAGGAAAAGCACCGTGCAAATGCAAGACCGCAGGTTAATGCGCAGCATTCTCGCCATTTTTATTGTTCTCAGCGGTCAGAGTCGGTCCAGGCACACCGGTGATCTTCGGCACGCATTCCTTGTGGAACCATGCCACGGTGACCGGCTCGCCGGCGATCATGCGCTTGACCGGCGGCACCACCTGTTCACCGATCAGCATGCCGAGCAGGCCGAGCAGCGCCACGGCCGGCGGTGCGGGCGAGCGGACCTGCATCAGCGCGTAGATGATGCCGACCAGGATGCCGGCGCCAAGGGAGACAAGGTAGAGCTTCATACAGGCCTCGCAATGTGGAAACGTGAACAGGAGGTTCAGTGCCTGTCCGGGGGCAGTCTTACCCCCGACAGGTCGGTGGCCAGCCATGCGCTGGCGACGTCGCGCATAAAGCTGCCGATGTTGCCGGGAATCGTGGCGACCCACAGCACGGCGAACGTTGGCCGGGCCAGCGGGGCGAACGTGCCGCCCGGTGCCTGGCTCAGGGTGGGAGCAGCGGGCTGCGTCACGGTTGCCCCCGGGCGCGCAGGTCGTCCCACGCCACCAGCAGGAAGCCCCCAACCAGACCCAGGTGCTCGAAGAACGCATTTTCCATCATGAACCGGGCTTCGGGCGGCGCGTTCCAGAAGCTGTTGGCCATGAACGTGGCCGCCAGCGTGAACGCGGCCAGCGCCAGTGCGCCAAGCCAGCGCCAGCGGCCGAGCAGGATCATCGCTGAGGCGCCGAGCTCCAGCGCAATGGTTGCCGCGGCCAGCGGCGCCGCCGGTGACAGGCCGAAGTGCTGCATCTCGGCCACCGCGCCGGAGAAGGCAAACAGCTTGACCAGGCCGCCCTGGAGGTAGGCCGCGCACAGCAACAACAGTGCGATCCAGCGCAGCCAGCCCGGCAGGTGCAGCGGTGTGTCGCTGGCGGTTGCCGGCGAGGACCTCGAAGGTTGCATGACCTGTCTCCGTTCGGATTGGCGCGGGTTCAGAATGCCCAGCAGGAGCAGCCCAGCGCGCCCCAGAACGCGCCTTCGTCCGACGCCGGCACGTTCGAGGTCCACGCCTTCGCATGCGCATGGCCGTGCACGCCGCACGAAGAGGCGCAACCGCAGGCTGTGTTCAGCGCCAGAGCGCGGGCCTGGGCCTGTGGGCGCGGCTGGTACTGGCTGCCGTGGCGGGCAGGCGACCAGTCCGGCATCGCGGGCGGGATCTGGGGCGAGTGTTTGCCGAACTCGCTGTCGCCGTAGACGACCTTGCCGCCGAGCACGGTCATCACCGACGTGATGTCCTGGATGTCATCGCCGGGCACCGCGAAGTAGTCGGCGGACAGCACGGCCAGGTCGGCGAGCTGGCCCGTCTTGATCTGCCCCTTCTTTCCCGCCTCGGACGAGAACCACGTATTGGACTCGGTCCACAGGCGCAACGCCGTCTCGCGGTCGAGCAGGTTGGCCTGTGGATACATCGACATCCCGCCCACCGTCTTGCCCGTGGTCAGCCAGTACAGCGACACCCATGGGTTGTACGACGCCACGCGCGTGGCATCGGTGCCGGCGCCTACCTTGACGCCCTTCTCCAGCATCTTCCGGATCGGCGGCGTGGCCTCCGCCGCCTTGGCTCCGTAGCGCTCGACAAAGTACTCGCCCTGGTAAGCCATGCGGTGCTGCACGGCGATGCCGCCGCCGAGCGCGGCGATACGGTCGATATTGCGATCGGAGATCGTCTCGGCGTGATCGAAGAACCAGTTCAGGCCGCTGAAGGGGATATCGCGCGCCACCTTCTCGTAGACATTGAGCGCGCGCGTGATCGTCTCGTCATAGGTGGCATGCAGCCGCCACGGCCAGCGCTTCTCGGCCAGCAGGCGGATCACCGGCTCCAGGTCCGCTTCCATCGACGGCGGCATATCCGGTCGCTCGACACGAAAATCCTCGAAGTCGGCGGCCGTATAGACGAGCATTTCCCCGGCGCCGTTGTGGCGGTATATGTCGTCGCCCTGGCCCGGCTTGACCGCCGACGTCCACGTCTTGAAGTCACTCAGTTCCTCCTTGGGCTTCTGCGTGAACAGGTTGTACGCGAGCCGCACCGTGAGGTGGCCTTCCTTGTGCAGTTCCTCGATGACGCTGTAGTCCTCGGGGTAGTTCTGGTAGCCTCCGCCGGCATCGATCACGCCGGTGACGCCAAGGCGATTCACCTCGCGCATGAAATGGCGCGTCGAGTTCTTTTGGTACTCGGTCGGCAGCTTCGGGCCCTTGGCCAGCGTGGCGTACAGGATCGTCGCGTTGGGCCTGGCCAGCAGCAGGCCGGTGGGATTGCCGCTGGCGTCACGCACAATTTCGCCGCCCGGCGGGTTGGGCGTGTCCTTGTTGTAGCCGACCGCGCGCAGTGCCGCGCCATTCAGGATCGCGCGGTCGTACAGGTGCAGGATGAACACCGGCGTGTCCGGCGCCACCGCGTTCAGTTCCTCGATGGTCGGCAGGCGCTTTTCGGCGAACTGGTGCTCGGTAAAGCCGCCGACAACACGCACCCATTGCGGCGCGGGGGTGCGACCCACCTGGGCCTTGAGCATGCGCATGGCATCGGCCAGGGACCGCACGCCGTCCCAGCGCAGCTCCATGTTGTAGTTCAGGCCGCCGCGGATGATGTGCATATGGCTGTCGATCAGCCCCGGAATGACCCGCCGGCCATTCAGGTCGATCACCGTGGTCTGCTTCGCCGCGAGTTTCATGATCTCCTGACGCGTGCCCACGCTGACGAAACGGCCGCCCTGGATTGCGACGGCATCGGCTTGCGGATTGGCGCGGTCCAGCGTGGTGAACTTGCCGTTGATCAGGATGAGATCGGGAGTCGGGGTCGGTGACATGGCGAAAAGCTCCGGAGAGGCTGCCGCACCGATGGCGGCAGCCGAGGCGATGAATTGCCGGCGGGTGACTGACATGCGTTTATGCGCTCAGGAAGGCCAGCAGGTCGGCGTTGACCTGGTCGGCGTTGATCACGCACATGCCGTGCGACGCGCCCGGGTACACCTTGAGCGTAGCGTTCTTGACGATCTTTGCCGACAGCCTCCCCGAATTGTCGATGGGCACGATCTGGTCGTCATCGCCATGCAGGATCAGCGTGGGCACGGTGATCTTCTTCAGGTCCTCGGTGTAATCCACCTCCGAGAATTCCTTGATGCATGCGTACTGGCCCAGAATGCCGCCAGCCATGCCCTGTGCCCAGAATGTGTCGATGGTGCCCTGCGAAACCTTGGCGCCCGGGCGGTTGAAGCCGAAGAACGGCACGGCCAGGTCCTTGTAGAACTGCGACCGGTTGTCGGCCACGCCCTTGCGGATGCCGTCGAACACGTCCAGCGGCAGGCCGTTGGGATTGGCCGCGGTCTTGGCCATGATCGGCGGCACGGCGCCGATCAGCACGGCCCTGGCCACGCGCTTGGTGCCATGGCGGCCGATATAGTGCGCCACCTCGCCGCCGCCGGTGGAGTGGCCGACCAGCGTGGCGCCCTGCAGGTCGAGCGCGTCCAGCAGCGCGGCCAGGTCGTCGGCGTACGTGTCCATGTCGTTGCCCTGCGCCGGCTGGCCCGAACGGCCGTGGCCGCGGCGATCGTGCGCGATCACGCGGAAGCCCTTCCCCGCCAGGAACAGCATCTGGGCATCCCACGCGTCAGCATCGAGCGGCCAGCCGTGCGAGAACACGACCGGCGGGCCGGCGCCCCAGTCCTTGTAGAAGATCTGCGTACCGTCCCTGCTGGTGATGTAGTTCATGTATTTTGATCCTCCGGAATGGCGAGGCGTGCCCGCGTTCGTGCAAATGGCTCGTTTGGCGTGGGAATGATCAGCGGGCCGGAACCGGGGCCAGCGACTCGTGCGGCGTGGCGGTGCGCTGTGCCGCCTTGTGGACCATCGTGTAGGCGTAATCGACGCCCATGCCGTAGGCGCCCGAGTGCTCCTTGACGAGCTTCATCACGGCGTCATATGTGTCGCGGTGCGCCCAGTCGCGCTGCCATTCGAGCAGTACCTGCTGCCAGGTCACGGGTACGGCACCGGCTTGCACCATGCGCTGCATCGCGTAGTCGTGCGCTTCCTTGCTGGTGCCACCCGATGCATCGGCCACCATGTAGATCTCGTAGTTGCCTTCCAGCATCGCGCACAGGGCGAAGGTCGTATTGCAGACTTCGGTCCACAGGCCGGCCACGACGACCTTGTTGCGGCCGTTGGCCTTCAGCGCGTCACGTACCTTCTGGTCGTCCCACGAGTTCATGGAGGTCCGCTCGAGCGTCTTCGCATTCGGGAAGACGTCGAGGACCTCCGGGTACGTGTAGCCCGAGAACGACTCGCTTTCGACCGTGGTGATGGTGGTCGGGATATTGAAGATCTTCGCCGCCTTGGCCAGGCCCACCACGTTGTTCTTCAGCGCCTGGCGGTCCATCGACTGGACCCCGAAGGCCATCTGCGGCTGTTGGTCGATGATGATGAGCTGGCTGTTCTGCGGGGTCAGGACTTCGAGCTTGGGGTTCGACATGGTCTGATTCCTCTATAGCGGTTGGGGGCGAAGAGCGGGCGCCGCAGCGTGTGCCGGGCAGCCCGTCCGGATGGCATCGGTGCGTCGTGTTCCCTTCAGCGGGAATCACACGATGCCACCGGATGCAAGACTAGACAGCCCTTGACGCGGTAGCCATCGGCCTTTCGTATTAGTGAGCGGAACCTTCCGCTGGGTGATGCGACTGGACCAGCCGATGCTGGCGCGGCTTTCAGCTGCGTGGTGGTGTTCGTGTCTGCAAGCACGGCGAAGATCAGGAAAATTGTGCGGACGCACATGAAGCAGGAGCAGACCATTGGAGGCCAGGCTCACACGCGAGGGATCATCGCGCCTTGCCAGGTCGCTGGCACTAATACGATGGTATGGCTGGCAAGCTTGCGAGCGCTGTGTTCCAATCCGCGCGCCGAACCGCCGCCGCGCTCTGCGCAAGCCAGGGGCGATCCGCGCCAACGAAGCCACGCCGTCCCAACGGGAAGAGGTCATCAGCATGGCCGCGGCCGGGCTCGTGATCGCACGCCTGGCTGAACCGGCTGGCCTGGAGCGCCTTGCATGCGGCGCTCGCGACACACGACGATGACGCCTGCCCGCTTCCGGTTCCGGAGGCGACCATCGGGTGGTGGCGGGCGGCAATACCACAGTATTATGTAGCGCGAAGTCCGACGGGCCTATGCTGTCCAGGCGGGCAGCGGACGCGTCGGGATCCCTTGTCATCGGTCGTGCCTTCCATCGTATCTAAAGGAATTCGTGTGACAGTCACCGCGCCCTTGCGTGCCGCCTGCCCGCCCACCACTGGCGCCGCACCATGATGACCGCCACTATCGGCCAGCCAGACGCCAGTGCGTTATCGGACTATCGTTTCGAAACGATCCATCAGGATGGCATCGTCGCATTCTCGCGCGGCATTCATACATCCACTGGCGAAACGATAGTGATCGCGCATGCGGCATCAAGCCAGGTGGAGTCCGATGCTGCGCACCGCATCCGAAACGAGTACGCATTGCGTGTGCTGCTACGCGATGACTGGGCGCTGGTTCCGCGCGGCATCAGCCATTACCGGAGCGGCATCGCTTCGCTCTACGACGGTCATTCCGGCGACCCTCTGGTCACGCTGCTGCCAGAGCGTCAACCGTTGGGACGCGTGCTGGGCATCGCACTCGGCGCCACCGCCGCGCTGAAATCCACACACGAGAGCGGCCTGATTCACCGCGCGGTCACGCCTTTCAGTCTGTTCGTCGATGCGGCGGGACACTGCCGCATCGGCCATTTCGGCTTTGCCGTGCGCCAGTCCGGCGGGAATGGCCACAACGACGCAAGCCGTGGGCGGCCCGCGGCGATGATGATGGGTGGCGAAGCCCCGGCCTACATGTCGCCAGAACATACCGGCCGCACACGCCATGCCATCGATGCCCGCAGCGACCTGTACTCGCTCGGTGTGATCCTCTATCAGTTGCTGAGCGGGCAGTTGCCGCTCGCGGTCAGGAACCCGGGTGACCTGGCCGAATGGATCCACAGCCACGTGGCCAGTGCGCCGGTGCCGCTGCACAAGATCCTGCCGGAGATTCCGGAACCCCTCTCCCGAATCGTGCTCAAGCTGCTCGACAAGAACCCGAGCCGCCGCTACCAGTCGGCCGCCGGGCTGGAGTTTGACCTCAGGCGCTGCATGGCGGCGTGGCAGGAGACCGGGGACATCGCCCCTTTCAAGCCCGGCGAGCGTGATCAGCCCGCTGGCCTGGACCTCCCCGAAGGCCTGTTTGCGCGGGATGCAGCGTTGCACCAGCTGTCCGCGGCGTTCAGCCGCGTAATCACCGCCAAATGCTCTACGGCCGTGGCGCTGACAGGCCCGTCAGGTATCGGAAAATCCGCGCTGATGCAGGCGTTCGTCAAGTCCCTCCGGCCGCAGCGGGTATGGTGCGCCATGGGCAAGGCCGACCAGTTTCGCAAGGGTGTGCCATATGCGCCGATCGCCGAGGCATTCCAGGGACTGTTCCACCAGATCCTTGGCCTGCCCGAGGAAGAAGTACGCGCGTGGCAAGCGCGCCTGATGCAGGCCCTGGGCACCTACGGTGAACTGGCGTGCAGCATCGCACCGGCGCTACGGCTGCTGGTGGCCGATTTTCCGCCCTTCCCCGCGTCGGAAGCCGCCGATGCCGATGTCCATGTCGAGATCGCGATGCGCCAGCTGGTGAGGGCATTCTCGCAGTCAGACAGCCCCTTCGTGCTGCTGATCGACGATTGCCAGTGGCTCGACGCACCGTCCCGGCATCTGCTCGCCCGGCTGGTGCGCCACCCTGCCCCGCCGCCGCTGCTGCTGATCTGCAGCGCCCGAACCGCGGGAGCCGAAGCGCTGATACGCCTGCGGCAGAGCGTGCCGGTGCACGACGTGGTGTTGGACGTATTTTCCGAGGCAACCGTGGCCAACCTGCTGGCGGAGACCCTGCGTACGCCGGCGCAGGCGCTTCTGCCACTGGCGCGGCTTGTCCATGACAAGACGCTCGGCAACCCCTTCTTCGTCATCCAGTTCCTGACGACGCTGGTCGATGACCGGCTGCTCGTCTATTCGTCCGATGCCGATGGCTGGCAATACGATCTCTCGCGCATCGCGCAGCATGCCCATACCGACAATGTGGCGGCGCTGGTGCTGCAGCGCCTGCGCCGCCTGCCCGGGCCAACCCGCCGCCTGCTGGGCGGCATGGCGTGTCTGGGCCGCCGCGCCGAAATGTCGCTGCTATGCGGGACCTTCGGCATCAGCGAGCGTGCGCTGCACGCGCGGCTGTCGCCGGCCCGTGCGGCCGGCGTGGTATCGCTGGCGCAGGACGGCGCCTATGCCTTTGTGCACGACCGCGTCCAGGAAGCCGCGCACGCCGGACTGGCGGCAGACGATCATGCCGACATCTGCCTGCGCGCCGGCCGGCAGCTGGTTACCCGCGTGCGCGACGATGTCAGCGACGAGGTGCGCGATGACGTACTGTTCCGTGCCAGCGGCCTGCTGGCGCAGGCGGAAACGCTGGTCACGACGCCGGAGGAAGCGCTCGACGTGGCCTGGCTGTTCCACACCGCCGCACTGCGCGCCCGGCGCGCGGCGGCCTATGGTGCCGCACTGGGCTATGTGGAAAGTGGCATGGCCTTCGTGCGCAAGGCCACCACGCATTCGGATGCAAGCCACCCGCTGCAATTTGCCTTGCTGGAACAACAGGCAACCTGCTGGTTCCAGCTCGGACGCCTGGACGATGCGCTCACGCTGGCCACCGAACTGATCCGCCAGCCGGCGGCCCGGCTGCAGCAAGCCGGCGTCTATCGGCTCAAGATCGAGATTCATACACGCCGCTCGGAGAACACGCTCGCCGTGGAAACCGCAATCGCCAGCCTGCGTCCGGTCGGGATCGCACTGAGCCCGCACCCGGATACGGCGGCATGCGATGCGCTGTACGACACGATCCGCCCGCTACTGGCGCCAGACAGGCTGCCCGAGATAATCACGCTGGCCGAGGTTCGCGATGCAGAGATCGAGGCCGCGATGGGTCTGCTGTCGGCGCTGCTCGTACCCGCCAGCTTCACCGACGAGAACCTTGCGTTCCTCGGTCATTGCGAAATGCTGCGGCTCACGCTCGCTCACGGCATGGCCGCCCCGTCCACCGCGTCATTGGCCTGGCTGGGAGTCATGGTCTGCCACCGCTACGGCGCCTATGCCGATGGCTTCCGCTATGGGGAAATGGCCCACCGACTGGTAACGCACCATGGCTACGCCGCCTACGAAGCCCGCACGCTTCTGCCGCTGGATCAGCTCAGCGTGTGGACGCAGCCGCTGTCGTATTCGATCGAGTGCGCCCGCGCCGGCCTTGCAGCGGGCATGGCCCACGGCGACCTGACCACCGCATGCTACGAGTGCTGCCATATCGTGGCCACCATGATGGCTCGCGGTGACCGGCTGGACGAAATCCGCGCCGAGATCGGGCGCGGGCTCGAAGTGGTGCGCCGTGCCGGCTTTCATGACGTCGAGTTGATCCTGCTGCTGCAGCTGCGCTATGTCGATAGCTTGCGCACGACGGGATTTCCGGCCGGGGACGCCCTTGCGCTCGATTTCGATGCCGCGCACAGCTCTGCGGGCGAACGGCTTTCGACGTTCGAGTTCTGGCACTGGACCTATCGCGCCGCGATCCTGTTTCTTGCGGATCAGCCCGGGTCGGCTGCACAGTGCCTGGACCAGGCGGCCCGCTTTGCATGGTCAGCACCGGGCCACATCCACCAGCTCGATTTCCGCCTGTACCGCGCACTGACCATTGCTTCCCTGCCCGACCCACCGGACCCGGCGGCATGGCAAACGCTGCGCGCCGATGCCCGTCATATCCGCGCCTGCGCCGATGCCAATCCGGCGACGTTCACCGACAAGGCACTGCTGGTGGAGGCGGAGCTGGCCAAGCTGGAAGGCGACGCACTGGGCGCGATGTCGCGCTACGAAGCGGCGATCGCGCAAGCGTCCACGCAAGGATTCGTGCAGATCGCCGCGATGGCGCACGAGCGGGCGGGAAGGCACTGCATCACGCTGGGACTGGCGTCGGCCGCAAGGGCACATCGCCGCGCCGCCCGGGATCACTATCTGCGCTGGGGCGCCACGGGCAAGGTCGCGCAGATGGAGGCGCTGCATCCCGATCTTGTCGACGCCGCGCCGCCGCGCGCCTGGTACCTGGGCGACGGTCAGCAGTCGGTGGACGCGGAAAGCGTGATCAAGGCGTCGCGGGCGTTGACCGAGGAAATCCGGCTGGACCGCCTGATCGACAAGCTGATGACGATTGCGCTGGAATACGCGACCGCCCAGCGTGGGCTGCTGATACGCATCCAGCCCGAAGGCCCGCTGGTGGAGGCGTGCGCCGACACCTCGGCAGAGGGCATACGCGTGCGTCTGGTGCAGGACAGGCTGGCGGCGGACGCGCTGCCGCTCTCGATGTTCCACACCGCCGTCCGCTCGGGTCAGGTGGCCATGGTGGGGGCGGCCCAGTCCGCCAACCCGCCTGCCATGGATCCGTACCTCCTGGCACACCCCGAATGCTCGGCCATCTGCATTCCGATGCTGCGTCACAATGAAGTGATTGGCGTGCTCTACCTGGAAAACCGCCTGGTCCGCGACGCCTTTACGCTGGATCAGACGCGCCTGCTGGAACTGATCGCCGCACAAGCCGCGATTTCCCTGCGCACCGCGCGTCTCTATGACGACCTGCTTTCCGAAAACGAACGGCGGAAGAATGTGGAGCGTGAATTGCGCGCCAGCGAGGCCTCGCTGGTCATGGGCGAGCGCGTGAGCCACACCGGCAGCTGGCGCTGGGACTTGCGCCAGGATCGCTTCTATTGCTCGGAAGAGCTACGGCGAATTTTCGAACTCGACCCTGCGCAGTGCGAGATCGCCTTCGAAGACTTCGTTGCGCGCATGCATCCGGAAGACAGGGCTGCGGTACGCAAGGTGGTGGCGGCCCACGTCGAACAGTGGCTGCCGATCCGCGTCGAGCATCGGATTGTTCGATCCGACGGCTCCATACGCCATCTGGCGGCCGTGGGCGAGCCTCTGCCCGCGGAAGATGGCACGCTCGAGTATGTCGGGACCGTCACCGATGTCACGACGCGCCGGGAGGCGGAGGACGCCGTGCGCAGCGCACAGGCCGACCTGGCCCGCGTGGCGCGTGCCACTACGGTCGGACAGCTTACCGCATCGATCGCGCACGAGATCAACCAGCCGCTGATGTCGATCGTCTCGAACGCCGGCGCCGGCCTGCGGTGGCTGACCCGCCCGACCCCCGATCTTGCCAACGCACGCGAAAGCCTGGAGGCCATTGCCAGCGACGGCCAGCGTGCCGGCGACATGATCCGCAGCCTGCAGTCGCTGACGCGCAATGCGGCGCCCATGCTTGCGCCAGTGGACATCCACGAGGCCGTGCGGCATATCCTGGTCATTTCACGCAGCGAGATCGAACGCCGCCACATTGCCGTGAAGCTGGCGCTGCACGCCGAACAGCCCACGGTATTTGGCGACGGCATCCAGCTTCAGCAGGTGATCCTGAACCTGGTGGTGAATGCCATGGAAGCGATGAGCGAGGGGAACGACCGTCCGCGCGTGATGCATATCGTCACGCGCATCGTCGATGGAACCGCGCTGGAGCTAAGCGTGGCCGACACCGGCGTGGGAATTGGCGGGAATCTGCTTGAACAGGTCTTCCAGCCGTTCTACACCACCAAGGCCAACGGCATGGGCATGGGGCTGTCGATCTGCCGGTCGATCGTTGAAGCCCACAAAGGGCAACTGCGTGCCGCACCCCTGGTGCCGTACGGCAGCATGTTCGCGTTCACCATACCGATCCACGGCGGGGTCTAGCGCGCCTGGCACACGCCGGGCCGGGGCGGGATTTCCGCGGCGTGTCGCCGTTCTCGAGATGCACGGTGTGGCCTCTGGCGGACACGCGCGCTGCCTCGCGCATCCCACTCATACCAAGGTCTGACCGGGCACCCACCACCCGCCAATTGTCGGCACCCCGCCGAGCCTCCTACGCTTCTCCTCAACAAAAGCGCGAATTCACGGGAGGCCCGTACCATGAAGCTTCGATATCGATGGCTCGCCATGCTGGCCATCGCCGCAGTCGTGGTGGCGGGCATTGCGCTGTACCTGATGTGGGAGAAGGCGCTTGCCCCCGTCAAGCCACCCCCGCCGTCCTCATTCGGCGGCCAGCTCACGCTGCGCGGTGCGCGTGTGGTAGCGCTGGGAGACTGCGCGGTCTGCCATACCGCCCGCGATGGCAAGCCCTATGCCGGCGGGCTGGCACTGTCGACGCCATTCGGCACGCTATATACCACCAACATCACGCCCGATCCTGAAACCGGCATCGGCACGTGGTCGCTGGAGGCCTTCACGCGTGCCATGCGCCGCGGCATCTCGCGCGATGGCCATCAGCTCTATCCCGCCTTCCCGTATATCCATTACACGCGCATGTCCGACGCGGATATCGCTGCAGCCTACGCGTACCTGATGCGCCGCGATCCTGTGGTGGCCAAGGCCCCGCCCAACGACCTCATCTTTCCGCTGAATTTCCGGCCGCTGGTGGCGTTCTGGAACGTACTGTTCCTGCGCACCGGCCCCGAAGCGCCGGAAAGCTCGCGCAGCGCCCAGTGGCATCGTGGCCGTGAACTCGTGAATGGCCTCGGCCACTGTGCCGCCTGCCATACGCCGCTGAACCTCATCGGCGGCGAACAATGGGGCAAGGCCTTCGAAGGTGGTGTGATCGATGGCTGGGAGGCGCCGCCACTGACGCGCCTGGCGCATGGACCGGTGCCGTGGACCGAGGCGCAGCTTGTCGCCTACCTGCGCACCGGCATTTCGTCCGCGCATGGCGCCGCCGCCGGGCCAATGCTCCCGGTCACGCAGGAACTGGCCACCGTACCGCCGGCGGACGTCGAAGCGATGGCCGCCTATCTGTTCTCGCTGCAGCAGCCCGCGTCGGCCGACAGCGTCAAGTCCGGCGTGCCGGTGGCGGACCCGGCGGCGATCCGGCGCGGCAGCGTGCTGTTTGCCGGCGCCTGCGCATCGTGCCATGGCGGCAAGGCGCCGATGCAGAGCATCGGCGACCGTCCCGCCCTGGCGACCAGCAGCGCCATTCATGCCGCCACGCCGCGCAATGCGATCCAGATGATGCTGGAAGGCGTGCCCTGGCAAGGCGAGCAGGCGCTGCATTACATGCCTGCTTTCGACGCAGCGCTGGACGACGCCCAGATTGGCGACCTGGCGCTCTACCTCCGGGCCACCTATTCCCGTTTGCCGCCGTGGGATGGCGTCACGCAAGCGGTGACCGATATCCGCAAGGGAGACGCGGCGAAATGATCCAGCTCACAGTCAATGGCGTCAGCCACTCGCTCGACGTCGATCCTTCGACCCCTCTGCTCTATGCGCTACGCGAGGACCTGAACCTGCATGGCGCCAAGTTCGGCTGCGGGCTGGGACAATGCGGCGCGTGCACCGTGCTGGTGGCCGGCAAGCCCACCTTCTCCTGCCTGATGCCGGTGTCCGCGGTGGGCAAGCGGCCGGTGCGCACGATCGAAAGCCTGGGCACGGCCGGGCAGCCCGGCCCGCTCCAGCAGGCGTTCATCGAACAGCAGGCGGCCCAGTGCGGCTACTGCATCGCCGGCATGGTCATGCGTGCGCAGGCGTTGCTGGAATCCAGTCCTCATCCGACCGACGCCGAAATCCGCAAGCATATGGAGCCGAACCTGTGCCGCTGCGGCACCCACATGCGCATCCTTGCCGCGATCCGCGCGGTCGGCGCGGTCGGCGCAAGCCCCGCCGGCACCGGCAAACCCGCAACGGAGACCGTGCGATGAGCCCCGACGACAAGAGACTCCCGGACAACCCCGGGCGCCGGGCCTTCATGGTTTCCGGCTCGCTCGTGGTGGGCTTTACCTTGCTGCCGGGCAGGCGGGTGCTGGCGGAAGTCGTCCTGGCCGATGAGGGCGCCGCCGTGCGCGTGGGCAGCGATTTCGAGAAACTGGCCGGCAGCCTGAAGACCAATCCCTATCTGGATGCATGGATCAAGGTCGCACCGGACAACCGCGTCACGGTCTACACCGGCAAGGTGGAACTGGGCACGGGCGTGCGTACCGCGCTGCTGCAGGTGGCCGCCGAGGAACTGCAGACCGACCCCGGCCAGATCACCTTTCTGACCGCGGACACGGGGCGCTCCCCCGATGAGGGCCTGACCGCGGGCAGCCATACGATGGCCGACAGCGGCAGTGCACTGCTCAATGCCGCCGCCCAGGTGCGGGGCCTGCTCACCGATGCGGCCGCGCGTACGCTGCGTGCGGACCCTGCCACGCTTACCGTGCGCAATGCGCGTGTGCATGCGGCCGATGGCCGCTCGAAGTCGTTTGCCGAGCTGCTTCCGGACGTCAACCTGCACGTCGTGGCAAAGCCCACGTCCGCGCTGAGGGACCCGGCTTCGTTCACGGTGATCGGCACTGCGCTGCCGCGGCTCGACATCCCGGGCAAGGTCACCGGCGGCCCCAGCTACGTGCAGGATATGAAGCTACCCGGGATGGTGCACGCGCGCGTAGTCCTGCCATCCGCCTATGACGCGCCGCTGCAGTCCGTTGACGAAGCGGGCGCGCGGGCCATGCCGGGCTTTATCGCCATCGTGCGCGACGGCAATCTGCTGGCCGTGGTGGCGCAGCGCGAATGGCAGGCCGTGCAGGCCCAGCGCGCGCTTTCTGCCGGATGCCACTGGGGACCGGGCCGTGCCTTGCCCCAGCCCGGGCAGGTGACCACGCAGCTCAGGCAGATAGCCACCGAGCGCATCGTCATCGCCGATGCGCGTGCGCCGATGGCAACCCCGGCCAAGACCCTCGAGGCCACCTACACCAAGCCATACCTGATGCACGGGTCGATCGGGCCGTCGTGCGCGGTGGGTCATATGCAGGACGGCATGCTGACCGTGTGGACGCATTCGCAGGGCGTCTATCCGCTTCGCGACGGGCTGGCCGAGATGCTGTCGATGCCCAAGGACAAGATCCGCTGCATCCACATGGAAGGGTCCGGCTGCTATGGCCACAACGGCGCCGACGATGCGGCGGCACACGCCGCCTTTCTGGCGCGCGCGCTGCCGGGCCGGCCGGTGCGCGTGCAATGGATGCGCGACCAGGAAAACCTGTGGGACCACTACACCCCGGCGATGGTCGCGCAGGTCAAGGCCTCGCTGTCCGCCGACGGCACCATTGTCAACTGGGACTACGCGCTCTGGAGCAGTTCGCACAATGAGCGCGTGGTCAACGCCGGGCGCCTGTTGCCCGCGACGCATCTGGCCAGACCCTTCACGCCGGCTCCGTCGGTGCCGATGATGCAGCCTGAAGGCGGCGGCGACCGCAACGCGATTCCCCTCTACCGCCTGCCGAGCCGCCATATCGTCAACAACTTTTCGCCGACGATGCCGCTGCGGACCTCGGCCATGCGTTCGCTGGGCGCGCATCTGAACGTGTTCGCGATCGAAACCTTCATGGACGACCTGGCCCATGCCGCCGGCGCGGACCCGGTGCAGTTCCGCCTGCGCCATATGGACGATCCGCGCGCGCTGGACGTGATCCGGCTGGCGGCGCAGAAGTCCGGCTGGGCGCAGCGCGTCCGCAAGCCGGGGCACGGCGCCGGCTTCGCCTTCGCCAGGTACAAGAACCTGATGGGCTACGTGGCGATGGCCGTGGAGATCTCCGTGGAGCGCGACACCGGCCGGGTACGCCTGGAGCGCGCCGACGTGGCTGTCGATTGCGGCCAGATCGTGAATCCCGATGGCGTCCGCAACCAGATCGAAGGCGGCATCCTGCAATCGGCCAGCTGGACACTCTATGAACAGCTGCGCTTCGACGCGGCCGGCATCCGCAGCTTCGACTGGGGCACCTACCCGATCATGCGTTTCTCCACGGTCCCCACGCAGATCAATGTGCATCTGATCAACCGGCCGGGTGCGCCATTCCTGGGCGTGGCGGAAGCCGCCATGGGCCCGACGGCCGGCGCCATCGGCAACGCTCTGTTCGATGCCACCGGCGTGCGCTTGCGCGATATGCCACTGGCCGGCGATCGGCTGCGGGCCGCGATCGCGCCCTGAGCAGCCAGCCAAAGCCACCCGGATCACCCTTGCAGGAGCATCCATGACCTCATCGCAACCACCCCGCGCCCTTGTCATCGGCGGTTCGCTCGGCGGGCTGTTCAGTGCCGTCTGCCTGCGCGCGATCGGCTGGGACGTCGAAATCTTCGAACGCTCGCCCCAGGAACTGGACAGCCGTGGCGGCGGGCTGGTGCTGCAGCCCGCCGTGCTCGAGGCGCTGGACTTTGCCGGCGTGCCGCATGGCGACGATTTTGGCGTGCCGTCGCGCGACCGCATCTTCATCGAAGGCGATGGCACGTTCCGTCGCGTATACATGCCACAGACGCAGATTGCGTGGAACGGCCTGTACCAGCGCATGCGGCAACACATCGACGCCTCGGTGCTTCATGCGGGCGAGACCTTTGCCGGCTTCGAGCACGACGGCAACCGTGTCACGGCGCGCTTTGCCTCCGGCCGCACCGCGCAAGGCGACCTGCTGATCGGCGCCGACGGTCCGGTATCGGCCGTGCGCGCCCAGTTGCTCCCCGGCGAGGTGCCCGCCTATGCCGGCTATGCCGCGTGGCGCGGTGTGCTGCCCGAACATGCGCTGTTCAAATCCACTCGCCAGCTCCTGCAGGACGCGTTCGCGTTTCAGGATGGCAGTGCCCACCAGTTCCTGACCTACCGGATTCCGGGCGAGGACGGCAGCGTCCGCGAGGGTGACCGGCGTCAGAACTGGGTCTGGTATCGCAAAATCGGGGCCGGCCCTGCTCTCGATGCATTGCTGCAGGACCGCGCCGGCAACCGGCACAGCTACTCGCTGCCGCCAGGCGCGATGCAGGACACCGAGATCCGCGCACTGAAGGTTGCCGCGCTCAACGTACTGGCGCCTGCGCTGGCTGGCCTGGTCACCGCGACGCCCAACCCGTTCCTTCAGTTGATTCACGACTACGAAGCGCCGCAGATGGTATTCGGCCGCGTGCTGTTGCTGGGAGATGCGGCCTTTGTGGCGCGACCGCATACCGGCGCGGGAGCCGGCAAGGCTGCCGCCAATGCGCTGACGCTGGCGCGCGCGCTGCAGGACCACGCCACCGATATCGACGCCGCGCTGCTGCACTGGGAACGCGATCAGCTGCCGGCGGACCAGCGCCTGGTGCGCTGGGGTATCGCGCTCGGCCGCCGGATCATGGACGTGGCCCCTGCCCTGTGATTGCCATTTCGGCGCGCCCTTCGCGGACCTGTACGGAGAAAGCAATGAACGAGAACGAAAGCCCGTTGCTGCTGTGCGGCTGGATCGTGCTGGCCGTCGTGAACCTGGTGCTGGCCGCGGCGGTGTTCCTGCAGCTCGCGTTCTGAGGGTGCCCACCGTTTTCCAATCCAGCTACGGAGTCGCATTGATGAAAGCTCCCTCGTTGCCCGCCCTCGATCCACCAAACGCGGAAAGTGCGGCACAAGGCATCTGCCGAGCGGAAATCAGCCCCCGCCGTGGAAATCGCTGCACTCCGCAGCACTCCCCGCACGGCGGCACGTTGCGCGCCACGCAACGCTGACTTGCTTGCCGTTGTGATTCAAATTGCGCTTTCCCGAACCTAAGCTTTGACCATTCCAACCCGACACCCGCAGCCATGAAAACCACCCTCTCTCCCACCGTCAGCAGCGTCGGCCATGCGGCCGCGCCAATGCCCGCTGCGCTGGTCGCACTGTTCTCCCTGTGCGCCGGCGTACTGGTCGCCAATCTCTACTACGCCCAGCCGATCATCGAACTGATCGCGCCGGCAGTGGGCCTGTCCGCCCAAAGCGCCAGCGTGATCGTGTCGCTGACGCAGATCGGTTATGCCGTCGGCCTGTTCTTCCTGGTACCGCTGGCCGATCTGCTCGAGAACCGGCGCCTGCTGATGATCAGCGGCGCGGCCGCCGCCATCAGCCTCGTGGGCGCCGCCACCTCATCGCAGCCCGGCCTGTTCCTGCTGGTCTCGCTGCTGCTGGGCCTGAGTTCGGTCAGCGTGCAGATCCTGATTCCGCTGGCGGCGCACCTGGCACCCGAAGCGCTGCGTGGCCGCACCGTCGGCACGATCATGGGCGGCCTGCTCTCGGGCATCCTGCTGTCGCGGCCGCTGTCGAGCATGCTGGCGCAGTACTTCGGCTGGCGCGCAGTGTTCTACATCGCCGCCGCGATGACGCTGGCCACGGTGGCGATCATTGCCACCACGCTGCCGCGCCGCGTGCCGGAGCATCGCGCCACCTATGGCAGCCTGCTGACCTCGCTGTGGCATCTGTTCACGCGCTACGCGGTGCTGCGCCAGCGCTCGCTGTACCAGGCGCTGCTGTTTGCCGCGTTCAGCCTGTTCTGGACTGCCGCACCGCTGGAACTGGCCGGCCACTATGGCCTGTCGCAATCGCAGATCGGCATCTTTGCCCTGGTCGGCGCACTGGGCGCAATAGCGGCGCCGATCGCAGGCCGGCTGGCAGACGCGGGCCGCACGCACATTGCCTCATACGCTGCGATGATCGCGGCAGTCCTCAGCTTTATCCCCGGACTTGCCGGCGGCACGGGCGGTCTGTATTGGCTCGCACTGACCGGCATCGTGCTCGACTTCGCCGTGCAAATGAACATGGTGCTGGGCCAACGTGCGATCTACGCGCTGGATGCCGCCAGCCGCGCACGCCTGAACGCGCTGTACATGACGGCAATCTTTGCCGGCGGCGCGGTGGGATCCGCACTGGCCAGCTCGCTCTACACGCACTTCGGCTGGTCCGGCATCGTCGCTGTCGGCAGCGGTCTTGCCCTGGTCTCGCTGGTGGCCCTGGCGCTCGCTTCGCGACGCTGAGCCCGCGTTCCTTATCCATATCCGTCAACAGGAGTCCTTATCATGACATCCAAGCTATTTGCGCCCATCACGATCGGGCCCTTGCAGCTGAACCATCGGGTCGCCATGGCGCCGCTGACGCGTTCGCGCGCAGCCCAGCCAGGCAACGTACCCAGCGCCATGAACGTGGAGTACTACCGGCAGCGTGCATCGGCGGCACTGATCATCACCGAGGCCACGCAGATTTCCCAGCAGGGCCAGGGCTACGCCTGGACCCCGGGCATCCATACCGCCGAACAGATCGAAGGCTGGCGTGCCGTGGCCGACGCCGTGCATGCCGAAGGCGGCCGGATCTTCCTGCAACTGTGGCATGTAGGCCGGGTTTCGCACCCGTCATTCCAGCCCGGCGGCGCGCTGCCGGTGGCGCCCAGCGCGCTGCCGGTGCCCGGCAAGACGTTCATCGTTGACGCCGAAGGCAACGGCGTGTGGGGCGAAATCCCGACGCCGCAGGCACTGACCGTCGAGGGTATCGCGGCGATCGTGCGCGACTACCGCCAGGCCGCGCGCAATGCCATCGAAGCCGGCATGGACGGCGTGGAGATCCACGCGGGCAATGGCTACCTGCTGGACCAGTTCATCAACTCGGAAAGCAACCACCGCGCCGACGCCTACGGCGGCAGCATCGAGAACCGCGCGCGCTTCCTGCTGGAAGTGGTGGATGCCGTGACAGCGGAGATCGGTGCCGGACGCGTGGGCGTACGGCTCACGCCAATGGGCCGCTTCATGGGGATGGGCGATGCCACGCCCGAAGCCACCTTCGGCCACATCGCACGCAGCCTCGATGCCTGGCCGCTGGCCTATCTGCACCTGGTAGAGCCGGCAATGGTCGGCACGGTCAAGGACGAAGTTGCCGACCCGCGCTGGGACAGCATGATCCACACAATGCGTGCCGAGTACCGCGGCGTGCTGATGCTGGCGGGCGGCTACGATGGCGTGTCCGCGGAGCAGGCGATTGCCGATGGGCGTGCCGACATGATCGCGTTCGGACGGCCGTTCATCGCCAATCCCGATCTGCCGCACCGCCTCAAGACCTCGGCTGCGCTCAATACGCCGGATCCGGCCACCTTCTTCGGCGGCACGGCAATGGGCTACACGGACTATCCTGCGCTCGCCTGAGTGCGGAGGTTGGCTAGCCGGGACTTTGGGTTATGGGTTCCGGTCTTTTTGGGGTTCTTCGCTGATTTTGTGAGGTTGGGGTGCTGATGTGCCTGAGGGTGGTGGCTGCGGTTTGGCGCTGTCGGAGGTCGACGGCCTCAGGTTTCGCCCTGAAGGGCGACTTTCTGTCCGAGCGACAGAAAGTAACCAAAGAACGCGTTAACTGTCCTCGGCGGACGGCCAGTCTTATCGTAGTGTTCGACGGTTTTTGTACGGGTATGGGCTTCAGGGCATAGCTACGATGCCTGCCGCGTGGTAACGAGACGGCGCGAGGCATTGACAGTCCGTCCTCCCGACCTCGTGAGAGCGGAGTGGCAAGCAGCTTGACGCCAGTCAGTATGCCCAGCGACATCGCGCACCACGGTTGTGGTCCAGAACCTCTTGCCGTAGGCACGCGGCTTGATCACCGAGCCACTCCGCTCTCACGAGGTCGGGAGGACAGCGCCGTTCCCGGCGTTGCCCCTGGCGATCTGCGCGGCGGGCAGTCCAGCTATGCCCTGAAGCCCATACCCGTACAAAGACCGTAGCTCACTACGATAAGACTCCCGCCCGGCGGGCAAGAAGGCGCTTTTTGCCTCCTTTTTGGCGCCTTCAAAAAGGAGGTCGCCGGCTACGCCGGCGAAACAGCAGAGCATCCAAGAACCCAGACCGGTAATCCGGCGAAGAACTTTATCCTCAGTACAAATCAGCAACACGCCTATTTGATACTGAAACTCTCAGGTGTGCGTCCGGCGGTGCATGCAGCGCGAATCCGCTCACATGCCCCGCAAACGCAAGCGGGCGGCGCCCGTGGCGCCGCCCGACTGTCGAACATGACACCGGGCAGTTTCCATTGCCCGATCCAGCCTCAGGATCAAGCCTGACCCGAAGTGGCCCGAATCAGGACTGCCCGATACCCATGATGCGATTGCCCATGCCGATGCCCCACTGACTCATCTGCATGCCTCGCGCCAGGCGATCCTGCTGCCAGCTCGCCAGTGCGCCATCGAGATCCTGCGCCCCCGCCACGGCCTTTGCGAGAGACACCGCGTCGGCGGCCGCCTTGGCCGTACTGCCGGCAGTATGGGGGCGGGGAATAAACGCGGCGTCGCCGGTCAGCAAGACTCGCCCGAACTTCATGCGGGGAACCTGCAGGTCCAGGATCTGCTGGACAAAGATGTCGTCGGTGTTCTCGATCAACGCCTGGAACGCCGGATTGGCGTGCGCCACCGCCATCTGGCGGATCCAGCTATCCTGCCCGACCGCAAGCGAGCCAGGCGGAACGGAATGGCTGCGTCGCTTCCCGTCGCGGTCCGTCAGCACGCGCTCAAGCTCGGCGCCCGGCTCTGCCTTCAGGTACCAGAGCCAGTTGAAGCGGCGTTGACCCGGGGTGGTCGAGCCATCGACGCCGGGGACCATGTACTGGAGCATCAGGGACTCCGGGTCCTGCTGGAACACGAAGTTCTCATAGAGCAGAGGCCTGGCGGCATCGGGCAACTGATTCTCCTCGATCAGCCCGCGCCAGACGACGTAGCCTGCATAGGTCGGCGAGACCTCGGGGAGCATCAGCTTTCGTACCGTGGAGTTCGCCCCATCGGCACCAATCAGCAAGTCGCCGTGTACCCGCCGACCATCGGAAAACGTCGCACTGACGCCGTGATCTTCCTGTTGCACTCCGGTCAGCCGCGCATCCCGATGGTAGCGCTCCGGCGGAAAGCTCCTGTGCAGCGCGGCATAGATCGTATTCCAGGAAGTCTGGGTCTGCGGCATATGTTCCCGGCGGCGGATGTCGCCGCTGCGGTCGAGATACAGCCTGTCGTGCGAGCGCACGCCAAGGGCACCGCCGGGGTCGATCCCGGCGAACGAGAATGCACGGATTACCTCCGGCTGCAGGACAATGCCGCCACCACGGCTGGTCAGGCTGGAGGGCGAACGCTCGAAGACCTCCACCTCCCACCCGACCGCGCGCAGCGCGGTTGCCGCAAACAGTCCGCCCAACGAACCCCCGACGACCAGTGCCTTGCCCGGGCCTGCAGAGGCAACCCGATCGCCTGCGACGGGGAACATCAATTGGTCATCAGGGGATTGATTCGCTTCCATCTTGTGCTCCGAAATGCGAGTAGATGGAAGCATGGTAGAAGGCCCCGTGCGATAGCTGAATGGGGCGGCAATGCAAGACCGCCTTGCGGAGAAGGCAACGGGATGTGCCCAACGCCAGAGGGTCAGGCCTGGCGACGTGTCGGCCCCGGCAGCGAGGCCAGGAATTCCAGGAACGCAGCGATCCGCCGCGAGCCGCGCTGGTTCGGCAGGTATAGCGCAGAGATTGCGGAACTTGCCTGATCCGGATTGACGGACCACGCGTCAAACAACGCCGTCAGCCGGCCACTGCCGATATCGTCATCGACAAGCCAGTCGGGCAACAGGCCGACGCCTCCGCCCGCCAGCGCGATATCACGCAATACTTCGGCGTTGTTGCTGCGGAAACGACCGCTGACCGGAACCTTTGTCTCGTTGTCGCCCTGGCGAAAGGTCCATATCTGGTCCCGCGCGCCATAGCTGAATCGCAGGCAATGATGATTGACCAGCTCGACCGGATCGGCGGGGATACCCTGGCTGTCCAGATAGGCCGGGCTGGCAACCACACGACGGCGGAAGCGGCCGATCTCCCGCGCAACGACGTTGTCATAGGATGCAGGGCTGCCCAGCCGTACGGATAGGTCGATGCGCTCGCCGATCAGGTCGACGATGTCGTCGGTCAGCGTGACTTCGACCTCGAGTTGGGGATATTTGGCGAGCCAGTTGCCGAGATAGGGGGCAATGCAGCGGCGCCCGAAAGCCACCGGCAATGACACCCGCAGTTGCCCGACCGGCACCTCGCCCCGATCCGCGATCAGCGCGTCGGCTTCTTCCACGGCATCGAGGATCTTGCGGGCCTGCTGATAGTAGGTTGCGCCGGCTTCCGTGACGGTGATGAGCCGTGTCGAGCGATTCAGCAGCACCGCCCCGAGCGAAGCCTCGAGCCCGTCGAGCGCGCGTGTGACGGACGAGGTGGCCAGGTCCAGGCGTCGCGCCGCGGCAGAGAAACCCTTCGCATCCACGGTTTCCACGAACATCTTCAGTGCAAGCAGCTTGTCCATCTTTGCCGTAACCCTTGGTTCGCCCGGATCGTGCTCTCTACCACGTGAATGCGGCGCTCGGGGGCGTGTCCCCTGCTTCCGGCCCGAGATCTGTGTCGGACGGCACATTATGCCCGCAAACCCGCTTGCGGCGTCCTGAGCGAGGCGTTATCCGGTCGATGCTTCGGACACAATCATCTGGAGTCATTGGCGTGGAAAGCGGGCAGAACCGTCGCGGCGAGCTCGTCGAGCACTTCCGGCACTGGCCGCTGCGAATCCGTGATATTGAAGGCCACGTGATGGACGCCGGCGGCGCGCATCTCTTCGAGGATCGCAACCAGATGCCGCGCGCCGGTCCTGTATCCAAGGTTCAGCGCCGTGGGCGGCTCCGATGCGCGCTCGCTCAACTCCAGGCGCACAGCCACCCCAAACGCGCGGAAGCTGCCCGGCGCCGCACGGTCGCATGCTGCGCGCCACATGCTGTGCCGGTCGTGCTGGGTTGCCGGATCCCGGTGATAAGTCATCCACCCGATTGCATGGCGGGCAATCCAGTCGACGCTCTGCCCGGCCGAGCCAACGGCCAGCAACGGCACCGCGGTCCGCTGGCGCGGCAGCATGTAGAACTCGGTCCCGTCGTCGGGCTGCCGATCCGCGATGACACGCGACGGAACGCCTACCGCCGCGCTCACGACGTCCCAATGGTCGCGGAACAGGTCGCGCCGCGCGTTGCCGTCTTGCCCGAAGGCGGCGTACTCCGGAGGCCGGTCGCCCGAGCCCATGCCAAGCACGAAGCGTCCGCCGGAAAGCTCATGCGTGGAAATGGCCGCCTTGGCGATATGCAAGGGATGGCGCAGGGTCAGGACCACCGCCCCACTCACCAGTGCGGCGCGGCGCGTGCGCACGGCAAGCCCGCCCAGCAACACCCACGGGTCGAGATGGCCGACCGGGTCGGGATAGCCGGCACTGTTGAGCGGTACGTCACGTACCCACAGGGCACGGAAGCCAGCCGCGTCTGCGCGCTGGGCCAGGTCGAGCTGCGCGGCATAGTCCACCACCGTCTGGCCGGCGCCGAGCAGCGGCAATACCAGACCGATGGATAGTTCATGCTCGCGAAAGAGTCCGGCCGCGCTGGCCTGTGGTAGCGGAGTGCTGAAGTTCGACATGGTCCATTCGACTCGATTGCATTCCGGCAGATGATGCCATTCCTCGTTCCGCGCTGCTTTGGGCAGCCAGGAGCGATGAATCGCCGCGCCTGTCTCCACAGCATCACTTTTTAGGCTGCCGCGCCCAGACCCCGCATCAGGGTAAATACCACCCTCACGACCCTTGGCCTGCCGAAGCTTCCGCCCTATTATTTATCAACCGCTCACTGATCGACCGATAATTTAAGGAGGCAACGATGGCACTGACCAGGCTTGCACACTATTCCATCCGCACCACCGACCTGGAGCGGTCCTGCGCGTTCTACGAACGCGTCCTGGGCTTCCGGCGCGGCTACCGGCCACCGTTCGACTTTCCCGGCGCCTGGCTCTATATGGGCGACGACGAACGTGACTACGGCACGGTGCACATCATCGGTGTCGATCCCGACAACCCTTCCGGGCTGTCCGCCTACCTGGGCGACAAGACCCTGCCCGTGTCCGGCACCGGGACGCTCGACCATATCGCTTTCCTGGCCACCGGCATCAGGCAGATGTGGGAGAAACTGCGTGCGGAGGGAATCGCCTGGCGCGACCGCACCGTCCCGAGCCTCGGCCTCCATCAGGTATTTATCGAGGATCCCTCGGGCGTCACGATCGAACTCAATTACCCCGCCACCGAAGTGGCAGGCCTGGACCTGCCGGATGGGGCGCAAGCAAGCACCGGAGTAAAGGCATGAAAACCGTACAGCATCAGCAACCCAAGGCGATCGTCGTGGGCGGCTCCCTCGGCGGGCTATTTGCCGCCAACATGCTCAGGCGAAATGGCTGGGACGTCGAGATCTTCGAGCGCACGCCTGAAGCATTGGCCGGACGCGGTGCCGGCATCGTCACGCATCCGGAACTGTTCGACGCGCTGGCCGCTGCCGGCGTGGTGGTCGATGACGGCATTGGCGTGCACGTCGATACCCGGATCACGCTCTCGCGCGACGGCTCGACCGTATCCGATCGCGAGATGCCGCAAACCCTGACGGCCTGGGGAAAGATGTATGACGTGCTGAGCAAGGCGTTCACCGGCTCCTACCGGACCGGCGCCACAGTGACCGCGGTCGATTCGCATGCCGACCATGCGGAAGTCACGCTCCAGGACGGCTCGACGCACCGCGCGGACCTGGTCATCGCCGCCGACGGCTTCCGCTCGGGCGTGCGCGAACGGTTGCTGCCTTCGGTCGGCCTGGAGTACGCCGGCTATATCGCGTGGCGCGGCCTGGTCGATGAAGGGCAGGTTTCAGCGGGCACGCACGCGGCGATCTTCGACAAGTTCGCCTTCTGCCTGCCGCCGCGCGAGCAGATCCTCGGCTATCCCGTGGCGGGGGACGGCAATCGCACCGAGCCCGGCCACCGCCGCTACAACTTTGTCTGGTATCGCGCCACGCGCGAGGACGATGAACTTCCCGAGCTGCTGACCGACGCCACCGGCAAGTATTGGGCCAACGGCATCCCGCCCGGCCTGATCCGCCCCGACGTGCTCGCCAGCATGGAAGCCGCCGCAACGGACCTGCTTGCGCCGCAGTTCGCCGAGATCGTTGCGAAGACCGCCCAACCGCTGTTTCAGCCGATTTTCGATCTGACCGTGCCACGCATGGCCTTCGGCCGGATCGCGCTGCTCGGCGATGCCGCCTTTGTCGCGCGCCCGCATTGCGGCATGGGCGTGACGAAAGCCGCGGGGGATGCGATCGCGATTGCGCGGGCGCTTGCCGGACATCAGACCGTCGAAGCGGCGCTCGAAGCGTACAGCACTGAACGCGTACAGGTAGGACAAGCAGTCGTCGAGCACGCACGTCACCTTGGTGCCTATATGCAGGCGCAGCTCAAAAGCGAGCAGGACCGCGAGATGGCCGAACGCTACCGCACTCCCGAGGCGGTCATGCGCGAAACCGCGGTGTCGCGCCGGTTCTGACCCGCCCCCGGGAAACCCCCAAACGGAGACAACATCATGCCCCAAGCCGCCCCCTGTCCAGCGAATCTCGGCCTTGCCGGGATCGACGCACCAGTGGTTCCACACCCGATGCTGAGCCAGCCAGGCTTCGAGCGCCTGCACCGCATGCGCCGCCGCTTCTCGTGGTCGCTCACCGCCGCCATGCTGGTGGTCTACTTCGGCTTCATCCTTACCCTGGCCTTCCGCCCGGACCTGCTTGCGCTGCCCCTGACACCGGGCCAGCCAATGAGCATCGGCATCCCCATCGGGTTCGGCATGTTCGCCTTCACCTTCGCACTGGTGGCCATCTATGTGCATCGCAGCAACACGGTCTACGACAAGATGATTGCGGAGATCCGCAAGGGAGAACAGCCATGAAGCGCGTACTGACCGGGGTTGCCCCACTTTTGGCTGCCACCCCTGCCCTGGCGGCCACTCCGCTGGTCGGCCAGGGCCTGAACCTGATCGCCATTGCCATGTTCGTGGTCTTCGTCGCCGCCACGCTCGTCGTGACACGCTGGGCAGCCAGGCGCAATCACAGCGTAGCCGACCACTACGCTGCCGGCGGCAAGATCACGGCCTTGCAGAATGGCTGGGCGATTGCCGGCGACTACATGTCCGCGGCATCGCTGCTCGGCATTTCGGCACTGGTCTTCACCAGCGGCTACGACGGCCTGATCTACTCGATCGGCTTTCTGGCCAGCTGGCCGATCATCCTGTTCCTGATCGCCGAGCCGCTGCGCAACCTGGGGCGCTATACCCTGGCCGACGTGCTGTCATACCGTCTCAGGCAACGTCCCATCCGGGGGTTTTCGGCATCGAGCTCGATCGTGATCGTGCTGCTGTACCTGGTCTCGCAGATGGTCGGCGCCGGCAAGCTGGTGGAGCTCCTGTTCGGCTTCAACTACACATCCGCCGTGGTCCTGGTCGGCGTGCTGATGGTCGTGTATGTGTTCTTTGGCGGCATGCTGGCCACCACGTGGATCCAGATCATCAAGGCGGTCATGCTGCTGGCTGGTTGTGCCTTCATGGCCTTCATGGTCATGAGCCACTTCGGCTTCAGCCTGAACAGCCTGTTCGAGCACGCCATCGCCGCACACGGCAAGCACGACGCGATCATGCGCCCCGGCGGCCTCGTTTCCGATCCGGTGTCGGCCGTTTCACTGGGCCTGGCGCTGATCTTCGGCACCGCTGGCCTGCCGCACATCCTGATGCGCTTCTTTACCGTCAGCAATGTCAAGGCCGCACGCAAGAGCGTGCTCTATGCCACCGGCATCGTCGGCGCCGGCTACGCCATGATCATCGTGATCGGCTTCGGCACGATCGCGCTGGTGGCCCAGGATCCGCTCTACCACAACGGCGCCGGCGCCGTGATCGGCGGGGTCAACATGGTGGCCGTGCACCTCGCGCATGCGGTTGGCGGAAACGTGTTCCTCGGCTTTATCTGCGCCGTGGCATTCTCGACCATCCTCGCCGTCGTCGCCGGACTGACGCTGGCGGGCTCTTCGGCCATCTCGCACGACCTGTATGCGACGGTGATTCGCGAGGGCAAGGCGTCCGACCAGGACGAGATGCGGGTCTCGCGCATCACCACGCTGGTGCTGGGCGTGCTGTCGATCCTGCTCGGCATCCTGTTCGAGAAGCAGACCATCGCCTTCATCGTCAGCCTGACGTTCTCGATCGCGGCCAGCTCCAACTTCCCCGTGCTGCTGCTGTCGATCTACTGGCGCGGGCTGACCACGCGCGGCGCGGTGCTCGGCGGGATGATGGGGCTGATCACGGCAGTCGTGCTCACGATCCTGAGCCCCACGGTCTGGGTGCAGGTGCTGGGACATGCCTCGGCGATCTATCCGTATGAATATCCGGCCCTGTTTTCGATGTTGGTAGCGTTTGCCGGGATTTATGTGTTCTCGGTGACGGACCGTTCGGCACGGGGTGCGTGGGAGCGCGCGGCGTATCAGAACCAGCGCGTGGCTTGTGAGCTGGGGATCGGCGGCAAGACCGCCAGCTAGGCTTGCACGCGCCTTCAGGGACGGGCGACGCAGACGTTCTGCGGGCGCCCGTCTTCTCATTGATCGGGCGATTGGTAGAATCCGGACATTATCCGCATCGCAACGGCGAGAGAGAACGTCATGGAGTCAGGCACCGCACCGGCAAAAGAGGACGCCGCCGTCAAGGGCACCCGGCGGCTGCTGCCCGAAGAACGCGAGCAGCAGATCGTCGACAAGGCGATCGAGCATTTCACCAGGAATGGCTTTGGTGGCAGCACCCGGGAGCTGGCCCGGCAGATCGGTGTCACGCAACCCCTGCTCTATCGCTATTTCGAGAGCAAGGAAGCACTCATCGAGCGCGTGTACAACGAGGTCTTCCAGTGGCGTCCTGACTGGGACCGGCAGATCACTGACCGCTCGATGCCTCTGACCGAGCGGCTCTATGCCTTTTACCTCGACTACTCGTCGGTGATCCTTCGCGAAGAATGGATCCGGCTGTTCATCTTTGCCGGCCTGACCCACGAAGGCATCAACAACAAATACCTCAGCAAGCTGCGCAGCAAGGTCTTCCTGCCAGTGCTGGCCGAGGTCAGGGATGCATTCGGCATCGAAGCGCCGCGCAATGCGGCAGAGACCGAGGCCGAGATCGAGATGATCTGGAGCCTGCATGCGGCCATCTTCTATATTGGCGTCCGCAAGTGGGTCTACGGCCTCAAGGTGCCGACCGACATCGAGACCGTTATCCGCCAGAAGGTAGACATGTTCCTGCATGGCGCGCCGGCGGCAATCCGCGCAATGCGCGCAAGCGCCCGGTAAGCCTCCGCTCCACTCAGCCGGGCACGCCCGGTTCGCCATCACGCTCCCGGCTCACCCGTGCCGGCGGGCAGTAATCCCCAGCCGCAGACAGGTAATACGATCTGACAATGGCTGTCTTCGAGCACGCGGACTAATCTCATCATCATCCGCCAACAACCACAGATGGCGTTCGGCGTGCAGTCGATCGGCGCCAGGCCGCCTTTGCAGCAGCGCCTCTTTGCGTGGGATGCAATGCCCGGTTGCGCAGCGCCCCCATTCCCAATCCCGGACCGGTGCCCTACCTTTAGGTCATCGCAGATTCATCGCACAAGCGGAGTCTTCCATGACACCCATAGACATCGTCATCACCTATGACTTCATTTGCCCCTGGTGCTGGATCGGGCATCAATCCCTGAAGGCCAGCCTCGGGCAGGCAGGGATGGCCGACCGCGCCAGGTTCAGCTACCGACCCTACGAACTCAACCCGGACATGCCGATACCGAGCGTGGACCGCAAGGAATATCGCAGCCGCAAGTTCGGAAGCTGGGCACGATCACAAGCCCTCGACGCAGACGTCGCTGCAGCCGGCAAGCGAGTAGGCCTGACGTTCAATTATGACCGCGTGCAGATCACGCCGAATACGCGGCTGGCGCACCGTCTGATGCGCTATGCACAGGATCAGCAGGATGCCGCACGTGCGGACCGCCTGTTCGACGCGGTGATGCAGGCCTACTTTGCGCAAGGACAGGACATCGGATCGATCGAAGTCCTTGTCGACATCGCGGCATGGCAAGGCTATGACGCAGCCAGGGTACGCGAATACCTGAGCGGCACGGCAGGCGAGGCGGAGGTTGTCGCGCAGGAACTGCAGGCCCAGCTGGACGGCATCCACTCGGTGCCTTCGTTCGTCATTGGCAGGCATCGCGTGAGCGGCGGTCAGCCGCCCGAGTATTTCACCAGGGTGCTGCAGGCCGAGGCCGCCAACGCTGGGAGTGCGTGAATGGCTGCAGGTGCCTTCCGCCGCACCTTCGCAGCCCGAGAATAGCAGCCGATCCCCCACGCGCCGAGACAACGCTTCAGATACTGGCCGGCGCAGTGCCGACGGATCCACAAACGTACCCGCAACTAGTGCTTACCCCAGAACGCTCTGATGAATCCGAAGGTATCATGGCCAATTTGCAAACGTTTGCAACTAAGGCAACCGATCCATGAGCGAGTCCTCGTACATAGCGCACGCGTGGCCACCCTCCAGCCGTCCCGCGCATTGGCATCCCGGGTGCGAGCGGTCGGCTCCATGCGCTTCGAGCCGGCATACATGGCCTGTATGCCGGCTCGTGAGGCTTGCTAAACGAGGGAGGCCAATGCTCGGGGCGCGCTCAAAGCCGCTCGACAAACCAGTCGCAGATCAGGCTCAGGGCAGGTTCTGGCCGGTCGAGCTGGACATGCGCGGCGCCGCCTTCTGCTTCGGTATAGACGCGCAGTTCCTTGTGGCGGGAGCTCGCCTCGGCGAACAATTCCTGCGCCTCGATGAGCGGCGTTTGCCGGTCGTGCTCGCCATGAACGATCAGGAAGTCGCAAGTAATGTTGGAGGCGACCCCCTTCAGGCGGAACTTCTCAAGCTTCTCGAAGGCCTGGTCCCAGGTCTGGACGCCCATGATCCGGAGGAAATGCTTGCCGGTGGTGCCCAGCGCGGCATTGGCATCGAGTTGCTGGATGCCGGCGCCCTTTTCATATCCGACACGGCGCTGCCAGCAAGCGTAGTAGTCATAGATGGCCGCCCATGCCGCGCAGGCCTTGATCCGCTTCTCGAAGCAAACGGCGCGCGGAGCGTAGTAGCCCCCCATCGAAGCCGCCATCAATCCGATGCGATCCGCGTCGACATCGTCCCTGTCCGATACATAGTCGACCACTGCCGACAGGGCCACTTCGGAGTCATGCCGCGCTACCAGACCCTTCACCCGAAGCGTGGCGCCCTGACCCGGGCCGTCAAAGCCAAGGCAATTGATGCCGCGCGCAGCGAGCGCACGTGCCACGTAGAACATTTCCTCCTTGGTGCCGTCGAGGCCGTCGTGCAACAACACCGTTGGCGCCCGACCGGTCACGTTCTGGGCCTTGACGAAGTACGCGGTGATAGCCGAATTCTCGAACGGAATATCAAAAATCTCGACCTGCGGGGAACTAAGCCCGGCAAATTCCCTGAAACAGTCAAGATGCTTGCCATAATAAATTGGCGCACGCGCATCGTCCGGATCCAGGAACGCTTCCGTCCATTGGTAGTACTGCGCGGCGCGGAAATAGGCCTCCCGCGCGGTGACCGGGTGCCCCTTGCCCGCCGCATCCCGCGCTACGCCTTCCACTTGCTCGGAAAGCGTGAGCCACGCCTTGTGCCACGCCTCGGTATCACCCGCGGCGCCGGCTTTCGACGCTTCGTGCAGATTGCGGCAGACCCAGTCTATCTCTCCAAAGATGCCACCGCCCGCCATGCAGCGCAGCACCGAGAGCGACCACATATAGTTGCCCGGAAAATACTGAAACATAGTTCCTCCAATTAATAACCAATTTTTAAAAGCTGAACAATCTGCAATGCCTTATTCTACTTAAAAGACTTACTATTTCCCTCTTGTCTGGTAATCGCTTCGACGATTAAACTTTAAACGCACATTGAATTATCAGCCTAACCAAAGCATCCCCCCGGTTACCCAATCGTCCCAAGAAGGCGAAGGCGCACCAACAAGGATTCAGGAGACACATCAATGGCCAAGGACCGGCTCATTCGCATCGTTCATGGCAGTTTCGGACGCGCCACGCTTCATCTGATCGAAGGGGCGCTTGTCGCACACGCTCATGCCGAGTTTCATCTGATTTTCAAGCTGGGCGGCTCGGACGCTCTCTTCAAGGTGGACGACAGTACGGTAACGGTGTCCGACGACCGCGCACTGCTGATCAATCCATGGTCGACACACGCCAAACTGGATCAAGGCCCCGAACGGTCCCTGCTGCTGGCGCTCCTGCTCGACCCCGGCTGGCTTGGAACCACCCTGGATATTGAGAACGCGGCAAGCGGTCTGCAATTCAAGGAGCTCGCCGCCGGCGTGGATGGCGAGATAGCGGCGGCACTCGCCGCGCTCAGCAGCTGCCTGGCGCACGGTGAAACCCATGCGACCACAAGTTGCGAGGAGGCCGTGGCCCACCTGGTAAGAGCGACTTCGGCACGATATGCCAGGCATCGTTCAATGACCGAGGTCCTGGCCACATCTAAGCCGCTTGACTATCGAATCAAACGCGCGGCGGAGTTCATCCGGAACCACGCATGGGACAACCCGAATGTAGAAACCGTGGCGAATGCAGTGGGCATGTCGCGAAGCCGTCTGTTTGATCAGTTCAAGGCTTGCATGGGGATCTCGCCCCAGCAGTACCTCGACTGGGTTCGCGTGGGTCTTGCCACCCGGCTGCTGACTGAGCGTCACACGAGCATCGGCGAAGTTTCGCACCAGCTGGGCTTCAGCGCACAAAGCCACTTCACGCGCTTCTTCGTCCAGCATCTGGGGATCAGCCCGTCGGAATTCCGTCGTACGGGCGTAGTCGCCGGCGTGCAATCCGGGCAGTAGTGCACGCCAGCCATCGGCAACCGGCCGTCAGGATCGCAGCGAATCCGAGATCTTCTGCCTGATTCGGGGCTCGAACACTGATTTCGGAAGCATCCCATGCACGGTCTTGGCCGGGATGGAAGTGTAATTGCTGGCCGTCTGGTTCGAATACTGGGTAATGCGGAAGTTCGCGGCGATACTTGCGAGCGAGTAGACGTCCTGCGTGTCCATGCCGGAAGCTTCGCTCAACCAGGTGATCATGTGTCGCAAACACGCCGTCAGGGCATCGTCCAGGTTCTTGCCGAATCCCAGCGCGATCCAATGTGAAGGCGTCTCTGCCATTGGCAGGGCGAGGGCATTTCGCTTGTGCAGGAAGTATTGGATCTGCATGTCCTCCATCGCGGTTTCAATCGCAGTCTGATTGACCACGCCATCGCCTTGCGCCGCGTGGGAGTCTCCGGTCCAGACCATCCCGCCCGGGCGCTGCACCGGCAGAAACAACGAGGTTCCCTCGACGAGTTCGCGCAACACCAGGTTGCCGCCATACGGTCCGCTGAGGATACCGCTGACGGGCTCGTCTGAAGCAGGCTGGACCGCCATGACGCCTTGAAACGGGGCGAGCCTGATGCGAATGCCCGGTGCGAATTCGGTGTACTTGCGCGACTCGTCAAACTGGAAGTAACGCAGGTACGGTTTGTCAAAGTCGTTCGGCAAGGCGCCTACTCCCTTGGGCGCCGAGTTCCAGCCCCAGCCGATCGGTCGCAACCGGACCATGTGGCATTCAATCACGTCTCCCGGCATGGCACCCTTGACTTCGACCGGACCAATGTTCGAGTACGGTCCCTGCGGAAACCGCTTGCGCACGGGTTCCCGATCCGCATAGCTCATGCCGTACCTGGCGCCGTTGGCCCAGTTCACCCAGGTATCCGGGTATGCGACCAGATCACCCGATTCGACCGTTGCTACTGGCGCGACTTTCGGATCCAGTATGCCGACCTTCACGGTCTCCGATGTCGAGACGATACGGTGGATCCTGCCTGGCTTGCGTACCGGAAGTGGAGAGCCAACCGCATTGTCCGCCAACGCATTTCCCTCGGGCGGCGCTGTGACGGATGCCTGGGCCATGGTCTTTGCCGATCCCACACCGATTCCTGCGACGGCTGCGGCCTTCAGTAGTTGCCTTCTGTCGATCAACATCTTTTGTGCTCCTCCTTCTGAGAATCTGAATCTTTGGCTTTCACCTGATAACCGGCTTTCCGCCTCATTGAAGTTGCGCGACGTACTGAGCAACAGCTTCGATCTCCCCATCGCTCATCAATGGCACAATCAGGCTCATCAACTTCCCCGGCCCGCCTCGCAAGCCCGTCCTCCATGCGCGCAGCTGCTTCTCCACGTACTCGGATTGCTGGCCACCGATCCTCGGAAAATCGGGAGCAATCCCCTCACCGCCGGGCCGATGGCAAGAGACGCAGGCCGGCAATCCATTGGCTGGATTGCCCTTCCAATAGATCACGCGACCAGGCTCGACCAGGTCCGCTGAGACTGGTTGACTTCGTGCTGGCGCCCGCTGACTGAAATAGCGGGCGAGATTCTGCATTTCATTGTCATTGAAGGGTTCCATCACCGCGCGCATCACTTCGTTGTTACGTAGCGGCTTCTCACCAGCGTTCCCTTTGAATTGCCGCATCTGCTTAAGCAGATAGTCCGCATTCTGTCCCGCCAGGCTGGGATACGCCCCCTGGTTGCTTTGACCGCCAACGCCGTGGCACGCCGCACATACCTGCTCCGCAACATGCCGTGCACCCGACAGGTCCTGTGCTCCGGCCTCAGGTTCGCCCCGGGCCTGCGAGGCGAGCACAAGCAAGCCCACGATCAAGGCAGCGTGGGTTCGGCGTGTCGGACGGCGTCTCACAATGATGTCCCCTTGGCAGATTGACTGTCTCAATTCAGATAGGCGCCCGTTTTGGCAACAATTCCCCTGGCGCGCTCGGTCTCGCTGGACAAGCGACTGGACAAGGCGTTGGAACCAGCCTGGCTGAAAGTGATATCCACACTCAGTTCAGCCATGTGCTTGCGAACTTCAGGGTCATTCATGATGGTCCTGGTGGCTTCGCGCAACCGTTCGATGACCGGCGCGGGAGTCCCCTTGGGCGCGAACAATCCATACCAGACCGTGATGTCGTAACCCGGGATGGCTTCGGCAATCGTCGGCACATCGGGCATGGACTTCAGACGGCCTGGTGTCCCGACTGCGAGCAGCCGCAACTTGCCGGACTTCACATGGGGCATGTACTCCAGCAACGGGCCGGTCGCCAGATCGATGTGGCCTGCAATCATGTCATTGATGGTTGGACCGCTACCCTTGTACGGGATATTGGTGATGTCGACGCCAGCCATTGTCTTGATCATCTCGAGCGGGTAGCTCGTGGGTCCTCCGTAGTTCACCTTGCCTGGATTTGCCTTGGCAAACGCAATCAGTTCGGGAACAGACTTGTATGGCGTGTGTGGATTGGTCACCAGTACCAGCGGAGATTCCCCAAGCGGGGCCACGGGTGTCAGATCGCGCGTGACGCTATATGGCAGCTTCCTGTAGAAGGCAGCGTTGACCGCATGAATGCTGTTGAGAATTCCAATCGTCTGCCCGTCCGGTGCGGCTCGCACAATTGCCTCGGCACCGATGTTTCCACTTGCGCCGGGCCTGTTCTCGACCACGACAGGTTGGCCGAGCACATTCGACAACCGCTGCGCCACGGTTCTGGCCAGCACGTCATTGATGCCGGCGGGAGGGAAGGGAACGATGAAGGTAACGGGCTTTGCAGGCTTCCAGCTTGCGGACGCAGGTTCGGCCGCCGATGCCGCGCTCCCGCTGCCAGGCAGGACGCCGAGCATTGCGGCGGCCAGGCTTGCAAGTATGGCTAGCCTGGCTGAGGCCACCCGAAGCGCCGGGGTATTGAAACTCAACATATGATCATGTCTCCTTGAATTCGTGATGCCTGTACGCACCGGTTACGTCTTGCTCCCCACTTTACCGACTTGGCGGAATGGCGTTTTCCTTACCGGCTAGCCATTTACCAGGAAGTCCATCATTTTTTCCTGGCAGGCTTTCCCGGGCATTTGCCAGGCATTTACCGAATCCTCCGCAAAATGCGCCACGTGCGATCGCATGCAAGGTCTCCTGGTGCAGGATTGAGCTCCGTCCATCAAGAAAGGGAAGATAAATGGATACGAAAGACCTCGTTTTAGTTGGCCATGGACCCATACATGTGATCGCCTTGCATGGCTGGTTTGGCCATGCGCGAAGCTGGGGGCATTTTCCAGGTGAAATCGATGTGGAGACCTTCACCTATGCCTTCATGGACTATCGAGGCTATGGCTCCCGCCGCGATCGTGAAGGCGCCTTCAGCATTGGCGAAATCGCGAAAGACACGCTGGCCCTTGCAGATGGCCTTGGATGGGACCGCTTCGCATTGCTCGGCCACTCGATGGGTGGGAAGGCCATGCAGGCCGTCTCCGTCCTTGCCCCCGAGCGCATTACGGCAATGGTGGGGGTCACGCCTGTTCCGCCGACACCTGTCGAGTTCGATGCCTCCACGCGAGCACTGTTCGAGAGCGCCGCCCGCAGCATGGACGCCAGAATCGGGATTATCGATACCACCACGGGTAACCGGCTTGGGCGGGCATGGCTCACGCGAATGGCACAGGATTCCATCGCGCACTCCGAGGTCGCGGCGTTTGCCGCCTACTTTCAGGCATGGGCAGACACCGACTTGTCGAGTCGGATTGCGGGCATCGAAATTCCCACACTTGTGCTGGTCGGGGAACATGACCCGTCGTTGACCGCGGCGTTGATGGCGGAGACCTACGGCAGGCTGTTTCTGAATGCGGAAATCGAGGTCATTGGCAATGCGGGTCACTACCCCATGAACGAAGCGCCAGTCGATCTGGCCACGCGAGTCGAGAGCTTTCTTGCCGGTTTGGCTGGCAGGATCTGAGGCGAGAGCCGCCGGCCGCATACGAACGGCCGGCGGCTTACCCGAAGACGGGCTTCGCAAGGCTTACCGCTATGGGGTTTCCGATGCACCAATCGCGGCAATGCCACGCCTGCCCGCCTCCTCGTCCATATCCGACGGCCCCCCGCTGACGCCAACAGCCCCAGCCAGTTGACCGCCGATATAGATCCCAAGCGAGCCTTGCGACGGAAAAAGTGGGCCACCATAGACGAGCGAACTCATCTGCCCGAAGACAATAGGATTGGCTCGATAGCGCTGGGCCAGTTCAGCACCAGATGCTCCGCCGGTGGCCGCTGTCGCCAACGCCTTGCCGCGCGCGACATCGAATGTCGCAAACGGCGCTCCGTCCATCCGCACGCCAGTCACGAAGTGGCCTGCGGCATCCACCACGACAATGCTGACGGGTGTCTTCTTCTGCCCGGCGAACTGCGCCGCGGCACTGACGAGATGACTGGCTGTTTCCAGGCCAAGTCCCTGTCCTGGTACTGCCTGCTCTGCGGAAGCCGGAAGGGAGCCGCACAGCTGCAATGCAGCCGTCGCCAGCAATAGGTATCGCATCGATTGTCTTCCCCAAGGGCAAGGCTGCGGATGAGGAGCAGCCGATCAGCAAAAGGACTCGCAAAGGCCGAATGGGCGGCTGCAGGAGGTATCGCCCAGCCGGCCACGCCAGGGCAAACTATCGCCCCGGCTGCGAAAAACGTTTTATCGGATCGTCCAATCTTTTCATCAGAACAGTTGGCGCATGCCAAACATCACGCCCTGCGGGTTGGATGCGCCAGCGGGTGAAACGTCATTGGGGAAGTTCGAGAACGTGTAGTTGGCCTGACCCTTGTTCCAGATCTTGCTGGCATTTGCGTAAAGCGTCGTGCGCTTGGACAGGTTATGCTGGTAGCCCAGGGATGCCTGGTCGCCCCGGTTCGACGTACCAACCGTGCGCTGCATGCCATACGCCAGCAGCACCAGCCCGCTTGGCCCCACAGGTACGGAAACGCCCACATGGTAGCCGCGGTCCTTGATCGTAGCCTGCCCCGGATTCCAGCGCGTTGCCTGACGCCCGTTGACGAATACCTTCAACCACGGGAACTCATAGGTTCCCCCGATTGCACGCTCGTCCCGATCGGCATCCGTGACGCCGCCAATGCTGTAGGTTCTCTCATAGGCCAGGCCGAGCCAGAGCGGCCCCCTGCCATAGGTAAGTCCGACCGCCTTGAGCCAGTCGGCGTCGCGCGGTGGCGCCGTGCGCTCGGCCCCGAGCGAATAGATCAGGCTAGCCTGGAAGCCCGCCAGGTCGGGGCTCTCATACCGGATGGAATTGTCGGCGCGGGCAGTAAGGCTACTGCCCGCGGGGCCGCTGTTCTGCAAACGCCCAAGCGGGCCATACGGCGAGAAGCCAAAGGCCGACGCCTGCCCCTCGATGTAGTAGATGGGCGTATTCTGCCGGCCCATTGTCACCGCCCCCCACTGCGTGCTGCTCAGACCCACCCAGGCCTGCCGGCCAAACAGCCGGCCACCCTGCTGCACGGTACCCGAGTCCAGCGCGAGCCCGGTCTCCAGGGTAAATACGGCGGACACGCCGGCACCCAGATCCTCCTTGCCACGCAAGCCCCAGCGGGACTGGTAAAGGCCGCCATCCTCCACGCGCGTGGCGTGCTTGCTGCCGGACTTGACGTACTCGATGTACTGATCGGCCACGCCATAGAGCGTGACTCCGCTCTGTGCGTTTGCCAAACCCGGCGCGGCAGCTGCTCCCGCCAACAAAAATGCTCCCAGCTTCTTCATGCTCTCTCCTTGTCCCAGCCACCGTGCGCAGCGGTGTGGTAGTTCGCGCGGTCAATTGCCGCGCTGCAAGGGTACGAGCAAGAACAAAGGAGGTATTAACCCAATCGTCCCGCCAATTGCAGTCAAGTCCGGAAAGGCGGCGGGGCAGGCAGGAAGCCCGACGAAGACGTTAGTTGCGTTTTTCGCAGGCGGTGTGACACCGGTAGGGGAACTGCCAGTCCCGACTTCTGCTCTGCGGCGGCGCCTGGCATTTTTGGCAAGCAAATTCCTCCCGCAGGCCCCAGGGACCCGCCAGGAGCACGAGGGTGCGCCCTTCAGGGACGCACGCTAGAGATTTTTGCTCAGCTCATAGTTATACGGATCGCTCGAGAATCGTTGCGATTGTTCGGCGCTTACCACATGACTGGCACAGCCCAGCAATCCAAGAGTCAGTGCGCTGAGAATCGCTGCCGCGAGAATTCTTGTCATGATTTTCCTCGGCCGGAGAGTGCCCTTGCGGGCGGGAGTTCCGAACTTCATTCTAGTGGTTGCCGTTCCTGATGCGACGCCTCCTTTTGCATGGACTCGCTTGCATCCCCTCAAGCAATGGCCGCCCCCACTTGCCGATGTCTGGGGGACCGGCTGCGACCAGGACCGGCCGCTGGCGTGACTGAATCTACACCAGGCTGCCCCTCCTGCCTGACCAGGCAGCAGCCAAGGTCACCTCTCCCTCGGCGACCCCTCTGACGTGACACACATGACAGTCAACCGCACGTCGTGCGATCATCTGCGCCTGACTCCTTCCCCGCCACACCATGACAGACCGCATCAGCGAAGACATCACGTTCCGGAAGCTGGAGGCGCTCCTGGCCTTCATGGACACGGGCAATCTAGCGAAGGCCGCGGAGGCGCTGGATGTCAGTACGGTCAGCGTGCACCGGGCGCTCCATTCGCTGGAGGAAGGCCTGCGTTGCGCCCTGTTCCGGCATGAAGGCCGCAACCTGCTGCCGACCGAAGCGGCACAGGTGCTGGCGGACGTTGCGCGCGAGGTGCTGAAGACTATGTCCGACGGCATCCGCATGACCCGCGAGGCGGCAGGCTATTCGGCGGACCAGCTCAAGATCGGTTCGCTCTACTCACTGACCATCCGAACCGTGCCGCAGGTGGTCATTGGCATCAAGGTGCGACGGCCGAGCCTGCAGACCGAGCTTGTGCTGGGCTCCAACGCGGATCTTCTTGTCAAGCTGCGGCAAGGCACCATCGATGCGACGCTGATGGGATTGCCGGAGTCCTGCGCGGACATCGAGTCGATACCGATGTTCGAGGACGATATCTTCTTTGCCGCGCCGGAGAACTCGCACTACGCGCGCCTTGACGCCGTGGACCTGCGCCAGTGCCGGGACGAGCCTTTCGTTTCGCTCGGCGACGGCTTCGTGACATCCAGCGGTTTCGCGGAGGCATTCCGGATTGCCGACTTCACGCCGAACGTGGTGATGAAGGTGGGCGATATCTTCTCGCTGATGAACCTGGTTGGCGGCGGGATCGGCTACTCGCTGCTTCCGGGCCGGGTGCGCGACGTGTTCGCCCGCAATGTCGCCTTCATTCCACTGACCCCCGAGTACGGCATGAAGCAGACCATCGGGCTCAGTTTCCTGCGGCGGCGCGAGCGCGATCCCAACCTGCTCGCGCTTGCCGCCGTCTGCCGCATGCTCACCTCCGCCAGCGACAAGGCCCGCTGAACTCAGCCGACCAGCGCCTTGGTGGCCAGGTACAGGACGGATGGCCCCAGCAGGCAACCCAGGCCCGTGTGGAACGTAGCCACCAGGGCTCCGTAGGGCACGAGCCGCCGGTCGGTTGCGGCCAGCCCCGCCGACACGCCGCTCACCGTGCCCGCCAGGCCGCCGAAGACCATCGCCGCCCGCGGATTGTTCAGGCCCAGGAAGCCTGCCGCAAAGGGTGTGCCCACCATCACGATGATCGCCTTGACCAGGCCTGTCGCGATGGACAGGGCGATCACATCGGAGCTGGCGCCCAGCGCCGCGCCGGTCACCGGACCGACGATGTAGGTCACGGCGCCCGCGCCGATGGTGGTCATGCTGACGGCATCGCTGTAGCCGAAGGCGCGTGCGACGATCGCCCCGACGACAAAGGGAATCACCGTGCCAAGCAGCAGCGACACGGCGCCGACCAGGCCCGCCTTGCGTGCTTCCCTGACCTGGACCTCGAAGGCCGTCGCCACGATGGCGAAGTCACGCAGCATGGCGCCGCCCATCAGGCCGATCCCGGAGAACAGCGCGAAGTCGGCCAGTCCCTTCTCCTTGCCGGTGACCACACCACCGTAGTAGGCCAGCCCGAGGCCGATCATGATGGCAATGGCGGAGGCGTGCACGCGCCCGGCGGTCAGCCGCCGCGACAGTTGCGAAGAGATCCACATCACGATGCCGACGGTGGCGAAGGCCGTGACCAGGCCGTTGTGCAGCAGTACTTCCTGAAGCGTGTGCGTCAGCGAGATTGTCATGGCGTCTCCTCAGTGGGTGGCCGTCACACGGGCGGTGCCAGCACCATCCTGCCCATCGGCAGGCAATGGCGGCAGCGGCTCATGTTCACCGGTGCGACTCAGTACAGCGATGCAGCAGGCGCACGCCAGCGCTGCCAGCACGGCGGCCAGCAATGCGACCGGCCCGCCACGCAGCGCCGCGACCACGTTCTGCTGTGCTGCCATTGCCACCACGACGGGAATGTACATCGCGCCCCAGAAGCCGACGCCAGCCTCGGTCTCCTTGGGCAGCAGGCCGTAGTCATGCAGGTAGAGCCGGATGGTGATCAGCAGCAGCATGGCGATGCCCACGCCGCCGACGTTGGCCTTGACGCCAATGGCGGCGCCGAGCAAGTCCCCGAGGAACAGGCCAATCAGATGGCAGAGCGCCAGTAATGCAGTTCCATAGATGATCATCGTTGTGTCTCCTGTGCGGCTGACGGCATCCGGCCCCAGGGCGATGCAGCCTGCTTCTTTTGTGGATGTCCGCGCCCGACTGATGCACGGCATGACCCGACTCTAGGAAAGCCCCGCGCCCGCATCAATCAACCGCGCAGGGAGATCGTTACGCTCAGGTTAATCTTGGGCGCTTTGTCATTTACCCTCGGCGTAACGGTCCGACGCCGGGGTTCATTGTTCGGCCGTGCCTGCGGCCCTATCTTTCCGGTATCGATCGCAGCACACCGGAGATGCAATGCCCAAGCCCGTACCGGAACGACAATGGGATACCCGTCGCGCAGAAAAACGGCGCCGCCAAGCCCTCGGCGCCAGGATCGCCACCGGCAAGGTGATCCCGACGGCCGACATCGTGCCCTTTCTCGAAACCATCGCCGCTCCTGGCGACCGCGTGGTGCTCGAGGGGAACAACCAGAAGCAGGCGGATTTCCTTTCCCGCGCGCTGGCCGACGTCGACCCGGCCCGCGTCCACGATCTGCACATGATCATCCCCAGCGTGAGCCGCGTGGAGCACCTGGATCTGTTCGAACGCGGCATCGCCCGCAAGCTGGACTTCGCTTTCGCCGGCACGCAGAGCGTGCGGATCTCGCAGTTCCTGGAGGACGGGCTGCTGGAGGTGGGCGCGATCCACACCTACATCGAGCTCTATGCGCGGCTGTACGTGGACCTGACACCGCAGATCGTGCTGGTTGCCGGCTACAAGGCGGATCGCGACGGCAACCTCTACACCGGCGCCAGCACCGAAGACACGCCGGCGCTGGTGGAGGCCGCCGCCTTCCGCGACGGCATCGTCATCGCGCAGGTCAACGAGATCGTCGACGACGCGGCAGGCCTGCCACGTGTCGACATACCCGGCTCGTGGATCGACTACGTGGTGCAGTCGGACAAGCCCTTCTTCTGCGAACCGCTGTTCACGCGTGATCCGCGCCTGATCAAACCCGTCCACATCCTGATGGCGATGATGGCCATCCGTGGCATCTACGAGCGTCACCAGGTGCAGTCGCTGAATCACGGCATCGGCTTCAACACCGCGGCCATCGAGCTGATCCTGCCCACCTATGGCGAATCGCTCGGCCTGAAGGGCAAGATCTGCAAGTACTGGACGCTGAACCCGCATCCGACGCTGATTCCCGCCATCGAATCCGGCTGGGTCGAGAGCGTGCACAGCTTTGGCAGCGAACTGGGCATGGAGGACTACGTGGCGGCCCGTCCCGACGTCTTCTTTACGGGAGCCGATGGCGCCATGCGCTCCAACCGCGCCTTCTGCCAGCTCGCCGGCCAGTATGCGGTGGACCTGTTCATCGGTTCGACGCTGCAGATCGACGGCGATGGCCATTCTTCCACCGTCACGCGCGGACGCCTGTCCGGCTTCGGCGGCGCCCCGAACATGGGACATAACCCGGGCGGCAGGCGCCACGCCACGCCGGCATGGCTGGACCTGATCGAGACCGACGACCCGCTCGCACGCGGCCGCAAGCTGGTGGTGCAGATGGTGGAGACCTTCCAGGCGGGAGGCAAGCCTACCTTCGTCGAGTCGATGGACGCGGTGCAGGTCGCCAGGGACAGCGGCATGCCGCTCGCGCCGGTCATGATCTACGGCGACGACGTGACCCACGTGCTGACCGAGGAAGGCATTGCCTACCTTTACAAGGCGCGCTCGCTGGAGGAGCGCCGCGCGATGATCGCCGCCGTGGCCGGCGTCACGCCGATCGGCATGCGCCACGACCCCGCGACCACGCGGCGGATGCGCAGCGACGGCCTGATTGCGCTGCCCGAGGATCTCGGCGTGCATCGCGCCGATGCCACGCGCTCGCTGCTGGCGGCAAAGAGCATGGCCGATCTGGTCGAGTGGTCTGGCGGGCTGTACGCGCCGCCGGCACGCTTCAGGAGCTGGTAATGGCGATCCCTGCAAACCTTGCGCTGGCAGCGGCCACTCAGGCCATACCGGCTGCCGCCAGTGCCATCGGAGGCCTGGCCGTCGACGTGCTGATCGAGGAAGCCTCGCTGACACCCAAGCCAGGTCTTGTCGATGCGCGCGGCAGCGGCGCGCACAAGGACATGTCGCTCAGCCTGATGATCCATTCCGCGCGCAGCCTGCGCGGGGCCTTCGTAGCGATGGCGCTGGCGGGCCAGCGTGCCGGGCACATCGACCATGGCTTGCGCGAGCGCCTGGGCGCGCTCGGGCGGGAAGCCGAAGCATCGATGCTGCACGCGACAGGTGGCGTCAACACGCACCGGGGTGCCATCTGGTGTCTCGGGCTGCTGGCGGGCGCGGCGGGCTGGCTGGGCAAGGCGGGCGACGCCGCCAGCGTCGCATCGGTAGCCGGCGCCATCGCGCGGCTGCCGGACCGGCATCGTCCCGTTCATACCGGCAACAAGGGCGAGCTGGCCCGCCGTGCATACGGCGTGGACGGTGCGCGGGGACAGGCCGAGGCTGGCTTTCCGCATGTCGTCGGTATCGGCCTGCCGGCGCTGCACGCGAGCCGGGGCCGGGGCGACGCCGAGTCCAGTGCAAGGGTCAACGCCCTGCTCGCCATCATGGCACGGCTCGACGATACCTGTGTGCTGGTGCGCGCCGGCCGCGAAGGACTGGCCGGCATGCAGGCCGGCGCCGCGGCCGTGCTCGAGGCCGGCGGCGTTGGCACGCTGCCTGGCCGCAGGCGGCTGCGCGAACTGGAGGCCGCCATGCAGGCGCGCAATGCATCACCGGGCGGCGCGGCGGACCTGCTGGCGGCAACCTTATTCCTCGACCGGCTGCCTGCCGCCCATCACGATCAGCATGGAGAGCAATGATGGAACAACTCCGTTTTGAGTACGAGGCCGGCGCACCGGCCCGCCGGCGCGTGCTGGTGGGTGTGGTGGGGTCCGGCGACCTGGAAGTGATGATCGAACCCGGCGAGACCGGCAGGACCACGGTCCATGTGACGACGTCGGTGGACGGCTACGGACGCGTCTGGGATGCGCAGCTCAACCGCGTGTTCAGCGCCGAGCCGCGCGCCGCGATGCGCATCCGCATCCACGACTTCGGCGCTACGCCCGGGGTGGTCGGCATGCGGCTGGCCGAGGCCTTCGAAGCCCTGGACGATGCCTTGGACGGCAAGGAGGACGCATGAACCGCGCCGCCTTGCTGTCTCGCGAGAGCTTTGTCGAACTGGGTGCGCGTGCGCGGGCGCGCGCACTGCTGGACAGCGGTACCTTCCGCGAACTGGCCGGGCCGTTCGACGGCCTGACGTCGCCCTGGCTCGAACGCCAGGGCGTGGTGCCCCAGGGCGACGACGGCGTTATCGTGGCCAAAGGCACCATCGACGGGCACCCCGCCGTGGTGCTTGCCATCGAGGGGGCCTTCCAGGGCGGCAGCCTGGGCGAGGTCGGAGGCGCAAAGATCGCCGGCGCGCTGGAGCTGGCGGCCGAAGACAACCGGCAGGGCTTCCCGGTGCGCGCCGTCATCCTGTTCGAGACGGGTGGCGTGCGGCTGCAGGAAGCCAATCTCGGGCTGGCGGCGATTGCGGAGATCCACGCGGCGATTGTTGACCTGCGCCGTTACCAGCCCGTCATCGGCGTGATCGCCGGCCAGGTGGGCTGCTTCGGCGGCATGTCGATCGCCGCGGGCCTGTGCAGCGCGCTCGTGGTAACGCGCGAGGCCCGGCTGGGCCTGAACGGGCCGGCGGTGATCGAGCAGGAGGCCGGCATTGCCGAATACGACTCGCGCGACCGGCCCTTTATCTGGGGCTTCACTGGCGGCGAGCAACGGATTGCCACCGGGCTGGCGGACCGCTTCGTTGACGATGACAGCGCTGCGATCCGCGCCACGGTAGCCGGGCTCGTCGCGCAACCGCCGGCGGCGGTCCATCGCAGCGACCGGCACGACGATTACCTGCGGCGCCTCGCCGCCTATGATCCCGCCGCCCAGGCGGACCCAGCCACCGTTCGCCGACTCTACGCGGGAGACCAGCGATGAATGACGAATTGAAGACGCCCGGCCGGGGCGAAGCCTGGCTCGCCGCCCTCAGCGGCAATGCGCCGCGGCTGCCTGGCTATCCGCCCTCGGTCCAGGTTGCCGACATCGAAACCGACGGCCGCCGCGCCCGGCTGATCGCGGTTGTTCCCGACGCCGCCAGTCCGTTCCCGCGCGCACGCCACGGCGAGGTCGGCCTGCTGGAGGGCTGGTCGCTGGCCCGCGCCGTGCAGGAAGCCGTCGCGGCTGACCGCGACGCACCGGTCAAGCGCGCGATCATCGCAATCGTCGATACCCCCAGCCAGGCCTATGGCCGGCGCGAAGAGGCATTCGGCATCCACCAGGCGCTGGCCAGCGCGGCGGGGGCGTATGCCACCGCACGTCTGGAAGGGCACCCGGTCATCGCGCTCCTGGTCGGCAAGGCGATGTCCGGCGCGTTCCTCGCCCATGGCTACCAGGCGAACCGGATCCTGGCGCTGGACGACACCGGCGTGCAGGTCCACGCGATGGGCAAGGACGCTGCCGCCCGCATCACGATGCGCAGTGTGGAAGACCTTGAGGCCTTCGCCGCAACCGTGCCGCCGATGGCCTACGACATTGGCGCCTACGCGACGCTCGGCCTGCTCTGGCGTACCGTGCGGGTGTCGAATCCGTCGGCGCCGGATGCCGCCGATCTCGGCATCGTAAGAAGCGCCCTGGCGGATGCCCTGGCCGATATCGAGGCCGATCCGCACCGCGACCTGCGTGGCCGCCTTGGCGGCGAGAACCGCGGCGCCACGCGCCGTGTGCGGGAAGTGCTGACCCGCCAATGGCGGGATTGATGCGATGGGCGCACCCCAGCCACACGACCTGATCTGGCTAGACGACCCTGAGGCATTCGCCGCGCAGGCCGCCCTGCCCGACTGGGCCGGCGCCGCATGGCTGGCACGGGCGCCGGTGGTCGTGCGGCGCGATCGCGCGCCCGACGGCCGCATCCCCATCGGGCTGCGCGGCATGCTCCGCTCGCAGCGCCATGCCGCCTGGCTTCCAGCCGCACAGTGCGCGAAGATCGTCACGCCCATGGATATTGCCAGCCAGGCGCGCTGGCACCTGCATCCGCTCCGCGCGCAAATCCCGGCGCTACGTACGCTGGCGCGGCTGGCGCCCCGGCTCGATTCACTGAGATTGGAGTGGGGCGTGACGGGCGCGGTTGGCTTCAACCTGGCTTCCGGCATCGATGTGCTCCATGCGGGCAGCGACGTCGATCTGTTGCTCATATCACCCAAGCCCCTGGCGCAGGCCGAGACGCAGGCGCTCGGCGCCTTGCTGGAAGCGGCCGAGGAAGCCCGCCTCGATATCCAGGTCGCCACTCCCTACGGCGCCTTCGCACTGCGCGAGCGGCTGCGCACCGGGGGCCGCGTACTGCTCAAGACGGACACGGGGCCGGTCCTGTGCTCCGACCCCTGGCAGCCGCCATGGGCGTGCTGCTGACGTTCCCGGGCCAGGGCGCGCAACGCCCCGGCATGCTGCATGCACTGCCGGAACATCCGGCCGTCGCGCGGACACTGGCCGAAGCGAGGGAAGTGCTGGGCCATGACGTTCTGTCGCTCGATGACGCGCCGCGCCTGGCTTCGACCGTGGCAGTCCAGTTATGCCTGCTGACGGCGGGCGTTGCAAGCGCACGCGCCCTGCTCAATGACGGTGCGCACGCCGACGCCGTGGCCGGACTGTCCATCGGCGCCTACGCGGCGGCGGTAGTAGCCGGCGTGCTGCCGTTCGACGACGCGATCCGGCTGGTCGCCTTGCGCGGCAAACTCATGGAAGACGCCTTTCCGCGCGGATATGGCATGACGGCGATCCTCGGCCTCGAACGCGGCCCGCTGGAGGCCGTGATTGCGGCCGCCCACGGCCCCGCGTCGCCGGTCTATCTCGCCAACCACAATGCCGAGATGCAGTTCGTGATCGCCGGTGCCGACGCCGCGATGGCTCGCGTTGCCGAGCTTGCGAAGGCAGCCGGCGCCCGCGAAGCCAGGCGGGTAGCGATTTCCGTCCCGTCGCATTGCGCCTTGCTCGATGACCCGGCCGAGGCGCTCGCGCAGGCCTTCGCCGGCGTCAGTGCGCGGCGTCCTTTGCTGCGCTACTTCAGCGCCAGCGCGGCCAGGGAACTGAGGGACCCGTCTCGCATCACGGCCGATCTGGCCCGCAATATGGCGCTGCCGGTGCGCTGGCACGAGACCATGCAGCTGGCGCGAGCCTGCGACATGCGGCTCGCCGTGGAGATGCCACCGGGCAATGTACTGACCCGCCTGTGCCTCCCACTCTTTCCGAACGCCGTGGCGCTCGGGGAAACGAGACCTGAGAGCGTGCGACTTCTGACTTTGCGGGAAGCTTGAACAGCGCTCCGAGCTTCGCTCCACTAATTGTTGAGTACGTGACGCAGCAGCAGGGCGGACAGCGCGAACATGGTCATGCCGATCAGCCCGTCCAGCACCTGCCAGGCCCTCGGCCGGGCGAACCAGGGCGCCAGCCAGCGTGCGCCAAACCCGAGAAGCCCAAACCAGAGCAGGCTGGCAGAGCTTGCACCCGCCACGAACCAGCCCCGTAGCGCTGCTGGTTGCTGGGCACCGATGCTGCCCACCAGCAGTACCGTATCCAGGTAGACATGGGGGTTGAGCAGCGTGAAGGCCGCCGCCTGCGCCAATGCCGCTGCCCGGCTGAGACCGGCCCCACCCTCGGTCGCTTTCAGTTGCTGCGAATGCCGCGCGCGTCGCAGCGCCTGCCATCCATATACCGCCAGGAAGACGGCACCCGCCAGCGCGAGTGCACGAGCCAGGCCGGGCCGCTCCCCCAAGGCCTGGGCCATGCCCATGACGCCCGCGGCAATCAGCAAGGCGTCCGCCATGGCGCAGAACAGCACCACGCTGCCCACATGCTCGCGGCGCAGTCCCTGGCGCAGTACGAAAGCATTCTGTGCGCCGATGGCCACGATAAGCCCAAGGCTCAGGGCCAGGCCCTGGAGCGCAATGGTGATGGAAAGCGAAGCGGTGGCAAGAGAGGTATCCATGCATCGAGCTTGCCCGCACCCGAGGATGAAGACAAACTATCTTTCCTTCATTCCGTTTAGCTGAACTTAACTTACTTATGCTGGACTACTCCGCCCTATCGGCATTGACTGCCGTCGTTCGGGAGGGCAGCTTCGAGCGTGCAGCTCGCGCACTCCATGTGACGCCATCGGCGATTTCGCAGCGCATCCGGCTGCTGGAGGAGCGCACAGGCTGCGCGCTGGTGGTGCGCGATCAGCCCTGCCGGGCCACGGAGACGGGGCGCCGGCTGTGCCAACACATCGACCGTGTGCGGCTGCTCGAGCAGGAGTTGCAAGGCGCACTGCCGGCGCTTGCCCCGGATGGCATTGCACGGGTAGCGCTGCCCATCGCGGTGAATGCCGACAGCCTGGCCACCTGGGCCGCCCCGGCCATCGCCGCCTTCGCTGCGGAAAGTCCGGTGTTGATGGAGGTGGCTGTGGACGACCATGAACACACCGCCGAGTGGTTGCGCAGCGGTGCGGTGCTGGCTGCCGTAACGGCCACGGTCCGTCCTGCCGCAGGTTGCAACAGCCGCCCGTTGGGCGCCATGCGTTACCTGGCCGCCGCCAGCCCCGCATTCGTGCAACGCTATTTCGCCAACGGCGTGGGCGCTGGCAGCCTGGCGAAGGCACCCAGCCTGGTGTTCAACACCAAAGATGAGTTGCAAGCGCGCTGGGCGCGGCGCTTGTGCCATCGGCACGTGGAGCTTCCCCGGCACACCTTGCCTTCGCCACAGGCTTTTGTGACCGCAGCCGTGGCAGGCATGGGCTGGGGCCTGCATCCGCAGTCACTGATCGCTCCGCATCTTGAGGATGGCTCGCTCGTCGAGCTGGTGCCAGATACCCCGCTGGATGTACCGCTTCACTGGCAACACGCACGCGCGGCATCAGGACTGCTCGATGGTTTGAGTCGCGAGGTTCTGGCCGCTGCCCGCGCCGCGCTGTTACCGCCCTGAGTTGCGTCGGGTCAGATATCAATCCGCAGGCTTCAACTCGATCAGCAGATCCTTCGCGGCCACACGGTCACCCTGTTTCACGTGCACCGCGGCGATTTCGCAGTCGCGCTCCGCCGCGATATGGGTTTCCATCTTCATCGCCTCCAGCGCCATCAGCGTCGTACCCGCTGCCACGCGCTGCCCCGGCTGGACCGCGACCGTCACGATCGAGCCCGGCATGGGTGCGGCGATATGCAGCGGATTGCCGGGCTCGGCGACCGGACGGCTGCTGCGCGCTACGCTCGCATGCGTGGTACTGCGCTGCTCGACCAGCGTTGTGCGCGATTGTCCGTTCAGTTCGAACTGGACCTTGATGACGCCTTCTTCGGCATCCGGGTGCGTGCCTTGCAGGGAAACCAGCAGGGTCTTGCCCGCCGCGATGTCGATGGCCACTTCTTCCTGCGGCTGTGGGCCATACAGGAATGCCGGCGTGGGCAGCACCGACGTGTCGCTATAGACGCGCACATGCGCGTGGTAGTCGCTGGCCTGCTTCGGATACATCAGGTAGGAAGCCAGCTGCCGGTCGTCGAGCGCCTGCTCGCAGGCCGCTTCGCCCGCGGCGCGCGCCGCATCGAGATCGACTGCCGGGATCTGGTCCCCCGGCCGGTAAGGCACAGGCGGCTCGCCCCGGAGCACCTTGCGCGACAGTTCCGCGGGGAAGCCGTCAGGCGGGAAGCCCAGTTCGCCCTTGAACAACGAGACCACCGATTCAGGAAACGCGATTTCCTTGGCCGGATCGGACACATCGGCGGCGGTCAGGTCGTTGGCCACCATCATCAATGCCATGTCCCCCACCACCTTGGACGTGGGCGTCACCTTGACGATGTCGCCGAACAAGTGGTTGACATCGGCGTAGGCGCGCGACACCTCGGTCCAGCGATGCTCGATCCCGAGCGAGCGGGCCTGCTCGCGCAGGTTGGTGTACTGGCCGCCCGGCATCTCGTGACGGTACACGTCGGCCGTGCCAGCGCGGATTTCGGATTCGAACGGCGCGTAGTAGCGACGCACCCCTTCCCAGTACATCGACGCCTCATGCAGGCGCTCCAGGCTGAGTCCGGGATCGCGTTCGCTGCCCGCGAGGGCCGCGGCGATGCTCGACAGGTTAGGCTGCGAGGTGAGCCCGCTCATGGCATCGAGCGCGCCGTCCACGGCATCGCAGCCGGCCTCGATGGCAGCCAGCGCGGAAGCGGCCGAGATGCCGCTGGTATCGTGCGTATGGAAATGCACGGGCAGCCCGGTTTCTTCCTTGAGCGTCCTGACCAGTGCAGCCGCCGCCTGCGGACGGCAGATGCCAGCCATGTCCTTGATGCCCAGCACGTGCACGCCGGCACGCTGCAGTTCGCGGGCGATACCGACGTAGTACTTCAGGTCGTACTTGGCGCGCGCCGGGTCGAAGAGATCGCCCGTATAGCAGATCGCGCCTTCGCACAGCGCACCGCTTTCGCATACGGCGTCGATCGCCACACGCATATTGCGCACCCAGTTGAGCGAATCGAACACGCGGAACACGTCCACCCCGGCGCTGGCGGCCTGGCGCACGAAGAATCGCACCACGTTGTCCGCGTAATTCGTGTAGCCGACAGCGTTCGAACCGCGCAGCAGCATCTGGAACAGCACATTGGGCACGCGCTCGCGCAACTGCTCAAGGCGTTGCCACGGATCTTCCTTGAGGAAGCGCAGCGCCACGTCGAAGGTGGCGCCGCCCCAGCATTCCAGCGAGAACAGCTGCGACAGCTCGCGCGCGTAGAACGGCGCGATCGGCAGCATGTCCGCAGTGCGCATGCGCGTGGCGAACAGCGACTGGTGCGCGTCGCGCATGGTGGTGTCGGTCAGCAGCACTTGCTTCTGGTCCAGCATCCACTGCGAGAACTTCTCCGCGCCGAGCTCGCGCAGCCGGTCGCGCGTACCGTAGGGCAGCGCACCGCTGGTGTCGAAGGCGGGCAGCACCGGCGTGGGCAGCGGCAGCGATGGCAGCGTGCGGCCGCTCATCTCCGGGTGCCCGTTGACGCTGACCTCGCCCAGATAGCGCAGCAGCTTGGTGGCGCGGTCCAGGCGCCTGGTGAACGCCAGCAGTTCCGGCGTCAGGTCGATAAAGCGCGTGGTGACGTCGCCGGACTTGAACGCGGGATGGTTGATGACGTTCTCGAGGAACTGCAGGTTGGACGCAACGCCGCGGATGCGGAACTCGCGCAGCGCGCGGTCCATGCGCCGGATCGACTCGGGCGCGGTCGGCGCCCAGGTCGTGACCTTGACCAGCAGCGAATCGTAGTAAGGGGTGATCACCGCGCCGCCGTAAGCGGTGCCGGCATCCAGGCGCACGCCGAAGCCCGCCGCGCTGCGGTAGGCGGTGAGCCGTCCATAGTCCGGCAGGAAGCCGTTCTCCGGGTCCTCGGTCGTGATCCGGCATTGCAGCGCATGCCCGTTCAACGCAATCTCCGCCTGGGCCGGAACGCCCGCGGCGCGCACGATGATGTCGCCGTTCTCATCGCGGGTGTTCTCGGTCATGCCGATATGGCCACCCTCGGTGATGCGGATCTGCGCCTTGACGATATCGATCCCGGTGACCATCTCCGTGACCGTATGCTCGACCTGGATGCGCGGATTGACCTCAATGAAGTAGAACTGGCCAGAGTCGGCATCCATCAGGAATTCGACCGTGCCGGCGTGCGTGTATCCGACCGCGCGCATAAGCCGCAGTGCCGACTCGCACAGCGCGGCGCGGCCGGCATCGTCGAGGTATGGGGCGGGCGCCCGCTCGACAACCTTCTGGTTGCGCCGCTGCACGGTGCAGTCCCGCTCGTAGAGATGCACGAGGTTGCCATGCGTGTCGCCGAGCGCCTGCACCTCGACATGGCGCGCGTTGCGCACCAGCTTTTCGACATACACCTCATCGTTGCCGAACGCGGCCAGCGCCTCGCGCCGTGCCGCGGCGAGCGCGCCCTCGAGGTCCTGCTCGCTTTCTAGGACCCGCATGCCGCGTCCGCCACCGCCCCAGCTCGCCTTGAGCATCAGCGGATAGCCAATGCCGGCGGCCAGTTGTTTGCACGCCTCCAGGTCATGGGGCAACGGATCGGTTGCCGGCATCACCGGCACGCCCGCGGCGATCGCCGCGTTGCGCGCCGCCACCTTGTTGCCAAGCTTGCGCATGACCTCGGGCGACGGGCCGATCCAGCGAATCCCCGCATCGATCACCGCCTGCGCGAAGTCCGGGTTTTCAGAGAGGAAGCCATAGCCCGGATGGATCGCATCGACCTTCGCCTGCCTGGCAATACGCAGGATGTCGTCGATGTCGAGATAAGCCGCCAGCGGCTTCTTGCCCTCGCCGACCAGGTAGCTCTCGTCTGCCTTGAAGCGATGGAGCGCGAGGCGGTCTTCCTTCGAATAGATCGCCACGGTGCGAACATTCATCTCGGCCGCCGCACGCATCACGCGGATCGAGATCTCGGAACGGTTGGCAATCAGCAGGGATTTGATCGGGGTGTAGTCCATGGGGCGCGCAAGAGAAATGAACCAGCCGTGCGCAACGGCACGGCGTGGTCAATGGATCGGAGAGCAGGAGAAGGATTGAGACTTCGCCGGGTTGCTAGTCGTAGTGAGCAAACGGGGTGTGCGAATCCATCCAGTCGTAGTGCCCTGTCGTAGCCGCCCAGGCCCAGTTTGTTCGCCCTGGCGACTGCTCATTGCTGTCGCAATGCTCGCCTCGCTTCTGTCCAGCACGCGGCTTGCTGTCATCGCCGGCAAGCTCGCGGCTGTCCGCGCCGGCTCCGTGTCTTCCGTAGTACATCGCGGTGCATTCCTCTTCAAGATTAAGGGCGCCAGCCCTTCCACGCAACGCGACAGCCAGGCGACGGCAAATTTGCAGGCACAACCAGGGGCGTGCCCGCTCGATCTTCCTTGCGCAAGAAGTGGGCCACTCGGACTCGATCGTGTATCCCTTTGATTTAACGAGAGATTTTCAAGTGAGTCAGCCAGTGTAATTTCACAATTGAAATCCAACATTTCATCTGTGAAATACGCAACCCGCAACGTGGCATGCGAATCCTGGCGCTGGCCAGCGCTGCGCCAGCATTGGCACCTATACGACCAGCTCCGGCCCCGGCGCCGGCCTGCGCTCCAGCAATGCCGCCAGTTTGCGCAAGGCCTGCGACAACTGCGCCCGATCCCGGACGCCGCCAAGCGAGATGCGGATGGCATTCGGCGGGTTGGCGCCATCCCAGAATGCATCAGAAGGTGTGACCCGCAGGTCCTCCGCCAGCGCCGCCTGGGTCAGTTGGTGCGTGGACCAGTGTTCCGGCAGGCGGTGCCATGCATGGATCGCGCCTGGGGGCGGTTGTCCGATCCCGCTCAACCACCTGTTGGCCAGTTCGCATCGGGCGAAGGCCTCGGTGCGGATACCGTCGAGCAGCTGGGTCGCGGAGCCGTCATGTATCCATTGCGTGGCCAGCGCTGCCGTCATCGGCGCCGCCATCAAGGTGAAGGCGCGCAGCGCGGCGAGCAGGTCGTCGCCTGACCTGCCTTCGGGCAACAGGACGTAGGCCGTGCGCAATCCCGGGCTCAGCGTCTTGGACAGCGTCGATATGTAGTACGTCCGTGCCGGCGCAAAGGCAGCCAGTGGTGGTGGCGCACCCGGTGTCAGCAGCCAGTAGGGGTCGTCTTCCAGCAAGGTGACGCCACATTGATCGGCGACACGGCCAATTTCCGCCCTGCGCGAGGCGGGCATGGTATGCGTGGTCGGGTTTTGCGCCGTCGGGTTCAGGTAGGCCAGCGTCGCACCGTCAGCGCTGGCCGCTGCGAGCGCATCCGGCAGCATCCCGTCGCCGTCGCACCTCGCGACGACAACGCGCCGCCCGAGCCGGGCCGCCGCGGCACGAATGCCGGGGTAGGCCAGCGGCTCGGTAACGATTGCATCGCCGGGACGCGTCCTGGTCAGGATCAGCGCTGCCAGTGCCGCCTGCGCGCCGGGGCAGACCACGAGTCGCGCGGTATCGACGTGACCGAATACCTGTGCCAGCCAGATTGCACCGGCCGCCCGGTCGGATGCGCTGCCCCCGCCCAGTTGGTATGTCATCAGCAGATGCGGGTCACTGCGCAACAAGACCTGCGACAGGCCGCGCCGCAGCAGGTCCTGGAAGTCCAGCCCCGCCGGCGGCGGCGGCACGTTCATGCTCATGTCTACCACCCGGGCCAGCTCGGCGCGCGGGGCGGCGATAAAGGTGCCAAGCGCGCCCCTGGCGTCGATCAGCTGCCTGCGCTTGGCCTCGGTGTAGGCGCGCGTCACGGTCGTGAGATCCACGCCCAGCGACCTGGCGAGGCTGCGTTGCGGCGGCACGCGGTCTCCGGCAACGAGACGGCCCTCACCGATTGCCCGCTCGATGAAATCCACGATCTGCAGGTACCGTGCGCCGCCCCTGCGCGTGATCCTCAGATCCCATTTTGCGTCGATGTTGGCTGCTTGCATGGCTTTCACGAGAGAAAAGTTCCTCGATGTATGGGTTTTGTCTTCCGCTAGCATGCCAGACAACATCACGGGAATCCATACAACCCTCACGCCGGTGTGACGAGCAAAACACTGTGGCACAGGCAGGCATCGCTGACGCGGCAAGGCGCGGGCGCCGGAGGAAAGGGGCAACGGATACCTCGGTGATGCGCAACCAAGGTGTCCGAAATGCTCAAACCTATCGCCGGGCCGGCAGACAAGAATCGACATGGCCCGTCCCCCCGGATTTCCCCACGCTTCGCCGCGCTTGTCCTGGCCGCGGTCGGCAGTGCACTGCTCAGCGGCTGTAACCTCGAGCTGCTTGCCCCAAAGGGCAGCGTCGGCGAACAGGAGAAATCGCTGATCCTGATCTCGCTGTTCGTCATGCTGATGGTCGTCATTCCGGTGATTGTCCTGACGCTGTGGTTCGCCTGGCGCTATCGCGAGACCAATACCCAGGCCACCTACGCCCCGAAGTGGGCGCACTCCACCAAAATCGAGATCGTGGTGTGGGGCATCCCCTGCGTGATCGTGGCCTGCCTGGCTGTGCTGATCTGGGACTCGACGCACAAGCTCGATCCTTATCGGCCGCTGCAGTCGCAGGTCAAGCCGGTCCAGGTCGATGTGATCGCCCTGAACTGGAAATGGCTGTTCATCTATCCGGAATACGGCGTTGCATCGCTGAACCAGCTTGCGATCCCCGTCGGCACGCCGATCAACTTCCGGCTGACCGCGGAATCGATGATGAACTCGTTCTTCATTCCGCAACTGGGCAGCATGGTCTACGCCATGGCGGGCATGCAGACACGCCTGCACCTGGTCGCCGACACGCCCGGCGTCTATCTCGGGCAGTCGGCCGCCTACAGCGGTCCGGGCTTCTCGGACATGCACTTCAAGACGCTGGCGACCTCGCGCGAAGAGTTCGATGCCTGGATCCAGGCTGCGCGCGCATCATCCCAGGCGCTCGACCTGAAGACCTACCGCACCCTGGAGCTGCCGAGCAGCAAGGACCCCGCCACGCTGTACGCCTCCGTCGCACCGAAGCTGTTCGACCAGGTCGTCGACAAGTACATGCTGGCAAACGGCCAGATCTGCCGCGCGGACACACCCGAATCTCTGCAGGCCTTCCAGCGCGTCCCGTCGGCGCCCGCTGGCCGCATGGAGCAATAACATGCTTGGAAAACTCAACCTGGACGCCATTCCCCTCCATGAGCCGATCATCATGGGGACGCTGGCCGTCGTGATCGTGCTGGGCGCCGCACTGATGGGCGCCATCACGTACTACGGCAAGTGGAAGACCCTGTGGAACGACTGGATCTGCTCGGTCGACCACAAGAAGGTCGGCGTGATGTACATCATCCTGGCGCTGGTGATGCTGCTGCGCGGCTTTGCCGACGCCATCATGATGCGCGTGCAGCAGGCAATCGCTTACGGGGATGCCGCGGGCTACCTGCCGCCGCACCATTACGACCAGATCTTCACGGCCCACGGCGTGATCATGATCTTCTTCGTGGCCACGCCACTGGTGCTCGGCCTGATGAACGTGATCGTGCCGCTGCAGATCGGCGCGCGCGACGTCGCCTTCCCGTTCGTCAATTCGCTGAGCTTCTGGATGTCGGCAATGGGCGCGGTGCTGGTGATGCTGTCGATGTTCGTCGGCGACTTCGCGGCCACCGGCTGGGTGGCCTACCCGCCGTTGTCCGGACTCGGCTACAGCCCGACACCAGGCGTTGACTACTACATCTGGTCACTGCAGATATCCGGGCTTGGCACCACGCTGACGGGCATCAATTTCATCGTCACGATCCTGCGCATGCGCGCGCCGGGCATGAACATGATGAAGATGCCGGTCTTCACCTGGACTGCGCTGATCACCAACATCCTGATCGTGGCGATCTTCCCGGTACTGACCGCCACCCTCGCCCTGCTCACCGCCGACCGCTACCTCGGCATGCATTTCTTTACCAATGAGCTCGGCGGCAACGCCATGATGTACGTGAACCTGATCTGGGTCTGGGGCCACCCGGAGGTCTACGTGCTGATCCTGCCGGCGTTCGGCGCCTTTTCCGAGATCATCGCCACGTTCTCGCGCAAGCCCCTGTTCGGCTACAAGTCGATGGTGTACGCCACCTCGTCGATCGGCGTGCTGTCGTTCTTCGTCTGGCTGCACCACTTCTTCACCATGGGTTCGGGCGCGAACGTCAATGCCTTCTTCGGCATCATGACCTCGATCATCTCGATCCCCACGGGTGTCAAGCTGTTCAACTGGCTGTTCACCATGTACCGGGGCCGGATCCGCTTCCATACCTCGACCATGTGGACCATCGGCTTTATGGTGACGTTCGCGGTCGGCGGCATGACCGGCGTGCTGCTAGCCATCCCCGGGGCCGACTTCGTGCTGCACAACAGCCTGTTCCTGGTCGCGCACTTCCACAACGTGATCATCGGCGGCGTGCTATTCGGCTGCCTGGCCGCGATCAGCTTCTGGTTCCCGAAGGTGTTCGGCTTCAGGCTGAACGAGTTCTGGGGCAAGGTCTCGTTCTGGTGCTGGCTGACCGGCTTCTTCCTGGCCTTCATGCCGCTCTACGTGCTCGGCTTCAAGGGCATGACCCGCCGGATGAACCACTATGCCAACGTCGACTGGCATCCCTACCTGGTGGTGGCGCTGGTGGGTGCCTTCGTCATCGGCGCCGGCATCCTGGCGATGATGGTGCAGTTCGCGGTCAGTATCCGCGACCGCAAGCAGAACCAGGATCTGACCGGCGACCCATGGGATGGCCGCAGCCTGGAGTGGTCGACGGCCTCGCCCGCGCCCTTCTACAACTTCGCCCATGTGCCGCAGATCACATCGCTGGAACAGCACTGGGACGACAAGGAGGCAGGCCGCGCCTGGCGCCAGCCGGCGCGTTACGAGGACATCCACATGCCGCGCAACACCTCGGCAGGCTTCATCGTGTCGGCGTTCGGCCTGTTGCTCTGCTTCGCGCTGGTCTGGCACATGTGGCTGGTCGCCGTCGCCGGGCTGGTCGGCGCCATCGCGACCTTCATCATGCGCAGCTATGACCGCGACGTGGACTACTACGTCCCGGCCGCCGAAGTCGAGCGGATCGAACGCGCGCGCTACGCACAACTGCAAGAAGCTGCCTGACCCATGAACCCGACGCTCTCCCCTATCCTGCACCCCCCCACGCCCGAGACAACACGCGACGCAACACACGACGCGGCGCACCACCATCACGAAGCCGGCTCGCACACCCCGCTGGGGTTCTGGCTCTACCTGATGAGCGACTGCCTGATCTTCGCGGTGCTGTTCGCCACCTTCGGCGTACTGTCCGGGAACACCGCCGGCGGCCCCGGCGGCCGGCAACTGTTCGAGCTGCCGTTCGTGTTCGCCGAGACCATGGTGCTGCTGCTCAGCAGCTACACCTTCGGCCTGGCCATGCTCAGGCAGGACGCCAATGCCGCGCCGCGGATGATCCGCTGGCTGATGGTTACCTTCGTGCTCGGCGCGCTGTTCATCGCCATGGAAGTCTACGAGTTCGCGCATCTGCTGCATGAGGGCGCGGGCCCCGGCGTCAGCGCTTACCTGTCGGCCTTCTTCACGCTGGTCGGCACGCACGGACTGCATGTCACGTCGGGCCTGCTGTGGCTTGCGGTAATGATCCACCAGATCCGGCATTTCGGGCTCGACGATATCGTGCGCCGCCGCCTTGCCTGCCTGAGCCTGTTCTGGCACTTCCTGGACCTGGTCTGGATCTGCGTCTTTACCTTCGTCTATCTGCGGGAGTTCGCATGAAGCCGTCCCATCTCCATTCCGTCCATGCGCACGAGCCAGCCGTGCATGGCAGCGTGCGCAGCTACACCATCGGCCTGCTGCTGTCGGTAGCACTCACCATTGGGTCCTTTGCGGCGGTGATGACCGGGTCGCTGCAGACGCACGTCGCGATCGCGCTGGTCGTCGGCCTTTGCGTCGCACAACTGCTGGTGCAGCTGGTGTACTTCCTGCATCTCGGCACCGGTCCCGGCCAGCGCGGCAACACCGCCATCTTTGCCTGTACCGGCTTCCTGATCGTCATCGTCGTGGCCGGCTCGCTTTGGGTGATGCACAACGCCAATATCAACATGATGCCGACCGATATGTCCATCGAACGGGCCCGGGCCAAAGACTAGCGCTCGCGCGCAAGGAGGTTTTCCACCATGTATGTCTATGACGCCATTGACCAGCAGCTGGTCGACGAACGGGTCGTACAGTTCGCCGACCAGACGCGCCGTTTCCTGACCGGCGAACTCAGCGAGGAAGAGTTCCGCGTGCTGCGGCTGCAGAACGGCCTCTATATCCAGCGCCATGCGCCCATGCTGCGCGTGGCGATTCCCTACGGCATGCTGGCGTCGCGGCAGTTGCGCAAGCTCGCCGAGATCGCGCGCCGCTGGGACCGAGGCTACGGGCATTTCAGCACGCGCCAGAACCTGCAGTTCAACTGGCCGCGGCTCGAAGATGCTCCCGCCATTCTCGCGGAGCTGGCCACGGTGCAGATGCACGCGATCCAGACCAGCGGCAACTGCATCCGCAATACCACCACCGACCACTTTGCCGGCATTGCGCCCGACGAACTGGTGAACCCGCTGGTGTGGTGCGAGATTGTCAGGCAATGGTCGATGCTGCATCCGGAGTTCGCCTTCCTGCCGCGCAAGTTCAAGATCGCCATCAGCGGCGCGAAGACGGACAGGGCAGCGGTCGGGGTCCATGACATCGGGCTGCAGGCCGTGGAACAGGACGGGCAGACCGGCTTCAAGGTCTGGGTCGGTGGGGGCATGGGCCGCACGCCGATCGTGGGCAAGCTGATCAATCCCTTCGTGCCGTGGCGGGACCTGCTGACCTACCTGCAGGCCACGCTGCGTGTCTACAACCTGCACGGCCGCCGCGACAACAAGTACAAGGCACGCATCAAGATCCTGGTGAAAGACCTGACCCCCGAGGTCTTCCGGGCCCAGGTGGAAGAACAGTGGAAACGCATCCGCGGGGGCCCGGACACCGTATCTGAAGGCTTCGTCGCGTCCATCACCGAGCGCTTCACGATCCCGCCGTATGACCCCACTGCCGCGGACGAGCCGGACGAGTCAGCCGAACTGGCGAAGACTGACCGCGCCTTCCGCCTCTGGCTGAAGAGCAACGTGCACGGGCACCGGGTGCCTGGCTACGCGGCCGTCACGGCGTCACTGAAAACCACCGGGCAGGCGCCCGGCGACATCACCGCCGAACAGATGGAGGTCATGGCCGATCTCGCCGAGCGCCACGGCTTTGGCGAGCTGCGTGTGTCGCACGAGCAAAACCTGATCCTTGCCGACGTCCGCCGCAGCCGCCTGCACGCCTTGTGGCGGGAGCTGGATGCCGCCGGGCTGGCCACGCCGAACGTGGGCCTGATCACCAACATCATCGCCTGCCCCGGGGGCGACTTCTGCTCGCTGGCCAATGCCGTCTCGATTCCGCTGGCCCAGGCGATCCAGGAGCGCTTCGACGATCTCGACCATGTGCACGACATCGGCGAACTGGACCTGAATATCTCCGGCTGCATCAACTCCTGCGGGCACCACCATATCGGCCACATCGGCATCCTCGGCGTCGACAAGGCCGGCGAGGCCTGGTACCAGATCACCATCGGCGGCCGGCAGAACGGCGCCGACGGCCAGCGCAGCACTGATGGTGTAGCGGCCGGCGGCGCGGCCATCGGGCGCATCATCGGGCCGTCCTTTGCCCAGGAGCAGGTTCCGGACGTGGTGGAGCGGCTGATCGAAACCTATCTGTCGCATCGGGACAGCGAAGCCGAGCGCTTTGTCGACGTGGTCGGGCGCATCGGCATCGAACCATTTCAACGTGCTGTGTACCCGGACGCCAATACCGGCGCGCGGCGAGGGCGCCAGGAGACAGTGAATGCCTGAGCATGACCATGCCGCCGGGCAGATCCGGCGCAATGTGATCCGTGGCGGGCGCTTGCTCGCGGACAACTGGCGTGCGCACATCTGGGACGCGCACGCCTCGGACGATGCCTGCCCCTCTGACGAGCCCGGCTACCTTGTAACACTTGAAAACTGGCTAGCCTGCCGCGGCCGGTACCGCCTTCGGCGGCATCCGGTCGCGATATACCTGTCGCCGGATGCCGAGCCGCAGTCTTTGCTGGAGCCCGGTGCGACGGTCATTGATCCGACCGGCATCGCGATGATTGCCATCGACTTCCCGGTCTACACCGACGGCCGTGGCTATTCCCTTGCACAACTGCTGCGTCACCAGCTTGGCTGGTCCGGTGAGCTGCGCGCAGTGGGCGATGTGATGATCGATACCATGCACTACCTGGCCCGTTGCGGCTTCAACAGTTTCGCGGTCAAGCCCGGGCACGACCCGGAAGCAGCCTTGCGTGCCCTGGCGACGTTCTCGTCGTCGTACCAGCGTAGCTATGAAGATGCACTGCCAAGCCAGCCGGCCCCACTCCCCGCCTGACGAGCTGTGGTCTGCTATTGCAGCCTTATCGAGCGAGCAGCTGCATACCATTGTCGATATCGCGCTCGCCTCACCGAACGCGCCGACAGATCTTGCTTCGTTCAGGGATCGCATACTAGGTGTCTTTGAAAACGTTGCGGGATTCGATTCCACGCCGCCATCGGCATCCATCATGCAAGCGCTCTGGGAGAAATATCGGCTTGCCCGGCCCTCGCGCTCCGATCCCGCACAACCGGAATAGGCCCGCAAAAATGGCTCGCCTGTTAATTGACGAGCTACTTAAAAAGGTTCACCGCCGATCTGCGTGATTCCTTGAAGGTAGAAGGGCTGAAGGCCGAGTTCGGCCATCTTCAGCCGTGCGCCTTCGCGCTCAGACAGCCATTCAAGCGGCCGCTCCGCTCAAACAACGGACTCGTTCTAATCGAGCGCACTGGAGCGGAACAGGCCGGCGTCGTTGACAACCGTTTCGAAGCGCTGCGCGGTGACTGGATCGGCCATTGTGAAATTTCTGCTGTAACCGCAATCCGTGACCGACTGTTAACAACAAGACCGCCGGCATGCCATTTTTATGGTTCTTCGCCGATTTGTGGGGCTGGGATTTTGCAGGGGGCTGTTGCTGACGGGCCCCGGGGGTAGTGGCTGCGGCTTGACGCTGTCGATGGTTCGACGGCACCGTTTCGCCCTGTCGGGCGAGTCACTTTTGTCCGAGCCCTCCATGTCAGGATAGTTGTCGCCCCGCCGTCTTTCGAGGTCGGGAGGACGGCCTGTCAATGCCTCGCGCCGTCTCGTCACAACGCGGCAGGCATCGTAGCTATGCCCTGAAGCCCATACCCGTACAAAAACGCAGGCAGACTACGATAAGACTCCCGCCCGGCGGGCAAGAAGGCGCCCTTTGCCTACTTTTGGGCGCCGTCCAAAAGATGGAATGAACGCGCCCCGGCCTCTCGCTAACCGTCAACGAGTAGCCAGCAGGCATGGTGGGAGAGTGA